>JAZRMI010000016.1:0-21424 GCA_045647405.1 Acutalibacteraceae bacterium | reverse complement strand
CAAGGCTCAGGAACAACAAAAGAATCAACAGGAGCCCCCGACTGCATTCCCTGACAGAATGCTACAAGTCCCTCAGCAGAGCCTAATATTACGCACTGAATTATGTCTCCTCTTATTTCATCAGAGCGGGGTGTTACATCAAAGCCGAGCAGCTCAAATAGAGCCGCAGTATAAACGGCGGTTTTTACCGCCTCTCCTACAACATGGGGAGCTTGGAAAAGACCTAAATAAAGCTCTCTGCTGTGACCTAAAGTAGCTCCAACCTCTCTGCCGACACCCGAACAGGTAAGGCGGTATGAGCATTTTTCTATTAGCTCACGCTTTCCAGCTATGTATCCGCCCGTAGGTGCTATTCCGCCACCTGGGTTTTTAATAAGCGAGCCTGCTACTATATCTGCTCCTACCTGACAAGGCTCAAGCTTTTCAACAAATTCGCCATAGCAGTTATCTACCATTATTATACTCTCGGGAGAAACCTCTTTTACAGCCTTAATCATTTCCTCTATTTCGGAAATTCTATAGCTCGGTCGGGTACTGTAACCCCTAGAACGCTGAATATATGCCATTTTGGGCTTTTCTTTTCCTAAAACCTCTTTGATTTTTTGAATATCGGGCATACCGTCTTCATTCAGGTCTACCTGACCGTATTTAACACCGAAATCAGCCAGTGAGCCGTCGGTTACACTGTCAATACCAAAAACCCCTGTGATAGTATCATAAGGTCTGCCCGTAAGCACCAAAACCTTATCATTCGGACGAAGCAGTCCAAAAAGCGCAACCGTCAAAGTGTGTGTTCCCGACACAAAATTATGACGCATCAAAGAGTCCTCAGCGCCCATACAGTCCGCCATAACTTTTTCTAAAACTTCACGACCTCTGTCGTCATAGCCGTAACCCGTCGAGCCTGCAAAACTCGCCTCGCTAACTCCGTTTTTTATAAACGCCTTTAACACTTTGAGTTGTGTATATTCCGCAATATCGTCAATCTCGCAAAAGCGGTCTTTACACATTTCGAGCGCTTTTTTATCAAGTTCTAAAAGTTCATTATCAATCTCAAAAAAATTTGTTATATTCACTGTTTTTTCACCCAATATCCTGCATCATATAATTTAACGAATCCGTTCTTTTCATAAAATCCTTTTACTTTATCACGGCAGCAAACCAAGAAATCTCTGCCGTAGTTTTTTTGCAAAATGGCTTTAAGTGCCACACTGCCATAACCTTTTTGGTGGCTTGCAAGACCGTTAATTATCGCCTTATTGCCCGTATTAAAACTAATTACCGCACATTTTTCTTTAAGAGCAAAGTAATTGGCATTCCCCATATTAAGCCGTCTGCAATAATCTACCGCAAAATAGGGGTATTCGGGAAGTGACAACCCCTCAACATCAAGAAGATTATAAATTTCTTTGCTCGACAGATTGTCCGATTCCGTCTCGCCCTCAATAGCTGCCTTACGGTACATAACATTTATGTTTTCGTCTGGATTAAGTTCCAAATTTTCCAAGGTTTTCATATCGCTGAAAACACAAACAGGTGACAACACCTTTACAAACTGACTAAGTTCTTCAAAATCGGCATTGTTATTATAAATAATCATATTTCCGTCGGTCATAGAAATAACCGCTTTGCCGTTGTCCTGCACCCAAAAAAGCACGTCTTTATCAGCACCATAACAATCAAAAAGACAGTTGATTTTTATTATTTCGGCATTATTCTGCGAAATTTTGGGCAATTCATTAACCAAACTTATCATTTAATACTACCGTCACAAATACCCGTAAGCATATACTGTGTTAAATCAAAAAGACTTTGCACATCATTTAAATTTGCAACACAAGAAGACGAATGAATATATCTGCAAGGAAGCGACATCGCAAGGGTTCTTACACCCTCACGGCTCAAATGAACACTTCCGCCATTATTACCGCCTGCAACTGCACGCTTTGGCTGACAAATTATTCCGCTATTAATAGCCGCATTATAATATTTTTTATCATAAGCAGTTGCCTTATCCATAAAAGATACAACTGCGCCTTTTGCTAAATTGCAAACGCTTTTATCTTCTGAAACCCCCGCAATATCTGCGGCAGTAGTGGCATCGAGCACCAAAGCAGAATCGGGATTTATACCATAAGCCGCCGTTTTTGCGCCACGAAGTCCGATTTCTTCCTGCACAGAAAATGAAGCGTAAAAATCATACTCGGCCTCATATTGCAAAAGTTTTATAATAACCGCACAACCGACACGGTCATCAATGGCTTTTGCCTTTATGATATCCCCCGAAACTTTAAATTCACTTTGAACAATCGCCCTGTCTCCCAAAGACACCATTAAAAGCGCCTCTTGTTTTGTCTTTGCGCCGATATCAATATAAAGGCTATCGGCTTTAGGGAGTTTTTTCCTCTGTTCGCTATTAACCAAATGAATCGGTTTTCCGCAAATAACACCGTTTATTTTTCCACCGATTTTAACCCGTCTGAACAAAAGCGTGCTGACATCAATTCCGCCGACAGTTTTGAATTTCAGAAAACCGTCCTCTGTAACCGAAGAAATAATAAGCCCGACTTCGTCCATATGGGCATCAACCATAACCTTTTTAATTGGTTGTTTTTTACCTTTTTTAAAGCAAATAATATTACCCAAATTATCGGTTTTGTATTCACAAAAACCGTCAATTTGCGAGATTATAAATTCCCTTACAGCATCTTCATCTCCAGAAGTGCCGTCAAGACAGCAAAGTTTTTCTAACAACTCAACCATTCTTGGCACCTCCCAAAAGAATATACTGCACGAGCAAATCACAAACCGACTGTAAATCCTTGATATCAAGAATTTCAACCTCGGTGTGCATATTACGAATAGGAATAGAAAGGGTTGTTACCTTAACACCCTCACGATTCACACCAATCATATCAGCATTAGTGCTTGTTCTCTCACCCATTACCTCAATCTGATAAGGGATGTTATTTTTTTCTGCAACATCTATAAGTTTTTTAGAAACATTTTTATCGAGGCTCGGGGATACACCAATCATACCACCAAGTCCCAACTTTCCGCATTCGTCGAGAGAAATATCTTTTCCGTCACCGAATGTCACATCAACTGCAACCGCTTCGTCGGGATTAACCTTGAAACTTGCGGTGCGGATACCACGAAGTCCCAATTCCTCGCCGTCAGACAAAACAAAAGCAACATTACAGGGAAGTTCCTTTTCTGACAGTCTTTTTGCAACTTCCAAAAGGCAAACCACAGCCGCACGGTCGTCAAAAGAACGACCGCAAACCAAACCATTTTGCAATTCAAAACAGTTTCCGCCAAAAGTAACATAATCACCCAAAGACACAACCTCTTTTGCCTTTGCGCCCAAAAGAGTATCAAGTTTAATTGCGCCGATATCGTTATATTCAGTTTCACCGCTTGAAAGATGCGGAGGTGTTGCACAAAACACCGCCGATATTTTTTCTTTTGCGTGAATAGTCACTTCCCTTGACGGTAAAGCACGGATATCAATTCCGCCCGCATTTGAGACCGTAACAAATCCGTTATCGTCAATATCAGTAACCACCATTGCAATCTGGTCGATATGAGCGTCAAGCATAACAGTATAATCGGCCTTTCCTTTTAAAAAGCCGATTATTGTTAAATTATCTGTTCTGTGTGTTTGTGTATATTGTGATAACACTTCATACGCTTTATCGCTCGCATCAGTAACCGAGCCTACAGCATCAAGTTCTGACAATGCGAAAAGCAGTTCTTTAATTTCTGTCAAAGTTTGTTCACCAATTCCTTGAAATAATTACCCCTTGCCACAAAATTCGGGAAAGAGTCAAAACTTGCAGAAGCCGGGCTTAATGTTACAATATCGCCCGATTTTGCATTTTTATTTGCAAGTTCTACCGCTTCGGCGATGTCCTTAACCCTTATAATTTCGGGTGTTCCGTTATAGTTTTTATCATTTTTAACTGCATCTTCAATCTTTTGAGCGGTATCTCCGCATAAAAGCAGTTTTTCAACCTTTTCAAGCACATAGGGTACCATGGGCTCATACGGAATATGCTTATCATATCCGCCCGCAATAAGCCATACCTTTTGGTCGAACGCCTTTAAGCCTGCAATAGTTCTTGTGGGGCTCGAAGCAATCGAATCGTTATAATATTTAACGCCGTTCACTTCTCTAACAAATTCAATTCGGTGTTCAACACCCATAAATTCCTTAGCAACCTTTTTAATTGCATCCATTCCAACATAACCCCAAACGGCCGTAATTGCCGCAAGGTAGTTTTCAACATTATGGTCACCGAGAATTGCAATATCGTTTTTATGCATAATAGGAGCATCAATACCCCTGTAAGACATATGAATCGTTCCGTCACTTGCAAGCCAAGCACCGTTTTTAAGCGGAGTTTCCATACTGAAAGAAAGAGACTGTCCACGAACAAAAGGTTTAAAACCGTTAGTGATTTCGTTATCTTTATTAAGAACTGTTCTTGAAAAAGCATTCTGATGGAGAATAACATTTTTCTTTGCCTCAACATATTCGTCCATATCTTTATGAACATCAAGATGATTTGGCGCAACGTTGGTAACAACCGCAACATCAGGACTTTTTCGCATTGAAATTAATTGGAAAGACGAAAGTTCCACAACAACGAAGTCGTCCTTTGTGATATTTTCAATTTCAGGCAATAGAGGTTTTCCGATATTACCGCCAACAAACACTTTTTTACCCTCGGCCTCAAGCATTTTTGCAATAAGGGTTGTGGTGGTGGTTTTACCGTCCGAACCTGTTACAGCGAAAATCGTAGCAGGGCATAAATCGAAAAACACTTCCATTTCACTTGTAACCGCAATACCTCTTTTGCGGGCTATATCAAGTTCAGGCAGATTAAAACTCATACCCGGTGTGCGGAAAATCATATCCACTTCAAGATTATCAAGATAGCCCTCACCCAAATGCAGTTGAGCGCCCGCATTTTCCAACTCGTCGGCTATACTGCCTATCATTTCACGGCTTCGGCGGTCACAGGCATAAACCTTTGCGCCTTTACTGAGAAAATTCATTATAAGCGGAGTGTTGCTGACACCTATACCGCACATAGCAATTTTTTTACCTTTTATCTGTTCAAAAAATCGTACGCAATCCAAATTAATTGCCCCCAATATTTTATAAAGTTTGAAATATTTACCTAATTATATTATACTTGGATTTTTATAAAATATCAACACTAACCTCATTAGTTAGGTGAATCAATCTTCCAATCCATAAAATCTAAAATTTTATTCTTAATTTCGCCGTCTTCAATAATGGCAGGCTGATAATTATTAAGATTTCCCGTATATACATAACAGGGAATTATTTGAGAACTGCTTTGTTTTAATTTCAATGTTTCGTTTTCGACTGTCAATTTCATCTGATAAATAATTGTTCGGTTCAAAGGTTTGCGGTTTCCACCGAAACAGAAATTTCCAAGAGAATATATAATCTCTTTATCGTTATAAATTTCCCTCGGCTGTAAAACGTGGGGATGATTGCCGATTACAAGGTCAGCGCCGTTATCAATTAATTTACGGCAAGCCTCAATTTTCCACTCTTCAGGCTCATAAATTCTTTCCTTACCGCCGTGGAAATAAATAATCTGATAATCTGTTTTCTTTTCCTCTGCCTTGATTTGAGAAATAATTGCAGAGGCATTGCTCGCTCCCCACAGTCCGCAACAGATAACCGCTATTTTAAATCCGTTCTTTTCATAATACATCGTTTTCCCAAATGTGCCGTACTCTAACTTTGCTTTTTTAACAGCATTTATTGTATCGGAATAACCCTTTTTCCCATAGTCGCCCGTGTGATTGTTAGCAAGTGAAACACCCTCGATACCGCCCGCAGTCAATATCTCGGTATTAGCGGTTTTAGACCTGAACCAATAAGCAGGGTCGTGGTCTTTTTCAACCTCTTCTAAATCATTATCTGTAAAGACATTTTCAAGATTAACCACCGTAAAATCATCTTTTTGAAAAATACTTGCAACCTTTTCAAAAAAGTATGACGGTTTCTCTTTTTCGGCATATTGGTTAAACCCGCCCGAAAAATTCTGATTTTTAAAACTTGCAAGCATAACATCGCCCGCAAAAGATAAAGTTATATCAAAATCTGTAACAACTTCGCTTTCCACATCGGAAGATTCTTGAATCTCACTTTCGTAAGATACGGTTTGTGAGGACGAATCGTTAAAATCAACTAACGAGGAACTACCGTTTGAAACAAGCACCCCGTTACAACCGACAAGGCTTAAAATCAACAACACCGATAAACCTAATATAAAATATTTCTTCACATTAACACCTTCTATATGTCTAAAACATTATACCTAAAATCCGTTCATTTTACAAGAATTTGTGAATACAATTATTCTAAGGGGGTAAATTTATGAATTTTATAAACTGCTCTAACCAACTATCACCCGATATTTTTCGTAAAACAGTTGCTTTTTGGAGTGAAAACAGTTATCAGCATATTTCTTCACTTTTAAAATCACCGCAAGGCACCACCGCTGTACTGCAAAATGAATTTAAAGAAAAACTGCAAGATTATTATAAAAAATTCAAAGAAATAAATGATTTATATAAAACCGAAAACTCTCGGCTTTCAATAAAACCCGAACAGTTTTTTAACCTCAACCAAAACTTTATAAACCTGCTTGAAAGAATAAAATTTGAAGGTTTTTCGGGATATCCGATTTTACAGCAATCGGTCTTTCACTACATATATGAACAGCGGTATATAAATGCAGTTTTTGGAATGAAAAATAGCGTGGGTTTTGTTCTTATAACCGAATTTTTTGCGCCTTTTTCCTCTTATCCTCTTTCCTGTATATATAACCAAATGTATTTTTGGAGTATCATAGGCGCAATGCACCCGTCACTCTTGCTCGAAACTAACGCCTTTTACAACGCCATTAACGGTTATTCAAAAGAATTTCTAACCGAAATCACCAACAACTTCAACAAGGTGAATTTCCGTCTTTCTTCGTGTCATAAACCGATAAAGAAAACCGCTCTTAAAGAAATTTTTGAAGATTTTCAGAATATCAATTTATCTATTCTTGATTTTTTACTGCTTGTTAAATCAAACAACCCCAAGATTTATTCATATCCTGCGAGCGTAAACCTTAGCGAACAATTCTACAACAAAGTTGAGCATATGATTAAAGAACATACCTTAGTTAAAGAAATAAATAAAAATATTCAACAGACATTTTAAAAGGTCGCTTAAAGCGACCTTTTAATTATTTTTTAACTTTTTTTGCTTTATATCTTTTCCAAATTACCCACAACGGACCTGAAATAAATATTGAAGAAATTGAACCCGAAACAAGACCGAATGCCATCGGGATTGCAAACGTGCGAAGACTTGTTAAACCAAAAATTTCAGCAACTGCAATAATTGTTCCAACGGCAAGAATTGTTGTAACAGTTGTTACAATGTTTCGAATCATAACCTTGTTAACACTCATATTAACAAGTCCGCCGATTTCCATATCGGGATTGAATTTCTCATTTTCACGGATACGGTCATAAATAACGATGGTATCGTTAAGAGAATAACCCAAAATGGTAAGAACAACGGCGATATAATTAGAGTCAATCTGAAGTCTGAAAATTACACAGACAAAGAATGTAATCAATATATCAAACACCAATGCGCAAAGTGCAGTAAGTGCCGCAGATACACCGCCGATTCTTCTGAAACGGAAGCCAACATAAATCACAACCAAAACCGCTGTAATTAAAACTGCTACCAAACTCTTAAGGAAGAAAGCACCTGCTATTGTTGGGCTTACAGAGTTAGAATTGTAAAGTTCAATTTTATTATCCTTGAAAGTATCGGTTAGAGTTTTTGTTAATTTTTCCTGTTTTTCAGCAGAGATTGCATTTTTACCCACAAGCGCAATTTCAAATGTCTGAGTGTCACCTGCTAAAGAAGTACTTTTGGTAATGTTAAAAGACTTATCAATTTCCTTTTTAACGGTTTCTTCAAGTTTTGCATCATCAATTTTATCGCTGTAAGTATAGGAAATTTTTGTACCGCCTGAGAAGTTGATATCAAGTTTAACACCAAAAATACAAGCAATAATAATTCCTACAACAAAAATTGCTAAATAAGCGATAAGAACTTTTGAAAAAGTCTTATTATAATCAATTTTAAATTCACGCATTTTTATTACCTCCGTAAAGCCAAGGTTTTCTTAGCACTTTGAACTGAGAAACACTCTTAAGCATTAATTTAGAGGCATAAATGCCCATTATCAAGTTGAAGATAACGCCTATCAACAATGTGTAACCGAATGAATAAATTGCACCTGTAATAGATGTTCCGAAAAGTGACATAAGGGGTGAGAAAATCTTAGCCAAGAAACTGTCCGGTGTGCCGAATGCGCCCATAAGCACGATTGAAACAATAACGATAGTAACGTTACCGTCAATGATAGCGCTCAAGGAGTTCTTATAACCCGAATCAATAGCTCCGTCGATAGTTTTGCCCTTTGCAAATTCGTCACGGATTCTTTCAGCCGCAATAACATTACAGTCAACACCCACACCGATTGAAAGGATAATACCCGCAATACCGGGGATTGTTAATGTAAAACTGTCAGCCCCTGCGAAATAGCCCGAAATACAAGCGATTGAGCCTGCCAACTGACCTAATAACGCAAATGATGCCACAACACCGTTAAGACGGTAGCGCAAAATCATAAGCAAGCAGATTAAACCGAAAGCGATTGAGCCTGCAATAACCATTACACGAAGCGCATCAGAGCCCAAGGTTGGAGAAATAATCTGCAACTTGCTGTCATCAACTGTCAATGCAAACGGAAGTGAACCTGCATTAATTTTATCCGCAAGTTCTTTTGCCTGGTCAGCACCTTCCATACCGCTTATGTAAGCAGTTCCGCCCGTGATTGCTTCATTAACTTTCGGAGCGGAAAGCAAGGTTTCATCCATCCAGATAGAAATCGTACTGCCAACCAACTTTTGAGTAGCAGAAGCGAATTTAGATGTACCCTCTTTATTAAAATTGAGATATACAACATAGTTACCCTGTTCGTCAACACCCGGTTGAGCGCTTTCAACATCGGTACCGCTTAAAATAACCTTATCCTTGGTTTCACCCTCACAGAATGTGAGAAGTGCGGTTTCACCGAGTTCCTGCACAGCAGCAGCCGCATCAAAATCGCTTTCATCTGCAGCCCAAGGGAAACGAACTATAATCTGATGATTGTTATTATCGGCATAAACTTCATAGTCGGTAATATTGTTATTTACAAGACGTGTTTCAATGATTGCCTTTGCAGCATCCATATCTTCCTCAGTAATTTCAACACCTTTTTTATCAGGTGAGAAAACTGCCTCAACGCCGCCCTTGATATCAATACCCCAACGAATATCGTTAGCGCCTTTAAAATAAATATTTCTGGTATCGCCGTAGTAGTTATCAATTCCGAAAAATGCTGTGAACGCCAGCAAAAGAATTAAGATAAGCACCACAAAAAATACCGGTTTGCCTGTTCTTTTCGACTTCATTGGCAAATCCTCCAATAACATAATTACTTGTATATTATACTAAAAATATCTTATAAAGTCAAACTTTATATCAAACGCAAAGAAGTTTTTCCAACGCCGCATACTTAACCGCCACGCAAAGCACCGCCGAAGCCTTTTCAATTTCGCTCACAGTCGGGAAAGAGGGCGCTATTCTGATATTGGAATCTTTGGGGTCTTTGCCGTATGGATAGGTTGCGCCTGCGGGTGTTAAAGTCATACCTGCGTTAGCGCAAAGTTCTTCAACCCTCTTAGCACAGCCGTCCAAAACATTAAGGCTTATGAAATATCCGCCGTTTGGTTTAGTCCACTGCGCGATTCCAAGACCTTTTAACTGACTGTCAAATTCCGCCAAAACCTTATCAAACTTCGGACGCAGATTATCCGCCAACTTTTTCATATGCTTTTTAACATCACTGAGATTTCTGAACATCCTTGCGTGTCTTAACTGATTTAGTTTATCAGGACCGATTGTCTGATACTGCATTCTGCCCTTTAAAACTGCAACGTTGTTAGGGCTTGCCGCCTCAACTGCCACACCTGCGCCGGGGAAGGTGATTTTTGACGAAGAAGTGAAAATAATCGGTAAATCGGGGTTGCCCTGTTTTACACACTCGTCATAGATGTTAAGCAGTTTATCATCACTATCGTATAAACTGTGAACAACATAAGCGTTATCCCAAAAAATTCTGAAATCCTTTGCTGCGGGTTTCAAGGCCGCCATTCTCTTTACAACCTCGTCGCTATAAGTGATGCCGTCGGGATTGGAATATTTAGGAACACACCATATACCTTTAACCGTAGAATCTTTAACCCATTCTTCAACAGCATCCATATCAGGACCGTTTGCGTTCATATTTATAGGTATCAATTTAAAACCAAAGTATTCCGCAATAGCAAAATGTCTGTCATAACCGGGTACAGGACATAAAAATTTACGCTCTTTACATTCATACCAAGGCTCCGCTCCCATACCGTGAGTCATGGCCTGAGCAATAGTATCAAACATCATATTAAGCGAAGAATTACCGCCCACAATAATCTGTTCGGGTTTGAGTTCCAAAATCTCGGCAAAGAGATTCTTAAGTTCCACAAGTCCGTCAAGACCGCCGTAATTTCTGCAATCAATTCCGCTTATATTTTTAAATCCTGTGTCATTACCCACAAGGTCAAACATTTTTTCACTAATGTCCATATTGTCAAACGAAGGTTTTCCGCGCGACATATCAAGCGACAAATGAAGCGCCCTCAAAGATTCATACTCTTTTTTAACCTTTTCAAATTCCTGCAACAATTCATCACGTTGCATTTCACAATAGTTAAACATCTGAATTCCTCCTAATAACTAATTAATGATACTATATTTATACTCGGTTTTCAAGCATTTTTTATACTAAAAAAGCAAAAAGACTGCGTATTTTGCAGTCTTTTTGCCTTATCAGCAGATTTCGAGTTGTTTACACTTATTGCTCTTAGGCTGTTCCTTGTCTATTCTGACCTTGTATTCAATATACTTTTGGTTTTCAACCTTTCGGGTGGTTGCCTTCACCCCTGCGCTTTGCAAAACATCCACAAGTTTTGAAAGACTGTTATAAAACATTCTCACATCGCCTATGGCATATTTTTTAGTCTGTACAGAACCTTGCTCCGTTTTAATCTCGGGATTTAAAATACTGTCTATATATTCTTGGGTTTTAAGGACACCCAGTTGGTTTTCGCATATATATTCGAGTGCTTCGGGACGCTTGCTTTCTGGCAACTGTAAAAGTATTCGTGCGTGGGACTGTGAAAGTTTTGCTTCAATAATTCTTCCCCACAAAGCCTTTTGCAACCTCAAAATGCGAAGTTTGTTTCTTATTGCGGAATATGACATTCCAAGTCTTAAAGACACTTCCATTTGGGTGAGTCCGTAATGCTTCATAAGTTTATCAATAGCACACGCCTGTTCAAAAATATTCAAATCCCGCCTCTGCAAATTTTCCACCGCCGATAGTATTGCGGCGTTTTTCTCATCGGCTATATGTATTACACAGGGTATCCGACGCAATCCCACCATTTGTGCCGCACGAAAACGGCGGTTGCCTGCAATTATTTCATATCTTCCGTCATAACTTTTTCTTACTGCCAGAGGCTCTATTATTCCGTTTGTTGCTATACTGTCCGCAAGAATTTTTATATCTTCTTCAAAACTCTCTCTGTTGCCATTCTCACACATTTTTATATCTTCCGGTTTTACCATTACAAACTTTTTATCCAATATACTGTGCATTCTGCCTCCTCCTTGCTTTAATTATTACAAGATGTTGTGAATTTGTAAAGAAAAACCTATCGTGAAAATTCGTCCTATAAAAACAAAAACAGCCCTTTTACAAAGGCTGTTTTGAAATATTTCCGCTTTTTCGGGGATATTTTGGCGGTGTTTGCGATATTTTTTTGAATATCACAAAAACTCTCTGCTCGTTTCCCGTCAAAGTTTCCTCTATAAATTGAGGGCTTGAAACTTTTAGTTCTGATATCGCATTATTACAAAGCGCCGTTTCCTCTCTTGCCGACGGACCTTTCATCGCAACAAACTCACCGCCGACCTTAACAAACGGCGTGCAGTATTCCAACAAAACAGGCATACTTGCAACCGCTCTCGCACAGGCAATATCAAACTTTTCTCGGTAATTTTTATTTCTTGCCCCTTCTTCTGCACGGGAATGCACAGCAGTTATATTTTTCAAATTCAACTTTTCTATAACATCGTTTAAAAATAAAATCCGCTTATTAAGGCTGTCGAGCAAAACCGCCTCTAAATCGGGACGAACAATTTTCAATACCATTCCCGGAAAGCCAGCGCCCGTACCAACGTCAATAACCCTTGCACTCTTTGGAACATTCACATTTTTAAAAAACAAAATACAATCATAAAAATGCTTATAAAGCACTTCTTTAGGCTCTTTAATTGCGGTAAGATTAATCTTTTCGTTCCACTCTAACAACAAGTTTCCGTAAAGATTTAATTTTTTTATGATATCCTCATCAAGTTTAACCGAAAAAGCCTCACATAACGGTGCTATTTCTTCAATTTTAAAATCAATCATTTTCTTCTCCTAAATATGCTTCTAATCGGTAAATCGGCATTCCCAACGCTATAAAACGGCTCTCATACTCGGTAATGATATTACCCTCAAAATCACTGTTATGTAAATCGAGTGATACATTTTTAAGGGCAAAACCGCTTTGCGAAAATTCCTCCAAAGAAAACTCAAACAACTTCATATTATCTGTTTTCTGATGTATCTCGGCGCCCTTTGCCATCATTTTTTTATAAATACGCAAAAATCTTCGATGTGTCAGCCTATGAACAGCATAACTGTTTTTAGGGAACGGACAGGAAAAGTTAAGAAAAATTCTCGAAATGCTATTGTCTTTAATAAACTTGGGCAGGTATTCAGCGCTTCCGCAAATAAACTTCAAATTCTTAATTCCGTTTTCTTTTGCAATTTCACACGCCTTAACGATAACATTAGCGCTTTTTTCCACCGCAATAACATTTATATCGGGGTTTTGCATTGCAAAGTCAGTTGCAAACTTACCTTTACCGCAACCGATTTCAAGGTAAACCTTGTTATCATTTCCAAACCATTCCCTAAAATCAATATATTCTTTCTCTAAGACCGACGTATTAAAATTTCTGTCGTCAGTATTAATAACAAACAGATAGTCGCTGACTGCTTTCAAGCGGTCTTCAAGATATTTTTTCTTTCGCATTCTCATAATATCACCAAAAGTATTGTACCAAAAAATACCGCAAAAAGCAAACTGTTTATAACAAAAAACTCTGACCGCTAAGTCAGAGTTTTTATACTATTGGCTGATATCATTTACCGATACCATACTTCTCCATCTGCTGACGCCGATGATTTCTTCAAGCACAGGCTCTTCGAGTTCGGGAATTTCAGTAATTTTTCCGTCGATAAACTTCTGTAGTCTCTTAGCGCAACTAAGAGTTCTCTGCAAAAGACCGCCCAAACGGATATCCTGAATATCAAAACCGTGAGGTTTGTTTTCCCAATGCCAAGCGGTTTCATACGCCTCGTGGAACTCTTTTAATTTTTCCACAAATGCGGAATAATCATTTAAGATATTCTTTAATTCTTCCAAATCTTTATTAAGATATGCTTCCCTTGTTCTTATTCCGAGATTGGCTTTATAAGAAAGCGCCTCGGCGAGTTTTTGATAACTTTCAAAGAACAGTGCAAAATCTCCCCTGTTTTCAATTCTTTTGATTTCTTCTGCCAAATCTTTATAATAAAGATTATCTTCATTTGAACAGCGAATATCTCTTGTTCCCATAAACAAATCATTATATAAAAGGTATTTACTGGGGTTATTTTTATGCTTACCGCTTAATTTATCAAATTTATCAATAACCATAAAGTCATCAAAATCGCAACCTGTGATTTCTTTAAACTTTGCCTTGATGCTTTCCATATCGGTATTACCCTTTACAGCCTCTGCCGCATACATCAACGAGGGCAACACACCGTATTTTGAACATTCTCCGCCGTCATCACCCCAAACGGTAAAGAAGACACCGTCAACACCGCATTCGTTGCAGACTTCAAGCGCTGCCTTTGTTGCCTCCATACTCCACTTATTGTCAGGCGCAAAACCTCTCCAAGTCCACGCACCGCCCGCGAAATAAACAGGCTTTCCGAAGATTTTATCTGTTTTGATATTCTTTTTATAACGACCTGCATCAGCGCTGTAATAATCCCAATAAACAAGCGAAATATTATCCGGTAGCGCTGCTTTTTCAAGGATTTTACTGTTATCGAGATTAGAGTCATACTGGTCTTCAACATTCATTGCTAATCTACGGAACATATCACTCCAAATCATTGGCTCTAAACCGTACTTTGCTGCGATATCGCACACTTTATGAAGATGTTCGTTGATGATATCAAATCTATCTCTAATTCCGTTCTTTCTTTGGTATTTACCCGTTCCGACTCTGTCTGCCTCGTCCATACCGATATGAATTTTTTTGCTCGAAAAACATTGCGAAACAGTTGAAATCATATCTTCGATAAGTTTATAAGTTTTTTCTTCACCGATAAGAAGAATATTATCACAGTCTTTTATATCATTATACAAACTGCCCCATTTAAACATATTTTCGAGGTGCGCCAAGGTCTGAATACAAGGTACAAGTTCAACACCTATGCTAACACAAAATGCATCTAATTCCTTTAATTCCTGTTTAGAATATCTGCCCCTCAAATGACCGAAATAAGGCTGATTATCCACTTCGTATGTATCTTCCGTGTAAAGCATAAGGGTATTATAACCCATCTTTTTGAGAATTTTTGCATACTTCTTAACCGTGTCAATATTCATAACTGCATTTCTTGAAGAGTCAAGCATAACACCCAACATTTTTTGCATAAATTAAGCCTCCCGAAAACTTTCTTTGGAATTTTAAGAGGATTATAGCATACAACTTTTTTTATGTCAATGTCATAATTTAATCAATTTAAAAAGCCGTATTTCATTAAGAAATACGGCTTTAAAATCAAACTCTTTTCACTATATTTTCATTACTTTTAACTATTGAATCGGCTGGGTAAACACCTCTTAAAGAAGTGAGCGGATAAACCGAAGTGCCTTTTCCGATTACTGTGCCTGGATTTAAAACACAGCCACAGCCGATATCGGCTTTATCTGCAAGAATTCCGCCGATTTTGCGCAGTCCCGTAACATAATCCTCGTCTGCATGAATTACAACTGACTTTCCGTCAGATTTAAGATTAGAACAAATCGAACCCGCTCCCATATGAGCATAATTACCGAGAACCGAATCTCCCACATAGTTATAATGCGGAACCTGAACTTTATCAAGCAAAACACAGTTTTTAAGTTCTGAAGAGTTTCCGATAACACAGTTTTCACCTGTGATAACATTTCCCCTTATGAACGCTCCTGTACGAATTTCAGTACCTGAGCCAATTATTGCAGGTGCTATAATTGTAGCCGACGGATGAATTTTTACGTTTTCGCCCACAAGCACATTTTCGGCTATGAGAGTGTATCCCTCAATTCCTTTACTGATAAGGTTTATAATATAATCTTTTATTTCGGGCAAAACTTCCCACGGGTATGTGTGATTTTCAAAAAGCGGTACGATATAAGGCGTTTTACAGTCAAAAAGTTCTTTTATCTCAACCGATTTATTCAACACAAAATCCCCTTTCAATAATTGTTTTTGCAATCATATCTGCATATTGTTCGCAAAGTTCCTGCTTTTCGCTTTCAATCATAATACGGATAACTGGCTCTGTACCGCTCGGACGCAACAACACTCTGCCTTTTCCGCCGATAAGGGTTTCGACCTCTTTGAGTTTATCCAGAACCGCACTGTCCGCCATAACCTCATCTTTACTTTTCACACGGATATTCTGTATATACTGCGGATAAATCATTATAGGCTCTGAAAGTTTTGAAAGCGAAGTTTTGGAATCGCAAACCTCTTCTGCCACCATTATTGCAGTTAAAAGTCCGTCGCCTGTTGTAGCATATTTTTTAATTATAATATGTCCCGACTGTTCACCGCCGAGGGCATAATCTTTGTTTTGCATACACTCATAAACAAACCTGTCACCCACAGCGGTCTGCTCACATTTGATTCCGATATTATCAAGGCTTGAGAAAAATCCGCTGTTCGACATAACTGTCGCAACAACTGTATTACCGTTAAGCATACCCTTGGATTTCAAACGCTTAGCCAAAATATACATTATTTTATCGCCGTCAACGATATTTCCGTTTTCATCAACCGCAATACAACGGTCAGCGTCACCGTCAAAGGCAAAACCTAAGTCGAGATGTTGTTCACGGACAAGACTGCAGAGTTTTTCCATATGCGTCGAACCGCAGTCACGGTTTACATTCAAACCGTCGGGTTGGTCGCCTATGACATAAAGTTGAGCGCCCAAAGCGCCAAAGACCGCTCTTGCAATGTTCCAACTCGCACCGTTGGCACAGTCTATACCGATTTTTAACTTTTTATAAGAATTAGATGCCAATGAAATCAGATATCCAACATAGCGGTTTCTTCCCGAAACATAGTCTACAATACAACCTATTTTATCGCCTGTGGCCAACGGAATATCGTCACCTGTGACACCAAATTTTGCAAGGTCACCATCAAGGTATGCCTCAATAAGCGAGGTGGTTTGGTCGTCAAGTTTTTCACCGTAGCGGTTGATAACTTTAATTCCGTTATCATAAAAAGGATTATGTGATGCAGTTATCATAATTCCGCAGTCAAAAGCATCCTGACGGGTAACATAAGAAACACTGGGTGTTGTAGTAACATGAAGCATATAAGCGTCAGCGCCCGATGCAGTAATACCTGCGGCGATTGAATATTCAAGCATATAACTCGAACGGCGGGTGTCCTTACCGATAACAATTTTCGGACGGTAACCCGACTTGTTGCAACCGGAAAGCGAAGAAGAAAAATACCAACCTAAAAATCTACCCACTTTATAGGCTTGCATAGAGGTTAAATTTACATTCGCTTCCCCTCTGAAGCCGTCGGTACCGAAGTATTTATTTTTGACTTCGCCTGTCGCTTGAGAGTTTATTGAAATTTTATCACAAAGCAGTTGGTCGCAAGTCACATTAAATATTTCGCAAAGTTGCAAAACCTTATCTATTTGCGGAAGTGCTTCGGCAATTTCCCACTTTGAAACCGACTGCCTTGAAACAGCAATCATTTCAGCAAGTTGTTCTTGGGAAATTCCTTTCGCATTTCTTAATTCCATTATTTTTTGCCCTATTTTCATCGCAGTTACTCCTCTCAAGTAAACCTATATTTCAATATTACCAAAAATTTTCTAATCTTTCAACCAACAACACCTTGAACTTTCCCGCAACCTAAAGTTGCGATTTGTAAATATCTTGCTGTTTTTTAGACAAATCCCCATTTTTACACTCAAAATTTCGCCAACAAAACCTTACATTGCAAAATTTCAATTTTTACATTATTTCCTAATTATATACTATACTTTAGATAAATAATTATTCATAAAAGAAGAAAAACAAAGGCTTTTTTCAGCCTTTGCTTCTGTCTTACTCAACCCAATACGGCGATATGATACGTTTGCTTCGCAAATATGACCTTATTATCAGACTGCCAAGCCACTTCTTTACCAAATCTTCTACAGTCGACTCTTGCGGTTCCCGACAATGCGCTCACTTGGAGCGTGGCGCATTTGTCGACCGCTGCGCCTTTCCGCCTCTCACTTTTTCTCACAACGTGAGCGTTCGGGCGGAAACTACCTCCTTCGCTCGCTCAGTCGACAAATCATAAGACTGTTAACCACAATATTACAAACTTAAATGCTATTTAGAAAGCAAAAAAAGAAGAGATACTCGAATGAGTATCTCTTCTTTTGGGTGTTTCGGACTTAATGACACGAATAAAATGTGCCTAAAAACCGATAAATTTATTGATTATTCTTCCTTGTTGTTAATAGTACAATTTTTTATTTGCGGTGTCTTTTTTACAACCAACAAAAGAAAAAATAAGAATTAAAGTTACTATGATTGCAAGCACTTTTTATAAAGATTCCCCTTCATTTTCATTTTTAAAATATACTTCCAACTCATCAATAGTAAAGGTTTGTTTTGTGTAAAGAACAACACAAAAATCTTCAATAAATGTCACATCATCAACATTATGTTCAAATGGACTGCTTCCAAAAGGTGCACATTCAAACCCTACAACCTTAGAACCCTCATAACGAACTATAAATTTATAGTTTTCTTGCTCTAAATTTTTAATAAGATTAAAACCGTCTATATATTTGTGAGAAGAAAATTCACTGCTACTCTTATTTGAATCGGGGTCATTGTCACCGCCATTTGCAAAGCATGTATAATACTTTTCTTCACGTTTAAAGGTTATCATTTCTCCCAAATCATCTATGTTATTCTTTGTAACAACAACCTCAACAAGTCCTGTTCCTCCGAGTTTCTGAGCCAAAAATCCTTTTTCATCATTAAGCTCGATAGTAAAATATGTTACCATAGTTGTAGTAAAAATTTTATTTCTATCAATAGGATATTCTACATAGACATTGTTTAAAGAAATAATATTTGACATAAAAGATTTTTTAAAATTCATCCCAATCGGAAAAAGTGAGTTTTCGCTAATAATCTTTTTGGCTGAATAAAAGTTGATTTTATCAATACTATCGATATTGTAATTTGTTTCTATAACAGGTGGATCGCTCGGAATAATGTTTGATTGAGTATCATCTGATGGCTCAGAAGGGTTTTCTTCATCAGGATTTGAAGGAGTACTGTTATCAGGAATAAACTCATCTTGTGAGCTGTTATTATCAGATAGATTAGATGATGGAGCAGATGATGAATTATCGTCTTGCGATGAACTAATACTGTTTGTAGTGCTGTTCTGATTAGCTTCGGTTGAGGAATTGTTAGAATTATCAGATGCGTTTTGTGAGCTATCTGAAATTGGAATATTATTACTAAAAAGTCCACTTTTCCACAAGCCAAAACTTGTAATTAAAACAATACAGCAACAAAGTACAGGTGCAACTGTGCCTATAATACGCTTTTTTCTTTTGTGTTTTGCAATATATTCATCTCTGCGTTCAAAGATGCTATTTGCTATTTCATCATAGTTTTTCATACTGAAATCCTTCCTTGTCAAGTAATGATTTAAGAGATTGCTTTGCTCTAAACACCAAATTTTCAATCTGGCGTTTAGATTTTCCCATTATCTGTGCTGTTTCTTCATTTGAAAATTCTTCAAAAAAGCAAAGCCATAAAACCTGACAATATTCAGACTTTAGATTAGACATTGCCTTATGTACAATAATTTTTCTTTCATTTTTGATATATAGATTTTCAAGGTTTGTTTCATCTTTTATATAATTTTCCATATCTTCTATTGAAGATGATAAAATTTTAGAATTATGTCTTATATAATCTATTGCAACATTTCGCCCAATGGTGTAAAGCCAAGTCTTAAATGAACTTTTTGCGTTGAATTTAGGTTTTTTAACCGCAAGCTTAAAGAAGGTTTCTTCCATTATCTCTTCAGCCACATAAATATTATTTACATAACCGTTTAAATATAGAATTAAACCGTCTTTATAATCTTTAATGATTAAGGTTAAACCCTCATCATCACCATCAAGGAAACGGCGGTAGCTACTTGCACCGTTATCCATTTGGTATCCCTCTCTTTGTTTTCTCCTCGTCTATTAGACGAGGAGGGATATAAAAACTCTCAGTAAAATGTAAAATTTTACTTTTTATTTCATTTTACCATAAAATAGAATCTTATTCAATCGGTAATACACCCCTATTTCAATTCATAATTATTTCTTCAAATTTATAAAACATTTTTAAATAAGATAAAAAAACAAACCTTAAGCAGAAAAGCAGAAAAAATCTGTTTTAAGGTCTTTTTTACATCTTGTGTTTAGAATAAATTTTACAAATTTTAGGTATGACAAAAGTCATACCGACACACCCAAAATCATACCACAAGAAACCCTGTTGAAAACTTTGTTTTAAAGCAGTAAATCTGCCGAAAGTATGACGGTTATTCCTGCCTTGCCTTACACATTTGACAAAAAAGGCAAGGCTAAATAATTATTTGTCCCTATTGTAGCACAAGTATAGCATAAAAACGGTGGAGTAGCAAGGAATTAGTGATATTCTGTGCTTCGCACAGAGTGATATTACGCCTTACGGCATAGTGATATTTTTACTATCGCAAAAGTGATATTATATTCGCCTCAAAACTCGCCAAAGGCGAATATAACTGGAAAACTCGTTGTTCTTTCGAACAAGGAGTTTTTCTGGCGCCCCAAACAGGACTTGAACCTGTGACACTGCGGTTAACAGCCGCATGCTCTACCGACTGAGCTATTAGGGCAAAAAATGTTGGCATCTACCTATTTTCCCGGGCAGCTTCCCGCCAAGTATCTTCGGCGCAAGCGAGCTTAACTTCCGTGTTCGGTATGGGAACGGGTGGACCCTCGCCGCAATCAATACCAACTACTTTTGCGTGCCTTTCGGCACTCTATATTAAACAGTATGCACTGTTTAATGCGAAATATACATTAAATTTAAATGGTGACCCGTACGAGATTCGAACTCGTGTTGCCGGCGTGAGAGGCCGGAGTCTTAGGCCACTTGACCAACGGGCCAAATCTATACAAAACACCATTTAAGCGAAATGAAAAAGTGGTGCACCATCAGACGAGGCGTGACAAAAACTTTCCAGTGGACAGTTTTTGTAGCCGAGAGTCCCTTCCAAGAGCACAAGCAAAGCGCCGTGCGATTGGTTAGAAACTGAAACTGATAATGCTATATTCATAAACCTTAATTAAAAGGTGTGGTAAAGCTAAGGTGGTGCACCATCAGGGACTCGAACCCGGGACACCCTGATTAAGAGTCAGGTGCTCTACCAACTGAGCTAATAACGCAAATAACCTGGCGACGTCCTACTCTCCCACACAGTCTCCCGTGCAGTACCATCGGCGCTGTAGAGCTTAACTTTCCTGTTCGGAATGGGAAGGAGTGTTTCCTCTACGCCATCATCACCAGATCCATTTTTCCCTCAACAAGTCATTATTATATAGACTTTTTACTAATAAGTCAACATTTTTTTTATTATCATTATAAAATCATATTTTCCCCATTTTTCAATTTAATATTCTTGAAAATTTAAATTTAATATAGATGTGAATCTATATTAAATTTAAACTACACTTACTTAAGTTTGTTT
>JAZRMI010000015.1:0-1753 GCA_045647405.1 Acutalibacteraceae bacterium | reverse complement strand
GTCAAACCTTGTCACCAATAACTTTTCATCTTTTGCAAGGGGTGAAACAGTTAGGCCTCCATTGGAAATGTCGGACACAAAAAGTTTCACCTTTTTCCTTGCAAAAGATGGTTATTGCTTGTGCCCTTTACGGTGCCGAATATTTTTAATGTTACCATTGCTGCAATATACAATACCAAAGGTTACTTTCAAAGAACTACATCACAGGCAACGGCCGCAGAAAGGCGCGGAGAAGATGTACAAGTTTTCTGACGCGCTGAAAGC
The DNA here is from genome assembly GCA_045647405.1 of Acutalibacteraceae bacterium. Classification (GTDB taxonomy): domain Bacteria; phylum Bacillota; class Clostridia; order Oscillospirales; family Acutalibacteraceae; genus UBA737. The sequence goes on along the minus strand of JAZRMI010000015.1, from coordinate 1,489 downwards.
GTGACCATACTTGCGCAAAGCGTGGAACCCCTCCCTGGACTTGAAGGAGAAAAGTCACCGACAAAGAACAGCAGACTGAAGGATATTTTCTTTAAAGAAAAAAGCAAAAAGTGTAAACCAAAAGTAATATGGTTTACACTTTTGATATTCAAGTTCTCTTTATCTCACTTCAGTGCAATCTTCTTCTTAATCACACTACCACCCGCCTTTACCACAAGAATGTGCGTACCCTTGCTGTCGGTTGAAAGGAACATTTCGCTGCCCTCGCCCTCTCTCTGCGCAACACAGACGCCGTTGCTGTTGTAGAGGGTGGCACTCCACTGAGGGATGTCGGTGCCGATGTTTACCGAAATACCGCCGGCGGTGGATACAACCGATATTTCATAATCGGGAACGGAGGCGATGCTTGTTAAATAATCAATATATTTGTTGTTTCTATAAATTGTATCCCCTTCGGGGTTTATGCAATACGTAAGCATATTATAACAAGGACAATCTACTTCAAGTATAAACTCTGGCGCCGGTTGTATCAACTGCCCAATGCCTTCAACCCAATATATATTGTTTAGGACTTTTTGATAAAGGTGGTAATATCCATTTATATCTAATCTCCAATATTTACGTTTCTTATCAAAAGAATCCTGAAACACAGTATCTCCTATTTCGCCTATCTTCCAGCCCGGTCCCCACCCAATAAGAGTATCTCCTACTGCATATTTCTCGTCAAACAATACATAATCATCACCTATAAAATGATTTTGTACACCCCAGTAATCATTTTTATATTGAGGAAAACAAAATAGATATTTCCCATCTTCGTAACGTACCGGATAGATATCCCAAAGATAATCATTAACGCTCCAATACATTTTTTTATATTTTATACCGTTTATTATACTATCTCCATTTATAAAGTATGTAGATGGATTTTTCGATATTTTAATTATTTTATCATGACTGCCAAAAGTAACATAGTGTGTTACCCACTTCATGCCATCGACATATAAACTGTCCTTCTGCGAAAATATCGGTAACGCAAAAAGCAACATTAGGATTACGTAAAATATCTTTTTCATGACAGTGAATTTTAAGTTGTTTGTTTTGCCGTGCAATATATATATTTATTTTTCAACAAAAAACAAAATGTCACATTTTTTTTGCGACAATTTAACACTTGCAATTAAATAGAAATTTGTGGGTGTAAAAAAACGAATGGTAAAAGGCCACATTCTCCCCACCACACAATTACTTCAGTGCAATCTTCTTTATTAGTGTCCGGTAAAAGTTTAAAAGGGTATAAAAGTGTATGTCAATCCGCAGTATTTATGCGGTTCCATCCATAGCATTAGTAACTTAAAACTCAACCGGCACCGTAAGCATCACAGCCGAGAGTCCGTCTGTTTTTCGGATTAAGTGCGAAGGTTTGTGCAAACGAGCGTAACGCAAGTTTACTTGCAAGTTACAAAGCGAGTGCAGCCAAAGCTCGCCA
>JAZRMI010000014.1:0-12195 GCA_045647405.1 Acutalibacteraceae bacterium | reverse complement strand
TGTCCTTCAATACTTTTAAAGTACTTAACTTTTCTCTCAATTTCTCTCGAGAATTGTCGGGTCCTTATTATTGTCGTTGTTTAATTTTCAAGGTCCGTTTTGCACCCCGCTTTTTAGGGCGCTCGATTATATTACCACATCGCAAGGCCTTTGTCAACACTTTTTTCAACTTTTTTCGAAAAAATTTTTAAATTGGTTTTTTTGACAATTTATTTGTGGAAATATAGATAATTATATGCACTTTTATCACAATTATTCTAAAAAGTTTCTTAGTTTCAAAAGAATTCGTTTCTCTGCCCTTGAAACCTGTACCTGTGACATATTTAAAATCTCTGCCGTTTTGCTTTGTGTCAATGAATTATAATAACGGCATTTAACGATTTTCACCTCATTTTCTTCCAAAACTTTAAATGCTTCTTCAAGTAAAAGTCTGTCAGATATTTCTTCTTCGGTGGATACGGTGGGCAAATCGGTCTCGGTTATACCGTCATCAGTTTCGGTTGTCAGAGATACTGTTGCCTGACCTGCGCATAACGCTTCTGTGATATCTTCGGCAGACACACCCAATTTTTCTGCAAGTTCACATACCGTCGGTTCTCTGTTTAGTTTTTGTTCTAAAATCTGTTTTTGTCTGCTAACCTTCAAATACAATTCTTTAATACTTCTCGAAATCTTGACCGCACCGCCATCACGAAAGAGGCGTCTTACTTCTCCCATTATGACCGGTACAGCATAAGTTGAAAAAGAAAATCCCTTTGTTTCGTCAAAAGCATCTGTTGCTTTTATAAGTCCTATACACCCTGCTTGGTATAAATCATCATATTCGATACCCCGTCCCGAAAATCGTTTGCATATCGAATGTACCAAGCCAAGATTGTTTTGTATAAATTCTTCGCGTTTTACCTTATTCTCAACCATTTATATTATATCTTTGACTGATTTTCTTTATCATAGTAATTGTAGTGCCTTTGCCGACCGAAGAACGCACCTTTATATCGTCCATAAAACTCTGCATAACCGCAAAGCCGAGTCCTGCACGCTCACCGCCGACAGTTGTATATAACGGCTCCATTGCCTTTTGAATATTTTCAATTCCGCAACCTTTATCACGAATCTTAATTTTTATTGAATTCGGTTCAACAAGTTCTGCCGATATGTAAATTTTACCGATTTTATCTTTATAAGCGTGAACTATACAATTTGTAACCGCTTCGGAAACAGCAGTCTTTATATCGCTGATTTCTTCAAGCGTGGGGTCTAATTGGGTTGCAAAAGCCGAAACGGTGGCCCTTGCAAAACTTTCATTCGACGAGCGTGAGATAAGTGTCATATTAAAACTGTTTTTTACCATATTTATTACCTACTTTCTAATTTTGCTAATTTTTCTATTCCCGCAAGTTTTAGCACCTTATATATATTAGACGATGTTCCGCTTATATGAAGTTCGGCGCCCGACTTTTGAAGATTTCTATACCGTCCCATAACAAGTCCTATACCCGAACTGTCCATAAAGGAAATATTTTTAAAATCAAGCACCAACAAGGTTGGCATATTAAGTTCTACTGCATTGTCGATAGCCTCACGCATTTCCTTTGCAGTATGATGGTCGAGTTCGCCCGACAGATATGCCGTCACAACCTCACCCGTCACATTTATTTCTACTGACATATTTTTCACCTTCCAAAACAAAAATAGGACAAGCCTATATATAATATATAGGTTTGTCCTTAAAAAATTTGTCGCATTAAGACAGTTTCAAAAATTTTTTAGTTTTTCACGAATCGACGATGCCAAATAAAGCGAGCCAAAAACAAAAACAGTTTCTTCACCCTTTATTTTTTGCAGTGCATCATCATAATTTTGAGCCACAACACAAGTGCAGTATTTTTCTGCCAAGTTTTTTAGTTGTTCCGCTTTTAACGAGCGTGGAAGATTTTCCACCTCTACCGCCACCGCTTTTTTGCAATAAGGAAGTGTGGTTTTCAACACAGTTTCCACATCCTTATCTTTCATTGCGCCGATTATTGCCGTAATTTTCCCATTATATTGTTCCATCATTTTGCTTAATGCGAGTGCGCCGTCGGGATTATGCGCACCGTCTAACACAATAAGCGGTTTATGAGAAATTACTTCCATTCTTGCAGGAAAATATGTTTCAGAAATTGCTTTATGCAATATATCATAATCAATATTTATTCCGCAATTCTTAACAGTTTCAATAACTAAAAGGGAATTTTCAATCTGATGCTCACCCGAAAGAGAAGTGTTAAACTTTCTGCCTTCATATATATATGTGTTGCCTGAAATATCACTATTTAAAATTTTAAGTGAATTTTTGTTTGGAATTATAGGTTTATATTTCTCCAAAACAGAGAACGCCTCTGATAGTTGATTATAACTTGTAATTACAGGACAGTTTTTTATAATTCCGCATTTTTCGGCGGTGATTTTTTCGATACTATCCCCCAAAACAGCGGTATGGTCGAGACCGATTTTGGTTATAACATTAGCAATCACATTTTGCAAAGTATTAGTTGCATCAAGCCGACCGCCAAGTCCTGTTTCTACAATCGCAATGTCGCAATTATTATTGGAAAAATATAAAAACGCCACCGCAGTTATGAACTCAAACTCAGTAAGTTCGATATCTGTGTCTTTCACCATTTTTGAATATTTGCAAAGGTCTTCTTTTGGAATAAATTCGCCGCAAATCTGTATCCGTTCACAAAAATCAATTATAAAAGGTGACACAAACAATGCGGTTTTATAGCCTGCCAAAGTGAAAACCCGACTCAACATAGCCGACACCGAGCCTTTACCGTTTGTGCCTGCAATATGGATAGATTTAAAATTATTTTGTGGGTTTCCGAGTTTTTGCAAAACCGCTTTTATTCTGTCAAGCGTAGGCGGTTTCCCGAAATTACCCAAAGAATGAATATAATTTAAAGTTTCAGTATAATTCATTTTTCACCAAAAATTTACAAGTATTTTATTGTGCATACCGCACATTATAGTATTGGAAATAAAACCGCAAAAAACAGTGCCTAATTGACTTATAGGGTATTGATAGATGTGTTTTGTTTCCAAAAAAGGAGCGATTATATCGCTCCTTTCCTTTTACATACTTTCAAGGTCCTTGATACTTGCTAAAATAGCATCTATCTTTTCAAGTACCTTTGCAAGACTTTCCTTTTGCTGCTCAACCAAAGCGGCAGGCGCTTTTGCCACGAAGTTTGGATTATTGAGTTTCTTTTCAAAGAAGTCTTTATCTTCCTCAGTTTTCTTGAGGTCTTTTTTAAGACGTTCAATTTCTGCAGAAACATCAACCAACTCTTTCATTGGCATATATACAGTAGCGTCATCTGTAATTACACGCACTGCACCTTCAGCATCAAAACTGTCGCCTGTTTCTACTTCGGAAGCGTAACCCAAACGGCAAATGTAAGCCGAACCGCTTTCGAAAGTATCTTTATCGTCAGAGACAATGCAAACCTTTGCCTTTTTAGACGGCGGAACATTCATTTCTGCTCTGCGGTTACGAATAGCACGAATAACTGCCATGATTTTTTCAAAATCGGCTTCCTGCTTTTCGAACTGCAAATCTTCCTTAAACTTCGGCCAGTCAGATATCATTATGCTGTCTCCTGAATGAGGCATTGATTGCCACACTTCTTCGGTAATAAACGGCATAAACGGATGAAGAAGTTTTAATGTATTTGTAAATACATACACAAGCACACTTCTTGCGGTATCCTTTGCCTTTGCATCGTCACCGTTAAGACGGGACTTGCAAATTTCAATATACCAGTCACAGAAGATATCCCAGATAAAATCATAAAGTTTCTGAACTGCAAGACCTAACTCGAATTTATCGAGATTATCCGTAACATCCGCAACGAGCGAGTTGTATTTTGAAAGTATCCACTTATCTTCAAGCGCCAAGGCGTTCATATCAAGCGGGATTTCACTGTCATTTTCAAGATTCATTAAAATAAATCTTGCGGCATTCCAAATCTTATTAGCAAAGTTACGGCTTGCCTCAACACGTTCCGGTATATAACGCATATCATTTCCCGGACTGTTACCTGTTGCCAACGAGAAACGAAGCGCATCCGCACCATAGGTGTCGATAACTTCAAGCGGGTCAACACCGTTGCCTAAAGATTTAGACATTTTTCTGCCCTGTGAGTCACGAACAAGACCGTGAATAAGCACTGTATCAAACGGGACTTGTCCTGTTTGCTCTAAGCCCGAGAACATCATACGCATTACCCAGAATGGAATAATATCGTAGCCTGTAACCAAGGTGTTTGTGGGATAATAATGTTTGAAATCTTCGGTTTCTTCGGGCCAACCGAGAGTTGAGAACGGCCACAAAGCAGACGAAAACCAAGTATCAAGAGTGTCAGGGTCTTGAGTTATATTCTTGCTGTGGCAATGTTTACATTCATTCGGTTCAGTTTTAGAAACAGTAATCTCACCGCAGTCTGCACAATACCAAGCAGGGATTCTGTGTCCCCACCAGAGTTGACGGGAAATACACCAGTCCCTGATGTTTTCAAGCCAATGGAAATAAACCTTTTCAAAACGGGTTGGTATAAATTTGGTATCCCCGTTTTTAACCGCATCAATAGCAGGTGTAGCCAAAGGTTTCATTTTAACAAACCATTGCTTAGAAACACGGGGTTCAACAGTTGAACTGCAACGGTAACAAGTACCAACATTATGGGTATAATCCTCGATACGAACCAATGCACCCTCTGCCTCTAAATCAGCTACGATTGCCTTTCTTGCCTCGTATCTATCCATACCTGCATATTTAGGATAATCTTCGATGATTTTCGCATCATCTGTCATTACATTGATAACAGGAAGATTATGACGAAGTCCCACTTCAAAGTCATTAGGGTCGTGAGCAGGAGTAATTTTAACAACACCTGTACCAAAATCAACCTCAACATAGTCATCCGCAACAACAGGGATTTCACGATGAACCAACGGCAAAATCAAAGTTTTGCCTATAATATCCTTATAACGCTCGTCATTGGGGTTTACTGCAACTGCGGTATCGCCCAAGAGGGTTTCGGGACGGGTGGTAGCAAGTTCCAAATAACCGCTCCCGTCAGAAAACGGATAACGCAAATGCCAGAAATGGCCTGCCTGTTCCTCATATTCAACCTCAGCGTCCGAAATAGATGTTTTACAATGCGGACACCAGTTAATAATACGCTCACCTCTGTAAATCAAGCCCTTTTCATAAAGATTTACAAAAACTTCATTTACAGCCTTGTTACAGCCTTCGTCAAGAGTGAAACGCTCTCTGTCCCAGTCACAAGAAGAACCGAGTTTTTTAAGTTGCTCGATAATTCTCCCGCCATACTGTTTTTTCCATTCCCAAGCACGCTCCAAAAAGCCATCTCTGCCGATGTCTTCTTTTGTTACGCCCTCTTCACGCATTTTTTCAACAATTTTAGCCTCGGTAGCGATTGAGGCGTGGTCAGTACCCGGAAGCCACAATGTATCAAACCCTTGCATACGCTTAAAACGGATAAGAATATCCTGAAGCGTGTTATCAAGAGCGTGTCCCATATGCAGTTGACCTGTAATGTTTGGCGGCGGAATTACTATTGTATAAGTTTCCTTATCCTTTTCACACTTAGCGTGAAAATATTTTCCGTCAAGCCAACTTTTATAAATACGGTCCTCAACGTCTTTCGGGTCGTATTGTTTGGCTAATTCTTTTGCCATTTTTGACACTCCTATTGGAAAATTATTCTTTTAATATTTTTGAAAATCAAACATAAAATATAACTGTCGGTAAAAAGCGTTTGCAAAAGTTTAATACTATTTGTACCGACACCGCCTGATGTTAATTATCGGGCGGTTTTTTATTGTATCACACAAAACCCTATAATTCAAGTTTTTCTTGCGAAGCAGTGCCTACAAGTTGCTTACTTCCTGCCGCAGGGAGATTTTTAGTGCGGTAGCGGTGTTCAGATTCGAGAGTTCCCTTTTCATAAGGGGTAACTTCTAAAATACGCTGACCTTTTTTCTGAGTCATAACCGCAATACCGCCGTTATCCTTTGTGGTCTTTGCAGGGATTGAGGCTGTGTTTACAATAAGCATTCTGCCGTTAGTGGACTTAAGCAAAATATCTGCATCTTCCTTTACAAACAATACTGTATGCAAAGTGTATTTTTCGCAATAAGCCTTAATAAGTTTTTTGCGGTTGGTCTTTGTAACATAAGAAGAAAGCGGAACACGGGAAATTCTGCCGTTATCAAAAACGAATACCATATATCCCGAATAATCCGAAGTTTCAACCATATAAACTGCATTTTCGGCTTCCTCGAACTCAAGTTTAGAGGGTACATAATCCCCAAGAACGCTTGCCTTAGAATCACCAAACTCAGCGGTTTTTGATTTATAAACCTGAGATTTGTTGGTAAAGAACAGCAAATCAACCGCATTGGTCGATTCTATAACTTGGGTAATCTCATCGCCGTCTTTAAGTTTTTGCTCACCGCTCATACGAAGTGACTGTGGTGTAATCTTCTTAAAGTAACCGTCCTTAGTAAAGAATAATGTTACGGGTGAAGTATCAAGTTCGATTTCCATAACATCTTCGGCTTCATTTTCCGCATTAATAATTTCGGTTTTGCGGTCCATACCGTATTTATCAGCAACCGCCTGTAATTCTTTAATAATAATCTTAAGAACTTTAGAGCGCGAACTAAGCACCGATTCCATTTCTTCAATCTCTTTTATGAGATTTTCAATATCGGCAGTACGTTTTAAAATGTATTCACGGTTCAAGTGGCGAAGTTTAATTTCTGCCACATATTCAGCCTGGGTTTCATCAATACCGAAGCCAATCATAAGGTTTGGCACTACTTCCGATTCCTGTTCAGTCTCACGGACAATTTTAATTGCCTTGTCGATATCAAGAAGTATTTTTTCAAGACCTTTTAATAAATGCAAGCGGTCTTTAGCTTTTGAAAGTTTAAAGTAAACTCTACGGCGAACACATTCCTCACGGAAAGCCACCCATTCGGAAATAATTTCTTTTACGCCTAATACCTGAGGCGAGCCTGCAATAAGAATATTAAAATTGCAGGAAAAACTATCTTCCAAAGGAGTCATTTTATTGATTTTCTTCATCAATTTCTCGTGGTCTGCACCCCGCTTTAAATCAATAGTGATTTTAAGACCGTTTAAATCGGTTTCGTCACGAATATCGTTAATTTCGGTAATTTTCTTTTGCTTTACAAGTTCAATTACCTTTTCAATAATTGCTTCCGAAGTGGTAGTCGGCGGAATTTCAGTAATATCAACACAGTTTTGGGACTTATCGTATTCCCAAACACCACGTACCTTAAAACTGCCTCTGCCCGTTTCATAAATCTTTTCTATATCCGCGCGGTTATATAAAAGTCTACCGCCGATAGGAAAATCTGGCGCTAAAAGGGTGTCAGCAACATTTATTTCATTATCCTTAATATATGCGATTGTGGTTTCACAAACTTCACGCAAGTTGAAAGGACAAATTGAGCTTGCCATGCCAACCGCAATACCTGTATTTGCGTTTACAAGCACCGACGGAAATGTTACAGGAAATAGCACAGGCTCTTTCATTGTAGCGTCGTAGTTGTCAACAAAATCAACTGTATCCTTATCAATATCCGCAAACAGTTCACTTGAAATCGGCGCCAATTTTGCCTCAGTATAACGGGAAGCGGCATAAGCCATATCACGAGAATACGCCTTACCGAACGAACCCTTTGACTGAACATAAGGGTGCAAAAGCGCCTGATAACCCTCTGACAAGCGGACCATTGTTTCATAAATTGCGGCATCGCCGTGAGGGTTTAACTGCATGGTTCTGCCCACGATGTTAGCCGATTTAATGGTATTGCCGTTCAAAAGCCCCATATTATACATTGTGTAAAGCAATTTTCTGTGCGAGGGCTTAAAACCGTCAATTTCGGGAATGGCACGTGAAACAATAACACTCATAGCATAAGGCATATAGTTTGTTTCAAGCGTTTCGGTTATGGGTTGTTCAACCGTAAGCCCCGCTCCCGCAATGTAAGCATTTATTTTAGGTTTTACTTGTTTAGTTTCTTTTTTCTTTCTCGGAGCCATCTTCTCATCCTTCGAATTCGTAATTCTTAATGCGTAATGCGTAATTATGCATTACAATTTTGAGTTTTGGTTATAGACATTAAAATTTTAAGTATTTCTTGGCAATCCGCATAAATACTTTTGAAAGAAACCTCATCAATATAATCAGTTTCTTTGAGGATTTCAAGCCAATACTCTGTTTCGCTTGCTTCTTTAAGTGCTACATTCATCTTGGAATAAAAATCAGGTTTGGTTTGACCTCTTATTGCTTCTTTCACATTAGCACCTATACTAGTACCACTTTTTAATAACTGTTTTGATAAGATATATTCCTTTTTATTTTCACTAAGATATTTATATAACTTTACAATTCTTATAGCGAAATTTTTACTTTTTATAACTATAATATTTCCCAAGTTTTCCACCCTTTATTTCGCATTACGAATTGCGCATTAACTTATGTCTGCATCGTCAAGATACATATAACCGTTTTCGGCTATAAATTCTTTTCTGCCCTGTAAGTCGTCGCCCAAAAGCAAATCAAACATTCTTGAAGTGCGTTCGGCATCCTGAGGCATAACCTTTATAAGGCGTCTTGTTTCGGGATTCATAGTGGTCATATTCATCATATCGGGTTGGTTTTCACCAAGACCTTTCGAGCGTTGCATATTATATTTCTTATCACCGATTTGATTTAAAATTTCAATCTTTTCTTTTTCGTCATAAGCGAAATAGGTCATTTCTTTAGTACCGATTTCATAAAGCGGGGTTTCAGCAATATAAACTTTACCCTCGTTTATAAGGGTTGGCATAAGACGGTAAATCATAGTTAAAATAAGCGTTCTGATTTGGAAACCGTCAACGTCGGCATCGGTACAGATTATAACCTTATTCCAACGAAGCGCCGATAAATCAAAGGTTGCAAGACCTTTATTCGCTTTTGACTTAACCTCAACACCGCAACCTAAAACTTTAATAAGGTTGGTAATAATTTCGCTCTTAAAAACTTTATCATAATCTGCTTTAAGGCAGTTTAAAATTTTACCTCTAACAGGAATTATAGCCTGAAATTCTGCATTTCTTGCTAATTTACAAGAACCTAAAGCCGAGTCACCCTCAACTATAAAAAGTTCTCTAACTTCAACATCTTTCGAACGGCAGTCAACAAACTTGTCAACTCGGTCAAGCATAGAATTGGAAGACTGCAAAGTCTTTTTAATGTTAATACGTTCTTTTTCGCTTCTCTCACGGCTTCGTTTGTTTATAAGCACTTGGTCGGCAATCTTGTCAGCCTCGGCTTTATTTTCAATAAAATAAACTTCCAATTTCTGACGCAAAAACTCAACCATTGCCTCATATATAAACTTATTTGTAATTGACTTCTTGGTCTGATTTTCATAAGAAGTCATTGTAGAGAATGAGGAAATAACAATAACAAGACATTCTTCAATATCAGAAAAAGTAATCTTGCTTTCATTGTTCTTATACTTGTTAGTCTGCTTGATATAATTATCAATCATAGCAAGAAACGCATTTCTTGTTGCCCTTTCAGGCACACCGCCATGCTCAAGCCAACTTGAATTGTGGTAATATTCCTTAAGCGGATTTTTGTTGCTAAAACTCATAGCAACATTTAATTTCACTTTATATTCAGGCTTATCCTCGCGGTCACGGCCCTTGCGCTCGGTCTGCCAGAACTGAACCGAGGACATTTTATCCTCGCCTGTGATTTGATTTACATAATCCACAATACCGTTATTATAAACAATTTCTTGCTGAACAAATTTTGACCCTTGCTGTTCACGGAAAACAAACACCAGACCGTCATTTACAATAGCCTGTCTTTTAAGGGTATCAATAAAATAATCAACAGGAATATCAATATCGGTAAAAACTTCTAAGTCAGGTTTCCAACGAGTTTTAGTGCCTGTGTCTTTACCTGTGTAAACTTCCTTTTTAAGTCCGCCAACATTGTAACCCTTTTCAAAATGAAGATTATATTTATAACCGTCACGCTTGATTTCAACATCCATATACTCAGCCGAATACTGAGTTGAACAAAGACCGAGACCGTTAAGTCCCACAGAATATTCATAGTTTGCGCCGTCGTTGGTATTATATTTACCGCCGGCATACATTTCGCAGTAAAGAAGTTCCCAGTTGAAGCACTGTTCTTTATTATTAAAATCAACAGGTGCGCCACGTCCAAAGTCCTGTACTTCAATAGAGCCGTCGGCATATTTTGTTATAATAATTTTATTACCAAAACCCTCACGGGCTTCATCTATTGAGTTAGATATTATTTCAAATACGGAATGTTCACATCCGTCAAGTCCGTCAGAGCCGAAAATAACACCAGGTCTTTTTCTTACCCTGTCAGGACCTTCCAATTTTTGTATACTGTCATTACCGTATTCTACCTTAGTTTTTGCCATCAAGCATACTCCTTAAACATAAATATACAGATATATTATATACTACATTTAGTGTTTTCGTCAAGGAAAAAGACAAATATATATTGATTTTTAAAGTAAATTGATATAAAATATATTCTTAGAGGTGTCTTTAATGGAAATTTTCCAAACTTTTTTAACCTCTCCGTTTGGGTTGATTGTTTCAAGCGGTGCGGTTGTAAACTTTTTTCTTGTTATTTTAGGTTCTCTTTTGGGAATTTTATTTAAAAAAGGAATCCCCCAAAAAATCCAAAAAACTCTTATGACAGGTATGGCTTTTTGTGTGCTTTATATCGGCATAACGGGGCTTTTTGAAGACGGTGCAAACATACTTATAATGATTGCTTGCTTTGCGGTGGGCTCTTTGCTCGGTGAACTTATTGACTTGGACAAGCGTATCAACCAATTAGGTTTACGTCTTGAAAAAGCAGTCAACAAAAAAGACGGTAACACAAAGATAGCCGAGGGCTTTGTTGCCGCAACGCTTTTATTCTGTGTGGGCGCTATGACCATTGTTGGCTCTATTGATAGCGGAATCTCGGGAAATAACACAACCCTTTATTCAAAATCGGTTATCGACTGTGTTGCCGCTATTGCGCTGACTTCAAGTATGGGTATCGGGGTTATATTCGCTTCGCTGTCAGTACTTATAATTGAGGGTTCTTTAACCCTTTTAGCAAATGTTATATCCCCTATTCTTAACAGTTACATAATTGCGCAAATGTCGGTAATAGGCTCACTTCTCATTATAGCATTAGCGCTTAATATGCTTGGCATCACTAAATTGAAGGTTATGAACTTTGTGCCGGCACTTTTATTACCTTTATTACTTTGTTTTTTCTAAGGAGTAGTTATGAAAAAAAGAACAAGACGTCAAAAAGCAATTATCAGAAGAAATATATTTTTAAGCCTTTGCGCTGTTATTTTGATTTCAGTAATCGCATTAATCGCCTTTATTGTTTCGGCAATAACCAAAACACCGCAAAAAAATGAAAACAATTCTTCCAATACACAAAGCGTGGAATCTGAGCCTGAAAAAATTCCCGAAACTTATGCTAAAGTTTTAAGCATCGGTGATATTATGGTTCATAAACCACAGTTAACAGGCGCAAAAACTAACGATGGATATGATTTTTCAGACTTTTTTAAGGAAGTCTCCCCCATATTCCAAAATTATGACTTGAATATCGGTAATCTTGAATTAACTTTTGGTGGAAAAGAATCGGGTGACTTTAGAGGTTATCCTACATTCAACACACCCGACCAGTTGGCAGACGATATTAAAAACAGCGGTTTATCAATGCTTATGACTGCCAATAACCACTCGTATGACACAGGATTTTTCGGTATGCAGCGTACCGTTCAGGTGTTGAAAGAAAAAGGTATTGAATATTCGGGAACAAGAGAAACTGCGGACGAGCCGAACTACCTTGTTAAAGAAATAAATAACATTAAAATCGGTATTGCAAACTTTACTTATGAAACCGCAGGAAAACTTGAAGGCAGAAAATATTTAAACGGTGCTATAATCAAGGAAGAAGCGAACCCGCTTATAAACTCTTTCTCATATAAGAAGTTAGATACTTTTTATAACGAGGCACAGGCAATAATAGACGG
>JAZRMI010000013.1:0-2867 GCA_045647405.1 Acutalibacteraceae bacterium | reverse complement strand
GTAAGTCTGCGCCAACCGGGTGTTAAATCAATCTTTTCGCCAAGCCATTCAACTTCATAAGTGCCCAAAATTTCTTTAGCGGCACCTGAAATTATACCCTCGGCAATATCCATCATATCGTGGAAATCGGCATAAGCCTGATAAAGTTCAACCGTTGTAAATTCAGGATTATGTTTCGGGTCCATACCTTCGTTACGGAAAATACGGCCTATTTCATATACCCTGTCCATACCGCCGACAATAAGTCTTTTAAGCGGAAGTTCTGTTGCTATACGCATATACATAGGTATATTCAAAGTATTATGATGAGTAATAAACGGACGGGCAGCCGCACCGCCAACGATTGTATTAAGTACTGGGGTTTCAACCTCGATATAGTTCATATCATCAAGATACTTGCGCATAAACTTAATGAACTGAGAACGAATAACAAAGTTACGCTTAACACCCTCGTTCATTATTAAATCAACATATCTCTGACGGAATCTCAAGTCATTATTTGTAAGGCCGTGGAACTTTTCAGGCAACGGAATCAAAGACTTTGAAAGAAGTGTAATAGAGGTTGCGTGAACCGAGATTTCACCTGTCTGTGTCTTGAAAACAAAGCCCTCAACACCGACAATATCACCGATATCCCACTTTTTGAAACCTGCATAAACATCTTCGCCAACATCGTCACGGCGAACATACAACTGAATCTTACCTGTACTGTCAGAAAGACCGACAAAACTTGCTTTACCCATAATACGACGGGCAACAATTCTGCCTGCAATTTTTACGGTTTTACCCTCAAGGGTTTCAAAATTTGATTTAATATTATTGGAATCGTTATCAAAGTCAAACTTTGTAATCAAAAACGGGTCGTTACCCGATTCTTTCAAATTTGCTAATTTTTCACGGCGCACCCTTAATATCTCGTTTAAATCTTCAGCGGGCGCATTATTCTTTACATTATTTTGTTCCATATTGTCACTTCCCAATTTAAAAAGTCCTAATTCTTAGAAATTTCCAAAATCTTGAATTTAAGTTCGCCTGCGGGGGCGTCAACGATAACCTCGTCACCGATTTTCTTGCCCAAAAGCGCCTTACCCAAGGGTGATTCATCAGAAATCTTTCCCTCAAGCGGATTTGCCTCAGTAGAACCTACAACGCAGTATTCACATTCCTCGTCAAATTCCATATCAAGTGCTTTAACCTTAACACCAATAACAACCTTTTTAGGACTGCCTTTAACATCTTCAATAATTTCAATATTCTTAAGCATTGCTTCAATTTCAACTATTCTTGCCTCAATTTTGGCCTGCTCGTTTTTAGCCTCATCATATTCGCTGTTTTCCGAAAGGTCGCCATAACCTCTTGCTACCTTGATTTTTTCAGCGATATCCGCTCTTCCCTGAGTTTTTAAAGTTTCCAATTCATTTTTTAGTTTGTTTAATCCGTCTTCGGTAATTTTAATAGTTTTTGCCATTTTAAAAACCACCTTTATTTATTTTATACCTGTGACTTGCTCATATAATGACTATTATATAATTATTTATCAATAAAGTCAAGAATAACAATTTTTAAATAAAAATTTTCAGTCACCTAAATAAAATAAACAAAAAAGCAGTTAATATTCTTTTAAATACAAAATCTGTGTTTACCTATGGTGGTAATAATTTCCCTTGAGAAAATCCATTTGCTTGTTGCCTTTTGGGGATTGTAATAATATATTGCGCCTCCGCTTGGGTCTAAACCGTTTATAGCGTCTCTTGCGGCTGAATATGCGCTGTCGGCAATCGGCTCATAAAACTGTCCGTCATTAAGACAGGAAAACGCACCTTTCTGATAAATCACACCCGAAAGCGTATCCGGAAAAGACGGATGCTCAATTCTATTAAGAATTACCGCTCCCACAGCGACCTGACCTAAATAGGTCTCTCCCCTTGCCTCTGCGGAAATAGTTCTTGCCAAAAGTTCAAAGTCCCCCGAATCATAACCCACATAATAATCGTTATTGCCATCGGTAATGCCTAAAGCCTTTAATGTGTTCTTACCTGCGATTCCGTCTACTGTCAGTCCGTAATCTGCCTGAAAACGCATAACCGCATTTTTTGTAAGAGTTCCAAAAATTCCGTCAATATTACTGTTAAAATATCCTTTGTCACGCAAGGCGGTCTGTATTTTTTTTACTTCCTCCGAACGTGACCCCATTTTCGACAAAGCAAAAACACTCATTACCGCCAATGACAGAATAAGCCCAAAAGTTATTACATATTTAAAAAACTTATTCATAAAAATTCCACCTTCCGCTCATATTTTTGCCTTTTTAATATTTTTTATTACAAACTGTGCTTAAGTTGCAAAAACTACCCGTTTTTTACATCGCATTTTGACAAATTATTTTAAGGACAAGCAGTATAATTTATAACGACAAAATAATTTGCGAAGGTGATAAAAATTGAAAGATATTGTAAAAATATCAACAAGTATTGAGAATTTTAAACCTCGGGAAGTTTTTTTAGCAAGTATCAGCCATATATTAATAGGTCTTTGCGGTATTATAGCCACAAAGGCGGTAGTTCTTAGCAGGCTGTTACCTTTCGGATTGTCAATCATTGCAGGATGTTCGCTTACATATACCCCTGCGTGCGCCATTGGCGTATTTATAGGTTACTTTATCCCTGCCGTCGGAAACGGCGCATTTAAGTATCTTGCGGGGCTTTTTGCCATACTTTCTATAAAGTTGCTTTTAAGCAATTATAAAAAACTTGTATCAAACCCATTGTTTTTAAGTTTAATAACAATGCTTACCGCTTTTTTAACTTCGGCAGTGAGTTTAAAAGGTGTCGGCGGAAATATTATTGATGTTATCAGCGAGTCGCTTT
>JAZRMI010000012.1:0-7904 GCA_045647405.1 Acutalibacteraceae bacterium | reverse complement strand
TAATCTTGTTCGCTACACGCAGCATAGCTCTTTCCAGCTGTTCTTTAACACTACCCGAGCGTTCAGCGAATTCGCCGCTACCAAGCTGTGAGCAAAAAATACAGCCACCGGTGGAAATACTGCCATCACGATTAGGGCAGGTAAATCCCCCATCAATAGAAAGCTTATAAACTTTACATCCAAATTTTTCTTTATAATAATCATTAGCGGTTTTATACATAGAATCACCAATGCAATTATAATATGAAAAAACTTTAAAATCAATATAATGTTCTGTAATCTATGCTTTTTGAAACGCTAGTTTAAACATAATTTTTCATTGACTAAAATATAGAAATATGTTAAACTTTCATCAAAGATATTTATGAGGTGATATTATGCAATTCCCTAAAAATTTTATCAGAGCGACTGAAAAATTCACAACCTTTGAAGAATATGTTCCGGCGCCTTATTTCAGAAAAAAATTCACAACTAAAAAAGCCGTTAAAAATGCTGAAATTTTAATAACCGCACTTGGCCATTATGAAATTTACATCAACGGAAATAACTTTACAAAAGGTTTGTTAGCGCCTTATAGAAGTGCACCTACCGATTATGTATTTTACGATAAATACAACATTACAGAGCTGATAAACGAGGGCGACAATGCCCTTGGATTATTGCTTGGAAACGGTATGCAAAACTTTTTAGGTGCTTATATTTGGGATTTTGATAAAGCAATTTGGCGTGGAGCGCCGCAGGTTGCATTTTCCTTGAGCATTGAATATGCAGATGGAACTAGCGAGAATATTGTTTCTGATACTACTGTTAAAACTGCTGCTTCTCCAATCTTATTTGACGATGTTATTATGGGCGAATATTACGATGCCGCAAAGGAAATCCCCGGCTGGAATTTACCTCAATTTGATGATAGCGATTGGGGTTGTGCTATCCCCGCCCCTACACCCACGGGAGAAGCAAAGCTATGCGAAGCCTCACCCATAAAAATCAGAAATAAAATAGAGCCTGTATCTATTACCGAAATCGACGGAAACTTTGTTTATGATTTCGGTGTGAATTCTGCGGGACTTTGCGAAATTAATGTTAACGGAGCAAAGGGCCAAAAAATCACTTTTAAATATTTTGAAACTTTATATGAAGGTAAACCGCATTATGATAACATCCGTTTTAGCTTCAATAAAAGTCCAAACAATCATTTCCAAGAAGACATTTTATATTGTTCTGGCAACGGCAAAGATACATATATGCCCCACTTTACATATCACGGCTTCCGTTATGTAGAGGTAATAGGTTTAACAAAGGAGCAGGCAACCAAGGAGCTACTCACCTACTATGAAATGAGTTCCTCTTTTGACCATATAGGTGAATTTAAGTGCGATAATAAAATTATAAACACCATTCAAGAAATGGTTGTTCGCACCGACCTTGCAAATTTCTATTATTTCCCCACCGACTGCCCGCAACGCGAAAAACACGGCTGGACAGGCGATGCATCTCTTTCAGCTGAACAAATTTTATATAATTTCGATGCTTTCAAAGACTATCGTGAGTGGCTTGGAAATATTTATAAATCCATAAATGAAAACGGACAGTTACCAGGAATTGTTCCAACGGGCGGTTGGGGCTATTTTGCCGGCGACGGAAACCCTTATGGACCTGCGTGGGACGGTATAGTTATCAACCTACCGTACTATTTATATAAATTCTATGGTGATAAGGGCATTTTAGAAGACGCTATCTCCCCTATTATGAGATATTTAACAAGCTGCTATCTCGCCATAGGTGAAGATGATATAATTCATTTCGGTTTGGGAGATTGGTGCGTTCCTAACAGAGATGCTGGTGCAGAACATGAAACACGCCCATTTATTACCACAATGATTTTATCGCTTCTAGCAAAAAGGGCGGCTGAAATATTTGATATATTAGGACTTTCAGCGCAAAAAGAATATGCCTTGACTATTTCTCGCCGCGCACGCGAGGGGGCACGCAAGGCTTACATTAACACCGATACCTGCTCGACCATTTATGATAAGCAGGCCTGTCAGGCAATGGCAATTTATTGTGATATTTATAACGAGGACGAAAAGCCGAAGGCTATCAAAAACCTTGTAAAGCTTATTAACGATAATGAAGGTAACGTAGACGTTGGTATGTTTGGCTCCCGTGTGATTTATAGGGTTTTATCTGAAAACGGATATTACGATTTAGCCTTTAATATGGTAACTAAACCCGAACACCCATCCTTTGCCTGGGCTATCGGCATTGGGCTTACAACATTACCCGAACAATTCATTATACCCGGCTTCCGACCGATGACCTCTCTTAACCACCACTGTTTCGGCGATATTTCAGGTTGGTTTTATAATTGCCTTGCAGGTATTAAATTCAATCCTACCGCTCGAGATATCAGAAACATTGATCTTGCTCCGTGCTTTGTAGAAAAACTAAACTTTGTAGAGGCTACACACACTAGCCCCACCGGCGAGTTCAAGGTGAGATGGGAAAGAAAAGAAAATGATATTTTAATAGATATCGCATTCACCGGTGATTTTTACGGCACCGTTAAATTACCGAAAGGATATACTTTTGAAAACGGTAACACCGAAGCAGAACTTAAATGCGGAGTGTATAAATCAATAAGATCCAAATAAATACAGGAGATGTCAATATGACCGAAAGTACAAAAGAAATTTTTGAAAAATACCAAGTTAGAAAAACAAAGAAGCAGAAAACCGCTTTCATCGAATATGTTAAACAAACTGCAGAGCGCTATGGATATAATTTTAAGGTTGAAAAAGGTAGCTTCGGTGCAAGAAATGTTATCATCGGTGATGTAGAAAATGCAAAAGTTCTTTACACCGCCCATTACGACACCTGCGCTCGACTACCCTTTCCAAACTTTATAACTCCAAAAAACTTTTTGCTTTATCTTCTATATCAGTTTTTGATTGTGGGAATTTTCTTTATCTTCGAATTCGTAATCGGGTTTTTATTAGGTTTTACATTATGCTTCCTTCCTATCAATGTAGATATAGTACATTTGATAATATATTTCTTATCAATGGTTATTTACTTAATTTTGATTTATTTATTATTGGGCGGACCTGCTAACAAACACACCGCAAACGATAACACATCCGGTGTTACAACAATACTTGATATAATGAAGGAACTTCCGCAAGACCAAAAACAAAAAGTAGCTTTTGTTTTATTCGACCTTGAAGAAGTGGGACTTTTCGGTTCTTCATCGTTTGCTTCAAAACATAAAACAATAAAGAAAAACACCCTTGTTATCAACTTCGACTGTGTATCCGACGGAGAGACAATATTATTTGCACTTAAAAAAACAACAAAAAAATATGCAGAACTTTTAGAGAAGGCTTTTGTATCCACCCCTGAAGTTATTGTAGATATAGCTAAAAATGCTTTCTATCCTTCTGATAACGCCTCTTTCAAGGGCGGAATCGGTGTTGCTGCATTAAAAAAATCAAAACGCTTCGGCATTCTATATATGGATAGAATACATACAAAAAAAGATGTAATTTATCGCGAAGAAAACATCCAATTTCTAACAAACGGCGCAATAAAGCTTGCCCAAATGCTATGATGCAAAGTTTTCGAGAAATGTCGAATGAAGTATGTAACCACTATTTAAAAATAAATTATAAAAAAGCACTGTAAAGGCAACTTTTCATAAAGATGTTTAAAACCTCGATGAAAATCATCGAGGTTTTAATTTTATTTTAGCAGATAAGAGAACCGGCATCACATTTGTAAGTACAAATATTAGTGTATAGCCCAACCCCTTGTTGTATTTAGAAGCTAATCTTTATTTTCTGTTTTTTTATAAACATGATTTTCAACATATATCATCATTCGATTATTAAAAACAGCATAAAATAAAGTTGTCAATATTCCACTGACTGCACCGAGAAGGTAATGTTCCACGTTTTGTAATTTTAGTGCTATGTATATCACACACAAAATAACAAAACCGATAATAAAGTTGGGTATATGTTCTTTTATCCATTTCTTTTTATAGAACGCGATTTTCTCTTTTAATGTAAAAGAACTATTGTCTAAAGCTTTCAAAAGATTATTGTCGGCCACTTGTTTATATTCATCGTCATTTATTTTTTCGCCGACAAAAAGTTCGTTTAATGTGATACCTATTATTTTACATAAATCTTGCATAATTGAAACATCAGGAAGATTCAAGCCGCGCTCCCATTTTGAAACAGCGTTTTTACTTATGTTTAATTGTTCTGCTAACTGTTCTTGTGTTAAATTTTGCTTTTTCCTGTTTTCGGAAATAAATTTTCCTATTTTTATTTGGTCCATAAATAATCACTCCTCAACAAAGATAATATCATAAATATCTATTTAAATACACACACCGCTGGTTTATTGGATGAAAATAATACTATTTTCTGTTACAAACTATAGCCGTTATTGTGCTTTTTTCCTTGTTAATCAGTCAATCCAAAATCCTTTTTAATAAGTATAACACAAAATCAGCATAAGAACAATTCTTACGCTGATTTTTAACATTCTTGTGAAAAATGGTGCCTTTTTTATAATACCCGTTAAAATAATGTCTTTAGCCAATAAACCAACCCATACACCACGCCATAAACAATCCGGCCCTGCGGTTTTGAATATTTTTGCGCCCATGCCGAGGATGAAGCCCTCTGCTGTTGATATAGGACACATTAAAAATATTTACATTAAAAAGGCAGTGAGAATTTTCTCACTGCCTTAAATCAAAGGAATTTTCAAAATATAACAGTAATTGTTGTGCTTTTGCCAACTTCGCTTTCAAGAGTTATCTTGCCACCATGATATTGAACAGCATGTTTTACGATAGAAAGTCCAAGTCCGGTACCGCCAGTTTCTTTTGAATGACTCTTATCAACTCGATAAAATCTCTCAAAGATACGGCTTTGATGCTCGGGCGCAATGCCAATACCGGTGTCTTTTACAGTTACAACTGCACGACCGTTATCTTTACCGATATTAATTATCACCTTACCATCATCAACATTATAACGGATAGCATTATCACACAGGTTATAAATGATTTCGTAAATATAACGGCGCACACCATATATATTGCAGGATTCTCCCTCGATGTTGAGTTCTACGTTTCTCTTTGCCGCCGATACGGTAAGCACCTCAACTACCTCTTTTGCAATCTCTGTAAGTTCAACAGTTTCGGTTGCAGGTTCGTGATTTTCATCAAGTTGAGAAAGGCGGATAATATCATCGATAAGCGATACAAGTCTTGTGGCTTCCTTACGGATAGTGCCCACAAATCTACCTGTATCTTCAGGTTTAACAAGTCCGTTTTCAAGAAGTTCAGCACTTCCAATAATAGACTGAAGCGGTGTTTTCAGTTCATGGGTAACATTTGCTGTAAACTCCTGACGGTTACGCTCCGCAAAAGCGCGATCGCTAATATCAAACACAAGAATAACCGCTCCGAGAACCTTTCCGTCCGACTTAATAGAATTGACAGTAAACTGATATTCGTTACCGTTTCTTTCCGCGGTGTACTCGCTATGATTACCGTCCAAAGCGGTCCAAATTGCTTTACTCATTTTGCTTGTACGGTCAACAAGCAAAAAATCTCTGCCTTTAACATCCGTTTTAACAGCGAATATCTTCTTCGCCGCCGCATTCATAATAAGTACCATACCGTGTTCATCGAGGAGTACAAGACCTTCGTTCATGGATGAAACGATCTGCTCGAACTCGTCAGACTTGCGGCGCAGAGTTTCCATTTGCGTTTTAATTTGCTTATGCTGTCTATGAACCTTATTGAGTATGGGAGTTAACTCCTCATAAGTATTGTTGTGAGTTGGATGCTCCAAGTCAAGCTGCATTAACGGTTCGGTAACCTTCTTTGCCATAGCGTGAGAAAGTATACCGGCAACTACCGCTGCAATTAAAATAATCGCAGTGATTGTAGGCAGCATACCTAGAACAAGAGCGCCAACGGTAAGCTGACTTACCGATATACGGAGCACATCGCCATTTTCAAGGCGAACAGCTTCATAAAAAGTCTTTTCGGTTAGGGTTGAAGAATTTCGAGCGCTGCTGCCGGTGCCATCCTTAAATGCTTCGGCAATTTCTTCACGGTCGAAGTGATTCTCCATCTCGCTGACATTAGCCTGTGTATCGTAAAGCACGGTGCCATCGGCATCTACCACGGTAAACCGAAATACCGTTGAGTTGAAATTCTCAAAATATTCAACTCCTACTTCGTTGACTGTGTCGGCAACAAGGGACAACTCCGCCTTTAACTGCTTTACTTGAGAATCATTAAAATAGTCATATAAAAAGCTTGTGGCGATGCCGATACTCGCAAGAAGCACCACAAACGCTACCGAGAATATGGAGTGAAATATCTTTTTTGTCATACATCTCCCTCCAATCTGTATCCAACGCCGATTACCGTCTTAATCTGACCGCCGGCGTTGCCAAGTTTTTGGCGAAGGGTTTTAATGTGCATATCTACGGTACGGGTTTCACCGACGTAGTCCATACCCCAAATCTCGCTCATCAGTTTATCTCTTGAAAATACCATATTCGGATTCTGCATAAATAGCTTGAGCATTTCAAATTCTTTGTGAGTCAGTTCAATCTTCTCGCCGTCTGAAATAACCTTATGTTCAGTTTCTTTTAATATGATATTGCCTACTGTAATATCGGTGGACATTTCTTCCTTTGTTGTACGGCGAAGTACCGCTTTTACACGAGCAACCATTTCCATAACACCAAAGGGTTTTACGAGATAGTCATCAGCACCGGAATTAAGACCTCCGATCTTATCCATCTCTGTTCCCTTGGCAGTTGCCATAATTACCGGAATATCTTTATACGCTGCTTCACTACGAAGCTTAGAAAGAACCTGAAGTCCATCCATTTCCGGCATCATAATATCGAGGATAATCAGTTCCGGAATTTCGGTCTTTAAGGCTTCAAGCATAGAAACACCATCAGCAAAACCACGGGCTTCAAATCCCGTTTGCTCTAACGTATATACTTCAATTTCACGGATGGTACTGTCATCATCAACACACCAAATCATAGCTTACTCTCCTTTAGTTACTTTTTATTATAATACATCCTTGGTTTAATTGCAATTATATAACTGCTATTACAAAACGAGCAAAAAATATCGCCACTTCGTACGGAAGCGGCGATTTATAATTTATACGAAAGAAAGATATTTTTTAGTATATTCTGTGTATTTCTCTCTGTAAGACTCGCTATCGCTTCTGAGCAGTTTAAGGGATTCGTGGAGGTTCATATTCTTCTCTTTCGTATCCATAACACAACCGGCAATATTAGAGCAATGATCAGAAACTCTTTCCATATTGGTGATGAGGTCGCTCCAAACGAAGCCTACTTCAATACTGCAGTCGCCCACACGCACGCGGTCGATATGGCGGGTACGAAGAAGCTCTTTCATTCTGTCGATAACCTGCTCTAGAGGTTCTACTAGGTTTGCAATGTCTGCGTTATTTTCAACAAATGCACTGTAAGAAAGATTTACAATTTCAGATGTTGCCCCACAGAGAGCGTCAAGTTCTGCCTTTGCACCTTCAGAGAAAACAATGCCTTTCTCTCGCATCTCTTCCGAAGATTCAAGGATGTTCACGGCATGGTCAGAGATCCGTTCAAAGTCGCCAATTGCTTTGAGAAGCATGGAAGCCGTTGCACCTTCAGTTTCATTAAGTTGTTTTGTGCTGAGTTTTACAAGGTAACTACCGATAACGTCTTCGAGATGGTCGGTTTTATCCTCTGCTTCGCGAATGCTTTCGGCTTTGGCCTTGTCATAAGTTCCAAGGCATTCAATACTGTATTTCAATGCACCGGTTGCAATATTTGCCATA
>JAZRMI010000011.1:0-23067 GCA_045647405.1 Acutalibacteraceae bacterium | reverse complement strand
CGCTTCGGTTTTGGCAACATAACATTTTCTTGCAAAATGTCACCCGATTCACAACATCTGCCGGCAATAGTTGCGCAGAAATCCTTTTGGTCATTTGCTCGTGAAGCAAGCAAGACAGTATATGGCGCTTCGTAAAGGGTGAAACGAGGATTATCAGTCATACCGCCGTCAACCGAAACATAGTTTTTATATCCTGTAATTTCTTTTACAGAACCTACGGTGTAAAGCGTCATACCAGCATCGGCGACAATACTTCTGCCGGGCTCCATTGCGATTTTAGGAATATCTATATTTAGTTTTTGGCATTGAATTGCAATTATTTTTGCTATTTCTTCTATTTTTTGCGAATAACTTATTTGAGGTTGGTTTTCTAA
This sequence comes from Acutalibacteraceae bacterium, assembly GCA_045647405.1. GTDB lineage: Bacteria > Bacillota > Clostridia > Oscillospirales > Acutalibacteraceae > UBA737. Next base: position 22,693 of record JAZRMI010000011.1, on the reverse strand, counting down.
ATATTTTACGCCAAAACCTCCGCCTAAGTTTAAGACTTCAGTTTTATAGTTTAAATCTTTTTCGATTTCGGCTATAAAAGAAAGCATAAGTTCTGATGCGGTAGCAAAAGGCTCAGATTCGAAAATTTGCGAGCCTATATGGCAATGGAAACCAACAAGTTTTAAATTTTCGAACTTTAAAATTTTCTTTACGGTTTCTTTTGCCTGACCTGTGGAAATAGCGATACCGAACTTTGAATCAACATTTCCTGTTGAAATCTTTTGGTGGGTGTGGGTATCAATGCCGGGTGTTACACGAAGAAGAATTTTTTGTATGGTGTTTTTTTTCTTTGCAATTTGGTTAATGGCAAAAAGTTCGTCTTCGCTGTCAGCAACGAAAAAGCCAACATTGTTATCAATAGCAAATTCAATATCGCTGTCGGTTTTATTGTTGCCGTGGAAAAAACAGTTTTCCATCGGAAAACCTGCCGACACGGCGGTGTAAATTTCACCGCAGGACACAACATCAATATTCATATTTTCTTCGGCTAAGATTCTGTAAATCTGTTTGCAGGAAAATGCTTTGCTTGCAAATTCAGGCACAGAGCCTTGCGGAAAAAACTTTGCAAAAGCATCTTTATATTCTCTTATGTGCTGACGGATTTTGTTTTCGTCCATAAGGTATAGGGGAGTGCCGTATTTTTCTGCCAATTCAACAGTATCAAAACCTGCGAATGTTAAATGTCCTTTTTGATTAGTTGCAATATTATTACAAATCATTAAATTTCTATTCCCATCTTTTGCATTTCTTCAAATAATACCTTACGGGTTTCGTCTTCCATAGGGGTGAGAGGTAAGCGAAGATAATCTTCACACCATCCCATTTTAGCCATAGCCGCTTTTACGGGAATTGGGTTTACTTCGCTGAAAAGCGCATTTATAAGCGGTATGAAATCAAGTTGCATCTGACAGGCAGTTTTAGTGTCACCCTCAAAGAACTTCTGGCACATTAAAGCCGATTCTTTCGGTAAAAGGTTTGAAAGAACTGAAATACAGCCCTTACCACCCAACGCCATAATCGGTATTACTTGGTCGTCGTTGCCTGAATAGATATGAATTTTATCACCGCAAAGGTGAGCAGTTTCGGCAATCTTTGAAATATTACCGCTTGCGGCTTTAAGACCTACTATGTTTGGATGTTCTGCTAAAGCGGCAACTGTTTTAGGCTCGATTCCCATACCGGTTCTTCCTGGAACATCGTAAAGAATAACAGGTACGGTTGAAAGGTCGGCAATGGCGGTGAACATTTTTATAAGTCCTTTTTGGGTTGCTTTATTATAATAAGGTGTAACAACCAAAACCGCATCTGCACCTGCCTCGCAAGCGCATCTTGTGAGGTCTAGAGCATATTCAGTATCGTTAGAGCCGGTGCCCGCAATAATCGGAACACGGCCGTTTGCATGTTTAACCGCAAAAGCAATAGCATCACGGTGTTCGTCGTCGCTTAAAGTTGATGCTTCGCCTGTTGTTCCGCAAACCACAAGACCGTTGATTCCTTGCTCAATCTGCCAGTCAATAAGTTTTCCAAAGGCATCATAATCAATACCGTTTTCGGTGATAGGTGTAATAATGGCGGTTGCCATACCTTCAAAAATTGGGGTTTTCATAAAAACACGTCCTTAATATAATATGTGCAATAAAAAATAGCCGATTGCTCGACTACCAAACATAAGAATACATTATAAGCGTTCCTTATCTGATAGCACTCCGCAAATGCGACAGTAAAAAGGATATTATTCCGTTTTACCAGATCGGTGTCTGCCGACATACCGTCTTCGGCGGCTGCTCCTTTGGCTTTTGACATCTCACCGCCGTGATTAACATTCAAAAGTTACTCTTAACAAAACCGCGCCTCTATCTTATTAAGGTTACTTTAGCATAATAATGCGGTTTTGTCAAGTGTTTAATTATTTTGTGCATATTGTAAAAAATTTTGAAAAATAATAAAAAAAAGTAGATTTCATACTATTAATGTGTTAAAATAATGTGTAATCTTAATTTTAGATAAGAGGGACTTTAAATGGAAAGAAAAGTTGGTACAGTTTCAAGGGGTATTCGTTGCCCTATTATCCGTGAGGGAGACGACTTGGCGAAAATCGTTGCAGACAGCGTTGTCGAAGCGGCAGAATGTGAGGGCTTCGAACTTCGTGACCGTGATGTAGTTTCTATGACCGAGTCTATTGTTGCAAGAGCGCAGGGTAACTATGCTTCGGTTGATGCTATTGCTAAAGATATTAAAGCAAAATTCGGCGGCGAAACATTGGGTGTTATTTTCCCGATTTTGTCAAGAAACCGTTTTTCGATTTGCCTTAGAGGTATTGCAAAAGGCGTAAAGAAAATTGTTTTAATGTTGGCATATCCTACTGACGAAGTGGGTAATGAATTAGCTGACTGGGATAAAATGGATGCTGCAGGTATAAACCCTTATGCCGATGTTTTATCATTGGAACGCTACCGTGAGGTTTTTGGTGTTCATCCGCTTAAATTTACAGGTGTTGATTATGTTCAGTATTATAGCGACCTCATTAAAGGATGCGGTGCAGAGGTTGAAATTATTTTTGCAAATCAAGCAAAAGCAATTTTAGATTATACTGATAATGTGCTTGTATGTGATATTCACACACGCGAACGCACTAAACGTATTTTAAAACAATCAGGTGCAAAAACAGTTTACGGACTTGATGAAATTTTAAATTCTTCGGTTGACGGTAGTGGTTTTAATGAAAAATTCGGTCTTTTAGGCTCTAACAAAGCAACTGAAGATTCTATTAAACTTTTCCCGAAAGACTGTAAAGATTTAGTTTTAGATGTTCAGAAACGCTTGCTTGAAAAGACAGGCAAACACATTGAAGTTATGGTTTACGGCGATGGTGCTTTCAAAGACCCACAGGGAAAAATTTGGGAACTTGCTGACCCTTGCGTTTCTCCCGCATATACAGACGGCCTTATCGGCACACCCAATGAATTAAAACTTAAATATCTTGCAGATAATGATTTTAAAGATTTATCGGGTGAAGAATTAAAGGCTGCTATTTCAAAGAGTATTAAAGAGAAAAAGGACAACCTTGTCGGAAATATGGCGGCTCAGGGTACAACTCCACGTCAACTTACCGACCTTATCGGTTCACTTTGTGACTTGACAAGCGGTTCGGGTGATAAGGGAACACCTGTTGTTCTTGTTCAAGGTTACTTTGATAACTATACTAACTAATGGGAGGATTTTTCAATGGATAGCAATGTACGTCCCGAAAATATGGCAAGGATAAATACTTTAGAACTTGCTAACGCTTTTATTGACGAGCAGGTAACTGCTTTAAGAAAACAAATAGGTGATAAAAAGGTTTTGCTTGCGCTTTCAGGCGGTGTTGATTCTTCGGTTGTTGCGGCTTTGCTTATTAAAGCGGTTGGCAAACAACTCGTAAGCGTTCATGTAAATCACGGTCTGCTTCGTAAAGGTGAGCCTGAACAGGTTATTGAAGTTTTCCGCAACCAGTTGGATGCTAATTTGGTTTATGTTGATGCTACTGACCGCTTTTTAGATAAGTTGGCAGGTGTTGCTAACCCCGAAGAAAAGCGTAAAATTATCGGTAACGAATTTATTGAAGTGTTTGTTGAGGAAGCACGCAAACTTGATGGTATTGCTTTCTTGGCACAGGGTACAATTTATCCCGATATACTCGAAAGTGAAAAAGGTGTTAAAGCGCATCATAATGTTGGCGGACTTCCAGGTGAAATGAATTTTGAATTGGTTGAGCCTTTGAAACTTTTGTATAAAGATGAAGTTCGTATGGTGGGCGTGGCTTTAGGTTTGCCTGAGGGTATGGTATACCGTCAGCCTTTCCCAGGTCCCGGTCTTGGTGTTCGTTGTATCGGCGCTATCACCCGTGACCGCCTCGAAGCAGTTCGTGAATCTGACGCTATTTTGCGTGAAGAATTTGCAAATTGCGGTCTCGAGGGTAAAGTTTGGCAGTATTTCACCGCTATCCCCGATTTCAAATCGGTTGGTGTTCGTGATGAAAAGCGCACAGACGAATGGCCTGTTATCATTCGTGCGGTAAATTCGGTTGATGCTATGACTGCTGAGATCGAAGAAGTGCCTTATGAAGTATTGCATAAAATCACCAAGCGAATCACTTCAGAAGTTAAAGGTGTAAATAGAGTTTTCCTTGATTTGACACCGAAGCCCTCTGGAACAATAGAGTTCGAATAAACTAAAAAGAACTAACAGATTTTTCTGTTAGTTCTTTTTGTTGATAAATCTGTCTGTATGGTGTAAAATGAAGTTAAGATAAAGGGGTGAAGATATATGAAATTTATATTGCATTATAAGAAACCCGCTTTTTGGATTATCATAGTTGCAATTTTTGCAAGTGTTGTAGTAGCAATTTGTTTCTTGACAAATCCGAGAACAACTTTAAATGATGAATTGTCAGTGTTTATAGATATGCAGGTGGCAGAACACAACTATAGCGAAGGTCATACTGACGGGAATTTTGTTGTTACACATCACAAAATTTTAGATGTAGATGAAACTTTAAATAAAACAACGGTTTATATGTGGTCTATGTATCACGAATACAGTTGCGAAAATGGTAAGATCCAATTAGAAGCAGGCTCGCATATTCCAACTGTAATTACTGCAAAACGTACGGATTCGCACGGACATTATGAACTTGTAGAATATTGGACCCCGGGGGATGGGTCGGATTATGCCAAAGATATAAAGGCAAAATTTCCGTGGTATTTGCATAGTAAGGCACTTGACTCTCAACGATATGTTGATGAGCAAAGAGCATTTTGTGAAAACGCTGCTAAAGAATACTATTCTGTTTCCAAAATTGGTGGTGCTGATGAACCCACTAATGTCGTTGTCACTGTTGATAGCAAGCAACTAAAAGAAAAATACCCTCAATTTTTTAATGTTTCAACAGACGGCGGATTGACGGTTTATGTGTGGCAAATGGCAGAAAACAGTTATAGTTGTCATCTTGCAAATACTTTTATGGAAGCAATATCGGATAACAGTTTTGCTTACGAGGTTGGTGCGACTATAGAAGAAATGAGGGCAATATTAACTACTTACGATATTGACCAAAAGGATATTACAATTCAGCCAGTAAGTAATCCGCTTTCGAGTTATCATTATGTGATAGATGATGCATATCGTGAAAAGGTGGAAGAACTATTCTGGCTCGGGGAAAACCGAAATCCTACTTTCGAGGCGACGGTGCTTGAAGTTTATGATAATTCGGTTTTAGTGGAACCGTATGGCAATGGTGACGGAATGGCGGCAATAGACAAGGTGTTTGTTTCCACCGATTTAATCGGCACAAACGAAGTGCCGAAACTTGAAAAGGGAATGAAAATAAGGGTTGTGTATAACGGTCAGGTGGCTGAAAGTTATCCGCCTCAACTTCTCGGTGTTTTTGCGATTTATAAAGTTGATTAAATAAAGGAGTAGCATTTGCTACTCCTTTTCAATTTTACAGTCTTTATAATAATGGTTTAAAATTTCTTTAAAATCGGCGCCCTGTTTTGCCATATAATTAGCGCCGTTTTGGCTCATTCCTACGCTGTGACCGTAGCCGTACACCGTGAAAATAAATTTATTATTTTCATATTTAATATCGAAGTTTGAAGAACGCAAATCTAAAAGACTTCTCAATTTACTGCCGTTCACATTATTACCGCAAACATTCACAGTTTTGACAGTTCCCGAATCGGTTTTTTGTATATTGGAAAAATAATTTTGTTCTTCACCTGAAAGAACGATTTCTTCACCGAATTTTTGTTTAAGGTTTTCGGCGGTTATTTCAAAAGCGGTCTTATAATTTTCACAAAGTTTATCTCCCTCGCTTGACACAGGCACTAAATAGGGATAGGCTCTGCCCCACACATTTTCTGCACTTTCGGTGGTGCCGAATGATATGGCATGATAAACCGCTAAAATAGGCTCATTTTCATATTTAATAACAAGACCTTCAACCTCTGTTAATATATTTTCGATTTTTGCGGAATATTCTTCGGCATTACCGCCCCAACGTTCAAATGCAGTTTCTTTAGATATATAACATTGGTCGGAAAGATAATCATCGGTCAAGTCATAACTCTTATTGCGGTTTTCTTTTTGACGGAATTTAGCGAAAGTATAGGCTGCTACAGCTTGGGCTTTCAAGGCCTCGGTTTCATAGAGTGCAGGCATTTCCGCCGCTATTACACCAAATATGTAATCCTTTGCGGAAAGTTCGGTGACTTGGTCGGTTGTGGTGTTCAGAATTTTAAAACTGTCACTTCCCATAGGAATTTTTTCAAGTGGACTTAAGGTTGGTGTAGATTCTTGGCTGTTGCCGATTGCTGTCAATGGCAGAAGTAATAAAACGCTTAGAATTATGGCTGCAAATACAATTATTTTTTTCATAAAATACCTTCTTTTTTTACAATGGTGTTGACATTTTAAAAATAGCATTATAAAATTATTAGAGACTTTGTATAATTATATGATGAAAAAATATTTTTAATGTGTTTTGGAGTTCCGATAATGAAACTAAATAAAATAATGGCGTTTTTTTATGTTGGGTTGCCTATCTGTGTAATACTTCGTATGATACAGATTGCTTTCACTATTGATTTCAAAAGCGGTTTCTATAAAGAGGGATATAATAATTACGGCAACGCAATTATGTTTGTGTTTGGACTTTTTTGTGTGGCATTGATTTTTTTCGGTTTCAAAGCGTTTGAAAGTCCTGAAAAACCGCCTAAGGTAAATACTTCGCTCACCCTTGCAGGTCTGTTTATGGCATGCGCTCTTTTATATGAAGTGGGTTATGAAGTTCTGCCGTCGCTGATGCTTCCTTGGCAGATTATGGTTGTTAAGCTGGCGGGAATTGTAACCGCTGCATATTTTGTTGTTTTTGTGTTAAAGGTAAAACTTCATATAAAGTTACCTGAGATAATACATATTGTTCCGCTCGTATATCTGATTGTAAGAACTATTTTCACTTTTATTAACATATCCTCGTTGGCTATTATAAGCGATAATATTTTGATAATGGCGTCTTACTGTTTTGCAATGCTTTTCTTTATTAATTATGCAAAACTTTATAACGGAATCGATAATGAACGTAATTTCCGTAAAATTTTAGCAACAGGTCTTTGCGCTGTTGTGACTTCGCTTACTCAGTCTGTAGCATATTTTGTTATCAACTTTGTGAGTGAAACACAGTATACACATACAGACACAGTAACAAATTTAACCCTTTTAGGTATCGGGTTGTTTGCGCTCGCCTTTTTGGTTTCGCATTTTTCTGTTAATAAATCTTATAAACACAGATATAAATAGTAAAAAGAGTATATTTGGTTCTCCAAATATACTCTTTGTTAAAGCAGAATATACATCAGCGCAAACAGAAGTCTTTTGTCCGCTTTTTCACTGAACAACAGCAATAAAATTCCTAAAATCAGGGTAGCATCGCCGTCTTTTTTGAAAGAATCCAAAAGAGGAAGATTCAAAGAACCAAGTAAAGAGTTGTTTTGCTTTGGTTTTTCCTTTGTTTTTTCGGGCGGAGGCGGCTCTTTAAATGTGCTTCGGGCGTTCATTTCGCGCATACGCTGGACGGCTTCCTGTTGTTGCTTTTGAAATGTGTTATTATTCATAGCAATTTACCTAAAACTCCGCTTTCTTTTATGAGCGGTAATAATTCAAGCAATCTTAAAATTTTAATAGCGGTGTCAACCTTTTCTCTTTTGGGCTCGCTTAAATGCGGTTTAAGAGCGGTAAGCAGTTGAGTTCTTGTGTCGTCGTTTTTAGTGTTGAGTTTTGATACTATAGACATCACATTCATTAATTCGTCACTGCCAAGCATACCGTAAATATCGTCGGTGTTTTGTTTGGGTTCTTCGGGCTCGTTATTGCCTAATATATTTTCTGCCATTTCCCGAACCCTGTTCATACTTTCGGGGTCGTTGAGAATTTGGGCTAATTTTTCACTTAGTTCATCCATCTTTTCCACCGCGTTTAAACATTTTCATAAGTGCTATTGCCTGAGGGCTTTTAAGAATTTGATTGAGAGAGTCTTTGTCGCTTAAAATTTCATTTAATTTTTGTTTATCCTCTTGTGAAAGACTGTTCACGAGTTTGCTTGTGTCGCCGTTCTTGGCGGCGTTGGATATTGCTTCACGGTCGATTTTACCATTGCTCGATTTTAGCAAATCGTCAAAGAGTTTGTTATCGGGATTATTCATTCGGTATCCTCCAATATTGAAATACATTATATATTATGAAAGTTTTTTAAAAGATAGAATTACGGGCGGTGATTTAGTGAGAATAATTGTTATTTCCGATTCGCATAAGCGAAGTGATATTGTTGAAAAAATTCTTTATGCTCAGCCTGAGGCTAAGGCGGTGTTCTTCTTGGGAGACTGTGCCGGGGATATAGAAGATTTGCAGTATATCTTCCCGAATATGCGATTCTTTATTTTGAGCGGGAACTGTGATTGTTTTTCAACATTTCCGTCAACCGATATGGTGAATTTCGGTGGTAAAAAGATTTTTTACACACACGGACACACACTTTCGGTTAAATACGGCACTGAAAATTTGCTTAAAACAGCCCGTCAAAACGGGTGTGATATTGCACTTTACGGTCATACGCATATTTCTAATATATTATATGAAGACGGAATTTATCTTGTGAATCCGGGTTCTTGTTCGAGTGCAAGGAATGGAAGACCGTCTTATGCGGTTATTGATATTATGGAAAACGGCATAAAGCCGATTATTATTGAGTTATGAGGTGAAAGAATGGAAAAAGTTTTATTACATTGTTGTTGTGCGCCCTGTTCTTTGTCGTGTATAGAGCCTTTAAAAAATGAAAATTTTGAGGTTGTGGGTTTTTGGTATAACCCCAATATACATCCCTTTAAAGAGTATGAGGCAAGGCGTGACTGTCTTATAGATTATGCAAAACAAATTGATATGCAACTTTTAATAAAGGAAGAATACGGACTTAGAACTTTTGTAAAAAATGTTGCCGGCGATATTGATAACAGATGTGTTTACTGTTATGAACACCGTTTGGAAGAAACTGCAAAATTTGCAAAGGAAAACGGTTTTAAATATTTTTGTTCTACTTTGCTTTCAAGTTTATATCAGGACCACGAGGCCATAATCAAAGCAGGTGAGCGATTTGCAGAAAAATATGGTGTAAAATTTTTATACCGTGATTTCAGACCAAACTTCCGTGAGGGAAATAATAAGGCAAAAGAAAATGGCTTTTATATGCAGAAATACTGCGGTTGCATTTTTTCTGAAGAAGATCGTTATCAAAAACAGATAATGAGGGATATTTTGAAATTTAACGGTTGACAATGCGCTTTTTTGGTGTTATAATTTGCTTGCAATTAGGGAGCTTGATGAAACTCAGGCTGAGAGGAAGTCCGTTTTAACTATGACTTCGACCGATAACCTGATGCCGATAATGCGGCCGTAGGGAAATACAGCGTTTGTATTGCCACAGGTATATTGCCTGTGGCTTTTCTTTTTGTATTTCTATTAGGATTGCAAAAACAAAAAGGAGAAATGAAAAATGAAACAAAACGCAAAAAAATCAATCTACAAATTAACCCTTAGCGCAGTATTTATTGCGCTTTCGACGGTGCTGAGTATGATTAAGGTATACGAACCGCCTCTTGGCGGAGGTGTCACCCTTTTCAGTATGTTACCCATTATTATGATTTCCTGTATGTTCGGGGTTAGATGGGGACTTGGGGTTTCGTTTGTGTATGCCTTGGGACAGATGTTTATAAGTTTCGGGGAAGTTTGTTCTTGGGGACTTTCACCCTTAGTCCTTGTTATGACCTTTTTAATTGATTATATCCTCGCTTACTTTGTGTTGGGATTTGGCGGAATTTTCGCAAAAAAAGGTTATATCGGAATGTGCATAGGAACGGCTTTAGCAGTCTTTTTAAGATTTGTTTGCCATTACATCACAGGGGTATTTATTTTTGATATCTGGTGCGAATGGGAAAATGTATGGATTTATTCGCTTTGTTATAACGGTGGATATATGCTTCCTGAAATTGTGATAACAACAATCGGTGCAGCAGTTTTATTCAAACTTCCACAAATAAAAAGAATTATGAATTTTTAAAAACAAAGGGCGTTTTTCCAAGAGAAGAACGCCCGATGTTTATATTACAGAAAATTTTTATTGACATTATAGGGTGGTTTAGGGTATAATCTAAAATTGTAAGGTTATGTATAAGGGATACTTTCCGCTAATGATAGCCAATGTGAGAATTAAGGAGGGTTTAAGTTGAAGAGAACATATCAACCGAAGAAGCTTCACCGTAAGAAAGAGCACGGTTTCTTAAAGAGAATGGCAACTGCTAACGGTCGCAAGGTACTTGCACGTCGCAGAGCAAAAGGAAGAAAGAAATTGTCATATTAAAAGCCACTTACATGTGGCTTTTCCTTTTATTATGAAATTAGTTAAGTTAAAGGAAAACCGTGATTTCCGCCGAGCATATCATAAGGGTAAATCTTTTGTTTCGCCCTATGTTGTGGTTTATATTAATAAGAACAGAACTAATGAAGTAAGGCTCGGCATTACTGCCGGTAAAAAAATCGGCAAAGCCGTTTCGCGCAACCGTGCAAAGCGTTTAATAACGGCTGCATTTCGTTCGCTTCTGCCTCGGATTGATTCGGGGTATGATTTTGTAATTGTTGCAAGAACAAAAATTTTAAATGTAAAAAGCACCGAAGTGGCATCGTCTTTGTTGAAAATTTTTGAAACTTCTCGAGTGCTTAAAAGTATTTGTGATGAAAAGAATACTGATTAAACTGATTAGGTTTTATCAAACCGCAATTTCTCCTAGAAAAATCTCCTGTTGCCGTTTTGAACCAACCTGTTCGCAGTATGCTATTGAGGCTATTACTGTTCACGGCGCATTTAAGGGAAGTTTTTTGAGTTTGTGGAGAATTTTAAGATGTAATCCTCTTTGTAAGGGCGGGTATGACCCTGTTCCGCAAAGAAAACAAAAATAACATTGTTTTGAAAATTACCATTTGCGTTTACGCATTGAATGGATGGGTGTATAAATGGACAAATTATTTAGTATTATTAACATACCGTTGGGCTGGGTATTGCGTTTTATCGCAAGCGCTTTCCAAGGCAATTTCGCAGCAGCGGTATTTTTGTTTACCTTGCTTATAAATGTGGCTTTTATTCCACTGACAATAAAAAGCCAGAAGTCTGCCGTTCAGCAAACTCGTATTAAACCTAAACTTGATGAATTAAAGAAAAAATACGGTGATGACAGGCAAAAATATTCACAGGCAATGCAACAACTTTATCAGGAAGAAAATGTTTCAATGTCAGGTGGATGTCTTCCAATGATTTTCCGTCTGGTTATTATGATGAGTATTTATTACCTCATAATGCAACCGCTTACTTACCTTATGAATGTTGACGCTTCTGTTATAGCAACCGCTAAGGAAGCCTTGAATTTAGGCGCTAATGCAAGAAATTTGGAACTTTCGATAATTTCTGCGGTAGAAACAGGCAAAATTGCATCACCTGAAATTTCTTCTGTTTTGGATATGGTTAATTTTGATTTCTTTGGAATCAACCTTACCGAAACTCCAAAGTTTTCATTTAATATTTTCGGTGATTTCCAAAAGATTTGGATTATGCCGATTTTGGCATTTGCAGCGCAGATGCTTTCGAGTGTATTTTCAATGAAGATGCAAAAGAAAGCCAATCCTGATGCGCCCAGTATGGCAGGTATGATGCTCACAATGCCTTTGATTTCACTGTTTATAGGTTTCTCTTTGCCGGGCGGTGTTACATTCTATTGGGCTTGTTCTTCTCTCATAGGCGGTTTGGCTCAGATTGCGGTACAGCAGTTCTACGGTCCGCATAAACTCTTGTCAAAAGAACGCAGTAAAGAACTTGTAAAACAGTGTGATTTCGAATCAGCACAGATTAAAAAATTAACTCAGAATAACGATAATACTTAAGGGGGATTTTCCTTGATTAAAGAAGCAAGAGGCTTCGGGTCTACCATCGACGAGGCCAGAGAAAATGCGATTTTAAATTTAAACGCATCTGAAGATGATGATATACAGTTTGAAGTAATTACAACACCTAAAAAGAAAACATTAGGTCTTTTTGGCGGTTGTAAGGCAGAAGTTAGAGTTTTTGTTGAACTTCCTGATGAAAAACCGAAAAAACAGAAAAAAGTTAATGCTAAAAAAGAAAATGTTAAAACAGAAAAACCTGTAAAAAAGGAAACCGTAAAGGTTGCACCTAAAAAAGAAGAAATTAAAGAAACTCCTAAAGTTGATGAGAGCGAAATCGCTGCCGATTCAAGACCGGGCAGAGCAATAGCATATTTGAGACCAATTCTTGAAAGTCTGGGTTGCACCAATATTTCAATTAAAGTTTCTGAGGGTGAAAACAGTGCTTTGATTGAACTTGAGGGTGAAGGTTTAGGCGTTATTATCGGTCACAGAGGCGAAACTTTGGATTCACTTCAATATCTTGCAGGTCTTGCTGCAAATAACGGCGGTGGATATTATAAGGTTTCTCTTAATATCGGCAATTACCGTGAAAAAAGAGAAGAAACTTTAATAAATCTTGCAAAACGAATTTCGGAACAGGTTTTAAAAACAGGAAAATGCAGAAGTTTAGAACCTATGAATCCTTATGAACGCAGAATTATTCATACAACGGTTCAGGGTATTGACGGTGTTACATCCGCTTCTTTCGGAGAGGGAAGCAACAGGAGAGTTGTAATTGGCGTTGAGGGCGGAGAAATGAGACCGCCAAGAAGTAACAACAGGCGTGACAATCGTTCCCGCAATCGCAAAGTTGCACCTAAAACAGTAGATGCTCCCGCAAGAGAACCTAAGAAAGATTCCGATATTCCACTTTACGGAAAAATTAATTAAAAACAGACGGTCGGGAAACCGACCGTTTAATTTTGCCGTATTTTGTGAATTATAAATTGACAAACACTACAGATATAGTATATAATATTTTTATTGATTAGGTATATATGTTTTGTTTGGTTATAATATTATAAGATATATCTTTAAGACTGGAGTGGCGATTTTTGGAAAAATTCGTGATTTCCGGCGGAATTCCTTTGAGGGGAAAAGTTCGCATAAGCGGTGCAAAAAACGCTGCTGTTGCAATTCTTCCGGCGGTTTTATTGGCGGACAGTCCTTGTGTAATTGAAAATCTTCCGAATATTTCGGATGTTGGTAATATATTAAAAGTTATGCACATCTTAGGTGCAGATGTCAAAACGATTGACAAATCAACCGTTGAAATCGACCCGACGCATGTAAATTCTTTTGTCGTTTCAAAACAGATGGCGGAGAATATGCGTGCTTCAAGTTATTTTTTGGGTGCGCTTTTAGGGAGAATGAATAAGGCAAGAGTGGCGCCGCCCGGCGGATGCGATTTCGGTGTAAGACCTATTGACCAACATATCAAAGGCTTTGAGACTTTGGGTGCAAAAGTTACCATTGAGAGTGGTATGGTTGACGCTGTAGCTGATGAACTTCATGGTTCTTCGGTTTATCTTGACGTGGTTTCGGTTGGTGCTACAATTAATATAATGCTAGCCGCTGTTAAAGCAAGGGGACTTACGGTGATTGAAAATGCCGCAAGAGAACCCCATATTGTTGATTTGGCTAACTTCCTCAATTCTATGGGCGCTAATATAATGGGCGCAGGTACAAGCGTTATTAAAATTCGTGGAGTTGAAACCCTTCACGGCACAAATTACAGCATAATTCCTGACCAGATTGAAGCAGGAACATATATGGCAGCAGCAGTTGCCACAAAGGGCGATGTTTTGATTGATAATGTCACTCCGAAGCATTTGGAATCTATAATTGCAAAATTAAAAGAAACAGGCGCCATAATAACTGAATATGATGAAGCGGTGCGTGTCACTATGAATTCACGCCCTAAAAAGTGTAATGTTAAAACTATGCCACACCCAGGTTTTCCAACCGATATGCAACCTCAGATGGCAACGGTGTTGGCTATTGCTGACGGTGTGAGTATTGTTACAGAGGGCGTTTGGGACAACCGTTTTAGGTATATCGACCAATTAACCCTTATGGGCGCTGATGTTCAGGTGGACGGTAAGATGGCAGTTATAACAGGTGTTGAAAGTTTAACACCTGCTCCTGTAAAAGCGGTGGATTTGCGTGCAGGTGCGGCAATGCTTATTGCAGGTTTTGCAACTGACGGTGTTACCGAAATTGAAGAAATTGAGCGTATTGACCGTGGCTATGAAGATGTTGTGGAAAAATTCACTGCATTGGGTGGAGATATAAAACGGGTATATTATCCCGAGGATAGCCAAATCTTAAAACAGGCATAAATTTTAACAGGTCAACTGCGGTTGACCTGTTTGTATTATTTTGTATAGGTAGGAAGTAAAATGTCACGAATTTGTCCGCTTTTTAGCGGCTCGACAGGTAACAGTACATATATAGGTACTAAAAACGGCGGTATACTTGTGGATGCGGGTGCATCTATGAAAGGTATAACCGAGGCTTTAAAATGTGCAGGCGGTGATATAGACGAAATATTGGCAGTCGCTATCACCCACGAGCATATCGACCATATAAAAGGTTTAAAAACATTTCTAAATAAAACTAATGCAAGCCTTTTAGCCTCAACTGAAACTTTAACGGCTTTAGAAAAGTTAGAAAAGATTCCGCCCAAAACCAATGTTATAAATATTGATAGCGGTGAAGTTCAAATCGGTGGAATATCAGTTTCGAGATTTGCCACAAGCCATGACTGTGTTGGTTCAAGCGGATATACTTTTTTATTGCCTGATAATAAAAAAGTTGCGGTCTGTACCGATTTGGGTGTTATGACCGATGAAGTTCATAATGCAATAATCGGCAGTGATTTGGTGTTATTGGAATCTAATCACGATATTGAAATGCTTAAAAGGGGACCGTATCCTGCTCATTTAAAGGTAAGAATTTTATCTGAAAAAGGTCATATTTCAAACAGCGTTTGCGCTAATGAAGTGTCTGCGCTTTTCAAAGGCGGGACTAAAAGGTTTATCTTAGGGCATTTAAGCCAGCATAATAATACTCCAATGTTGGCAAAAAGTTGTTCGGAATCGGTGCTTATTGATTTGGGCGCCCAAAACGGAAAAGATTATATTTTATCGGTTGCTAAACCTAATAATAACGGAGTTACGGTAATATGATTAAGGTAACGCTTATAACACTCGGCAAACTTAAAGAAAAATATTTGCGTGACGCTTGCAGTGAATATGTAAAGCGTCTTTCAAGATATTGCAGTTTGGAAATTGCGGAATTAGAGCCTGTAAGACTGCCTGAAAAACCGTCAAATTCGGAAATAGAATTGGCGCTCAAAAAGGAAGCCGAAATGATATTCAAAAAAATTCCTACGGGTGCAGAAGTAATTCCCTTGTGTGTTGAGGGTAAGGGATATGAGAGTGAGAAATTTGCCCAAATCCTCGGGAATTTTGAAAATATGGGAAAACAGATTGTCTTTATAATCGGAAGTTCCTACGGACTTGACGAGAGTGTGAAAAAATTGGGTAATATGAAATTGTCACTATCACAGATGACATTTCCTCATCAACTGTTTCGTGTGATGCTTCTTGAACAGATATACCGTGCTTTTAAAATTAATGAGGGCGGTAGTTACCATAAGTAAAAATATATGTAAAAAATGCTTGACCTTTCGGGTGTAATGTGGTATAATTGCTTTACCTCTGAAAGGTTCTTTTTTTTTGCAATAAGAACCGGTTTTTACAGGGTTCTATATATCGCATAGTGCTTTTCGTTATACATCAAAATGTTGTGTAACGGTGCGGTTTTGCCCTGAACCGAGGGAGGCGTTTACTTTTACAAAGAGTAAAAGCAAAAAATATTTCCGTAAAGCGGGAGGTGCCGTTATGAGAGTTAAAATCACACTTGCTTGCACAGAGTGCAAACAACGCAATTACAACACAATGAAAAACAAGAAGAACGACCCTGATAGACTTGAAATGAACAAGTACTGTAGGTTCTGTAAGAAGCACACCCTACACAAGGAAACAAAGTAGGGGGTAAGCGAATGAAAGTAGTTAACAGAATTTGTCAAATTTTGGCGATTGTTTTCGGTGTTGCCTCGCTTGTTCTTTTCTTCGTGCCTTTTGCAAAAATCACAGCCGGCGAAAATGTGGCAACTTTAGTTGCAGCGCAACTTGGTTTCGGCGCAAAGGTTGATGTTGCGGGTACAAGTTATGATATGGCAAGGTCCATGCACATTCTCTTTAACTTTTGGGTTACTGCCATTGCTGCTGTAACAAGTATTTTCGGCTTCAAGTCAAAATCACTTCGTTACACAACACCTGTTCTTGCTTTGATTTCAGCAATTTATATGCTGGTTGTCACTTTAAGCAAAGACGGCAGATTCATTGATGCTCGTCCGTTCACTAACATTACAAGCGTTGAACATACAGTTTTCGTGCTTGTATTAACAATAGCATTATTTGTTTTTGCAGCATTTGCTATTGCTTATTTGTTTATTGACGACTATCTTGAAGCAAAGGCTTTAAAAGGCGAAAAGAAAACAATCTGGCAACGAGTTTGTCTTTTCTTCCGCGATAATAAGAGCGAAGTTAAGAAAATCGTTTGGCCGACATTCCGTGATGTTGTTAAGAATACTGTGATAGTTCTTATTATGTGTTTAATAATTGGCGTATTGATTTGGTTGATTGACTTTGGCCTTGGCCAGTTGTTAGAACTTATCTTGGGCGCATAAGCGCGGAGGTAATGTATGTCTGAAACAAGAGAAGCAAAATGGTATGTTGTCCATACTTATTCAGGATATGAAAATAAAGTAGCAACCGACTTAGCAACAATGGTTGAAAGCCGTGGTATGCAGGATTTGATACACGATATCAAAATCCCGACTGAAATTGTTACTGAAATTAAGGAAGATAAAAAGCGTGAAGTTGAACGCAAAATTTTCCCTGGTTATGTTCTGATTAAAATGATTGTTACTGATGACAGTTGGTATGTTGTAAGAAATATACGTGGCTGCACAGGTTTTGTTGGTCCGGCTTCAAAGCCCGTTCCTTTAACAGAAGCAGAAGTGGCTGCTCTCGGCGTAGAAAAGCACAGCGTTGAGGTAGGTTATAAGGAAGGCGATAGTGTTAAAATTATCAGCGGACCGCTCGAAGGATACACAGGTACTGTTAAAACAGTTGATACTGAAAATAACAATGTATGTGTGGTTCTTTCAATGTTCGGTAGAGAAACACCGGTTGAACTCGAACTCGACCAAATTTCTATCGAAGAAGATTAGTTAATTCGCAGAAATGCTTATTAAGTTCCGACACAAAGTTTGTGTCACGGTGGGAGGGACGGAATATGACCGTTCCGCCAAGTGTTGTAAAACACTGTTACCACGAATAATGGAGGTGCAAATATAAATGGCTCAAAAAATTTCTGGTTACATTAAGTTGCAAATTCCTGCAGGTAAAGCTACACCAGCTCCACCGGTAGGTCCTGCTCTCGGTCAACATGGTGTTAACATCATGGCGTTCACTAAAGAGTTCAATGAAAGAACTAAGAATGATATAGGTCTTATTATTCCTGTAATCATCACTGTTTACGCTGACCGTTCGTTCAGTTTCGTAACAAAAACACCGCCTGCTGCTGTTCTTATTAAGAAGGCTTGCGGTATTGAAACTGCATCAGGCACACCTAATAAAACTAAGGTTGCTAAAATCACAAGAGAGCAAATTCAAAAAATCGCTGAAACAAAAATGCCCGACTTAAATGCAGCAAGCATTGAAACCGCTATGAGTATGATAGCCGGTACTGCTCGCAGTATGGGTATTGAAGTAGTAGATTAAGTTCTCTCTCGTGGGAGGAGAATTCCGATTTAACCACTTGGAGGTAAAAAATGAAACACGGTAAAAAGTATAATGATAGCGCAAAACTTATCGAAACAGGTAAGTTTTACGATGTTAATGAAGCAGTAGAACTCGCTGTTAAAACAGGTACTGCTAAATTTGACGAAACAGTTGAAATCCATGTTCGTCTCGGTGTTGACTCTCGTCACGCTGACCAACAGGTTAGAGGCGCAGTTGTTCTTCCGAACGGTACAGGTAAAACTGTTAGAACTCTTGTTATTGCAAAGGGTGACAATGCGAAGGCTGCTGAAGAAGCTGGTTCAGATTTCGTAGGCGCTGAAGAAATTGTTGCTAAAATCCAGAACGAAAACTGGCTTGATTATGATGTTGTTATCGCAACACCTGATATGATGGGTCTTGTTGGTCGTCTTGGTAAGGTTTTAGGACCTCGTGGTCTTATGCCTACACCTAAGGCTGGTACAGTTACACCTGACGTTGCAAGAGCAGTAAGCGAAGCAAAAGCAGGTAAGATTGAATACCGTCTTGACAAAACAAACATCATCCACTGCCCAATCGGTAAGGTTTCTTTCGGAGCAGAAAAACTCCAAGAAAACTTTGACACTCTTATGAGTGCTATTGTTAAGGCTAAACCTGCCGCAACAAAAGGTCAGTATATTAAGTCTTGCGTTGTTGCAACAACAATGGGCCCCGGAATTAAGCTCAACGTAGCAAAATTCGGTAACTAATAAAAACTATGGCGAAAGCAAATTTGCTTTCGCCGTTTTTTATTGCAAATATAATATAAATGTGTTATTCTTTATTTGGGTGAGGTTTATGCAAAAAATTATAGAAAACTTGAAAAGGAATAATATAGAGGTTATCCCCTGTAAAACTAAGGAAGAAATTTCGGGTATTGTGGAAAAACTTTTGTTTGACGGTGCGGTGATTTCTTCGGGAGGTTCGGTTTCACTTGGGGAAAGCGGTGTGATTGATTTAATTAAAAAGCCTTGTTATAATTACTTGGACCGTTCAAAACTCGGTATTACCGAACAGGAAAAACAACAGGTTTTTAAAAGTATAATTGGTTGTGATTTTTATTTTTGCTCGGCTAATGCGGTCACACGAAAAGGTGAACTTTTAAATGTTGACGGCTTTTCAAACCGAATTTCCGCAATCGCTTTTGGCCCTAAAAAAGTTATAATGGTGGTAGGTAAAAATAAAATCGTTGAAAATTTAAACGAGGCATTTTTGCGTGTGAAAAAGGTTGCGGCGCCTAAAAACTGTGTAAGACTTGGGATTGATAACCCTTGTGCGAAACTCGGACATTGCGTTTCACTCGAAAAATGTGATAATCCTGATTTCACAGATGGTTGTGATAACCCAAGAAGAATTTGTGTGAATTATTTAGTAAGCGGCAAGCAAAGGGAAGATGGAAGAATCACTGTAATTCTTTGCGAAGAAAGTTTAGGATATTAAATATTTAAGGAATAAGAAAACACCATAGATTCACGTTTGTGAATCTATGGTGTTTTGTTTTAATGAATATTAGTTGTTACCGTAAAGTTCAACCAATTTTTCAAGATGAGCACGACGAGCCTTTGCAGCCTCGGCAGCCTTGTCAAACAATTCTTCAGCACGCTCTGGGAATGAACGTGTGAGTGAAGAGTAACGAGCTTCGCCCATGATGAATTCTTTATAATCAGCAGTAGCAGGTTTGCAGTCAACTGAGAATGGATTCTTACCTTCTGCTTTGAGAGCAGGATTGTAACGGAATAAATCCCAGTATCCGCAGTCAACAGCCTTCTTCATTTCGTTCTGGCAGTTAACCATACCACCCTTGATAGAGTGCATTTCGCAAGGTGAGTAAGCAATGATGATTGAAGGACCGTCATAAGCTTCTGCTTCCTTGATTGCTTTGAGAGTCTGATTCATATCAGCGCCCATAGCAATTTGTGCTACATATACATAACCGTAAGACATAGCGATTTCAGCAAGGCTCTTCTTAGCGATTGCTTTACCTGCAGCAGCAAACTGAGCAACCTGACCAATGTTAGAAGCCTTAGAAGCCTGTCCACCTGTGTTAGAGTAAACTTCGGTATCAAATACCATAATGTTTACATTCTTACCAGCAGCAAGTACGTGGTCAACACCGCCGAAGCCGATGTCGTAAGCCCAACCGTCACCACCGAAGATCCAAACAGATTTCTTGCCTAAGTATTCAGCGTTAGCGAGGATATCTTCACAAGCTTCGCAGCAAGGACCAGCTTTCTTAATAGCAGCAACAAGAGCATCTGCGGCAGCAGTGTTCTTAGCACCATCGTTGATGGTATCGAGATATGCTTTAGCAGCAGCCTTAACTTCTTCGGCAGCCTTATCAGATTCAGCAATGATGCCTGCTTTAGCGATAAGTCTGTTTCTGATAGCTTCTTGGCCTAAGTACATACCGTAGCCGTGTTCAGCGTTGTCTTCAAAGAGTGAGTTAGCCCAAGCAGGACCCTGACCCTTAGCGTTAACGGTGTAAGGTGATGTAGCAGCAGGACCGCCCCAGATAGAAGAACAACCTGTTGCGTTAGAGATGTACATTCTGTCACCGAACAACTGTGTGATAAGACGAGCGTAAGCGGTTTCAGCACAGCCTGCGCAAGAGCCTGAGAATTCAAGCAAAGGTTTCTTGAACTGTGAAGTGATTACATTAGCATCAGTAGCAACATCAGCCTTTTCTGTAACCTTAGCAACACAGTAATCGAAAGATTCTTGTTCTATGAGTTGTGATTCTTGAGAAACCATCTTAAGTGAGTTTGTAGGACAAACGCCGATACAAACACCGCAACCCATACAGTCAAGCGGAGAAATAGCAAGAGTGTAAGTATAGTCGGTCTTAAGGAAGGTCTTAGGTGCTTTCTTCATAGATGCAGGTGCATTAGCAACTTCGTCGGCATCCAAGCAGAAAGGACGGATTGTAGCGTGAGGACAAACGAAAGCACACTTGTTACATTTAGCACAGGTGTCAGCATTCCATTCAGGAACCATAACAGCAACACCACGTTTTTCGTAAGCAGCAGCGCCTTGTTCGAATGTACCGTCAGCGTGGTCGATAAATGCAGAAACGGGGAGAGAGTCACCGTTCATAAGTGCTACAGGTTTCATGATGCCATCAACCATCTTAACGAGTTTATCATTGCCTTCAGATTTAGCAACAACTGTATCGTCAGTAGCATTAGCCCAGTCAGCAGGAACGTCAATCTTAACATAAGCGGTAGCGCCTGCGTCGATTGCCTTTTCGTTCATTTCAACGATTTCTTTACCCTTCTTCATGAACTTCTGAGCTTTTTCTTTCATATAGCCGATTGCTTCCTCAGCAGGAAGAACCTTAGAAAGTGAGAAGAAAGCAGACTGAAGAACGGTATTTGTACGCTTGCCAAGACCGATTTCGGCAGCCAAGTCAATAGCGTTAACTGTGTAAAGCTGAATATTGTTTTTAGCAATATAGCGTTTTGCTTCAGCAGGCATATGCTTGTCAAGTTCTTCAGCAGACCACTGACAGTTGATAAGGAATACACCGCCCGGTTTAACGTCGTTAACCATCTTGTAACCCTTGATTACATAAGATGGGTTGTGACAAGCAACGAAGTCTGCTTTATTGATATAGTATGGGCTCTTGATTGGCTTGTCACCAAATCTCAAGTGAGAAATTGTGATACCGCCTGTTTTCTTAGAGTCATACTGGAAGTATGCTTGTACATACTTATCGGTATGGTCACCGATAATCTTGATAGAGTCTTTGTTAGCGCCAACAGTACCGTCACCGCCGAGACCCCAGAATTTACATTCGATAGTACCTTTAGCAGCGGTGTTAGGAGCTTCTTGCTCAGGCAAAGAAAGTTCTGTAACATCGTCTACGATACCGATTGTAAAGTTATGCTTCGGAGCATCTTTTTCGAGTTCTTTGTAGATAGCGAAAATGCTTGAAGGTGGAGTGTCTTTTGAACCAAGACCGTAACGTCCGCCAACAACAGCATCAATCTTTCTGCCTTGTGCAGCTAAAGCGGCAACAACATCAAGATAAAGGGGTTCGCCCAAAGAACCAGGTTCTTTTGTTCTGTCAAGAACGGCAATCTTCTTAACAGTTTCGGGGATTGCTTCAACTAATCTTTCTGCAGAGAAAGGACGGTAAAGACGAACTTTAACAAGACCAACCTTTTCGCCTGCTGCTAACATATAGTCGATAACTTCTTCTGCAACGTCGCAGATAGAGCCCATAGCAATGATAATCTTTTCAGCATCGGGTGCACCGTAGTAGTTGAAAAGTTTGTAGTCAGTGCCAAGTTTAGCATTAACCTTGTCCATATATTTTTCAACGATTGCAGGACAAGCGTCATAATATTTATTACATGCTTCACGGTGCTGGAAGAAGATGTCACCGTTTTCGTGTGAACCACGCATAACAGGGCGTTCGGGGTTCAAAGCACGCTTACGGAATGAATCAACAGCATCCATATCGCACATTTCTTTAAGGTCTTCGTAATCCCAAGCGGCAACCTTTTGGATTTCGTGAGAAGTACGGAAACCGTCAAAGAAGTTAATGAAAGGAACGCGGCTTTCGATAGTTGCCAAGTGAGCAACTGCGCCTAAGTCCATAACTTCCTGAGTATTTGTTTCAGCGAGCATAGCAAAACCTGTTTGACGGCAAGCGTAAACGTCAGAATGGTCGCCGAAGATGTTAAGAGCGTGTGAA
>JAZRMI010000010.1:0-53116 GCA_045647405.1 Acutalibacteraceae bacterium | reverse complement strand
CACTGTTACAAGATACGAACTTCAACCCTGCGCAGGTGTTAAAATCAGTAAGATAACCGCTTTGGCAGACGATATTGCTTTAAATCTTGCCGCAGGTAATGTTAGAATTGAGGCGCCTATTCCAAATAAGGCGGCTGTGGGTATTGAAGTGCCGAATAAAGAAAAGAATGCGGTAGGTATACGTGAAATACTTGAAGCACCCGAATTTGTTGCGGCTAAAAGCAAACTTACGGTGGCTTTAGGTAAGGACATTAGCGGTAATATTATTACTGCCGATATTGCAAAAATGCCACACGGACTTATTGCAGGTGCTACAGGTTCCGGTAAATTGGTTTGTACAAACTCGATTATTATCAGTCTTTTGTATAAAAACACACCTGATGAATTAAAACTTCTTCTTATCGACCCTAAAACAGTTGAATTTGAGCCATATAACGGTATTCCGCATCTTTTGGTTCCGGTTGTTACTGACCCTCGTAAAGCCGCAGGCGCACTCGGTTGGGCAGTTACTGAAATGGAAAAGCGTTATAAAATGCTCTCTGACCGCAAGGTGAGAAATATTGAAGAATATAACAACTTTGTTGAAACGCTTAATGATGATGAAGTTGAAAAGATGCCTTACATAGTAATTATGATAGACGAGTTTGCCGATTTGATGCAGACTGCATCAAAAGAGGTGGAGGACTGTATTGCCCGTATTGCCGCAAAAGCCCGTGCCGCAGGTATACACTTGCTATTGGCAACACAGCGTCCGTCGGTAGATGTTATTACGGGTGTTATTAAGGCTAATATCCCGACGAGAATTGCTCTCACAACTTCTTCACAAATTGATAGCCGAACAATTATTGATGCCGCAGGTGCTGAAAAATTGCTTGGCAGAGGAGATATGCTCTTTAGCCCTGTGGGTACTAATAAACCCCACCGTGTTCAAGGTTGCTTTGTAAGTAATGAAGAAATTAAAGATGTTGTCAACTTCATAAAGGGTGATAAGACCGCCAATTATGACGATAATATTATGTATGAAATCGAGCGTCAGGCGGCGGTTGAAAAGAAACAGAAAACAGGTCTTGCGGAAGACGGCCCTGATGAAGACCCAATGCTTAAAGAGGCAATTAAGGTTGTGGTTGAAAACGGAATGGCTTCAACTTCGCTTTTACAAAGAAAGTTAAAACTCGGTTATGCGAGAGCGGCACGAATTGTGGACGAAATGGAGCAACGGGGTGTTGTTGGTCCTTATGAGGGTTCAAAACCGAGAAAAGTGCTTATAACACAAGATCAGTTAATGGAAATGGAAGTTTCTTCGAGTGATGATGAGTTCTAAAAATAAAAGAATTTTATTAGTGATAACGGCGGTATTCTGTATCGTCGTTTTCGCTTTAACATTGTATGCGGCGGCAAATCCGCTGTTCTTTAAAAATATTAAGAATCAAATAACACCTGAATTTGACAGTTCACAGGATTTTGTTAAGTTTATGGATGTCGGTCAGGGTGACAGTGCGCTGATATACAGTAACGGTTATTCGGCGGTTATAGATTTGGGGCTTCCGAACTATGCGGTTGATATCTGTTATGATTTAGCCGACTGTCAGATTAAAACCATTGATGCGGTTATGGTGTCGCATCTTCATTCAGACCATATAGGTTCGCTTAAAACTGTGGCTGAAACTTTTGAAATCAAGAATTTAATAATGCCCGAAATTTTGAAAACAAGTCTTTCTGCCGCACAAAACGGTAAGAGTCTTGTAACTAAAAAGGGTTCGGCTTTTTATAACGCAAAACAGGGGATAAATTTTAATATCGGTGAGTTTGAGATTACAATACTCGGTTGTTTCGCTGATAAAAAGAACGAAAACAACCGCTCGGTTTTTGCGGTTGCTGAGATTGACGGAATTAAGTTTATGTTTACGGGTGATGCCGAACAGAAGTCGGAAAAACTGTTATTGCAGGAGAACTTAAATCTTGACTGTGACGTGCTTAAAGTATCGCATCACGGAAGTGATACTTCGTCCTCAAAGGCATTTTTAAAGGCAGTATCCCCTCGTTTTGTGGTAATATCGGTTGGCGAAGATAATATGTATTCCCACCCGCATAAGAAAACAATATGCGCGCTTGAAAATGAGGGTGCAAAGGTTTTCAGAACAGATACCCACGGGGACATAACATTTAATGTGATTGACGGTAAAATATCTACTTCAACAGAAAAATGAGCAACATAATGTTGCTCATTTTTTAATTTCTTCTTTATTTGTTTTAATGTCGTCAATAGTGATTTTGCTCTCGTGGGGGATAGGTTTCCAAGTAACCTTTACAAACAATGCAACATAGGTGGTATATCGG
This sequence comes from Acutalibacteraceae bacterium, assembly GCA_045647405.1. Classification (GTDB taxonomy): domain Bacteria; phylum Bacillota; class Clostridia; order Oscillospirales; family Acutalibacteraceae; genus UBA737. Next base: position 50,779 of record JAZRMI010000010.1, on the reverse strand, counting down.
CCAATGATATCAAATATCGGCCAAGTGAAAGTATAAAGTATTTTTTTGTGTAAAGGAATTTTCACAATTCGTTTATGTTCGATAATAAAGAGATAAACTGCAACTAAACAGTTTTCGAGATACTTTCCTGCACGGTATAAAAGTCTCAACCAAATTTGAAGCGCAAAGCCCGCAAAGAAAGCGCCGGTGCCTGAAGTAATGGTTATATTAAATGGGAAAATAAATCTTAAAAATTGCGCTAAGTATGTTCCGCCGCCGAAGAATGTGATTGCGCTAATATTGCCGTTATAGCAGTAGCAAGCATACATAAACACAGGCACAATCAGCCATCTTGCCAAATTGAAAACATTAAATGGTGTTAATTGCATCAATGTATCGTAAGAGGCTATGCGGTGGCGTATAGATTCTAAAAAGGCAAGCGATATTGCTTTAAAGCCTTTGGGTTTTGGTTTATCTTTGCTGTTAGTAAATCTGTTTCTTATAAACAGTTTGCCAAAGAAGATGTTAATAAAAAGGTACGGCCCTGTTTCGGCAAATGCTAAAAGATGACCTTTCGACCAACGCAAACGCTGACGGAGTGCCACACGAAGACTGGTTGGCTGTTCGTCATAAAATTCTGCCGCATCGTTATAAGAAATTTTATAACCTTGAGCAACTGCGTCAACAGTTAAAGCACGGTCTTCGGTTAAAGAGGTGTATTTCCAGCCGTTGTCAACAATCTCATTAGAAAATAGAAAGCCGGTACCTTGAATATTGGTGGCAAGGCGCAAGACCGACCTTGCACGGTGGTTCGACCGTATTGAACGAATCCAATGTAACGCATAGGTTGAAGCAATCCAACCCTCTGTGAAGTTTTTGGTGTTGCGGTAGGAAGTGATGATTTTCTCACCCGCATCAAAGGAATCGTTCATTCGGGAAATATAGTCCTCTTTTAAGAGATTATCTGCATCGAAGATAAAATATCCCTCAAATGATTTTCTGCCGAAGTCTTCTTCTATGCGTTCAAAGAGGAACTGCAAAGCAAAACCTTTGGTTTTTTCTCTGTCATTAAATCTTTCATAACAGATAGCGCCCTTTTGCCGTGCAATTTCCGCCGTTTTATCGGTACAGTTATCAGCCACGACAAATACGGTTAAAAGTTCTTTCGGATAATCCTGTTTTGCAATACTGTCCAAAAGATTGCCGATAACCGATTGCTCGTTTCTTGCGGCAATCAGAATTGCATATTTATGTTTGTTCTTAGCAGGTTTGAATTTCCTTGTGAAAAACAACCCCAAAATTTTATAAGCGGTTTTATAAATCAACATAGCACTCAGCACCGAACCGATTACACCGTAGATGATTTTTGCGGTGGGGTAGGCACTGCCGATTGCAGAGATGACCGTCTCAAAAACATTCAAATTCATTAATACACCTCATTTATTTAACACATAGATTATATATCAAATAGCAATAAAAAACAATAGTAATTTTTGTGTTGTTTAAAAAGTTAAAAAATGGTATAATAGTTTTAATTGAGGTGAAATAATGGACATTTTAAAAAAACTTACCGAAGAATTTTCCTTGAAACCTTTTCAGGTGGAAAACACAGTAAAACTTATTGACGAGGGAAATACAATCCCTTTTATTGCAAGATACAGAAAGGAAGCAACCGGCTCGCTTGATGACCAGATTTTGCGTGAACTCTCGGATCGTCTTTCCTATCTTCGTAATATGGATGAAACAAGAGAAAAAATCAAAGCATCTATTGAAGAACAGGGCGCATTGACAGAAGAACTTGTATTGGCAATTCAAAATGCTAATACATTGACCGAACTTGACGATATTTACAGACCATACAAGAAAAAGCGTAAAACAAGGGCATCGGTTGCTAAAGAAAAAGGACTCGAGCCTTTGGCAGATGCTATTTATGAACAGTCGCCTGACTGCAAAGAGCCTATTGTTATGGCGGAAGAATATGTTAACTCCGAGTTGGGTGTTGAAACTGCCGAAGATGCATTACAAGGCGCAATGGATATTATCGCAGAAAAGATTTCGGACGATGCTGATATCAGAAAGCGTATGCGTTTTGTTTGCTCCGCTCACGGTGTTTTGACTGTTAAAGCGGCAGGTGAAGAATTAGATGTTTATGAAATGTATAAAGACTATAGCGAAAGCATTTCAAAAATTGCCGACCACCGCATTTTAGCAATCAACCGAGGCGAAAAGGAAGACTTTTTAAAGGTTTCTATTGATTTCGATAAGGAAAAGGCTATGTTTATAATAGCCAAAACCCATATTAAAGAGGGGTCGCCCGCAACCGAAACGGTTAAAACCGCCGCTGAAGATGCTTATTCGAGACTTATTTTCCCGTCTATTGAGCGTGAAATCCGTTCGGAACTTACCGAGCGTGCCAGTGCGTCGGCAATCAAGGTGTTTTCAACCAACTTAAAGCAACTTTTAATGCAACCGCCTCTTAAAGATAAGATAACTTTGGGGTTAGACCCAGGGTATAGAACGGGTTGTAAAGTGGCTGTTGTTGACGGTACAGGCAAGGTTCTTGATACGGGCGTTATTTATCCTGTACCCCCTAAAAATGATATTGAAAACGCAAAAATCATCATTAAAGGTTTTGTAAAAAAATACGGTGTTCAGGTGTTTGCTATCGGTAACGGTACTGCAAGCCACGAAACCGAAGTTTTTGCGGCAGATGTTATAAAGGAACTCGATGACGGACTTTCATATATGGTTGTTAGCGAAGCGGGTGCGAGTGTTTATTCTGCTTCAAAACTTGCGGCAGAGGAATTTCCCGATTATGATGTTTCGCTTAGAAGTGCGGTTTCTATCGCACGCCGACTTCAAGACCCGTTGGCAGAATTGGTTAAAATTGAGCCCAAGGCAATCGGTGTTGGTCAGTATCAGCACGATATGCCTCAAAACCAGTTGAGCGGTGCGCTTGACGGTGTGGTGGAATCTTGCGTAAACAGCGTTGGTGTTGACCTTAATACAGCCTCTGTTCAGTTGTTGTCAAGGGTTTCGGGATTAGGTCCGGCTGTTGCTAAAAATATTGTGGCATACCGTGAAGATAACGGAAGATTCACCAGTCGAACACAACTTAAAAAGGTATCAAAATTAGGTCCAAAGGCTTATGAGCAGTGTGCAGGATTTTTGAGAATTATCGACGGTAAAAATCCGCTTGATAATACCTCTGTCCACCCTGAAAGTTATGAAGCGGCAGGTAGTCTTTTAAAACTTTGCGATTATTCCGAAAAAGATTTGGGTAAAGGTGTTGCTGATATAGGCAAAAGGGCAGAAGATAAAGGAATTGAAAACCTTGCAGAACAGTTAGGTGTAGGTGTTCCGACTCTTACTGATATTATCAAGGAATTAGAACGCCCCGGCAGAGACCCTCGTGACGAATTACCTCCTCCGCTTTTACGTACTGATATTATGTCTATGGAAGACCTTAAATCAGGAATGGAACTTAGCGGCACAGTCAGAAATGTTATTGATTTCGGTGCTTTTGTTGATGTCGGTGTTCATCAGGACGGCCTTGTTCATATCTCTCAGATAACCGATAGGTTTATAAAACATCCAGGCGAAGTTTTGAAGGTGGGAGATATTGTTAAAGTTTGGGTTTTAGGCGTTGATGTTGCTAAAAAGCGCATATCACTTACTATGAGGAAAGAAAAGTTAAATGAAGCACAATAATTTAAAAGGAAGTTTAATTCTTTGCACTGCGGCACTTATTTGGGGACTCGCTTTTGTTGCTCAATCGGGTGCGGCAGACAAAGTACCGTCTTTCACATTTAATGCATTGCGTTCTTTTATCGGTGCGCTGGCGTTATTTATATTTTGGAAGATAATTAATATAAAACAAAAAGACGGCTTTTTCCCCAAGGAAAAAACCGACAGAAAAAATTACTATAAAGCGGCAATAGTTTGCGGCATTTGTCTTGCGGTTTCAATGAATTTGCAACAGTTTGGCATTGCGCTTTATCCTAAAGGTGCGGCTGTGGAGGCAAGAGCGGGTTTTTTGACCGCACTATATGTTATTTTAGTTCCTATAATTTCCATATTTTTGCATAAAAAAATAAACCCTCTTGTTTGGGTTGGTGTGATTGTCGCTATGTTTGGTGTTTACTGTTTGTGTTTGGGAAGCGGAATTAAAGGAATTTATTTTGGCGATATACTGCTTTTCTGTTGCGCAATCAGTTTTGCAACACATATACTTGCAGTTGATAAGTATGTCGGTTTTACAGGCGGTGTTAAACTTTCCATAATGCAGTTTTTTGTGGTAGGGGTTATTTCGTCTGTTTTAAGCATTGTTTTTGATACTGTAAATTGGCAGTTGGTACTTGATTGCGTGCCGCAAATTTTATATCTTGGCATAATGTCAAGCGGTGTGGCTTACACTTTGCAGATTGTCGGTCAAAAATATGCTGAGCCGGCGGTGGCTTCAATCACAATGAGCCTTGAAAGTGTCTTTGCGGCACTCGGAGGAGTGGTGATTTCAGGAAATATGTTATTGCCTAATGAAATTTTGGGTTGCGTGCTTGTTTTTGTTGCGATAATAGTAGCACAACTGCCTGAATTTATGAAACCAAAATCGGTTTGATGGGAATTTAGTAAAGACGAGGTAATCTGCGGCTACCTCTTGCGGTGCCCAAAATTTGTTACGACTTGGGGCGTCGACAAATTTTGACCGCTACGCCATTTCAAGCTCGCTGTATCTCACACTGTGAGCGCTCGCTCTCAATGCCTGACCCCCTTGGGTGTCAATCGGCCGCAGAAAGAAATACTATTAATCAAAAGAAAAACCCCAATGAAACAAATGTCTCATTGGGATTTTTGGTCCGAGTGACAGGACTTGAACCTGCGGCCTCTTGACCCCCAGTCAAGCGCGCTACCAGCTGCGCCACACCCGGAAATATTTAAAGTAATAAGTAATAGTGAATAGTGAAGAAGTATTTAAAATTACGCGCGCTACGCTTACTCTTACGGTGCCCGAAATTCAAAACGGCTTGGAGCGCCTGTGAATTTCGACCGTTGCGCCTTTTCGTTCTCCCTTTATCTTCCGCAGGAAGCGGTCGAACTCAAAGCTACCAGCTGCGCCACACCCGGAAATATTTAAAGTAATAAGTAATAGTGAATAGTGAAGAAGTATTCATTTTTCACGCAAATATTATTATACCATTAAATTCCGATTTGTCAATATAAAAAAAGGGTTGCCTTAAGAAAAATTTTTAAGGCAACCCTTTGTGTTTTGAATTAATCAGCAAAACCGGATTCTACCAAAGCAACAAGACCGTCAAGCGCTTCTTTTTCGTCAGAACCGTCAACGATTATTTTAATTGTTGTTCCGCCTACGATACCGAGTGAAAGAACACCTAAAAGGCTTTTAGCGTTAACCTTTCTTTCGTCCTTTTCAACCCAGATTGATGACTTGAATTCATTAGCCTTCTGAATGAAAAAAGTTGCAGGACGGGCATGTAAACCTACTTGATTGTGAATAACAACATCTTTAACGCACATTATAATTTCTCCTTATCGGTAGTGGTGTTTGTTTATGACATTATTATACCACATTTAATTCAACAGTCAATTATTTGTGAATAAGTTCTAATATTTATCCAACAAATCGTAAAATTTGAGTCGGTAATTTGTGCAGTTTTATCAGAAACTTAAAGTAAGTCTTTGATTTTTTCCAAAAGTTTACGGTCTTTTTCCGAAATGTCGCTTTCGCTCAGCATATCGGGCCTTTTGTCGATTGTGGTGAGAATGGATTTACATCTGCGCCATTGTTCAATTTTGAGATGGTTGCCCGAAAGTAAAACTTCAGGTACAGTTTTTTCATTCCAGACAGCAGGACGGGTATATTGCGGGTATTCGAGCAGACCGTCAAAATGGCTCTCTTCCTCAAAACAAATATCCTCTGACAAAGTCCCCGGCAACATTCTGCAAACCGCATCCGCAACAACCAATGCGGGCAATTCACCGCCTGTCAGTACATAGTCACCGATAGAAATTTCCTCGTCAACAATCTCTTCAATAACCCGCTCGTCGATACCCTCGTAATGACCGCAAAGTAGCACAAGGCGGGGGAGTTTTGAAAGTTCGACCGCTTTGTGTTGAGTGAAAGTTTTGCCTTTTGGGGAAAGATAGACTAAATGCGGTTTTTCTTCGTTTTCATTGTAAAGGCTTTTATAACAATCATAAATCGGTTGGGCAGACATAATCATCCCCATACCGCCACCGTATGGGGTATCGTCAACCTTATTATGCTTGTTGTTAGCAAAGTCACGGATATTTGTGCAGACAATTTCTACTTTGCCCGCCTTTTGCGCTCTGCCGATTATACTTTCATTCATAACCGTATTGCACATTTCGGGAAATAGAGTCAGAATATCAATCCTCATCATCAAATATTCCTTTCATTGGGCGGATAATAATATTTTCGTTTTGGGTATCGACCTTAACAAGCACCTCATCAATAGCAGGCACAAGATATTCTTTCCCGTCCTTTGTTATATGCCAAACATCATTAGCGCCTGTTTGGGAAACATCGGTAATTTCGCCCAAAAGGTTATTAGTATCAGCATCGAAAACCTTGCATCCGATAAGGTCGGTTATAAAATATCTTCCGTCGGGAAGTTTAACGTCGTCACGGTTGATATAAATAACAGTATTGCGAAGTTTTTCAGCCTGTTCAATACTGTCAATACCTTTAAAAGAAATAAGGGTGACGGTGCCGTGCGGTTGAACTTTTGAAATCGCAAGTTTGTTTTTGCCCTCTTTATCGGCATAGACGAACTTAAACTGTTTTAAAAATTCACCGTCATCAGCCCAAACCTGAACACGAGTCATACCCTTGATTCCGTGTGTGCCGACGATTTTGCCTGTTTCGAGAAATTGTTTTTTCATAATTTCACCTATGTAAATACCCCCAACTTTGTGGGGGTAGTAATTTCGTTGGTCGGACTTATGTCCGACGAAAATTAGTCGATTTCAACCGCAATAGCAGTATTTGCTTTGTTAGCGGCGGCACGCATAACCGTACGGATAGCCTTGGCAATTCTGCCTTGCTTACCGATAACACGTCCCATATCGCTTTGGGCTACCTGCAAATGCAAAACGGTAACGCCGTTTTCATTTGGCTCATCGACTGTTACTTTTACCTCATCAGGATTTTCAACAAGACCTGATGCGATAGCAACTAACAATTCTTTCATAATTTACCTCACACAAGATTTACTTTTATATTAAAGAACGCCGTTCTTTTTAAGTAAAGCCTTAACTGTATCGGTAGGTTGAGCACCGTTAGCAATCCATTTTTTAGCCTTTTCACCGTCAATGTTTACGATTGCAGGGTCTTTAGTGGGGTCATAGGTACCGATTTCTTCGATAAAACGACCGTCACGTGGGAATCTGGAATCGGCAACAACAACACGGTAGAAAGGAGCACGTTTAGCACCCATACGACGAAGTCTGATTTTAACTGCCATTATAAATACACCTCCAAAATAATGATATATGTTTAAAGATTTGTTATCTTAAAAACCGAATTTATTTGGGAAACCGCCCATATTGCGCATCATATTGCGTTTTCCGCCTTTTGAGTTCATTTGTTTGAACATTTTTTTCATCTGTTCATACTGTTTCATAAGTTTATTTACTTCTTCAACCGTAACGCCTGCGCCTGCGGCAATTCTTTTACGGCGGGAAGCATTAAGCAAATCGGGTTTGGCACGCTCTTTTTTGGTCATTGAAGTGATAATTGCTTCAATTCTAAGCAAAGCACGGTCGTCAATATCGACATCTCTGATTTGCCTTTCCATACCCGGTATCTTTGAAAGGATACTCTTAAGCGAACCCATTTTTTTAATTTGTTTGAACTGGTCAAGCAAATCGTTCATATCAAATTTGTTTTCAGCAAGTCTTTTTGCGGTTTGCTCGGCTTGTTTTTCGTCAATTTCAGATTCAACACGCTCTATAAGTGAAAGGACGTCGCCCATACCTAAAATACGGGATGCCATTCTGTCGGGGTGGAATTCTTCAAGTTGGTCTAACTTTTCGCCCACGCCGGTAAACATAATGGGTTTGCCCGTAACCGCTTTAACTGAAAGCGCCGCACCACCTCGGGTGTCACCGTCGAGTTTGGTTAAAATAACACCGTCGATTTCAAGAATATCATTAAATGATTTTGCAATGTTTACTGCATCCTGACCTACCATTGAGTCAAGCACCAATAGAATATTATTAACTTCAACGCTCTCGGTGATGCGTTTGAGTTCATCCATAAGTTCGGTGTCAATATGGAGACGTCCTGCAGTATCAAGAATAACATAGTCATAACCATAGTCTCTTGAATGTGCAATGGCTTTTTTGGCGATGATTTCGGGTTTTTCTGTACCCATTTCAAAAACGGGTGTTTCAACCGCTTTACCTACAACCTTTAACTGTTCAATAGCGGCAGGGCGGTATATATCGCAAGCGACCAAAAGAGGTCTGTGACCTTGCGACTTTAAAAACTTTGCAAGTTTTGCAGAATGGGTTGTTTTACCCGAACCTTGCAAACCGCACATCATAATAACGGTTGGAATTTTATTGGAAGTTTTAAGCCTTGCCTGCTCACTTCCCATTAAAGCGGTAAGTTCGTCTTTAACGATTTTTATAACCATCTGTGCGGCAGTAAGGCTTTCCATTACATTTTCACCGATACATTTTTCGGTGACGGAATTTGTGAAATCTTTAGCCACTTTATAGTTTACATCGGCTTCAAGCAAAGCAAGACGGACTTCACGCATAGCGGTTTTAACATCTGCTTCACTCAATTTTCCTCGCGAGCGTAATTTTTTAAAAACGCCTGTCAGTTTGTCAGATAAGTTGTCAAACGCCATAAATTACACTCCTTACAGATTATTTATTATATCTAAAATTTCATCAACAGTATTTTTATCGTCGTTTGAATATTCATTTGCGAGTTTTTTCAGTTTCAAAAATTTCTCGCAATAACGGCATTTTTCTTCTAAGGCGAGAAGTTGCGTTTCGGCACGCTTTATCTGGTCACGAACACCCTGACGTGTGATACCTTCGTTTTCGGCAATTTCAGAAAGGGATAAATCGTCGTTATAGTAGTATTCCGTAAGCGCTTTAGGTTTTTCGCCTAAAAAGTCACCATAAACATCAAGCAGGGCAGAAATATATAAATTTTTAGCCATAAAACACCCCACCTTAATTATGCTTTTAAGAGTATAACACAAAAAGTTTTAGGTGTCAAGTTTTTTTCTTTACACCTAAAACTTTTTTTTTAAATCAATTCACCAATCAGCACATCGTTTTCTCGATTTGTGATTTTAACATTTAATATTTCGCCTGTGTGGGCGGTTGGGGATTTCACTTTAACACGGGAATAATTTTTGGTATAACCCTCAATAAAAAAGTCGTTATATGTTTCGAACAGAACTTCTTCGCTGTTGCCTATTTGCGCATCTAAGAATGTTTTTTCGGTTTGAAGTGTGGCGTCAATCATTTTTTTAGAGCGCTCGGATTTTTCGGCTTTGGTAATTTGGTTTGGAAGACTGTATGCCACAGTACCGAGTCTTTTCGAATATGCAAATATATGAGCCTTAGCAAAGCCTATTTCTTTGGCGAAGTCAAGGCTTTTTTCAAATTCCTCGTCAGTTTCACCTGCAAAACCAACCATAATATCGGTGGTGATTGCGCTGTCGGGGAACATTTTGCGTATACGACAAACCAAATCTTTATAAAAAGCAGTATCATAATGGCGGTTCATACGCTTCAATGTCTCATCGCAACCCGACTGTAAAGAAAGATGGAACTGTGGGCAAAATTTTTCCTGATTTTTAAGGCGAGAAAGCATTTCATCGGTAATGTGGTCGGGTTCAAGTGAACCTAATCTTACACGTTTAATACCGTCAATTTCACACACACAGTCAACTGCATCGCAAAGGTTAAAATCTTCGTTTTTGCCGTATGAAGTCAGATTGATTCCCACAAGCACAATTTCAATAAAACCATTATCGGCAAGGGATTGGGCTTCCTTTTTGATTTCAGCAATCGGTTTTGAGCGCACCCAACCTCTTGCGGTGGGAATTATGCAATAGGTACAGAATCTGTCGCAACCGTCCTCAATTTTCATATAAGCACGGGTGCGTTCGGCAAATTTTTGGATATTTGGTGTGTTAAACCGCTCATTTTTAGGGTGTTTTTGAACTTCAAAAATACGTTCGCCGTCCACAGCAAAGGTCTCAACACTTTCCACAACCTTTAAAATATCGGTGTTTCCAATGATAATATCTGCGTTTTTGAGCGCCTGTGATTTTTCCGCAAAGGCTTGCACCATACATCCCGTAAGGCAAATAATAGCATTGGGGTTTTCCTTACGGAAACGGTTTAAAGCCTGACGGGTTTTGCGGTCGCTTTCGGCGGTGACGGTACAAGAATTAATAACAACCGCATCAAAAGGCGCATCGTCGGGGACGACTGTATGTCCTTTTTGCAAAAAAACTTCACGCATTGCCTCGGTCTCATACTGATTAACCTTACAGCCAAGCGTGTAAAATGCTATATTCATAAATTACTCCTGTAAAGATTTGTAGTATTCTACTGCCAAGCGGTCGCACCGCTCATTTTCGGGGTGTCCTGCATGACCTTTAACCCATTCGATTTCAACCTGATGTTTGCTTAAAAGGTCGAGAAGTTGTTCCCATAAATCAGGGTTTAAAGCGGGTTTTTTATCGGCTTTGCGCCAACCGTTTTTCCGCCATGATTCTGCCCAGCCTTTTGTGATACCGTCTGCCACATATTTAGAGTCGGTAACAAGCCTCACCTGGCAGGGTTCTTTAAGAGCCGAAAGCCCCATAATAACGGCGGTTAGTTCCATTCGGTTATTGGTGGTGTTTTTTTCGCCGCCCGAAAGTTCTTTTTCGTGCCCCTGATAGCGCAAAACAGCGCCCCAACCTCCAGGACCGGGGTTGCCTGAACAGGCACCATCGGTAAAAAGTTCAATATATTTCATAATTCACCTTAATACTTTCTGTAACTGCCGATAACTTTGCCCAAAACAGTTGGGTTTTCGGGATAAATGGGTGAAAAATCGGGGTTTTCGGGCATAAAAATTATCTTTTTATCTTTTATCAAAAGACGTTTAACCGTGGCTTCGTCTCCGTCCATCCCGACAACGATATCACCGCTTCTGCAAGGTGAATTTTTATCAGCAACTATAATGTCACCATCAAGAATACCCGCATCTTTCATACTAAGCCCCACAACCTTTAAGGCAAAAAGCCCGTCGGCATCCTTTGACGGATAGGGGATATAATCTTCAATTTCTTCAACTGCTAAAATGGGTTTACCTGCGGTAATTCTTCCCACAAGCGGAACCATTGACGAATCATAACCCATATCAAGTTTGATTGCCCTTGAATATTTAGCGTCTCTTACTATGTAACCCTCATCTTCCAAGACGCCTAAAATGGCGTGAACAGTTGAGGTTGATTTGATACCAGTGTTATTACAGATTTCACGGACAGTCGGAGGAAAACCACCCGACATTTGTTTAACTATATAATTATAGACTTTTTGTTGGTTTTCACTGAGCGGTCTTTTTGACATAGCAGTTTCTCCAATCGAACATTTATTCGATTACAGTATATCATTTTTCTTCGCCTTTTTCAACAGTTTTTCGGTTTTTAGCAAAAATTTCACCTAAACCGATTAAAATTAAAAGTCCGCCGAAGATTTTTGTTGTGATTTCTCCGCCTAATAAATCTGTTAAAGTTAGTCCTATGACTGCACCAACAAGTCCCCATAAAGCGATTTTTACGGTGGTTTTCCATTTGATTTGTTTTTTAAAGGTATAGATAATAACAGAAAGCAAACCTATGGGTATGAAAAATAACAGATTAATACCTTGTGCTGTGAGTTGCTCGGTATCGGTGAAAAGTGACAGATATATTATAAGAACTGCACCGCCGCCCAATCCCATAGAGCCGATTATTCCTGATAAAAGCCCTGCTAAAAGGGCTATAATAGTCATTTTAGCAGCAGGCGCACGCCTGCATAGACCATAAATATACCGAATATCCGTTTGAGCCATAAAGGTGAGATTTTTTTGAGAAAATAAGTTCCTAAAACTGCACCCAAAAGACCTGTTGGCATATATATAAGCGATTCTTTGATTGTTACATAATCGTTTGATAGATATAAAACCGCCGATAGCAGTGTTATAGGCAAGATTATAGCAATAGCGTTAGAATGTGCCGATTTTTGCGAAAAACCTAATTTTTTCAAAAGCGGTACTGCAAGCATACCGCCGCCAGCACCCAAAAGACCGTTGACTATGCCTATGGATATACCTGATATTGCGGTTAATAAGTTTTGTTTGTTTGAAATTTTCATAATTACCCCTTGTTATTTTAACCTGAAAATCAAAAAGTAAACAGAATGTAAATTTTTAACGGGTTGTTGAAAAAAATTTAAAAATGTGTTAAAATCAATAATCAAAGGAAGTGTGGAAATGTCAGAACGAAAAAATGATATTTTAGAAGAACAAAGAAGAGCGCGCCAGCAGTTTTTGGAACTAAAAAAAATGCAACAGGGTGAGATGGTGCCTGAGCCAAAACCCAGCGAAATAGCGCTTGAACCTAAAACTTTTAATGAAAAAATTAAAAATTATTGGTATCATTTTAAATGGCATACAATAGCAGTTGTTTTTATGGCAGTGGTTATAACAGTTTTGACAGTTCAGTGTGTCAATAGAGAAAAATATGATTTCAAGGTAGTTTACTTTGGATATAAGGCGGTTTTAGATGCCCGTCTTGAAAGCGCCGAGGATTATTTAGAAACTTTTGCTACTGATATTGACGGTGACGGCAACGTAAATGTGATGATTATTAATTGCAGTTTTGAAGAAAACTCAAATGTCAGTTACCGCAATACCGTCTTGACTAAGTTGCAATCTATGATAGCCGCAGGCGATGATACTATAATGTATATAGTAGACAGTAAGGCTGAGAAATATTTAAACGATATTGCTGAGGGGAATTTCTTTGAAAAAGAGCCTAAAGCACTTTCTGAAACCTTTTATGAAAAAACTAAGGACGCTCAGTTCGGAACTTTGCCTGAGGGACTCAAAATTGCAAATAGAAAAGTTTCGGGAACTATGCTTGAAAAGAATAAAAATGCCAAAAGTGTTTTAAATGAGTGCGTGAAAGTTTTGGAAGAAATAAAATAAGAGAGACAAAATGTCTCTCTTATTTTATTTAGTCGTCAAATTCTTTTTCGTGTTTGATGATTTTTCCGTTTTCAGCGTTCACTGTATAATCATATTCATAATTTCCCGAACGGAAAGATATTTCATACTTCCAAACACCGTCATCTTTTTCAAGTTCAACTTCATAACGGCTGATAGCATCTGCTTTTAATCCTGCGTGGTTAAGAACTGTCTCTTTTGCTTTTTCTTTGGTTGTATTAACCTTAGACGAAGTTGCATTAGGTTTATCAACCGAGATTATCTTACCTGTTTTGGCGTTGATATCATAGTCGTAATCGTTTTTGCCGTGTTCAAAAGAAATGTCATAGAAAAGCACGCCTTTTTCACGGTCAAGTTCAATTTCAAGGTCGCGGATATCTGCCTTTTTAAGACCTGCGTCTTTTAAAGCGATGCTCAAAGCCTTGTCCTTAGTGATTTGCGACTGTCCGCTTGATGTCTGTGTTGATTGAGTTTTAGAAGAACTTGTCTGAGGAACGCTTTCTTTTTTGGGAGCGGAAGTTTTAGATTCAGTTTTTTCCTCAGGTTTTGATTCCGGTTTTTCTTCAGTTTTTTCTTGGGCTTCAACTTTAGATTCCGATTTCTGTTCAGTCTTTTCTTCTGTGCTTTGTACGGAAGATTGAACTGTGGGTTCACTCTGTTTTTCCCCGCTTTCTTTTTCGGTGCCCAGAGTGATGTTTATGCTGCAGGCGGAGAGTAATAACGCAAATATGAGCGAAAGGGCTAATAAAGATAGTTTTTTCATTTTTATTTCCTCCTGTAGTCGAAAGTTTTATTTTAAAAAAGCAGAAAGACGGTCCGTCTTCCTGCTTTACTTTTAATTATTTAAAGTATCTTGCAAGAAGACCTTCAAATGCTTTGCCATGACGAGCCTCGTCACGAGCCATTTCGTGTACGGTGTCGTGGATAGCGTCAAGTCCGAGTTCTTTTGCGAGTTTAGCAAGTTCAAACTTACCGAGAGTTGCGCCGTTTTCAGCATCCACACGCATTTCAAGATTTTTCTTTGTACTATCGGTTACAACTTCACCTAAAAGTTCAGCAAATTTTGCTGCATGTTCAGCCTCTTCATAGGCTGCTTTTTCCCAGTAAAGACCGATTTCGGGATATCCTTCTCTGTGTGCTACACGAGCCATTGCGAGATACATACCAACTTCGGTACATTCACCGTTAAAGTTTTCACGCAAACCTTCAATAATTCTGTCATCTACACCTTTTGCTACGCCAACAACGTGTTCTGCAGCCCAGGATTTTTCGCCTGCTTGTTCTTGGAATTTTGATGCAGGAGCGTGGCAGATTGGACATTCGTTAGGTGCTGCATCACCTTCGTGTGTGTAACCACAGATAAGACATACATATTTTTTCATAATAATTTCCTCCAAATGTAATTTAATTTTTAGTATTGCAATTTTTACAGATACCATACGCTACATAAATTGATGTTTGTGTTTCGAAACCGTAATCATTGCCAACTTTTGAAATATAATCGGTTTTGAGTTTAGCGTCTGTTATATTTCCGCAACATCGGCAGTGCAGATGTGCGTGAGGTGAAATATCACCATCATAATGCTCAAACCCATCACCGACATCTATACTCAAAATGTCGCCGGTTTTAGCAAGTTCCGATAAGTTTCGGTAAACCGTGCCAAGACTGATATTAGGAATACGTTCCCGAACTTTAGTGTAAATCCAATTTGCTGTAGGGTGTGTGTCTGTTGAGCGTAAAACCTCTAAAATCGTTTCACGCTGACGAGAATAATGTTTCATAATTATCACCCAAATCAGTAATGATTACTATTTTATTATACTCATATTTTTCCATTTGTCAATACTTTTTTTAAAAAATTTTTTCGGTTGACTTTTTTATGCGGTTACATTATTATTATAAGGAAGTTTAAAATTATATAGGAGAATTAAAATGGGTGGAGTAGTTTCAAATTCTGTTATAAAACGTTTGCCCAGATATTACCGTTTTTTAGGAGAACTCAAAAGTTTGGGTATTACAAGAATATCTTCAAGGGAACTCTCTGAAAGAATGGGGCTTACTGCAAGCCAAATCAGACAGGATTTAAATTGTTTCGGTGGTTTCGGCCAGCAAGGGTATGGATATAATATTGAAATCTTGCAATCTGAAATAGGACATATTTTAGGGCTTGATAAACCAAAAAGTATTATTTTAATCGGTGTCGGCAACTTAGGCCGTGCGGTTACTTTGCATATGAATTTCGAATCAAAAGGTTTCCATTTAATAGGTCTTTTTGATGCTAAGGAATCTTTAGTGGGACAGATTGTTAAAAATCAACCTATTAGAAGTACAAATACTTTAGATGAGTTTTGTCGTGAAAATTTACCCGAAGCGGCAATACTGTGCATTCCTAAGGAAGCGGCTGAAAAACTTGCAAATCAACTTGTAAAATTAGGTATAAAATCTTTTTGGAATTTCAGTCATTATGATATTGCGATGAATTATCCGGGTGTCAAGGTTGAAAATGTTCACTTTGGTGACAGTTTAACAAGGCTATCTTATAAAATGACAAACGAATAAAAAAGCGGCACTTCAAAAAGTGCCGCTTTAACTTTTATTGGGATATAATTTTCAAGGTATCTCTTGCGATAGCCAATTCTTCGTTAGTTGGGATAACATAAACATCAACTTTGCTATCGTCGGTTGTGATTTTAATTTCTTCACCGCGAAGAGCGTTTTTGCTGTCGTCCACTTTTACGCCTAAGTATGCAAGGTTTTCACAAACATATTTACGAAGTGCCGCATCGTTTTCTCCGATACCGCCTGTAAATGCGATAGCGTCTACACCGTTCATAGCGGCAATGTAAGAACCAACAAATTTCAAAATCTGATAGCGTTGCATATCTATAGCAAGTTGCGCTCTGTGGTTGCCGTTTTTAGCAGCATCACCGACATCGCGGTTATCGTTTGAAACGCCCGAAACACCTAACACGCCTGATTCTTTATTGCAGATGCGGTTAATATCTGCGGGGGAAAGGTTTTCTTTTTCAGCGATGTATGTTAAAGCAGAGGGGTCGAGTGTACCTGTACGGGTTCCCATCATAAAGCCGTCAAGAGGGGTAAAGCCCATTGAGGTGTCATAACAAACACCGTCTTTAACAGCGGTTATTGAACAACCGTTACCAAGGTGGCATATAACCATTTTCAAATCTTTTTTGTCCTTGCCGACAACCTCTGCCAATCTGTCACTTACAAAGCGATGGCTTGTACCGTGAGCGCCGTATTTACGAACTCCATATTGTTCATAATATTTATAGGGAAGCGCAAACATATAAACGTGTTCAGGCATTGTCTGATGGAAGGAAGTGTCAAACACTGCAACCTGAGGTTTGTCTTCGCCAAAGGTTTTAATGCAAGCATTAACTGCAAGCACATTTGCAGGGTTGTGAAGAGGTGCCAATTCGCTTAATTCATCAATTTGTTTTAATGCTTCTTTGGTGATAAGGCAAGAATCTTTAAATATGCTTCCGCCTTGAACTACCCTGTGACCGATAGCCGAAACTTCGTCAAAAGAGTCAATAACCTTAGCGTCAGATTTTGTCAGCGCAAAAACAACTGCTTCAAATGCTTCACTATGGGTTGGCATAGCAGTTTCGGCTGAATATGTTCTGCCGTCAGCTGCTTTATGTGAAATCGCACCTGAAACGCCGATTCTCTCACAAAGACCTTTTGCTAAAACCTGTTCATTGTCCATATCAATTAACTGATATTTTAAAGACGAACTTCCTGCATTTACAACGAAAATTTTCATTTTTATTCCTCCGATGAAAAATATTGAACTAAATACCAAAATATGATATCATATTATTTAATATAATACTATATAATTATTCTATTTTCAAGTTTTTTAAGAAAGAAGGTGATTATTTGTCTACAGTTGGTATAGTTGCTGAGTTTAATCCCTTACATAACGGGCATAAACTTTTATTGCGAAAAGCTAAGAAATACGGCAAAGTGGTCTGTGTAATTAGCGGAAACTTTGTTCAGCGTGGCGACACCGCAATAGTTGAAAAGGGTGTCCGTGCAAAAATGGCGCTTGAATGCGGTGCGGATTTGGTGGTTGAACTGCCTGTGTGTTATTCAATGTCAACAGCGCAGAATTTTGCATTGGGTGCGGTTAGCATTTTAGATGCCTTGGGTTGCGATATTTTAATGTTCGGCAGTGAGCACGGCAGAACTTGCGCTCTTAAAAAGGCAAGTGAAATTTTATCTTCGCAAGAGTTTTCCGAAAAATTGCCCGAAAATCTAAAGGGCGGTGTAACATTTGCCAAGGCAAGACAAATAACCGCCGAACAGTTGGGGGTTACTAAAGGTCTTTTAGAGGGCGCTAACAATAATTTAGCCATTGAATATATTACCGCCTGCAGAAATATCGGCTCAAAAATGCAGTTTAAAACGGTTAAAAGAGTTGGCGCAATGCACGACAGTAGGGAAACCGACCATAATTTTGTTTCGGCTTCGCTAATCCGTGAAAAACTTCTAAAAAGTGACTTTGAGTTTGTGAAGAAATATATACCCGAAGAAATAGGTTATATATTTAAAGAAGATTTTTCTGATATTAAGAGAATAGAAAATACGGTATTGGGTGTTTTGAGAACTAAAACACCTGATGAGTTATCCCGCTTGCCCGATTTAAGCGAGGGTGTTCAAAATAAATTGTTTTCTGCAGTCAAATCGGCTACAAGTCTTACGGGACTTTATGACGAAATCAAGGTTAAAAGATATACGCTCGCAAGGGTGAGACGGCTTGTGCTTTCGGCATTTTTGGGTATAGATAATGGGGTGTTTATGAAAACACCGCCTTATCTTCGTATTTTAGGTTTTAACAAAAAAGGCGAAACAATTATAAAAGAGAATAAACATATTTCAAAAATCCCGTTTGTTTTAAGGGCGAGTGAGATTGAAAATCTTGGGGATGATGCTAAAAAGGTTTTTGCGCTTGAGTGTAAGGCTACTGATTTGTATGCTTTGTCTTTCGAAAAACCTTTGGAATGCGGAATTGAATATACAAGAAATCTTATTAAATTGAAAGAGGCAACTAAATGAGCAATATACTTATTGATAAATATTCAAATATGATATGTGAAAACTGTAAAATAGAACCGAGTTTATATACTGAACACAAGGTTTATAGGGGACTTCGTGACCTCAACGGTAAAGGTGTTTTAACAGGACTTACTGAAATATCAGATGTTATTTCCAAGAAAATGATAGAGGGTGTGGAACAGCCTTGCCGCGGCGAACTTTATTACCGAGGATATGATGTTAAAAAGTTGGTTTCGGGGTTCACTTCTGATGACCGTTTTGGTTTTGAAGAAATAACATATCTTCTGATGTTTGGCGAACTTCCGAATGAGAAACAGTTAAAGGAATTTAATTCTTTGTTAGCAGAAAACAGGGCGCTTCCTAACAATTTTGTTAGAGATATTATAATGAAAGCATCTTCTACCGATTTGATGAATTCGTTGGCAAGAAGCGTTTTAACCCTTTATTCTTACGATTCTAACCCCGACGATACAAGCATACCTAATGTGTTACGTCAATGTTTGCAGTTAATTGCCCGTTTTCCGTCGTTGGCGGTTTACGGTTATAACGCATATAATTACGGTACTAAAAAGGCAAACAGTTTTTTCATTCACGAACCCGATATGAATTTGTCTACTGCTGAAAATATATTGTATATGCTCCGTCTTGACGGTAAATATTCTTCGCTTGTGGCAAGAGTTCTTGATATGGCATTAGTTCTCCACGCTGAACATGGCGGAGGTAACAACTCCACCTTTACAACCCATGTGGTTTCTTCTTCGGGAACTGATACTTATTCTGCTATTGCGGCGGCTTTAGGTTCTCTTAAAGGTCCGAAACACGGCGGCGCAAACATAAAGGTTTGCGATATGTTTGAGGATATCAAGGAGAATGTTAAAGACTGGAAAGACGATGAAGAAGTTACTTGTTATGTTGATAAGATACTTCATAAAGAAGACTTTGATAAAACAGGTTTGGTTTACGGTATAGGTCACGCTATTTATTCTAAATCAGACCCAAGAGCTGAAATTTTTAAAGAATATGTTAAAAATCTTTCGGTAGAAAAAGGACTCGGCGCAGAATTTGCACTTTATTCTAAAGTAGAAGAGATTGCACCCAAGCTTATAGTAGAACAGCGTAAAATGTATAAGGGTGTTAGTGCGAATGTGGACTTTTACAGCGGCTTTGTTTATGATATGTTAGGACTTCCGAGGGAACTTTTCACACCGATTTTTGCTATTGCCCGTATTTCAGGTTGGTCTGCCCATAGAATTGAAGAAATTCTCAATGCAGGCAGAATTATCCGTCCTGCATATATGGCAGTGCAACCTCATAGAGAATATATCCCAATGGAGAAAAGATAATATGAAAAAATTTAAAATTAAAAACTTTTTAATGCTAACCTTAGCGGGTATCGTTAATTCCGTTGGTGTTACAATGTTTTTAGCGCCTGTCAAACTTTATGACAGCGGTATTTCGGGAACATCAATGCTTTTGTCACAAATTACACCCGAATACTTAACACTTTCAATTTTTTTGATATGTCTTAATGTTCCGCTTTTTCTTTACGGACTAAAAAAACAGGGGATAAGTTTTACGGTTTATTCAATTTATACTGTTGCGATTTATTCGCTCTCGGCGTGGCTTATAACTGATATATTACCGATAGATGTAAGTTTTGCTTCACCATTGGCGGGGACTGATTTGTTGCTGTGCGCTGTGTTTGGCGGACTTATTTCGGGTGTAGGAAGCGGTCTTGCCATTCGTTTCGGCGGTGCGATGGACGGTATTGAAGTTATGGCAGTTATATTTGCAAAAAGGCTTTCGGTTTCGGTTGGCACATTTGTTATGATGTATAATGTTATTTTATATATCTGTTGTGGTATTGCTATTAATAGTTGGATTTTACCGCTTTATTCAATCGTTACTTATGCCGCAGGCATTAAAACGGTTGACTTTATTGTAGAGGGTTTTGACCGTTCAAAAGCCGCAATGATTATAACGGTTTGTCCTGACGAAGTGTGTAAAGCCTTAGCCGAAGAATTTGGCAGTGGAATGACAAAAATTTCTGCTGTAGGCGGATATTCAGGCACCGAAAAAACAGTAGTTTATTTTGTACTTAACCGTTTTCAAATTAGCAGAATGAAAGACATAGTTCACGAAACCGATTCAACGGCGTATATAACCATAAGTGAAGTTGCAGATGTTTTTACTTCGAATATTTAAAAGAGCAGGCTTTAAAGCCTGCTCTTAAAATTTTATTATATTAAGATGTTCGAGTAAAATTTTTGTGCCTAAAAGTATCAGTATTGCACCGCCTAAAAATTCGGCTTTGCTTTTCCATTTTGCGCCGAAAATATTGCCGATTTTAACCCCTATCATAGAAAGTGTAAAGGTTACTATACCTATAAAGGAAACGGCGGCGATTATATTAACATCGGGCAAAAGCGCAAAGGTGATACCTATTGCCAATGCGTCAATACTTGTGGCTATTGCCATAACAAGCATTGTTTTAAAGGCAAATGAATCGCAAGAGGTTTCTTCTTCCTTTGAGAAAGACTCTTTAATCATATTAGCGCCGATTATTCCTAAAAGGAAAAATGCAATAAAGTGGTCTACGGCGGTGACATATTTCTGGAAAGCGGTGCCTAAAAAATAACCTATAAGTGGCATTAAGGCCTGAAAACCGCCAAACCAAAGACCAGTTATTATCATTTGCTTTTTATTCACCTTATAAGTGGCAAGACCTTTGCAAATAGCCACTGCAAAAGCGTCCATTGAAAGACCGACTGCTAATATAAACAGTTCTAAAATTCCCATTTAATCACTCTCTTTGTGGGTATATATGTTAAACAAAATGATTATATACCAACAAAAGAAAAATGTCAAATCAAAAGAGGCTCTATCTGTTTGCCTTGTAAAGCGAGTTCTGCAGTTTGAGGGATAAGTGAAAAATCGCATATAAGCGAATTGTTTTTATTTTGCGGGTCGTCTTGGCGGTAAGGAACGAAGAAGATATTTTTTGTGTTATGCAAAAGACCGATATTTTTTGCACTAGCGCCCAAGGCGTCGTTAGTGGCAATACCTAAAACGACAGCCCTTTGGTTGCGCAGATGCGCTTTTATTGCCATAGTCACAGCACCGTCGGTAATACCCAATGCGCTTTTAGCAAGGGTGTTGCCTGTGGCGGGGGCTACCACCAGAATATCAAGTAGATTTTTCGGGCCTATCGGCTCTGCCGATACAATATCGTGAATAACTTTTTCGTGGCATATTTCTTCCACCTGTGTTATTAAATCTTGCGCTTTTATGAAACGGGTATCGGTTTTATAAACTATTTCGGACATAATCGGCTTGATTTTTATATCGTATTCACTAAGTTTTTTTAGAGTTTTTAATGATTCTTGTATCGTGCAAAAGGAGCCGGTCATTGCATATCCTAATGTAATGTTTTGCATAATGTTCTCCTTTTAAGTGTGAAAACGAATTAATTCTTTAACCGTTTTGGCTAAAATTTCTCCTGCGGTTTCGGGAGCAACAATCCCTGGAAGCCCAGGCGGTTTTATTGCATTTATACCAAGCGACTTCGCATAGGCAAGGTCGAAACCGCCTTTTGAAGATAAATCAACCAAAAGGTTTGACGGACAGTTTTTAAGCATTTCATCATTTATAACTTTAAAATCGACCGTATTGAAGATAATATCATAATTCAAATACTGACGGGAAAGATTCTCGGTATTTATGTAATTAAATCCGAGAGCATCTAAAAGGGCAAAATCACGGGGCTTGCGTGCGCTTACTGTCACATTTGCGCCGAGATTTTTTAATCGGTCGGCTAAAATTTTACCAACCCTGCCGTAGCCTATAATTAAAATATTACTTTTCCATAGAGTGTATGGAGTATTTTCAATAGCGATTTTAATTGCGCCCTCTGCTGTGGGAACAGCGTTCAAAAGGGCATAACTGTCAAGTGTGTTATAGTCGATACTTTCTTTTGTTTCGAATTTGTAATTGCAACAAAGAATGAGTTGGTTGGTCGCTCTCTCTGCCACTTCGCTTAAAGGGATAATACGGTTAGTCAAGGGTGTAAAAACAGTTTGGTTATCCTTTGTTGTGGGGACAGGCAAAACCAAAACATCGCTTAATTCAATTTTGGCGTTATCGTCGGGGTAAAGCCCTAAAGTATCGACATAAAAATTATCATTCTCTAAAACTTGTTTTACTTTTTTTAGGCGGTTATCTCCGCCGATAATACAAATTTTCTTCATAAAATCACCTAACAAAAAAATGAAGTGCCTAATTCATATTATGGCACTTACATTTCTTTGTTACGGTATTTGGTTTATTAAATCGTGTTTGTTATTTTTCTCAGGGTTTTTTATTACAAATTTCTGCAATCTCTCTAATATTGCGCCAATTTCTTCACCCTTATATCCTAATTCTAAAAGGTCCTTTCCGTCAATGGCTAAATGCGAAATCAAATAAGGTTCATTTTTCTTTAAAACAGTTTGCAATAAATTAGTTTTAAGGTTTTTAAAAACAAAATAATCATTTAAAATTTCGTCGTCTATTACCGCACGCATATTTTTAATATCTTCTTCGGTTTTCGGAATTGGCATTTTTAAAGCCAAATTCATTTTTTTGAAATATTCTTTTTCTTTGTTAGAGGGGTTTAGTTGTTGAAGTCCGTTATAATCTAAAAGTATAAAAAGGCGGAGAAGTTTGCTTGCGGTTTTCATTTTTTGAAAATCGGGAAGTAAAGTGATATTCAAAAATTCGAGTCCGCCACACTCTATCAAGGGCGCAAAAATTTTAAAGTTTTCACCTAAAACCGCTTTTTTGAGTTCTGCAAAAATGCGTTCCGGACTTACATTTTTTAGTAAATGTGAGCATTTTAAAGCGTCATTCAAAGTTTTTTCTTCAATTTTGAAGTTGAGGGTTGAAGCAAAACGGAAAAGGCGTAAAATCCGCAAAGCATCTTCACTAAAGCGAGTTTCAGGGTCACCCACAGCACGCAGAATTTTATTTTCGAGGTCCAATTTACCGCCAAAATAATCCTTTAGCCCATCTTTTTTGTTATAAGCCATAGCGTTGACTGTAAAATCTCGGCGGGAAAGGTCTTCTTTTAAATCTTTTACAAACTTAACACTATCAGGTCGGCGGTTGTCAGTATAAGCACCCTCTGTTCTGAAAGTGGTCACTTCGACAGGTGTGTTTTCTATTAAAACGGTGACTGTTCCGTGTTTAATTCCTGTGGGAATTGTCTTTTCAAAGAGGTTTATAATCTCTTGCGGTGTGGCAGAGGTTGTTATATCAAAATCGTGAGGTTTTTGCCCTAATAAAAGGTCTCTCACGCATCC
Source organism: Acutalibacteraceae bacterium (assembly GCA_045647405.1). Taxonomy (GTDB): domain Bacteria; phylum Bacillota; class Clostridia; order Oscillospirales; family Acutalibacteraceae; genus UBA737. Next base: position 27,099 of record JAZRMI010000010.1, on the reverse strand, counting down.
GCCGACGATATAAGCCGAGTGTCCGTTTTGGTTTAATCGGTCGATTATAAACTCAATATTTAGTGGAATTTTAAACATTTATCAGTCACCTCGCAAAAAAGGGTTTATTTTTCACTTAAAAAGTAATATAATATATAAATAATAATATAACAAGGGGAAGCGTTATGAAACAACTCCGTCAGGAAGATAAGATTATTGATAAAGTAAAACATATCCATATGATAGGTATCGGCGGTAGCGGAATGTGTCCGTTGGCTGAAATTCTCCATAGCAAAGGATATATTTTAACAGGCTCGGATAATAACGAAAGCGACCCGTTAAAGCGTGTAAAGGCTTTGGGTGTAAAAGTGTTTATGGGCCACAGCGCCGAAAATGTTGAGGGCGCAGAACTTGTGGTTTATTCTGCCGCAATTTCTAAAGATAATCCCGAACTTGTTAGAGCCTGCGAATTAGGCATTCCAACAATGGAGCGTTCCCACCTTTTAGGTGCGCTTACAAGAAAGTTTGACAATGTAATCGGTGTTTGCGGAACACACGGTAAAACTTCGGTTACCTCTATGATAACACAAATTTTGATTTTAAACAAGTGCGACCCTACTGCAGTTATCGGCGGCAAGTTACCGCTTATAAATTCAAACGGTATTGCAGGTAAGAGCGAGACTATGGTTTGTGAATCTTGCGAGTTTGTGGATACCTTTTTGCAACTGTCTCCCGATATTACAGTTTTGCTTAATATAGATAATGACCACCTTGATTATTTTAAAACTATGGATAATCTTATCTTATCATTCCATAAGTTTATTTCAATGGGCAAGCATTGTTATGTTAACGGTGATGATGAGTTAGCACTTAAAGCCACTAACGGCATAAGCGGTAAGGTTACGACTTTCGGTTTTAGTGAAAAGAACGACTATTATGCTAAGAATGTTAAAAGCGGAAAATTTGGTTTCTCGTTTGATGTTTGCAAAGGCAACGAAGTGCTTACAAATATCGGGCTTCATATACCTGGACACCATAATGTGCTTAACGCCTTGGCATCTTTTGCGGTGGCGTTTGATATGGGTATTTGCGCTGACGGAATAAAAGATGCGCTCGAAAAATTCACGGGTGCCGGCAGAAGATTTGAATTTTTGGGTGAATTTGGCGGTTTCGTTTTAGCAGACGATTATGCCCACCACCCGACCGAAATTACCGCAACGCTTACTGCGGCTAAAAATCTTGATTATAACAATGTTATTGCGGTGTTCCAACCCTTTACATTCTCCCGTACTGCGCTTTTGAAAGACGAATTTATAAAAGCGCTGTCTATTGCGGATAAGGTTATTTTAACCCCGATTATGGGTTCTCGTGAAGTTAATACTTACGGTATTTCCTCAGAAGATATTGCAAAAGGACTTAAAGATGTCTGCATTGTGGACGGTTTTGAAAATATTGCAGACAAGATAATCGAAACCGCAAAGGAAAACGATATTGTTATTACTATGGGCGGCGGAGATATTTATAAAGCGGCTTATATTGTAAAGGAAAAACTGCAATGACACAAAAGTTATATGATATTGATTCGCATATAAAGGAATTTACCGCTACGGTTTTATCTTGTGAAGATAATAAAGCGGTGCTTGATAAAACTGCCTTTTTCCCTGAGGGTGGTGGACAAACTGCTGACACAGGCTTTATTGACGGAATCAAAGTTTTAGATGTTCAGATTGAAGACGGTGAAATTTATCACTATCTTGAAAAGCCGTTGCAAACAGGAAAAGAAGTTAAATGTCAACTCGATTGGGAAAAGCGGTTTCGAAAAATGCAAAACCATTCGGGTGAGCATATAATTTCGGGTATAGTTCATTCGCTTTACGGATATGAAAATGTTGGTTTTCATTTGAGCGAAACCGAAATGACAATGGATTTTGACGGTCTTCTACAAAAGCAAGATTTAAAGAAAATTGAAAAACTTGCTAACGAGGCGATATATAAAAATGCAAAATTTAACTGCTTTTATCCCGAAAGCCTTGAAAATCTCGAATACCGAGCAAAACTTGATTTAAAAGAGGATGTTCGCATAGTTGAAATTGAGGGGTATGACCGTTGCGCTTGCTGTGCGCCTCATGTAAATTCGGCTTGTGAAATCGGTGTTATTAAAATTATTTCATTTTGCAAAAACAAGGGCGGAGTTCGTCTTTTTGTAAAATGCGGTATGGATGCGCTTGAAAATTACTATAATCAAAATGAAAACACATTAAAAATTTCATCATTTCTTTGCACTCCGCAAGACGAGGTTGTTTTAGGTGTTGAAAAACAGATTGAGCAAATGGGTAAACAAAAGTTTGAAATTTCAAATTTAAAACACCGCCTTATCGCAGAAATTGCAAAAAACTTTAAAAATGAAAGTGAAACGTCATTTATTTTTGAAGACGGTTTTGATATAAAAGAACTTTCGCTTTTGAGTGATGCTTTACATAAATCAAAAGGCGGAATAAGGGGCGTTTTCAGCGGAAGTGAAAATAACTATTCTTTCGCAATTTGCGGGCAGCCTGATAAATTAGATAATTTCTTTAAAGATTTTAAAGAGAAAATAAATGTCCGTGGTGGTGGCAGAAACGGAATGGTGCAAGGCACCGCTATGGCAACAAAAGAAGAAATACTTAAATTTACACTTTAAAAATATAAAAAAGTGTGATAAAATAATTTGATTTTATTATTTGGAGTTTAAAATGAATTGGACTGAAATTACTGTAAAAGTTCCTCAAAAGGATACCGAATTGGCGTCGGCTATCGCTAATATGACGGTGCCTTACGGAATTTATATTGAAGATTATTCCGATTTGGAGGAAAAAGCGGAAGAAATAGCGCATATCAATCTTATTGATGAAAGCCTTATTGCAAAGGACCGTACAAGTTCTATTATCCATATCTATATCAGCGAAGAGGATAACGCTTTGGAAGCGGTAGAATTTTTGAAAGAGCGTCTTGCTGCCGAAAAAATTGATTGTGAAGTTGGCTCTATCGGCGTTAACGATAACGATTGGAATGAAAACTGGAAAAAATATTTCCACACAATCGAAGTCGGCGAAAAGTTGGCAATAGTGCCGAGTTGGGAAGAATATGAGAATAAAGATGACCGTACGGTCTTGAGTATTGACCCAGGTGCCGCTTTCGGTACGGGTACCCACGCTACAACTTCACTTTGCCTTGAACTTTTGCAAAAATATGTAAATAATGATACAAAAATGCTTGATATCGGTTGCGGCAGTGGTATACTCGCAATAGCATCAATCCTTTTAGGAGCGGGAAATGCAATCGGTGTTGATATTGATGCACAGTCAGTAAAAACTGCAAAAGAGAATGCGCAAATCAACAATATTACTGATAAATGTGAATTTATCGTTGGTGACTTGGCAGAAAAAGTTAGCGGTAAATTCGAAATTGTTTGTGCAAATATTGTGGCGGATGTTATTATAAGATTGTTTGAAAATGTCAAAGATTTTATGACAGATGATGCGGTGTTCATAATATCGGGTATCATTGATATAAGAAAAGACGATATTTTATCGGCGGCAGAAAAATTCGGCTTTACTGTTATTGAGGAATGCTACAAAGATAATTGGTGTGCATTTGTTTTAAAACATATTTAGGAGAGAAATTATGCTTGAATTTGAGCAGTTAAAATTAAGGCTTGAAGCGAATAGTGACGAACTTCACGACCTTAAGGATGCTTTGGGTTATGAGAGACTCTGTTCTGAAATCGAAGAACTTGAAACCAAGGCGAGCGACCCTGAATTCTGGAATGATATGGAAAAATCGCAAAAGATTCTTCAAAAAACAGGTAAACTTAAAAATACGGTTGAAACTTATGATGGTTTATGTTCAACCTATGAAGATTTATCTGTTTTAATCGAGATGGGCGACGAGGAGCAGGACTTATCGTTAATTGAGGAAATAGAAAATACGATAAACGAGTTTGAAAGCGGTCTTGCATCGCTGAGACTTAGCACCTTGCTTACGGGTGAATATGATAAGAATAATGCAATCATAACTTTCCATGCGGGAGCAGGCGGAACAGAGGCTATGGACTGGGTTTCAATGCTTGTTCGTATGTATACACGTTGGACCGAGCGTCATGGCTTCAAAACTTCGGTGCTTGACTTTCTTGACGGCGACGAGGCAGGTCTTAAAAGCGCTACGGTGCTTATAGAGGGCGAGAATGCTTACGGATATTTAAAAAGTGAATCGGGTGTTCACCGTCTTGTGCGTGTATCTCCGTTTGATGCTTCTGGCAGACGCCATACTTCTTTTGCATCATTAGAGGTTATGCCTGAAATCACTGATGATATGAACATTGAAGTCAGAGAAGAAGACATTAAAATGGATGTTTTCCGTTCGTCTGGTGCGGGCGGTCAGCATATAAATAAAACTTCGTCAGCGGTGCGGTTAACCCATATTCCTACGGGAATTGTGGTTGCTTGCCAGAATGAAAGAAGTCAGTTCCAAAACAGAGAACAGGCAATGCGAATGCTCAAATCAAAACTTCTTGAAATCAAAGAACGTGAGCATCTTGAAAAAATCGAAGATATTAAGGGTGTCCAAAAGGAGATTGCTTGGGGTTCGCAGATAAGGTCGTATGTATTTATGCCTTACACTCTTGCTAAAGACCACCGAACAGGCTTTGAATCGGGTAATATAAATGCCGTTATGGACGGCGACCTTGATGGATTTATCAATGCTTATCTTAAATCTGCTTCAAAAGGCGAATTAAAACAGTTAGGAGAATAAATATGAAAAGAATTTTATCTATACTATTGGTTTTAGGGCTTATTTTAAGTGTTTCTGGTTGTGGAAAGAAAGACAGATTGCTTTATAATGTAAATCTTGATAAATATGTCACCTTGGGTGAGTATAAGGGTATAGAAGTTGATACTTCGTCTGATAAATATAAAGAATATTTTAACTCTATGATTGAACAGGATATAGAGGATAATAAATTTTATGTTAAAAAGACGAAGGGTAAGGTTCAAAAAGGCGATGTTGCCAATATTGATTATGTTGGTAAAAAAGACGGTGTGGCATTTGAGGGCGGTACGGCGCAAGGTTATGACCTTGAAATCGGTTCAGGCTCGTTTATTGCAGGCTTTGAGGACGGACTTATAGGTGTGGAAATCGGCTCAACAGTTGACCTTAATCTGACTTTCCCTGAAAATTACGGCAATGAAGAACTTAACGGCGCAAAGGTTGTATTTACTGTTAAGGTAAATTATGTTGCAACAGAAGAAAAAATGAAAGCCGAAGATTATTATAAAGAGTTAGGTTTTAAATCGGTTGACGAATATAATGCTGATGTTAAGCAAAGAGCAGTTGAAATGTTTATTTATAACAAGGTGATTGAATCTTCTAAGGTTAAAGAATATCCGCAAGAGGATATTGACTATTTAACAAATGCAACTTTGGATTCTTATAAAGTTGCTCTTAAAAATAATTACAATGCAACCCTTGAAGAATATTTGCAGAGTATGGGACAGACTGAAGACCAGTTTAAAGAGAGTATTGTTGCAGAGCAGATAAAACCTGCAATGGAGCAAAATATGGTGCTTTATGCAATCCTTGATAAAGAAAAACTTTCTGTAACCAAAGACGAAATCAATAAAGAAATTGATAAAATGGTTAAGGAATATAACAATCCTGAAGTTGATGCCCAAAAGGTTAAAGAGTATTACGGCGAATACAGTTTCGAAAATAAGATTGTAAGCGATAAAGTGTTTGATTTGCTTTATAAAAATGCAAAAATAAAATAAATTCAAAGGTGTCTTTAAAGGCACCTTTAAATATGTAAAGGCGGTGGTGAAATGCAACTTAAAATTCAAAACGGAGTGGTTGAATTATCGGGAGAACCGATTTTAAAATCGGTCAACTTTGAGATTAACGACCACAGTAAAATTGCGGTTGTCGGCAGAAACGGTTGCGGAAAAACCACCCTTTTAAAACTGATTTCGGGTGAATATAATATCCAAAAACAAGACAGCGATACCGAAGCATTTTTTGCAGTATCGGGCGGGGTGACAATAGGCTTTTTGTCTCAGATGACCTTTAGTGACGATTCGCTTACGCTTTTAGAGGAAGTGCGCTCGGCTTATAGTGAAATTTTAGATATGAAAGAGCGTGTCGATAAAGCGCAAGCCTTAATGGAAATAGAATCCACACCCGAAAACATCAAGGATTACACAAATTTACTTGATACTTTTACAAATTTAGGCGGTTTCTATTTTGAAAAGGAATATGAAAATGCTATAAAAAAGTTCGGTTTCAATGAAGAAGAAAAGAATAAACCTTTGTATGCCTTTTCGGGCGGACAGAGGACGAAGATTGCTTTTTTAAAACTTCTTTTGTCAAAACCGGATATTCTGCTTTTGGACGAGCCTACAAACCATCTTGATATAGAGGCGGTCAGTTGGCTTGAAGATTATCTTAAAAATTATAAAAAGGCGTTCGTTGTGGTTTCGCATGACCGTATGTTTTTGGATAATGTTGTTGATACGGTTTATGAAATAGAACACGGTAAGACATATAAATATTCGGGGAATTATTCTAAGTTTGCGGCCTTGAAAAAGGAACTTCGCGAAAGACAGGCAAAGGAATATTTGGCACAGAAAAAGGAAATCGAAAGACTTGAAAACTTAGCCGAAAGATTCAGATATAAAGCCACTAAAGCGTCAATGGCGCAAAGTAAGTTGAAACAGATTGAGCGTATGGAAACACTTGACGCTCCCGAAAGTTACGATTTAAAAACTTTTCATACCGATTTCACACCGCTTGATATAGGTGTTAAGGATGTTTTGTCGGTTAAGGAACTCGGCGTGGGTTATGACAGCCTTTTATCAACTGTAAACCTTGAAATGAAGCGTGGAGAAAAGGTTGGAATAATCGGCGGTAATGGGCTTGGCAAATCGACATTTATTAAAACTTTAATGGGGCAAATTCCTGCACTCTCGGGTGAATATAAGTTTGGACCGAGAGTAAGTATCGGTTATTTCGAACAGCAAATGGCACAGTATGCGAGCCGAGATACCGTATTGGCAGACTTTTTAAAGGAATTCCCAAATCTTACTGATTTTGAGGCAAGAAGTGCGTTGGGCGCATTTCTTTTTAGCGGTGAGGATGTCTTTAAAACGGTTGATATGTTATCGGGCGGAGAACGGGTGAGACTGGCACTTTGTAAAATCTTCAAGCGCCGACCGAACTTTTTAATCCTTGACGAGCCGACTAATCATATGGATATCGTCGGCAAGGAAACCCTTGAAGATATTTTGAAACAGTTTGAGGGAACGGTGCTTTTTGTTTCGCACGATAGATATTTCATCCGTGAAATTTCAAATTCGCTTTTGTCTTTTGAAAATGATGGTGTTAAGTTTTACCCCTACGGATATGAACAGTATCTGCAAAATGAAAAAACGGCGGTGAACCTTAAAACGCAGGAAAAACCAAAAGAGAAAAAGACATATACAACTCCTTTAAAAGAAAAAGCCAAGAGAGAAAAAGCAATAAAAAAGGTAGAGCAAGAGATAGCAACACTTGAAGAAAAGATAAAGGAAATTGAAAAAGAACTTTCAAAACCTGAAAATATTTCAGATTATGTCAAACTTTCTGAGTTACAGCAAGAGCAAATTGATTTCGAAACAAAACTAAATGAAGTTTTTTCCGAGTGGGAGAGTTTAGTTGAGGGTTGACAATAGGCATTTTGAGTGTTAAAATCATAATGCTTAGCAAAGGTTGGCAGTGAAAAGCGTAAAACCGCTTTTCTTAAACTGGAATAGGGGTGAAATTCCCCTGCGAACTCGTCGCCGTGATTTGTGTTAAGATTCTTCATTATGTCACTGCTTTTGCGGGAAGGCGAAGAATCAAAGGAACAGACCCCCTTGCACAATAAGTCGGAATACTCGCTGTCAACTGTCGGTACAAATGTGTCACGAGTAATTGACGGTGTATGTTGCGAAGAAGCCTTCCTTTTGTGGCGTTCTTTTTATATGTATATCTCCTTTTGTATTGGCGTTGTTAGGACAAGAATACAAAAGGAGTTTTTTTATGAAAAGAAAAGGACTTATAATCACACTTAGCATAGTGTGTGCAGTAGTAATAGCGGCTTTTGCAGCAATTATTATTGTAAAAAAACCTCAAACACAAGAGGGAAGCAAGGATATTACGGTAACGGTAGTTTATAAGGATAAAACCGAGAAAGAATTTGAAATTTCCACAGATGCCGAGTTTTTGGGTGATGCGCTATTAGAGAAAAATCTTGTTAAACCTGAAGAACACAAATCTGGCTATTATCTTTATATTGACGGGGTGAGAGCCGATTATAATTTGGATAAGGCTTGGTGGTGTGTAACTAAATCAGGTGAAATGACACAGGTTGGTATCAATGAACTTGCGATTGCAGATGGTGATGAATTTGAGATTACACACACGCCGAGTTGATTTAAAACAAGCGCTTGTTTTAACCTTTTTAGGCATCTTGATGTATGTTTCACAGGTTGTAATGTCACAACTTCCGAATATTGAGTTGGTCTCGCTTTTGACCATTGTTATTGCACGAAAATTCGGAATGAAATCGTTTATATCGGTATACATATTTGTGGGATGTGAAATCTTAACCTATGGGCTTTCTATGTGGGTTGTGAATTATCTTTATGTCTGGGCAATACTTGCGTTTGTGGTCTGCTTGGTGCGCAAAATTGACAGTCAGATATTATACACTTTAATTTCGGGTATTTTTGGATTCCTGTTTGGAATTTTATGTTCGGTTCCTTACTTCTTTATAGGCGGTTTTGCTTATGGAATTGCCAATATTGCAAGCGGACTGATTTTTGATATGATTCACGGGATGGGCAACATGGTTTTAACATTTTTGCTGTATAAACCGGTCACTAAGGTGCTTGAAAAGGCGATAAAATAAACAAATTCTAACGGCAGTAGAGTTGATTTTAAAACTCTACTGCCGTTGGTTTTTTGAGTAGAATTTAAAATGATTAGTTTAGATTGAAATTGTCCATAATAGTTTTGTATAATGTTGACATTGCTTTTAGGAGGAATTTTTAAATGGGTTATAAAATTGTTACTGATTCTTGCGCTAACCTTACTTACAGTCAAATTAAAGAATATGATGTTGAGGTCATTTCTTTAAAATATTTTGTTGATGATAAGGATTATTACAGTTACATAAAAGGACAGGAAATTGATTTTTCTGAGGCTTATAAAATTTTGCGTGCTAAAGGAAACATCACAACTTCTCTTGTTAACCGTGACGACTGCGATAAAACAATATTGCCTATTTTAGAAAGCGGTGAAGATGTGCTTGTGTTGGCATTCTCATCAGGACTTTCAGGAACATATCAGAATATTGTGAATGCCGCAGAGGATTACCGTGAAATGTTCCCCGACCGTAAAGTTGTGGTTGTTGATACACTTGCGGCTTCGATGGGCGAAGGTTTGGTTGTTCATTATGCTGTAAAACTTAAAAATGAAGGCAAAACAATCGAAGAAGTGGCTTCTTGGGTTGAGGAAAATAAACTTTCATTCTGCCATATATTCACCCTTGATGATTTGTTTTTCTTAAAGAGAGGCGGCAGACTTTCGGGAACAAGCGCAGTTTTAGGTTCGCTTATGAATATCAAACCTTTAATGCACGTGGCTAATGACGGCAAACTCTATGTTACAGGTAAAGCAAGAGGCAGAAAAGCCGCTATTAATCATTTGATTGAGTCTGTGGGCGAAAAGGGAACTGATATTGAAAATCAGGATATTTTCATAGTTCACGGCGACTGTGAAGAAGAAGCAAAGATTATCGGTGAAGAGGTTAAAAAACGCTATAATGTTAATAATGTTGTATACAACTGTTTGGACCCTGTAATCGTTTCTCATTCAGGCCCCGGAACATTGGCAATATTCTTTATCGGTAACGAAAGATAAACTTTTAAGGTCTGCACTTTATAAAAGTGCAGGCCTTTTTTGTATAACTTTTTTAAATTGGGCAACAATAAGGCAGTATATCTTGACTTTTTAATAGCGCTTTGGTAAAATTATTATGTATATTAGTGTTTTCGGAAGGTGGCAGTTTGATGAAAAATTTTAGTAATTATAAAGATTTCAGCACTAAGGAAGATTTGCATTTCGAATCTAAGGCGGTACACGGCGCTTTGGGTACAGAACCGCTTACAGGTGCTGTAAGTATGCCGATTTTTCAGTCTGCAACTTTCCGCCATCCAGAACTTGGAAATTCAACAGGTTTCGATTACAGCCGTCTCGAAAACCCAACAAGACAGGAACTTGAACGCACAATGGCTATATTAGAGGGCGGTATAAAAGGTTTCGCTTTCTCAAGCGGACAAGCCGCTAATATGGCAGTTTTTTCTCTTTTGAATGTTGGCGACCATGTTGTTATGTCGGACGATATTTACGGCGGTACTTTGCGAATTATTAACGATATTTTCGGCAAATACGGCATTACTCATACTAATGTTGATATGTCTGATTTGGATGCTGTTAGGAATGCTATAACTCCTAATACTAAAATGTTTTTTATTGAAACTCCAACCAACCCTATGATGAAGGTTGCTGATATCAGCGAACTTTCAAAAATTGCAAAGTCAATAGGCGCATTAACGGTGGTTGATAACACATTCCTAACACCGTATTTCCAACAACCATTGAAACTTGGTGCAGATATCGTAACCCATAGTTCAACCAAATACCTCGGCGGTCATAATGATACCATATCGGGTATTGTGGTTGTTAAGGATAACGAAGATATTTCGGCTAAAATCCGTGTTCATATTAAGTCTCACGGAAGTCAGTTAGCGCCGATGGATTCTTGGCTTGTGTTAAGGGGAATAAAAACTCTTGCAGTCCGTATGGCAAAACATAATGAAAATGCAATAAAGGTTGCCGATTGGCTCAGAAAACAGGAAAAGGTTAAAGAGGTTTACTATGTTGGCTTTTCTGACCATAAGGATTATGAGGTTACTAAAAAACAAACCACAGGTTTTGGAGGTATGATTTCCTTTACGGTGGATTCTTTTGAAACTGTTAAGAAGATTTTAAAAAATGTTGATTTGGTTATGTTTGCTGAAAGCCTTGGCGGAACAGAAACTCTTATAACTTATCCTACCACCCAAACCCACGAGGACACTCCGAAAGAAATCAAGGACGCTTTGGGTATTACCGACTGCTTCTTGCGTTTGTCGGTGGGAATTGAAAATGTTGATGATATAATCAATGATTTAGATAGAGCAATGAACTCTTAAAGGAAGAATAAAAATGAAGTTTACTAAGATGCAGGCATTTGGAAACGATTATGTTTATATTGATGCCATACATCAGAAACTTACCAATCTGCCGGAACTTGCAAGGTTTGTAAGTGACCGGCATTTTGCTATCGGTTCTGACGGTATGGTGCTTATTTGTCCGTCTAAAAAGGCGGATTTCAGAATGAGAATGTTTAATCCCGACGGCACCGAGGGTGAAATGTGCGGAAACGCTTTGCGAAGCGTCGGCAAGTATGTTTATGACCACGCACTTACCGATAAAACCGATTTGGTTATTGAAACTCTCGGAGGTCTTCAGAAATTAAAGTTGACGGTTGAAAAGCGTGAACCTTTGGACAGCGAAAAGGCTATGCCTTATAAAGACAGAGGGTTTGTTACCAATATCCGTGCTAATATAGGCGAGCCGAGACTTGATACGAAAATTATCCCTGTCTGCACCGACTTGCCTCAGTTTGTTGAGCAGGAAGTTAAGGTTTTGGATAAAATTTTTAATATAACCGCAGTATCGTGGGGAAATCCCCATACCGCAATGTTTGTTGACTCGCTTGATGATTTGGATGTTGAAAAATACGGCAGAGAAATCGAGTTTATGACAAGCATATTCCCGAATAAGACCAACGTTACTTTTGCAAAAGTTGTTAATCGTAACTATATAAAAATTCGTGAATGGGAGCGTGGCACGGGAGAGACCATAGGTTGCGGTACGGGTTGTGCTACGGCAGTTGTTGCGGGTGTGCTTACAGGCAGATGCGACCGTAAGGTTACGGTTGAACAAATCGGAGGTCCGCTTTTGATTGAGTGGGATGAAGATACCAACTGTATGTTTATGACAGGACCGAGCAACAATGTATTTGAGGGCGAAATTGACGCAAGTCATATTTTAGGAGAATAGTATGAAACTTTCGCAGATTTTAAAAGATACCGAATTTGAGGTTTTAAAGGGTGATTTACAAACTGAAATTTCGGATATTATATACGATTCAAGAAAACTGATTAAAGATTGTCTTTTTGTTTGCATGGTGGGATCGGTTGTTGACGGTCACAGTTTTATAGGGCAAGCAATCGAAAAAGGTGCAAAAGCGGTTGTTGTTGAAAAAGAAGTTGAAAATATACCTGACGGTGTCACCGTAATAAAGGTGAAATCTTCAAGAAAAGCGTTGGCGCTTATGTCGGCGGCGTTTTTCGGTTATCCCGCAAAGCAACTTGTAACGGTTGGTCTTACGGGAACAAAGGGTAAAACCACCACTACTTATATGATAAAAAGCGTGTTGGAACAGTCGGGTGTTAAGGCAGGACTTATCGGTACTACGGGTATTTTAATAGGTGATGAAAAACTGCCAACAAAAAATACCACTCCCGAATCTTACGAACTTCATAAAATTTTCAAAACAATGGTTGATAAGGGTTGCAAATATGCCGTTATGGAGGTTTCTTCCCAAGGTCTTAAACTCGACCGTGTGGCAGGAATCCAGTTTGATTACGGAATCTTTACTAATTTGTCACCTGACCATATAGGTCCAAATGAACACGAAAGTTTTGAAGAATATGTGGAGTGTAAAAGTTTGCTTTTCCGTCAATGCAAGACGGCAATAGTTAATGCTGACGATGAGCATACACAAGAAGTTTTAAAGGGACATACTTGCGAACTTAAGACATATTCAACTAAAACCGATGCCGATTTAAAGGCGGAGAATATTGAGTTTATAAAGCAAGATGCAAAACTCGGTATGCGTTTTAAAACAAGCGGTGTTTTGGAAACCGACTTTACGGTTTATACACCTGGTGTGTTTTCAGTTTACAATTCGCTTGTTACAATTTTGTGTTGTCACTTACTCGGTGTTGATAGCGAAAGTATTTCACAGGGTCTTTTGAATGTTAAGGTTAAGGGCAGAGTTGAAATCGTGCCTGTCTGTGATGATTTTGTGGTGATTATTGACTATGCCCATAACGAGGTCAGCACCAAAAGTGTGCTTACAACCTTGCTTGAATATAAACCCAAAAGGCTTATATGTGTTTACGGCGGCGGCGGTAACCGTTCAAAACTTCGCAGATATGATATGGGTGAAGTAACGGGCGCTATGGCAGACCTTTGTGTGTTGACAGAAGATAATCCCCGTGATGAAGATTTGCACGAAATAAATAATGATATAAAGATAGGTCTTGCAAGGTCTAATGGTAAGTATATTGAGATTGACGACCGAAAAGAAGCGATAAAATATTGCATAGAAAATGCCCAAAAGGGCGATATGATAGTGCTTCTTGGTAAAGGGCATCAAACCTATCAGGAAGTTAAGGGCGTCCGTTATCATTTTGATGAGCGTGAAGTGGTTGCAGAAATAAAAAAGGAACTAAATTTATAAAAGAGTGGATAATCTCCGCTCTTTTTTTGTTTAATGTTACAAATATGAAAAATTTTGATATTTTTATTGTGAAATTAATAACGATGTGATATAATAATAAGTAAAATATAGTAAAAGCGGGTATAATCTTGCAAATATTCGGGTTGTAAAAACCCTTTAATATATAATCGGTGCAGTTGTTTTGCACCGAAAATTTTTTCAAGAGAGGTTTTTTATGAAAATTGAGAATTTGTTAGTAATTATCACTTTCATTAGCGCAGTATGTGCATTGGTTTATGCACTTGTTACTGCTAAACGGGTTTTGAAGTTTTCCGAAGGAACGGATAAAATGAAAAAAATTGCATCCGCTATAAGGGCGGGTGCGAACGCTTATTTAAAGCGTCAGTATAGAGTAGTTATAATATTCTTTGTTTGTATGTTTGTAATTTTAAGTATAATGGCTGCCTTAAAAATGCTTACTTGGTTTGTTCCGTTTGCATTTGTTACGGGCGGTTTCTTCTCGGCGCTGTCGGGTTACATAGGTATGAAAATTGCCACAGCATCAAACAGCAGAACTGCCAATGCTTGCAGAACAGGTCTCAATAACGGTTTGAGAATCGCTTTCTCTGCAGGTTCTGTTATGGGCTTTACGGTTGTAGGTCTTGGACTTTTGGATATTTCAATTTGGTTTTTTATATTAAAATTTGTTTTCGGTTGCTCGGCTTCTCAAATTACCAGTGCTATGCTGACTTTTGGTATGGGCGCTTCTTCAATGGCATTGTTTGCCCGTGTTGGCGGCGGTGTTTTCACCAAGGCGGCAGATGTCGGCGCAGACCTTGTTGGCAAGGTTGAAGCGGGCATTCCTGAAGACGACCCGAGAAATCCCGCCGTTATTGCCGATAATGTAGGTGATAATGTAGGCGATGTTGCGGGTATGGGTGCTGACTTATATGAATCTTATGTTGGCTCTGTAATTTCTGCTTCTGCATTGGGTGTTGCTGCATTCGGAAGTTTTAACGCTATGGCAGTACCGATGTTAATGGCGGCGTTGGGTATAGTTTGCTCTATTATAGGAACGTTCCTTGTAAGAACAAAGGAAAATGCAACTCAAAAAGACTTACTTAAATCTTTAAGCCGAGGCACGAATTTCAGTGCAATTATTATCGGCATTCTTGCTTTACCGCTTGTTTATTTTGTTTTGGGTAAAGAAAATATAGGTTATTATTTTTCAACAGTTGCAGGTCTTATTGCGGGTGTGCTTATAGGTCAGTCAACAGAGTTGTTTACAAGCGAATCTTATAAACCCACCAAAAACTTAGCATCCAAGAGTGAAACAGGTTCGGCTACAATTATTATCGGCGGACTCTCATTAGGTATGCTTTCAACAGCGCTTCCTATTGTTATAATTGCGGTTTGCGTGCTTGTGGCTTATGGTACAGCAGGCGGTTTCAGTGACGGCGGTGCATCTTACGGTCTGTATGGTATTGCATTAGCGGCAGTCGGTATGTTATCAACCTTGGGCATAACCCTTGCAACAGATGCTTACGGTCCTGTTGCAGATAATGCGGGCGGTATCGCTCAGATGTCAGGACTTGAAAGTGAAGTTCGCAACAGAACAGATGCTTTAGATGCTTTAGGCAACACAACTGCGGCTACGGGTAAAGGCTTTGCGATTGGTTCTGCCGCTTTGACTGCTTTGGCTCTAATGGCATCCTATATTGATAAGGTTAAGGAAGTTGGTGGAACAGTTACAGGTTTTGACCTTATGAACCCCACGGTGCTTATAGGCTTATTTGTCGGCGCTTGTCTGCCCTTCGTTTTTGCAGCGCTTACTATGGAATCGGTTGGTAAGGCGGCACAGTCGGTAGTGGTTGAAGTTCGCCGTCAGTTTAAAGAAATTGCAGGCATTATGGAGGGTAAGGCTGACCCTGACTATGCAAAATGTGTGGACTTGTGTACCAAAGCAAGTTTAAAGGAAATGGTATTGCCTACGGTTGTTGCGGTTGTTATTCCTGTTGCAGTCGGTTTGATTTTGGGCACAACGGGTGTTGTCGGTATGTTAGCAGGCGCTACTGTAAGCGGTTTCTTGCTTGCAATATTTATGTCAAACTCAGGCGGTGCTTGGGATAATGCTAAAAAATATATCGAGTCGGGTGTTCACGGCGGAAAAGGCAGTGAACAGCATAAGGCATCAGTCGTTGGTGATACTGTTGGTGACCCGTTCAAAGATACTTCGGGTCCCGCAATCAATATTTTGATAAAACTTTTGTCAATGGTTTCAATTGTGTTTGCGGCATTAGTTGTTAAATTCAGTATTTTTTAAGGTGATAAAAATCTCTTGCGATACATATAATCGTAAGAGATTTTTTATAAACTGCTATTGATTTATTGCGAAATTATGGTAAAATTAAAAATGTAATATATTGGTTTTTAAAATTAAAAGGAGGAAACTATGGTATACGAAAAATACAAAATTTGGCAGGAAAAAGCAATCAAAGATAATGATGTTAAAAAAGAACTCGAAAAAATGAGTGATGAAGATATAAAAGAAGCATTTTATAAGGATTTGGAATTTGGTACAGGGGGACTAAGAGGTGTTATCGGCGCCGGTACTAACAGGATGAATGTTTATACTGTTGGCAAAGCAACCCAAGGGCTTTCGGCTTATGTTAATTCTGTTACCAAAAACGGTAAGGTTGCGATTGCCTATGATAGCCGTATTAAATCGGATACTTTTGCAAAAGCCGCTGCTGAGATTTTTGCGGCTAACGGCATAAAAGTTTATATTTATAAGGAACTTATGCCAACCCCAATGCTTTCTTTTGCGGTAAGATATTTAAAATGTGATGCGGGTATTGTAATAACTGCAAGCCATAACCCGTCTAAGTATAACGGATACAAGGCATACGGCAATGATGGTTGTCAGTTAGGTTTGGAAGCATCTGAATATGTTTTGGATATTATGAATAAGGTTGATATTTTTGAGGGTGTTAAAAGTGTTGATTTTGAAACTGCACTTAAAGATGGTAAAATTGAATATATCGGCGACGATGTTATAAATGCATTTCTTAATGAAGTGGAAAATTGCCGTGTTTCACCAAACCTTGATATGTCTGATTTGAATGTTATCTATACCCCTTTGCACGGCAGTGGTAATAAGCCTGTAAGAAAAATTTTAGAAAAAATAGGCGTTAAAAATGTTACAGTAGTTAAAGAACAGGAATTGCCTGATGGTAATTTCCCGACAGCACCTTATCCTAACCCCGAAATTAAAGAGGCGTTTGCTTGCGCTTTGAAACTGGCAGAGGATATAAAACCTGATTTGCTACTGGCTACCGACCCTGACTGTGACCGAGTTGGTATTGCAGTTCCAAATGGTGAAGAATACCGTCTGTTTACGGGAAATGAGGTTGGTTCACTTCTTTTGAACTATGTGCTTGACCGTAGAACCGAAAACGGAACTTTGCCTAAAAATCCCGTTGCGGTAAAAACTATTGTTACAACTGAAATTTGTAAAAAAATTGCAGACAATTTTGGTTGTGAATTGCGTGATGTGTTGACAGGCTTTAAATTTATAGGTGAACAAATTGGTTTGCTTGAAGAAAAAGGCGAGCAAGACAGATATATCTTTGGCTTTGAAGAAAGTTATGGTTATCTTTCGAGTGGGTATGTCAGGGATAAGGATGCTGTTAATGCTTCCATGCTTATTTGTGAAATGACAGCCTTTTATAAATCGCAGGGCAAAACCTTGATTGATGTTTTAGACGAACTTTATAAAAAATACGGTTATTATTTCTGTTCGCAAAAGAGTTTTACCTGTGAGGGTATAAGCGGTATGGAAAAAATAAGCGGTATTATGAACGATTTACGCCAAACACCGCCTACCCAAGTTGGAAATATAAAGGTTGTAACCTTTAAAGATTATCAAAACTCTGAGAGTGTTGATATCGAAACAGGAGAAAAGACTGTTTTAACATTGCCGAAATCTAACGTGTTAGGTTTCTATTTGCAGGATGGCAGTTCTTTGATTGTCCGTCCGTCAGGTACAGAACCTAAAATTAAACTTTATTTGAATGCTGTCGGCAAAACTGAACAGGAAGCAAAAGAAAAAAGAACTTTACTTGAAAATGAGGGAAGTAAACTTTTAGGCTTTTAATTTAAAAAACTGCACAAACATCAGTTTGTGCAGTTTTTTTTGAAACATATAATTATTTAAGCATTTCTTTAACAACGGGCCAAGCAAGGTCTGCATAGAAACGGTGATGGCCTGGACCTTCAACTAATGCACAGTCATTTTTTTTACCGTGCTCTTTATAAACTCGGCTTCCTTTTTCATAGGCATCGCGTGAGCCTGCTATAAAGAAACCGTCGTCATTAACGCCTGCTACCTGTACGAATTTTTTAGGATACGCCATCGCCATAATGTCGCCCATATCGAAGTAGTTGGCGATAGTGGGAACATAGTTACACGCACAGTGAGATTTAGCACCGATGGATTCTGTAAAAGCACATAATGAACAAGAGGGAACAACAAGTACCAATCTGTCTTCAAGCGCTGATGCGTAACATGTTGCAGTACCGCCGCCTGAGTGACCCATACAGCAGATTTTTGTGGTATCAACCTTGTCTTTAAATTCAGTTTCAATTATATCTATCAAACGGGAGATATCCCAAACGCGCTCACCGATAGTGGTTCTACCCATAAGTAAAGCAGTCATAGCAGATTCATAACAACCGGGGTTGCCGTTTTCGTAAGCGCCGCATTCACCAAAGTTTCTTTCTTCCATAGCAATACATGCAAAACCCTCTTTGATTGCGCGTATACATAAATCACGGTCGCCACTTTTTATATAACCTTCATCGGGTTCATATTTTGTTCTACCTAAAGAGATATGAGCGCCTGTGGTATGACCTTGCAGACAAATGAAAATAGGCGGATTTTCAACTGAGTCAGGCAAAAGGAGATGGCAGGGAACACGGTATCCTTCTTCGCTTTGAAATGTAAAGCGTATTTCGGTAGCGCCCTCGATTTTTTGTTCATATTCGATTTCAAATTCGGGGTCAACTTTTGTGAATTTCTCCATTCCCAAAAGTTCGTTTAGTTTTGCTCTTGCAGTAACTTTCCAATTATCATAGTTTTTTCCGTCATAAGCCATTGACGGAACAACCTTTTTTAAGAGTTCTTTGTTGTGTTCATAAGCAGTTTTCATATTAAAATCTCCTTTTTGGCAGTATCCTTTTTAAGGTCAAGTTTAGAATAACACAGGGTTATTTTAAAGTCAATCGCAAAACCAAGAAAATATTGCTCTTTTCACGAAAAACAAGAAAATATTGTGATTTTATTTGGCAAAAAGTATAGACAAAAATACAAAGTATGCTATAATAAAAGCGAAAAATTTAATGTTAGTCGGAGGAATTTGTATGAATTATTCAACACCTGAAAAACAGGGTATACGCTCGGCAGATATTAAGGAATATATCGAGATTTTGGAGAATGCAAATCTTTGTACTCACGATGTTATTATTATGAGACACGGAAATATTGTGTTTGAAAAGTATTGGGAACCGTTCCAAAAAGATTTTCTGCATAGAATGTATTCTGTAACTAAGAGTTTTGTGGCACTCGGTATCGGTTTTTTAGAGCAGGACGGGCTTATAAATCTTGATGACCCGATTGTTAAATATTTCCCCGATGAACTCAAAGACCAAAAAGACGAAAATTTCAAAAATCAAACAATCCGCCATATGCTTATGATGAGCACTGCAAAAACTGATAGATATTGGTTTGCGGTAAGACCTGATGACAGAGTTCGTTTTTATTTTGAACATGAAGGTTTTGCTTCTCGTCCGTCGGGTACAATTTTTGAATATGACAGCACAGGCTCTTTTGTTTTAGGCGCTTTGGTAGAGCGGGTTTCCGGCAAAGAATTTGTTGAATATTTAAGAGAAAAATTCCTTGATAAAATAGGTTTTTCAAAAGAAGCGTATTGCTTAAAGTGCCCAGGCGGTCACGCTTGGAGTGATTCGGCGCTTATATGTAAACCTACCGATTTGTTAAAAGTAGCGCAGTTCTGTATGAATAAGGGTAAATGGGACGGCGAACAGATTTTGAATGAAGAATTTGTTGTTGCAGCCATTTCAAAGAAAATTGATAATAATTTAAACGGACTCAATGACCACGATACTCAAGGTTACGGATATTTATTTTGGAGAACTTTTGATAATTCATTTTTCTTTAACGGTATGGGTGCACAACTTGCAGTTTGTGTTCCTGATAAGGATATGATTTTGATTTACAACGCTGATAATCAAGGGCATAGACATTCAAAATCTACTATTATAGATAACTTCTTTAGAGTTATAGCAAGAAGAGCTGTTGATACCGAACTTCCTGAAAACAAGCAGGAACAAAAAGAATTGGCTGAGTATGTTAAGGATTTAAAACTCTTTACGGCTAAGGGTGAAAAATATTCTGATTTGCAGATAAAAATCAATAATGTAACATATAATCTTAATCCAAACCCAATGGGTATAAAAACTGTTAAACTGTGCTTTGAGGGAGAAAAAGGTAAGTTCTGTTATGAAAACGAAAGTGGTTATAAGGAACTTAAATTTGGTTTCGGAAAAAATGAATTTTTCCCATTCCCCGAAGAAGGTTATTCCGATTTGGTTGGAACACAGAAGGGTGACAGGCTTTATGAATGTGCTACGTCTGCCGCTTGGGTTACTGATTATCAACTGTATATAAAGGTGCAGATAATTGATACATATTTTGGTAATGCTAACATAACAATCGGTTTTGATAAGGATTTGCGAATGACAATCCGAATGGTTAGCCACGCCGAAGATTTTCTTGGCAAATATAAAGGTTTTGCGATGGGCGAACCTGAGGTTTAATCGTTTAAATAAAAAATAAAAAAGGTTCTTTGAAGAACCTTTTTTTAATTCATAAGTGCAATTCCTAAATTAAGATAGCCTGCAAAAGTAACCCAAGCGATATATGGCAACATAAGAATACCGGCAGGTTTTGAGATGCGCCAGAATTTAACAGTTGTGGCGATGATAAGTATTAAAAGTGCTATAAGCCACACGAAAGCAAACCAATAAGCCTTTAAATTGAAGAACCAAATCGACCAAAAGAAATTAAAAATAAGTTGAAGCGCATAACATTTTAAAGCACTGCTTTGCTCTTTGATGCTTGCATTTGCAGTTATAACAAGATAGCAGGCAATTCCCATTAGTGTGAATAAAATAGTCCAGACAATAGGGAAAAGCCACCCCGGCGGAGCGAACGAGGGTTTTGAGATTTGCTCAAAATCCTGCATACTGTTTCGTGTAACAAGTGCTGAGAGCCCGCCTATAATAATAGGTATTGCCACAGAAATTATTAAGGTTTTCCATTTGATTTTCACATAATCACCCTTAATAATATATACAAAAAATATCTCTTATATTCTTAAAAATCCCAACAGTGATACTGTTGGGATTTTGCTTGAATTAAATGTAAATTTATGGTATTATTCTTTTATAAAGATATTTATAAATATTGTTCTTAAAACAAATATTAAAAGCGCTAAGAAAAGAAACGTTCCTGCCACGAGATAGAATGGGAGGTAGTATCTTCCTGCAATAAGGGTTATTATAGCAATAATAACACAGCAAAGCGACATATATTTGAGATACTTTACGTTGCGCTCGGTTGAGAAATTTTTGTTATCAAAATTTTTTAAAAGTTTTCTTAAATAAAGCAATGAAAGAACAGTAAAGGGCGCACACGGATAACAAGTGACCATTATCGTTGTTGCGAGACTTTCAAGGCGGTTAGCGGTTTCAACATACCAAGTAACAAGCAATGGTAATGCTATTGTTATTGCGAAAATCAATAATATGAATATGTCTGTAAGAATTATAGAGAATTTTATAGAGTTTATTTTTTTCATAGAACCACCTCTTGATAAAAGACATTATACACCAAATTATTAGTTTTGTAAACGGTAAAAAAGGATTGAATTTTATTGCGTGATTTTTTAGTTAAAAGACCAATGCTTTTGAGCGCAGTATTTTCAGGTGTGATTTCGGTTTTCACTTTTTCACACGAAAAGGCACTTTTTATTATTTGTATAATACTCTCGGCAATCGTGTTTTTAATGATTTTCCTAAAAATAAAAACACAGATTGTTTTTTCTTTTGTGGTGATTTTAGCGGTATGCGTGAGTCTTTATTTCCATAATTATGAAATCGTGCAGACTGAGTATTATACAGATACCGTCTGTAACGGAGAATATATAGTAATTGATGAACCGATATATTATGAGGATTATTATGTTGTGACGGTTGAAACGGTTAAAAGCCAAACACTTAAAAAAGGAAGTAAAATAAGGCTGACTTATTCTAAAGAAAATCTTGAATTTGCTCAGAATTTTAGGGCGGATATACATATTAAATCTTTAGCGGGCTCAAAATATACAAAGGATAATTACAGCAAGAATATTTACGTAAAAGGAAATGCCCAAAATATAGTACCGCTTGATAAATATGATTTTGTTTTAAGAACGGTTGGCAATTTGAGAGATTATATTAAGACTGAAATTCTTGACGGCTTTAGAATCAGGGAGGCTTCAACCGTATTGGCGCTTTTAACAGGCGACAAAAGTTATTTTACTAATGAATTTTATGATAATGTTAAATCGGCGGGTGTGGCACACGTTATGGTGGTGTCGGGTATACATCTTGCGGTTATTGTTTCTATTTTTCTCTTTGTTTGCGACAGATTTTTCTACAACCGATTTTTAAAAGCGTTTATAATTTTCATAACGGTTGTTTTGATATCTGCTGTCTGCGGTTTTACAATGTCCATTATGCGTGCGGGCGTGACATACATTCTGATTGCCATTTCTCTTTTGCTCAACCGTCAGAATACACCCGAAAATACTCTCGGAGCGGCAGTCACATTAATAATGTTTTGTAATCCTTTTGCAATTTTCAGTATTGCTTTTCAGTTGTCAGTGTTGTCAACTTTCGGAATTTTAGTAATAGCGATACCGATTATAAATTATATAAGGCGCAAGGATATAATAAGAAATAAAATCATTTTAACCTTGCTTTCCTCAATTCTTATTTCGTTAAGCGCACTTATTTTGACAGCGCCTGTTACGGTTTATAATTTCGGATATATTTCAAATGTTTCCATTATCACAAATCTTTTAATTTCAAATGCAGTAACAATTGCTATAACTTTATGTATTTTAGGGATTATGTTTCCTTTTTTATCAGGCGTATTTTTCACACTTTCAGGTTTGGTTGTGAAATATATAAACTATATTATAAATTATTTCGGTGCATTACCCTTTGCTATAACCGAACTTCCTAAAAGTGTAACTATAATAGCGGTTGGTTTAGTGATTATTGTGTTTTGGATTTTACTTGCTTGTAAAAAACGGAATAATATGATAAAATTAAAGGAAATACAGTCAAAGAGGGAGGGACGGAAGTTAAATGGCAGTCGTAAATGAGGAAATCTTAAAAAAAGAAATTGCCAAGGACGGCGTTAATGTTTATGTTCTTTTCGGCGAAGATGCATATCTCAAAAATATGTATATGGAAAAGATTAGTACCGCCTGTGCTGAAAAAGATGATATTTTCAATTATCAGAAATTTCAACTTGACTGTGACTTACAGGAAGTTTATGATGCGGTTTTACAGTTTCCGATGATGAGTGATAAAAAATGTGTTATTTTAACCGATTACGATTTTGAGCATTGCTCTAAGACAGACCTTAATAAACTTTGCACTATAATTTCCGAAACACCCGATACTTGTGTGTTTATTCTTTGGTTTGACGGTTTAGAGTTTGACTATAAGAAGAATAATAAATTCAAAGAAATTGAGAACGCCGTTTCAAAAGCAGGCGGTATAGTTGCAAAACTTGACCACCGCAAAGAAGCAGAACTTGTTAAAATGCTTACTGATGGTGCTATGAAGCGGGGTTGTAAATTAGACAGCGCAAGCGCAAGATATTTAATTGAAATTGCAGGCCAGGATATAAATATATTAAAAAACGAATTAGATAAACTTTGCTTTTATGTGAAAAGCGGAGAAATTACCAAGCAGACGGTTGAAAAGGTTGTAACAAAAACTGTTGAAACGAATGTTTTCGCCCTTTCGAGAAATATAATCGGCTGTAATATGAAAGCCGCTTTAACAATACTTGACGAACTGTTTTTCCTAAGGGTAGAGCCTATAATAATTCTAAGTACTGTTTCTTCGTTTTATGTTGATATGTATCGTGCATTTTTGGGCAAACAAAAGGGACTGTCTGCATTGGAAATCTGCCAGAAATTCGGTTATCCGAGCAACAGAAAATTTGTCATAGAAAATGCAATTACAGATGCTAAGAAATTTGATTTCAATCGTTTTGCATTAAGTTTCGATGCGCTTCGTGAAGCAGACAGGGTTTTGAAGTCTTTCTCTCAGGACGACAGAACGGTTTTGGAAAAACTTATAATTAGTTTAGGATATATTGCAGTAAAGGGTGAGAGCATTGATTAAACTCACTCAGCCGATAATAGTTGAGGGCAAATACGATAAAATCACCCTTGAAAATGTTGTGGATACCCTGATTATCACCTCAAACGGTTTTAGCATTTTTAGGGATAAAGAAAAGTGCGAACTGATAAAAACCCTTGCACATAAAGACGGTGTGATTGTTTTAACAGACAGCGATTCTGCGGGGAATTTAATCCGAAACCATATTAAAAATATCGTAAACGGCGGTAAGATTATAAATGTTTATATTCCGCAGTTGAAAGGCAAGGAAAAACGCAAAAGCACCCACTCTAAAGAGGGTTTTTTAGGTGTTGAGGGGATGGACAAGGCGGTTATTGAAAGTGCTCTTGAAAACAGCGGAGTTTTCGGCAAAGAAATTTCAAAGGGCAAAAAAATCACTAAAACCGATTTGTATTTCTCTGAACTTTCGGGAACTGATAACAGCCACCAAAACAGAATAACTCTGCTTAAATTTTTAAATCTTCCTCAAAATTTATCGCCTAATGCGATGCTTGATGTATTAAACACCCTTTTAACTTTTGAAGAATTTGAAAAGGCGGTAAAAGAATGCCTAAATCTGCAAGACAAAAATTAAAACCACTCTATGTTCTTGAAATTTTAAGAAAATATAGCGACGAGGAAAATCCGCTTACATCCAGTGAAATTTGCGGTTATCTTGAGCAAAACGGAATTACTGCTGAAAGAAAATCGGTTTATGCGGATATAGATGCGCTTATTGATTATGGATATGATATCGTTAAAAGTTACACACCGAGAGGTTTCTTTTTGGGTTCAAGAGAATTTGAAGAACCTGAAATATATCTTCTTTGTGATGCGGTGCGTACAGCAAAGTTTATAACCCCTAAAAAGACAAGGGAACTCGTTTCTAAACTTGATTCTATGCTTAGCAAAAGCCAAGTGAAGAAAAGAGAAAATAATATTTATTTTAATCCCTTAATGAAATGTGCAAATGAGGAAATTTATTATAGTATTGATAAAATTTCCAAAGCGATTTCTAAGGGTGTTCAAATAAAATTTGATTATGTTTCGACCGAACTTTGCGACCGTTCATTTTCGCAAAAAACTAAGCAAATGCAAATAAGTCCCTATGCGCTCACCTGGCAAGATGACCACTATTATGTGGTGGGAAATTATCAAAAATATGATAACTTATTGCATTTAAGGCTTGACCGTATAGAAAAAGTGGAATTGCTTGATATTAAATCACGCCATTTCAGCGAGGTCAGTGAATATAACGATTATTTTGATATTGCCGATTACACTAACAAACTTTTCGGAATGCATTCGGGAAAACTCGAAACGGTTGAACTTTGTTGCAAAAAAGATGTGGCAAAACAACTTGCCGACCGCTTTTCTGAGGACATATTTATAACAAATGTTACCGAAAATGAGTTTTGTTTTTCTTATAAAGCGGCAATAAGCGAGGCACTTGTTACCTTTATTTTAAATTATGGGGACGAGGTTAGGGTGATAAAACCTGATTCTTTAAAAGAAATGGTTGTTTCCCGTGCCGAAAAAGTGCTTAATTTGTATAAAAAAGGATAAATTGGCACTTGTTAAACTTCGTAAATGTTGGTATAATGAATGTTATGTTAAAAAGGGCGTGAAAAAATGGGCAAATTAGGGTTTGATAATTCTAAATATATAACTTTGCAATCCCAAAAAATCAGAGATAGGATTGCTCAGTTTGGCGATAAACTTTATCTTGAATTTGGCGGAAAACTGTTTGATGATTACCATGCGGCGAGAGTTTTGTCAGGATTCGAGCCTGATGCAAAGGTCAAAATGCTGCTCGAACTTAAAGACGATGCTGAAATTGTAATAGTTATCAATGCTGACGCTATCGAGAAAAACAAGCGTCGCGGTGACCTTGGTATAACTTATGATTTAGAAACTTTAAGGCTTATTGACGCTTTCCGTCAGATAGGTCTTTATGTGGGAAGTGTGGTTATAACCTGTTATACGGGGCAACCCTCTGCAGAAAATTTTGAAAAGCGTTTAACTTCTTTGGGAATCAAGGTTTACCGTCATTATCCGATTATCGATTATCCGTCGAATATCCCGTTTATTGTTAGTGAACAGGGCTTCGGTAAAAATGATTATATCGAAACCGAGCGTAAACTTGTTATTGTTACTGCCCCGGGTCCCGGAAGCGGTAAAATGGCGACCTGTCTTTCACAACTTTATCACGAACACAAAAGAGGCATAAAAGCGGGATACTCGAAGTTTGAAACATTCCCGATTTGGAGTATACCGCTAAAACATCCTGTAAATGTTGCTTATGAGGCGGCTACAGCAGACCTTAATGATGTTAATATGATTGACCCGTTCCATCTTGAAGCATACGGTGAAACGGCGGTAAACTATAACCGTGATATTGAAATTTTCCCTGTGCTTAATTCGATTTTGGAAACAATCCTTGGCGAATCTCCTTATAAGAGCCCGACTGATATGGGTGTTAATATGGCGGGGTTTGCAATATTTGATGATGAGGCAGTAAAAGATGCCGCAAAACAGGAAATTATCCGTCGGTATTACAGTGCTTTGGTTAGTGAACGTCAGGGAATGTCCAATGATACCGATTCCGAAAAAATTGAACTTTTAATGAAACAGGTGGGTGCAACCGTTGATGACAGACCCGTTGTGCAGTCCGCTATTGAAAAGGCAGAAACAGAAGGCTCTCCCGCAACTGCAATTGAATTACCCGATGGAAGAATTATCACAGGTAAAACTTCAAGTTTGTTGGGCTCGGCTTCAGCAATGCTTTTAAACGCCCTTAAAGTTTTGGCTGATATTCCCGATGAGGTTAATTTGATTTCCCCCACAATTATTGAGCCGATGCAAAAGCTTAAAACCGAAATTATGGGAAATCATAATCCAAGACT
>JAZRMI010000009.1:0-14212 GCA_045647405.1 Acutalibacteraceae bacterium | reverse complement strand
ACGGAAATATTAACCCAAGTGAAAAATTCACATAACTCTATTGCTGCGACTAATAAAAACGGACGAATTGAAATTTCAATTCGTCCGTTTTCCTAATTACGCATTACGAATTACGCATTACGCATTAAATTTTAGTTCTACTTTGGACAACCACTTCATAATTATTATTGAGGTGAACAAAATGGAAAACAACAAAAGATTTGATGAAGTGTTATATGCGGTATCAGACAGAATACGCCTTGTTTTAGAAAAACTTTCCCCCACAGTCAAAGCCAATACTTGTGAAATAAGACTAAGAAACGGTCTGCCGTTAGCGATTACCGTCGGTACAGAAACAGTATTTTTACGTGAAAACGGACAAACCCAATTTCATATAACAAAAGACCTTTTTAAAGTGGGAAAACAAGACTTGGAAGAAAGTTTTAAAAAAATCTGCAATAACTCGGTTTATGCCCACGAAAACGAACTGAAAAACGGGTTTATTATTATGAAAAACGGTTGCCGTGCGGGTGTGTGCGGAAGTCTTTCAAAAGACGGGGTTATAAACGATATAACTTCCCTTAATCTGCGTATTGCAAGAGAAGTTTTAGGTTGTGCTAATGATATTGTTAAAAAATATGATAATTCAGGTTTGCTGATTGCAGGTCCCCCAGGCAGTGGGAAAACCACTGTGCTTCGTGACCTTATACGCCAAATTTCAAACGGTAACACAGGCAGAATTCAGCGTGTTGCCGTTATCGACAGCCGATGCGAAATATCGGGGAGCAGTCTTGGAAACACAGTCAACGACTTGGGACAAAACACCGATGTTTTAATAACCGAGGACAAGGCTTTGGGAATTGAAATTGCCGTTAGGACAATGTTCCCCGATGTGATTGCCTTTGATGAAATCGGTACTGTTGCAGAACTTAAAGGCGTTTCAGACAGTTTCTGCGCAGGCGTTAATATAATAACCACGGCTCATATCGGTTCTTTAGCCGAACTCAAAACCCGAAATGTAACCTCGGCGCTTTTAAAAAGCGGTGCTATAAAACAAATTGCGCTTTTACCAAAAATTCACGGCGGATATATCCGTATGATAGAAACAAGGGAGATTTTCCGTGAGACTGCTATTTAAAATTTCAGGCTATGTATTAATCGTTTTTGTCTGTTGGGCAGTCGGTTTTCTGAAAGCAAACTCACTGCATTTAAGATATAAAAAACTCTGCAACATACATAGCGGTATCAGGGACCTAAAAGAACGGATAAGACTTCACGGCGGTGAAATTGACCGCCTTATAAATTTGAGTTTTGAAAGTTATCCCCACGACTATACTGCTCTACAGAAAGAAGACATCACTCTTATTGAGGATTTTTTTAAAAATATCGGTATGTCTGACACAAAAGCAGAATATGAGCGGTGCGAACTTTATATGAATTTAATAGACACTAAAATCACATTGGCGCAAAAAAACTATCAAGAACTTAACAAACTCTATAAAAGCATTGGCTTTTTTAGCGGGATATTTATTTGTATATTCTTTTTGTGAGGTAAAAAATGGATGTTGATTTTATTTTCAGAATTGCCGCAATAGGAATTATTGTTACGGTTTTAAATCAAGTGCTTATACGCTCAGGCAGAGAAGAACAGGCAATGCTCACAACCCTTGCGGGACTTGTGGTAGTTCTTCTTATGGTGGTAAACGCCGTAGCCGACCTTTTTACCACCGTGAAAGATTTATTCGGACTTTGATATGGATATCTTCAAAATACTTTCTATTCTGCTTATAACCGCTATTTTAAGTCTGATTTTAAAACAGCAGAAAAGCGAATACGCCTTGTTAGTATCCCTTTGCGGAGGAATTTTAGTTTTAGGTATTGTTATCAAAAATATATTAGTTCCCATAACCATAATAAGCCAGAAAATTGAAAATTACGGCATAAACTTGAATTATTTCAAGGTAGCATTAAAGGCTTTAGGCATAGGATATATTACCACATTTATTGCCAACTCTTGCAAAGATGCCGGACAGACAAGTTTAGCCGCTAAGGCCGAACTTGCAGGTAAATGCGCTATTTTTATGCTCTGTGTGCCTCTTTGCCTTTCGGTTTTGGAAACTGCATTAGGGTTTATAAAATGATTAAGAAAATTATAGTTTTTATTTTAATTTTTCTGTGTTTTTCATTGAATATAAATGCCGAAGAAACCGACATTTACAAACAGCAATTAGAAAACAGCGGTGCTTTAGAAATAGAAGATTCCCTACCCGATTATGTTAAAGAATATTTAGTAGAAAATTCCATCGACATTTCAGACTATAACTGGGTGAACACATTAACATCGCAAAATGTGTTTTCACATATATGGGGATTTCTAAAAAGCGGAATTAAAGGTCCGCTTATCGCCCTTTCAAGTATTTTAGCCGTTATTTTAATAAGTGCACTTTTATTTCAAAATGAAAATTCTTCGGTAAATACAGCAGTTATGTTTGCAACAAGTCTTGCCATTGCAAGCATAGTCTGTGTTCCTGTTTTTTCTGTGATTTCAGCATCGGTCAATGCAATGAAAGGCTGTGCGGTGTTTATGAGCGCATTTATACCCGTCTTTGCGGTTATAATCGCTTCAAGCGGACAGGTTGCCACCTCTGTTTCTATGAGCGCATTGCTTTTAGGCGCTACAAATGCGGTAAGTTTTATTTCAAACTTTGCCGTCGTGCCATTAATGGGAGGATATTTAAGCATCAGCGTGGCATCAAGTGTATCCCCTCTTTTAAACAATAACGAGATTTCGTCTGCCGTTAAAAAACTTTCATTCTGGATAATATCATTTGTATCAACTGTGTTTTTAGGGATTTTAAGCGTGCAAACCGCCGTCAACGCTTCGGCGGACAATCTCTCAATGAGGACTGCAAAATTCCTTATCGGTTCTTCTGTTCCAGTCGCAGGCGGCGTATTATCCGAGGCGCTTAACACACTCACCGCATCAATGTCACTTTTAAAAACTTCGGTTGGAATTTACGGGGTGGTTATATGTTGTCTGATATTTTTACCCATTTTAATAGAACTTTTACTCTGGCGGTTTGCGCTATGGGTTACAAATTTCATATCTCAAAATTTTTCACTCGGCAAAATTTCGGGACTCATCGGGGCGGTAGACACCGTTCTTTCAGTTCTTGTGGGTATTATTATCCTAAACTGTGCAATGTTTGTGTTGTCTTTGACAGTTCTTGTTAGTAGCGGTAAAGTATGATGAACTCATTGACATCATTTTTCACCGCCTTTTGCGCGGGATGTGTTTTAATAGGCGCACTTTATATAATCTGTCCCGACGGCAATATAGGAAAATCGGTAAAATATGTATTTTCGCTTGTCTTTTTAATTATTATAATTTCTGCCGCAAACATTACGGTTAAAAACATTGATTTTGATTTCCCGAATGTTGAGGCTAACACCATAACAAATGAAAATATGCAAATAGAAAGCGCCAAATATATCTATTCTTACGCATTAAATAAAGAAAATATAAAATTTTCAAAAATTACAGTTTGTACGGATAAAACCGAAGACGGCAGCATAGTAATTAATAAGGTAATTATTTTTTCAAATGAAGAAAAAATAAAAATAATAAAAGCGTTGGATGTTTTAGCGGAAGTTCGAGAGGTTGAAATAATAAATGAATGACCTTATAAACAAATATTTAAACAAAATAAAAAATCCGAAATTTTTAATTATTTTAGGTATTTCAGGAATTTTGCTTATTTTTTTATCAGGTTTTATAAAGAGCGACAGTAAAACACAACACAAAAAAAGTACCGACGAATTTTCGGTAGAGGAATACCGAAATCAGTTGGAAGATGATGTGTGCGACATTGTTAAAAGCATTACAGGAAGCAAAAAAGTAACTGTGGTAATAACGCTTGAGAGCAGTATGTCTTATAAATATGCTGATATAACAGAGGGTGCAACTCAGGATAAAACAGAAAAGGATGTTATCAGCAAAAGTCAGGAATCAAAACAAAATTACATAACCGTAAAAACAGCAGACGGCGGTGAACAGGCTTTGCTTGTGACCACAAAAATGCCAGAAGTGCGTGGGGTTGCAATCGTCTGCGAGGGAGGCGACAACCAATATATTTCAGAAAAAATTCAAAATTCCGTTACGGCGGCTTTGAATATCACATCACAAAGAGTATACATAGCAGGAGGAAACTCTAATGAAAAAAGGTAAAGTTTTTGGCAAGGGACAGTTAGCAATCGCAGTTATGGTGGTCGCATTAGGCGCAGCAATATGGCTTAACACGAAATATCTGCCGTCTTCAACAAAATATCTTGGAGAGGCATCTTATGTAAGCGGTACGGTTAGTGACAACTCGGTGCAGACCTCTGCAAAGGCCCAAGAGGATTATTTTGCATCGGCTAAAGCCGAGAGAGAAAAAGCACGCAAAACCGCAGTTGAAACCATTGAAGAAACTATAAAAAGCGAAAAATTAACCCAAGAAGATAAAGCATCCGCCCTCAAAAAGATTGAGGATATCGGTGCTAATATAGAAAAAGAAGCCAACTGTGAAAGTCTTTTAAAAGCAAAAGGCTTTGAAAAGGCAGTTGTGATTATAAGCGAGGACGGTGTGAACGCTGTTGTTAAAGCAGAGGGACTTTCCACCGCCGACACTCTGCAAATTCAAGATGTTATAACAAGTCAAACGGGCGTTGAACTCGGTAAAATAAAAATAATCCCTATTAAATAAAAAAGTTGCGTTATTGGAATAATGGTGGTATAATAACTTTACAAAGTTATTTACGGAGGTCAACCTTATGTCTGATAACAGAACAGAACTTTCAATAAATACAGAAGTGCTTAAAAAAATGGCAGAAATTGCCGCCACCGAAGTTGACGGTGTTGCAGGTATTTCTAAAAAGAATATCGACCTTAAAGGCGCTATTAAATCTAAAAACCCTTTAAACGGTGTTAAGGTTGAAAATATAAACGGCGCTATTCAAATAAGCGTTTATATTAAGGTTGAAAAAGCCGCTAATGTTAAAGAAGTTGCCGAGAAAGTTCAGGAAAACATTAAAGACAAAATTCAAACTATGACAAACACAGCCGTAACAAAAGTTAATGTTATAATCGCTGATATTGAGTTTGAAAAAGAAAACCAAGAATAAAAAAATAACGGTGCGTTTCTTAATCGAAACGCACCGATTTTTTATTTATTAACACGAGACTTTATCCATAATCTCGGTGATAAAAGCAATATCAAAGGATAAATTTCCAGTCTTCCCAAAAGCATTGCCGCCGATAAAACCAATTTAGATAACGGCGAATAAATATCATAGTTACCCATGGGCCCAACCTTTGCAAGACCGGGACCTATATTATTAAAACAAGAAGTTACCGCCGTAAGATTGGTTTCAAAATCTAACGGCTCAAATAGCAGCACCAAGAATATAGCACCGAAACAGAAAAAGTATGTGGCAAAATAAACCGCAACACCGTTTAATGTGTCATTTTCAAGTTTTTTACCCTCAAAATGCACACCCTCCGTTGAGCGAGGATGCAACATATGTTTCAAATTCGAAACTATGCGCTTAAACAAAAGCACAACCCTTGAAACTTTAAGTCCACCTGCCGTCGAACCTGCACAACCGCCGATAAACATTAAAATAAACAATATCCCCTTTGAGAGACCGGGCCATAAATTAAAATCTACAGTAGCATAACCTGTTGTGGTTATAATTGATGCCACCTGGAATGTCGCATTACGCAAGGCATCGGAAAAATTGTTGAACATATTATAAATATTACCTGTGATTAATGCAACTGCCACCGCAACTATTCCAACATAACACCAAAGTTCTTCACTTTTGAATGCGGTGCGAATTTTTCTTACAAGAATTAAATAATACAGGTTGAAATTAACACCGAAAATCAACATAAATATTGCAATAACCCACTGCAAATAAGGACTGTAAGAGCCTATGCTATCCGCCTTAATTCCGAACCCGCCTGTACCTGCCGTACCGAAACTGTGAACTACCGACTCAAACAACGGCATTCCGCCTGCAACCAGCAAAACGACTTCCAAAGCGGTCAAGCATATATAAATCAAATAAAGTATTTTAGCGGTGCTTTTAAGTTTAGGCACAAGTTTTCCAACTATGGGCCCCGGCATTTCAGCACGAACTATATGAATCGACCTGCCCGAATCAGTAGGAACAATTGCCATAACAAGCACAAGTATACCCATACCGCCAATCCAATGGGTGAAACTACGCCAAAAAAGAAGCCCATTAGACATCGCCTCAACATCATTTAAAATCGAGGCACCCGTCGTGGTGAGACCGCTAACAGTTTCAAAAAAAGCGTCAATATAAGACGGGATTTCACCGCTTATATAAAACGGCAGAGCGCCCACCAAGGATAAAATTATCCACGAAAGAGCAACTATTGCAAAACCCTCTTTTGCAAAAAAGGTTTTATCCTTGGGTTTGTTAAGAAAACTGAGTAGCAAACCTAACACAAGCGCAATAGCAATAGTTATTATAAAAGCAAAAATACTTTTTTCGCCGTAAACCACAGCGCAAATCAACGGCAAGCATAACAAAACCGCTTCAAGAATTAAAATTCTGCCAAGCATATAAAAAACAATTCTACGGTTCATAGTCTATCACCCTACTATATCAGACAAATTGTTTATCCTCTGATTAGCCGCAAGAACAACAACCTTATCATTAGCAAGCAACATATCAGCACCTGATGGGATAATTGATTTTCTATCCCTGATAATGCCTGCAATAAGTATATTTTTCTTAAGTTTCAAATCTTTGAAAGGAATATTTAAAAAGTCAAGTCCGTCTTTCACGGTAAATTCCAAAAGTTCAACCTTATCGTCCATAAGTTTATAAAGGGTTTCCACACTGCTTCCTTGGGAATTTTCTAAAGCACGGGCATATTGCACCAACACATCCGAAACAATTTTTTGAGGTGAAATAAAGGTATCAAGTCCCCAATGTTCTGCAAGCGGAATTAACGCCCAACGGTTAATTTTAGAAATAACTTTTGGAACATTTTTAGATGCCGCATAAGATGCAATCAAAATATTAAGTTCGTCCATACCCGTAAGCGATACAAACGCATCAACAGATAGAAGTCCTTCTTCAATCAAAGTTTCTTGTTCAGAACCGTCGGCATTAACTATCGTTGCCTTTGGCAACACATCACATAAATTTTCACAAACAGAAGAATTTTTTTCAATAATCGTAACCGTATTGCCGATACCCGCAAGTTTCTTTGCAAGATAATAAGAAGTTTTTCCACCGCCTAAAATCATAATTTTCTTTGCACGGGACTGTTGATTTCCAAGTTCACGCATAAACTTGATTATCTCACCAGGGGTAGAAGTAACACCTATTTTATCTCCACTTTTAAGCACAAAATTACCGTCAGGTATATATGCTTCTTCACCACGCTGAACGGCGCATATAAGGAATTTTGCTTTATATTTAGAGCGCAAATCGCTAATTTTCACACCGTCTAAAACAGAATTTGCTTTTAAACGAAATTCCACCATTTCGAAATTTCTTGCTGAAAAGGTTTCAATATTAGCAGCAGAGGGCAATTTTAATATATTAAAAATTGCGTGCGCCGCCATAAGTTCGGGATTAATTATAAGCGAAATATCTAACTGACTTCGCATAAAGCCCAAACTTTTATCGTTATATTCAGGGTTTCTTATACGGGCTATAGTATATTCTGTTCCCATTTTTTTTGCCAAATAACAGGTCAACATATTAAGTTCGTCACTACCTGTAACAGAAACTATAAGATGTGCGCTCCCAGCACCCGCTTCAGATAAAATATCAGAATCGGTACCATTACCGCAAACTCCCATAACATCATAAATATTTGTGATTTCTGTTATCACTTCGGGATTATTATCAATAGCAACAACATTATGCCCTTCATTAACAAGACTTGCTACTATGGTCTTTCCTATTTTACCGCAACCGTTTACGATAATATTCATATCAAAACCCCTTTTATATATACTGCGTATATTTTACCACCAATAGAGGTAATTTACAACCAAAATTTTAAAGGTCAGCAACCGATTTGTTGCTGACCTTACTATTAATCAAAAAAATCTTTGAGTTTATCCATAAAACTCTTTTGTTTTTTATAGTTCTTACTATCGGTGGCACTGTCAAATTCCTTTAACTTTTCCTTTTGCGCTTTTGAAAGGTCTTTAGGAACTTCAACAGTAATTTTAACATACTGGTCACCCTTGCCCGAATAATTAAGGCGTTGGATACCCTTACCTTTAAGTTTAAACTCATCACCCGGCTGTGTTCCCTCGTGGATAGTGAATTTAACCTTTCCGTCAAGGGTTGGAACGGTTATTTCCGCTCCCAAAGCCGCTTGAGCAAATGTAATTGGAATTTCACAGTAGACATCATAGCCGTCACGCTCAAAAATGGGGTGCGGACGAACATTAACATTTATCCTAAGGTCACCCGACGGTCCGCCGTTTACACCGCTGTCACCGCCGCCACGAAGATTAATCACCTGTCCGTCATCTATACCTGCAGGAATATCAACCTTTTGGTCTACCGTATGTCTTATTCTGCCTTTACCTGCACAAGTATGACAAGGTTTATCAATAATTTTACCGCTTCCGTGACAGTGGTTACAAACCTGTTGTGTTTGTATGACACCAAAAGGTGTTCGCTGTGTAGCCGCCACCTGACCGCTTCCGTGACAAACAGGGCAAGTCTTGGCAGTTGTACCTTTTTCAGCACCGCTACCGCCACACTCTTTACAAGATTCAATCTTGGTGACTTTAACAGTCTTAGTGCAACCTTTCGCAGCCTCTTCAAAAGATATGGTAACCGATGCCGCAGTATCGTTTCCTCGTCTTGGGGCATTAGGATTAGAGCGTCTGCCACCTCCGAAACCGCCGCCGAAGAACGAACTGAATATATCGCCTAAATCGCCGAAATCACCAAAACCTCCGCCAAAGCCACCGCCGTAGCCGCCGCCTGCACCAAAGTTAGGGTCAACACCTGCATGACCGAATTGGTCATATCTCGCACGCTTTTCCTTATCGGACAGCACTTCGTATGCTTCATTAACTTCTTTAAAAGATTTTTCAGCCGCCTCGTCACCCGGATTTAAGTCAGGGTGATATTTTTTTGCGGCTTTTCTATATGCTTTTTTGAGGTCATCATCAGAGACAGATTTATCTACCCCTAAAACCTCATAATAATCTCTTTTATCAGCCAAAATAATTCTCCTACTTCAATTACGCATTACGAATTACGCATTACGAATTATTTATTGTCATCTACGTCAGTATAATCTGCCTCGTAAACATTGGGGTCTGCTTGGGCATCGCCTGTAGGAGCACCCTCAGCGCCCTGTGGATTTGCAGCCTTATAAATCTTTTCGCTTATAGCAAAGATTTCTTTCTGCAAATCATCCTGTTTAGCCTTAATAGCATCTATATCTTCGCCCTTTAATGCTTCTTTAAGCGCTTCTTTAGCGGTTTCAATTTTACCTTTTTCTTCTTCGGTAATCTTATCACCCAAGTCAGCAATAGTCTTTTCAGTCTGATAAATCATCTGGTCAGCATTGTTGCGGATATCAACTGCCTCACGGCGCTTTTTGTCTTCTGCAGCATATTCTTCTGCCTCTTTAACAGCCTTATCAATATCGTCTTTAGACATATTGGTGTTTGATGTGATAGTGATATCATTTTCTTTGCCTGTGCCTAAATCTTTTGCAGAAACATGAACGATACCGTTAGCATCTATATCGAAAGTAACTTCAATCTGCGGAACACCGCGAGGTGCAGATGCAATGCCGTCAAGGTGGAATACACCTAAAGTCTTATTGTCTTTAGCAAATTCACGTTCACCCTGTAAAACGTGTACTTCAACCGAAGTCTGACCGTCAGCCGCAGTTGAGAAAATCTGGCTCTTCTTAGCAGGGATAGTTGTGTTTCTGTCAATAATCTTTGTAGAAACACCGCCCATTGTTTCAATACCTAATGACAATGGTGTAACGTCGAGAAGAAGAAGTCCCTTAACGTCACCGCCGAGAACACCTGCTTGCAAAGATGCACCAAGTGCTACACATTCGTCAGGGTTGATGCCCTTGAATGGTTCTTTACCCATAAAGTTTTTAACCGCTTCTTGAACAGCAGGGATTCTTGAAGAACCGCCTACCATAAGCACTTTATTGATTTCATTTTTATCAAGGCCGGAGTCAGCGATTGCTTGACGAACAGGAGCCATTGTTGCTTCAACTAAATCAGCAGTAAGTTCGTTGAACTTAGCACGGGTTAAAGTTGTTTCAAAGTGCTTAGGACCTGTTGAATCAGCAGTAATGAAAGGTAAATTAATATCCGTTGTAGTCATACCCGAAAGGTCGATTTTAGCCTTTTCAGCCGCTTCTTTAACACGTTGCATAGCCATTTTATCGCCCGACAAATCAATACCCTGTTCTGCCTTGAAGGTTGCTACGATATAATCCATAACACGCTTATCAAAGTCGTCACCGCCGAGTTTATTGTTACCTGCAGTTGCTAATACTTCCTGAACACCGTCACCCATTTCAATAATAGATACGTCGAAAGTACCACCGCCCAAGTCATAAACCATAACTTTTTGGTCGTCTTCTTTATCAATACTGTAAGCCAAAGCAGCAGCAGTAGGCTCGTTTATAATTCTTTTAACTTCAAGACCGGCAATTTTACCTGCGTCTTTAGTTGCTTGACGCTGAGCGTCGGTAAAGTAAGCAGGAACAGTGATAACTGCTTCTGTAACGGTTGTGCCGAGATAACTTTCAGCATCAGCCTTTAACTTCTGCAAAATAATAGCAGAAATTTCTTGAGGGGTATACTTTTTACCGTCAATTTCAACAGTGTTAGCAGTACCCATATCACGCTTGATAGAACTGATTGTTCTGTCAGGGTTAGTGATAGCCTGACGCTTTGCAACCTGACCTACCATTCTTTCGCCTGTTTTAGAAAAAGCCACAACAGACGGAGTTGTTCTTCCGCCCTCAGCGTTAGCGATTACTACAGGCTCGCCGCCTTCCATAACTGCAACGCAAGAGTTTGTTGTACCTAAGTCAATACCAATAATTTTTCCCATAATAAATTCTCCTTAATATAAATAATGTTTTAATTTGCTACTTTAACCATAGCGGCACGGATAACCGTATCCCCTATTTTATAACCTTTTTGAAGAACTTCGGCTATAACATTTTCACCTAATGTTTCATCTTCAATGTGCATTACCGCTTCGTGCATTTCGGGGTTAAACTCATCCCCAACATTTGCAACCTCGCTAATACCAATATTGCCCGCCAAGGCTTCAAACTGTTTTACAATCATTTCAATACCTTTTATATAATCGGGTGTGTCTTTTTCCACCAAAGAAGCACGGTCGATATTATCAAGTATTGGCAACAACTGTTTAATTAAACCCGCTTTTGCAAATTCCGCAACCGTTAATTTTTCACGCTCGGTGCGTTTTTTGTAATTATCAAACTCTGCCGCAGTTCGTAAAAGCAAATCATTCTTTTGCTCTAATTCTGCTTTCAAGTTTTCAATTTCCAAATCTTTTTTATTCTTCTTTTTGGGTGTTTTTTCGGTTTCAACAGTTTCTTCCTGTTTCTTTTCTGTTTCTGCCACGAAATCAATCCTCCATATCCTTTTCGAAATTTTTAAAATTTCTATTTGACTTTTCCTGACTTTCGTTAACGTTCTCTATTTTATCCTATGTTTTTCCATTTGTCAAGGGTTTTTTGAAAATTTCTTTGACTTTCCCTGACTATTAACAATTTCTTCACAAAATATTAAAATTAACACAACAAAAAACCGACTGAAATTCAGTCGGTTTTTTAATTCCAAATTTATTTTCCAACACAGAATTTTCGGAAAATTTCATCAGTCACTTCGTTAGTAACCCTTTTTCCTGTAAGTTCAAAAAGCGCTGAAATTGCATCGTCAACACAAACACCCACAGCATCCATTGTAGCGCCCATTTGCAAAGCATTTATAGCCTCATTCACACCGTCAAGCGCTCTTTCAGCACAAGCACGCTGTCTTTCTCCAATTAACACCGCACTGTCAGGACTTAAATTTGCCGTTCCCGAAATTATTGAAATTTCCTCGCTTAACTTTTCATATCCAACATTATTTTTAGCCGAAATAGTGACAACCCTAAAACCGTCAAAGACGCTATTATCAATTTTACTTTCCAAATCGGTCTTATTTATAATTATAATTGTATTCTTATTTCTAATTTCCTTAATTAAATCAGTATCATTTTTATCAAGCGGTGTTGTGCAGTCAAAAACCGCTAAAACAAGTTCCGCCGATTCTATTCTTTGCTTAGCACGCTGGACACCGATACTTTCAACTGTATCATCAGTATTGTGAATACCCGCCGTATCAGCAAGGCGAAGTGTTATATCTCCAACAGTAACGGTATCTTCAATAACATCACGGGTAGTACCTGCAACATCAGTAACAATAGACCTCTCAGCACCGCTTAGCATATTCATCAAAGTAGATTTACCAACATTTGGCTTGCCGACAATTACAGTATCAATACCCTCTCTGAGAATCCTACCCGCATCATAACTTGAAAGCATTTTCTCAATTTCAGTTTTAGCATTACTTAACATATTAAGGAAATTATCATAATCAAGACCCTCAATATCTTCATCAGGATAATCAGAAAATGCCGCTATCGAAGCATCAGCAGAAACTAAATCACTCTCGATTTTATCAATCTTTTTTGAAACTCCGCCGATATGCGCCGCACGTGAAAGCCGAAGTTCCGATTCACTCCTTGCGCTAATAAGCCCCATTATACTTTCGGCTTTGGTTAAATCTAACTTACCGTTTAAAAATGCACGCTTGGTAAATTCGCCCGCCTCTGCCAAGAAAGCGCCGTTTTGCAAAACAACACGCAAAGCAGATTTAAGCATAAGTCTACCGCCGTGGATAGAAAGTTCCACAACGTTTTCGCCTGTATAACTTTTAGGCGCACGGAAAACGAGTGCCACCGCATCGTCAATAACCTTGCCGTTTTCTTTAATTTCTCCGTAAGCGGCGGTATATCCCTGCATCTGACTTAAAGGTTTTCCCGAAAAGGCAAAAAACACTTTATCGGCAACCTCTATCGCATTTTCACCCGATATTCTGATAACTCCCACAGAGCCTTCACCCAAAGGTGTTGCAATAGCGGCAATGGTGCGTTCACTCATTTTCTCACTTCCTTTTGACACATTTTAACATATATAAAACTTATTTTCAATAAAAAAGAGATGTAACCAAGGTTACATCTCTTTGTGTTGGCATCTACTTATCTTCCCGGGCAGCTTCCCGCCAAGTATTTTCAGCGCAAGTGAGCTTAACTTCCGTGTTCGGTATGGGAACGGGTGGACCCTCACCGCAATCAACACCAACTGCGTGTCACCCTCAGGCGACTTTGCTATAATACCACAACCGATTTCATTTGTCAAGCACTTTTTTAAAAAATTTTATTTTTTTGAAATTTTGGAAAATTCGACAAGATATAACAGTATTATTGCTATAATATTTTATAATTAAATATACAAATACCTATTTACAAAAAGCGACTAAAGTGTTATTATATAGTAGTATGAGACAATTTTGCGAATAAAAATTTTTCGTATCTCATTAAAAAATTTTTAGGAGGAATTTCTGGTGTCTAGAAAATTCAAAACTATGGACGGTAATAACGCTGCCGCTTATGTGTCCTATGCGTTTACCGAAGTAGCCGGTATTTATCCGATTACACCGTCCAGCCCGATGGCAGACTATGTTGACCAATGGTCCGCTCAAGGCGTAAAAAACATTTTCGGTACTACTGTAAATGTTGCCGAAATGCAATCTGAAGCAGGTGCCGCAGGTACAGTTCACGGTTCATTAGCAGCCGGTGCTTTAACCACAACATACACCGCTTCTCAAGGTCTTTTACTTATGATCCCGAATATGTATAAAATCGCAGGTGAACTTCTCCCTTGCGTTTTCCACGTATCGGCTCGTTGTGTGGCTTCACACGCTCTTAACATCTTCGGCGACCATTCTGACGTTTACGCTTGCCGTCAAACAGGTTTTGCTATGCTCGCTGAAACAAATACTCAGGAAGTTATGGACTTAGGCGCAGTTGCTCACTTGGCAACTATCGAAAGCCG
>JAZRMI010000008.1:0-17892 GCA_045647405.1 Acutalibacteraceae bacterium | reverse complement strand
GGTTACGACGACCGAGGACGCGAAATTTTAGAACGCGTTATGGCAGATTGTATGGGAGCAGAAGACTCTATTATGCGCCATAATTTTGTATCAGGAACGCATACTTTGACTGTGGCTCTTTTTGGTGTGTTGCGCCCCGGTGATAAGGTTTTGGTTCTTACAGGCAGACCTTATGATACTATTACAGGTGTTTTTGGTATTGATGAAAAAACCGACGGTTCTTTGAGGGATTTTGGTGTCGAGTATCATCAGGTTGATTTAAAGGCAGACGGTACGCCCGATATTGAGGAAATAAAAAACCGTCTTTCAAAAGACAGTTTCAAAATGGCATATATTCAGCGTTCACGTGGATACAGCACAAGACCAAGCCTTACAATAGATGATATTGAAGTTCTTTGTAATATAGTTAAATCAATATCCCCCGAAACTTATATTATGGTGGATAACTGTTACGGTGAATTTACCGAAAGAAAAGAACCTTGCGAAGTGGGAGCGGATATTGTTGCGGGTTCACTTATTAAAAACCCAGGCGGCGGAATTGCCCCCACAGGCGGATATATTGCAGGCAGAAAAGATTTGATTGAGAAATGTTCCTACCGTTTGACTTGTGCGGGTGTCGGCAGAGAAGTCGGCGCAACATTAGGTCACAGCAGAGAACTTTATTTGGGTCTCTTTCAAGCACCACACGTAGTGGGCGAAGCAATGAAAACGGCGGTTTACGCCTCGGCGCTCTTTAGTTTGATGGGATATGAAGTAACACCCAAACCGCTTGAAAAACGGGGAGATATTATTCAGTGTGTAACACTCGGCAGTGCGGAGGATATGGTGGCGTTTTGTCAGGGTATGCAAAGCGGAGCACCTGTTGATTCATTCGTTGTGCCTGAGCCTTGGGAGATGCCGGGGTATACCGACCCTGTAATTATGGCGGCGGGCGCATTTACCTTGGGCGCTTCAATCGAACTTTCGGCAGACGGTCCTTTAAGAGAGCCGTATGCCGCTTGGATGCAGGGCGGACTTAATTTCCACAGCGCAAAAGCGGGTGTGCTTTTGGCGGCTCAAAAAATTAGAAACACAAAATAAGGGAGTGAAAATATGAAAGAAATTTTCAGCGGTGAAGTGTATGAGATTTTACCGCTTCCAAACGGAATAATTTTTTCATATTGCAAAGAGATAGTTGACAGTCAAATTGTGGTATCTTTTAAGATGCTGTCGTTTGATACGGGCAGATTTACCGATGTTGCTAAAAATATCTATTTGCTGACTAAGTTTGGTAATAATTATAAAGAAGTTATAAAAAACTGTGATAATTATATTACGGTAAAGTCGATACTTTTACCCAACGGAAAGGTGTTTTTACTGTCAAGCGACGGTATGGCGCAACTTGTTGATACTGATGCGGTCGCAATTTGGAAAGGTATGCTCACTTACCGAACATATTCGGCATCTGATATTGTGCTTTATAAAAATGCTTTGTGGGCTTCCTATAGTGAATGCAATGTGATGCTTCGGTATAACCTTAACACAATGCGTGAGGAACTTCGTATCGGCGGTAATAAGTCTCCGTTCGATAAACCGAAAGGTTTGTTTGTTGAGGGACAGAGTGTGACTGTTTGCAATCAAGGCTCGCAAAAACTTACTAATGTTAATCTTGAAAGTTATGTTGTGCTTGACGGCGAAGAATTCCCCGAACCTGTAAAACAGTATATAAAGGTGGGGGATTACCGGTTTGCGCTGTTGCAGTCGGGTGTATATTTGATATAAAAAAAGGACTTCTTATGAAGTCCTTTTTTTGATGTATTTTGAAATAAGGTATGCTAAAAAACAAAGAAAAATATCTTTTAAAAACATAAAAACAAAAATCAAATTAACCAAACTGAAAATTTTCGTATGGGTGAAAAAACAGAAATAACAGATACCGCAAACGGTCATTATGATAATTCCCAAAAAGCCAAAGCATAAGCGTTTGAAATCGGTTTTGAATTTTGCTGATATAGAACAGCAAAGGCTTAAAACAATGAAACCGAAAATAAAACCGCCGTTTTGCCCTATAAGGTGGTGAAATCCTCCCGAAAAGTTTGAAAAAACAGGAACACCGATACC
Source organism: Acutalibacteraceae bacterium (assembly GCA_045647405.1). Classification (GTDB taxonomy): domain Bacteria; phylum Bacillota; class Clostridia; order Oscillospirales; family Acutalibacteraceae; genus UBA737. The sequence goes on along the minus strand of JAZRMI010000008.1, from coordinate 15,792 downwards.
TCCCAAAAGTATATATGCCAAAACAGAAAATAGAGAATATTTAATTGGCAGGGTGAAACCTAATAGCGATATTGCAAAGGTCTGCAATGTTATAGGCATTATGGGTGTTGGGATGGATATTTGCGAAAAAATACAAATAAGAGCGGTAAAAAGTGAAGAAAAAATCAACCAAATATTTTTATTCTTTTGCATTTTAATTTCCTTTTGCAATGAGATTTATAAAGACCACAGAACAAGAATGTAAAATAATTATATGATTTTTTGCTTGGAAAAGCAAGCCTTAATCATATTTTGACTATTGCCTGTTCGTGTGTTATAATTAGGTATATTATATTTGAGGGAGTATTTATGGAATTTGAAAAACTTATCACCGAAAGATATTCAGTAAGAAAATTTAAACCCGAACATTTACCTAAAGAGATTATTGATAAAATTCTTCAAGCAGGTCATAAAGCACCAACGGGGTGCAACTATCAGCCACAGAGAATACTTGTGCTTAATAATGATGAGTCTATTGCGAAATTGCAGGAATGTACAAAGTGTCATTTTGGTGCGCCGACGGCAATGCTCGTTTGCCATAACAAAGAGGAGAGTTACAAGCGCAAGTATGACGGGGCGTTATCTTCTCCGATAGATGCTTCAATCGTTACGACGTATATGATGCTTGCCGCTCAGAACGAAGGGGTTGGCTCGTGTTGGGTAATGCATTTCGACCCTTATTTAATGCGAGAGAAATTTAATATCCCCCAAAATATTGAACCGATTGCGTTGCTTGTGATGGGCTATCCGTCGGATGATGCAAAACCGCTTGACCTTCATTTCGAGTTTCGTCCGATAGATGAGACTGTATTATATGAAAGTTTTTGAGTTAAAATTTTGATAGTCTACCTAAAGAGAAAATCCGAACCCACCGCCTATTAGACGGAGGTTCGGATTATTCGTGTTTGGTCGAGGTGACAGGACTTGAACCTGCGGCCTCTGCGTCCCGAACGCAGCGCTCTACCAAACTGAGCCACACCTCGATATAGGAAATATTAAGTTTTTAGTATTGATGTTTCCAATTTGTCCGCGCTGCTACTTCGCTTACTCTTGCGGTGCCCGAAGACTCGATACTGCCGTATCTCGCATTTCGACCGCTGCGTCGTTTCGTTTTCCCTTAATCTTCCACAGGAAGCGGTCAAACTCAACGCTACCAAACTGAGCCACACCTCGATATTAAAACAGTGATTTTTGATAGCCATATAATTATATATTTTTAAAAGAGAAATGTCAATCCTTTTTTGAAAGATTGACATTTCTTTTTGTTATTTATTGCAACAGTGTTTTGAGTGGCACTCTTTTTGGTGCGGACAGCCAATACATTTATTGCCCGATTTCTTTTGTTTATAAATATACGAGGTGGCAAGTCCGATAACTACAACTAAAATTATAATTACGATAAAGTTTTCCATATATACTCCGTTATTAAGAATGAGATGTGGTTTTTTCGTTTTTAATGCAAATTGTTATTATAATTATCAGCATAACCGCAATGGCTATAAGACCTGATAAAAATCCGTTGCCGAAAGTTTTAGTTGTGATTAGCGTGCCGATTTGGAATACCAAATAACCTACTGTGAAACCGACGCCGAGTTGGAGAGCAATACCGCCCCAAAGCCATTTTGCGCTCTTCATTTCAGCGTTCATAGCGCCGATAGCGGCAAAGCAAGGCGGTGTAAAGAGATTGAACATAAGGTATGCCAAGGCGGAGGCTTTTGTTAATCCCATAATAACGGCAACTTCGTTAGCACCGCCTATAAGCGCTAATTCTTCGGTGTCGATGAAATTTGTTATTGAGAAGCAGACCGCCAAAGTGCCGACAACATTTTCCTTTGCAATAAACCCTGTGATTGCGGCGGCAGCGAGTTGCCACGAAACTATACCGACAACAGGGAAAAGAATATACGCAAACGGGCCTGCTATAGATGCTAAAATTGAAGAATCGGCTGTTTGCACCACAGTAAACTGCCAGTTGAAAGTTTGCATAATTTGTATTGCGGTGTTACAAAGCAAAATAATCGTAGCGGCTTTTACAATATAAGCCCAACCTCTTGAACACATTGACATAAAGGCTCTTGAAAAGGACGGGGCTTTATATTCAGGAAGTTCAATAATAAAGAAAGACTTTCTTGCCTTATAGCCTGTGATTTTATTTATAAGCAAGGCGCATAGGAAAATAAGAACAATACCCGAAAGGTACATTAAAGTACTTACCCAGCCTGCTTTATCAAAAAACACACCTGCAAAAAGGGAAATTACAGGAATTTTTGCACCGCAAGGAATGAAAGGTGAAAGCATTGCGGTGGCTCGGCGCTCGCGCTCGTTTCGGATGGTACGGCTTGCCATAATGCCAGGCACAGCGCAACCGATTGTGATTACAAACGGAATAACCGATTTGCCCGAAAGACCAACTTTTTTAAATATAGGGTCTAAAACGACTGCCACTCGTGACATATAACCGCAGTCTTCTAAAAGCGCAATAAGGAAGTACATCACCATAACAAGAGGCAAGAAACCCACAACCGCAATAACACCGCCGATAACACCGTCAACAAGAAGCGCTGAAAGTAAAGGGTTTGCATTTTCAAAAAGTTTTCCTATAAAACTTTGGAAAATTTCTAACCATCCGACTAATAAATCGGCAATAGGTGTGCCTACCCAAACTTGTGAAATCTGGAATACGAGGAACATAACTACTGCAAAAATCGGGATGCCGAGCCATTTGTTTGTAAGCAACGAATCGATTTTATCATCAATATTATAATCTTTTGTGAATACTTTACGGGTTTCGACCGAGGAAACGATTTGATTTACAAACTCAAAACGCTTTCTGTCGGCAATTTCAACGGCATTTTTATCTGTAAGGTTGATATTTTTCTGTGAGTAGGGAGCGGTCTGAGTTTTGCCGACTTGCTCCACCGCAGTTTTAACAACCTGACTTAGCCCCTTGGCTGAAACAGAAACGGTGTCAATAACAGGACAGCCTAACTTTTGGCTTAAATCTAAGGTGTTGATTTTTGTTTGCTTTTTCTTATTGATGTCAGCCTTATTTAATGCTACAACAACAGGAATGCCGAGTTCTAAAATCTGTGTTGTGAAAAAGAGGCTTCGGCTCAGGTTTGTGGCATCAACAATATTTATTATAACATCAGGGTTTTCGTTTTTTATGTAATCGCTTGTGATACTTTCTTCCGAAGTGAAGGGTGACATTGAATAAGCACCCGGCAGGTCAATAGCAATGAGTTCTTCCCCCGAGTTGCAATAAATCTTTTTAATACGATGTTCTTTCTTTTCGACAGTAACCCCTGCCCAGTTGCCAACCTTTTCGTTGCTACCCGTAAGCGCATTGAACATAGTGGTTTTACCGCTATTGGGATTACCTGTTAAGGCGATTTTCATCTGATTTGCTCCTTTTAGAAAGTCGAGTTAGCGTTTGCTAACTTTTGGGTAAAAAATTAATTGACAATGATAGCCTTTGCTAAAGGCTTGTCAATACTGTATCTTGCATCTTTAATCGAAACTATACAACCGCTTTTTGAGTGTTTAATAACGGTAATAGGTTCACCGCTGTAACAACCCAAAGAAAATAAAAAAGAGTTAAGTTCGTCATCATTAGTATGAATTTGTTTGATAATATACTCTTTTCCTTCTATAGCAAAACTTAAGTCCATAAATGGTCTCCTGAAACAATTTTAAAGGCAGTTAGCATTTGCTAACTACACAGTATATTAACATTTTTTGAAATATTTGTCAATACATTTTTGAAAATTTTCCACCACTTGAAAAAATATATAATCTGTGGTAGAATAGTCATAGATTTTAAGGAGGATTTTTATGATGGCTTTATATGAATCCGCTGAAATGTATTTAGAAACAATTTATCGGCTCTCGGAAAAATTGGGAGCAGTCAGAAGTATTGATATCGCTGAAAATATGGGATATTCAAAGCCCAGTGTAAGCAGGGCGGTAAGCCTTTTAAAAAAGGGCGGTTATCTGACAATGGCAAAGGACGGCTCTTTAACCTTGACCGAAGACGGAAAGAAAACCGCTCAAAAAATATTTGAACGGCATAATGTCTTGTCGCAGTTTTTGGCTTTTATCGGTGTTGACAGCGAGATTGCCACAAAGGATGCCTGTAGGATAGAACATATCGTAAGTGATGAAACAATAAAAGCAATTAAAAATTTTCTTGAAAAGCAAGCATAAACAGTCGAAATTTCGGCTGTTTTTATTTGTTAAAAAATAGTCAAAAATTTACAGTTTTTTCTGTTGTATTATGGTAAAATAGGTGATATAATAACAGTAATTATTTGATTGTTAAAGGTGCAGTAATGAAGAAAATTGATTCAACAGTCATAAAGGAAACTTATTATATAGGGGTTATAACTTTTTTATTGAGTGTGATTATGCAATCGGTGTTTCTTGTGGTTAGCAAATGGGATTACACTGTTGCTTTGGGAAATCTGCTCGGCTTTGTTGCAAGCGTGGGTAATTTCTTTTTAATGGGGCTTACAGTGCAGTCGGCTTTGGGCAAAGAGGAAAAGGACGCAAAAAGTTTAATGAAACTTTCTCAAACAGGCCGTTTATTTTTAATGTTTACTGTGGCACTTATTGGGTATCTTATACCTATATTTAATACAGTTTCGGTTATCGTGCCGTTTCTTTTTCCTCGTATTGCGGTGGCATTAAGACCGATAATTATTAAAGATTAGTTTTTTATCTTTCAAAAGGGGTGATGCTTTTGAAAAAGACAGATATCCGTTTCAGGATAATTGACATTATTTATATTGTTATGATGGTTTTGCCGTTGGCGGTCGGTATGGTTGTAAATCTTCTGACTAAGCCTGTGAGCGATGAAATAACTATAACGGGAGCAAGAATTTTCTTCACAATTCCAATGCCGTTACAGGATTTCCCCGTTACAGAGTCTCAGTTAAATTCAGCGCTCGTTATGGTGACGATATTCTTTTTCTGCTTATATTTAACACACGGAATCAAAGAAAGAATTGAACTCAAACGCCAACACTTTGCAGAACTTATTGTTGAAAAGGTTGACGCTCTTGTAACCGATAATATGGGTGAATATTTCAAAGGTTATTCAGCGTTTATTATCGCAATTTTAGCCCTTTCGGCTTTTTCAAGCCTTTTATCCCTTTTGGGACTGTTTCCGCCGACATCTGATATTAATATTGTGGGCGGTTGGGCGATACTTGTGTTTATCCTTATCACTTATTATAAAATGAAGTGCGGTCCGATTTATTACCTTAAGGGTTTTGCCGAACCTGTTGCGCTTTTAGCGCCGATTAACTTTATAAGCGAATTTGCAACGCCTATTTCAATGGCTTTCCGTCATTACGGAAATGTTTTGTCAGGTACGGTAATCTCTGTGCTTTTGGGCTCGGCTTTGGCAGGTCTTTCTTCGATGGTCTTGGGCGGTCTGCCGGGGGTATTGTCTGAAATTCCGCTTTTCCAAATCGGTATCCCTGCCGTGCTTTCTATTTATTTTGATGTTTTCAGCGGTTGTTTGCAAGCCTTTATATTTGCAATGCTTACTATGATGAATATTTCAGGTGCATTCCCGCTTGAAGATTATGAAAAACGAAAACTTAAAAAGAAAAAAATTAAATCTGGAGGAATTTAATATGGAACTCGCTATTGGTATTATTTTAGGTTGTTGTGCATTGGGTGCAGGTCTTGCTATGATAGCAGGTATAGGTCCTGGTATCGGTGAAGGTAATGCGGTAGCAAAGGCTTGTGAAGCAATCGGCCGTCAGCCCGAGAGCAAAGGCTCTGTTACAACTACAATGCTTATGGGTTGTGCTATTGCAGAAACCACAGGTCTTTATGCGTTGGTTATTGCAATTCTCTTAATCTTCGTAGCGCCGAGACTTTTGGTTAACATCCTCGTTGACACAATAAAATCACTTTAATATCCTAAACGGAGAGTAAATATGCAATCTTTAGATGTTATATCTGTAAATCTGTGGCAGATACTCGTTTCGCTTGCTAATTTGGTTTTACTCTTTTTGCTTGTAAAGAAATTTCTTTACAAACCTGTCAAGAAAATGCTTGAAACCCGTCAGAAAACCATTGATGACACATATCAAGAGGCGCAAGATGCAAAAAATCTTGCAATTTCCGAGCAGAAAGAGTATGAAGAAAAACTGTCCTTCGCTAAGGCAGAAGCCGACGGTATTATTCAGTCTGCCGTAAGCATTGCTAAAGCAAGAGAAAAAGAGATTATAGCAGATGCAAAATCCGAGGCAAGCAATATTTTGCACACCGCCGAGGAAAATGCAAAACTTGAACTCAAAAAGGCTGAGAGTACTATTAAGGGTGAAATCATTGATGTTTCAACCCGTCTGACTCAAAAAATGCTTAAAAGAGAAATCAATTCTTCCGACCATAAAGAGTTGATTGATTCCTTTATCGACGAAATAGGTGACAGCGATGAAGGAAACTAATAAAGAATACGCTAAGGCGTTGTTTTTGATAGCAAGTGAGAGAGATTCTGTTAAAGAATATTCTGACTGCCTTTTGGCGATTGAGAAGTTGACAGAGGAAAACCCCGATTATTTGCAGATTTTGGGTTCCCCTGCAATACCTCTTTCTGAGAGGCTTTTATTGATTGAGCAATCTTTTTCGGCATCTTTCCCCGAAGAAATGGTTTCTTTTGTTAAAATTCTCTGTGAAAACGGAAGAATTTTAGGTCTGGGTGAATGTATAAGGGAATTTTATGACCTTGTTAAGATAATGGAAAACCGAGCTAAAGCGACGGTTTATTATGCAAGTCCTTTAAGCGAAGAACAAAAACAAAAATTACTGCAGAAACTCAGTAAAATCAGCGGTAAGGTTGTTGATGCTGAGTATGTAAAGGATGAGACGCTTATAGGTGGAATTAAGGTGCAGTTGGGTGACAAACTTTTTGACGGCAGTTTGTCGGGACGCATAAACAAGGTTAAGGGAGTGATTAGCGAATGAACAGCCCTGCAGAAATCAGCAGTATTATAAAAACACAAATTGAAAACTATAAGGCTCGCACCGAAATGACCGAAACAGGCAAGGTTATCCTTGTTGGTGACGGTATAGCAAGGGTTTACGGGCTTATTAACTGTATGGCTAACGAACTGCTTGAATTTGAGGACGGCAGTTTCGGTATGGCGCAAAACTTGGAAGAGGAAACGGTATCGGTAGCGGTGCTTTCCAATAAAAATAATATCCGTGAGGGTTCTTCGGTTTCGAGAACAGGCAAGGTTTTATCTGTTCCTGTAGGCGAAAAATTGTTGGGCAGAGTTGTCAACGCTTTGGGTGAAGCGGTTGACGGCAAAGGTCCGATTGAATATTCTGCCACAAGACCGATTGAATCTGAAGCACCCGGTATTATCGAGCGTAAGAGTGTTAGCGTTCCGTTGCAGACAGGTATTAAGGCGATTGACAGTATGATTCCGATAGGCAGAGGTCAGCGTGAACTTATAATAGGCGACCGCCAGACAGGTAAAACTGAGATTGCTATTGATACCATAATAAATCAAAAAAACACCAATGTTATATGTATATATGTCGCTATCGGGCAGAAGAGTACTTCGGTAGCGCAGTTGGCAAATGAACTTTCTAAAAACGGTGCAATGGATTATACCATTATCGTTTCGGCAACCGCTGCCGAAAGCGCACCGCTTCAATATATCGCACCCTATAGCGGTTGCGCTATGGCGGAGTATTTCCGTGAGCAAGGTAAAGATGTGCTTATTATTTATGACGATTTGAGTAAGCACGCTGTGGCTTACCGTGCGCTGTCACTTTTGATTCGCCGCCCCCCAGGACGTGAGGCATATCCGGGCGATGTGTTCTATTTACACTCACGTTTGCTTGAAAGGGCGGCTTGTGTTGCTGAGGAATACGGCGGAGGCTCTATCACTGCTTTACCGATTATTGAAACTCAGGCGGGCGACGTTTCGGCGTATATTCCTACTAATGTTATTTCTATTACTGACGGACAGATATTCCTTGAGACAGAACTTTTCCATTCGGGCATAATGCCGGCCATTAACCCAGGTATTTCGGTAAGCCGTGTTGGCGGTTCTGCACAGTTAAAGGGTATGAAAAAGGTTGCGGGCGAACTAAAACTTCTCTATTCACAGTACAGAGAACTTCAGTCTTTTGCGCAGTTCGGAAGTGACTTGGATGCAGATACTAAGGCTCGTTTGGCTTTGGGTGAACGCATTGTTGAAGTTTTAAAGCAAAACCGCAATTCACCGATTAGAGTTGGTTGTCAGGTCGCAATCGTTTATGCCGTAACAAAAGGTTATCTTGACAGTGTTGCAGTAGAAAAAGTTCACGAATATGAATCCCGTCTTTTTGCAAAACTCCAGAACGAATACGGCGATTGGCTGCAAAGGATAGAATCGGGTTATTTTGAAGATTCTGACGAGCAGAAGTTAAAAGATATTCTTTCGGAAATGCAGGTGTAGGCTATGGCAGGAAACACCAAAGCGCTACGAATCCGTATTAAGAGTGTAACTTCCACCTTGCAACTAACAAAGGCAATGGGTTTGGTTGCTTCTTCAAAAATCAGACGGGCAAATGACGCTATGTTTAAAGCAAGGGAATATACTAAAGTTCTATCTGATAGCATTTCGGTCTTGACCGCAAGTAATGAGTCGCAGAAAAGTCCTTATATGAGGAATAGTGACGGTAAGCGGACTAAAATTATCGTTATTGCGGGTGATAGAGGTCTTGCGGGCGGATATAACGCCAATGTTTTCAGACTTTGCCGAGAGTATAAGGATGCCGAGTTTATCCCGATTGGCAAACGGGCTTGCGAGCGTTTCGGGAGAGAGATAAATTCGTCTGAGGATTATTCGTTTTCGGATGCTAAAAATCTTGCAGATACTTTGTGCGCCGAGTTTTGCGAAGAAAAGTTTGACAGATTGGGTGTTATTTACACTAAGTATAACTCTGTGATGTCTCAAGAAGCCGAAATCAAATGGCTTTTGCCGTTCCTAAAGAGCGAGGACAAAGACAGTTCGGGAGCGGTTTTCGAGCCCGACCATCTGACAGTTCTTAATATGACAGCCAGAGAATATGTTGCAGGAATTGTGACTGCCCTTATTCGTGAAAGTTTCGCCTGCGAGGTTGCGGCTAGAAGAATGGCTATGGATTCAGCAGGTAAAAATGCAAAACAAATGATAGATGATTTAAGTCTTGAATATAACCGTGCAAGACAGGGTGCTATCACTCAGGAAATCACGGAAATTGTCGCAGGAAGCGGCAACAGTTAGAGGTGAATAATTTGAATAAAGGAAAAGTAATTCAGGTAATGGGACCTGTTGTTGACGTTCGTTTTAGCGAGGGTGAATTGCCCGAAATTCTAAACGCTCTTACTATTCCTGTCGGCGAGCGCACGTTGACGGTTGAGGTGGCACAGCATATCGGTGATAACACCGCAAGATGTATTGCTATGTCTTCTACCGACGGTCTGCAAAGAGAAGCGGTCGTAACCGATACTGGAGCCCCAATAAGCGTTCCTGTCGGCAGAGAAACTTTGGGAAGAATTTTCAATGTTTTAGGTGATGCGGTTGATAATATCCCCACCCCCGAAACCGCTGAGCGTTGGAATATCCATAGAAGCGCCCCTAAATATGAAGATTTGGCAACAAGCACTGAAATTTTTGAAACCGGTATCAAGGTTATAGACCTTATCTGTCCTTATTCTAAGGGCGGTAAAATTGGTCTGTTCGGCGGTGCGGGTGTTGGTAAAACCGTTCTTATTATGGAACTTATTAATAATATTGCTAAAGAACACGGCGGTATCTCGGTATTTTCGGGCGTAGGTGAACGTACCCGTGAGGGTAACGACCTTTATAACGAAATGAAACAGTCGGGCGTTATTAATAACACCGCTTTGGTTTACGGACAGATGAATGAACCGCCCGGAGCACGTATGCGTGTTGCTTTATCGGGACTTACGATGGCGGAATATTTCAGAGACTCCGAAAATCAGGATGTGCTTTTGTTTATTGATAATATCTTCCGTTTCACACAGGCGGGTAGTGAAGTTTCGGCGCTTTTGGGACGTATGCCCTCTGCGGTTGGCTATCAGCCGACTTTGGCAACCGAAATGGGCGCTTTGCAGGAGCGTATAACTTCTACTAAAAAAGGTTCAATTACTTCAATTCAGGCAGTTTATGTGCCTGCCGATGACCTTACTGACCCTGCGCCTGCTACAACCTTTGCTCATCTTGATGCAACAACCGTTCTTGCCCGTAATATTGCTTCACAGGGTATTTACCCTGCGGTTGACCCGCTTGAATCTTCAAGCCGTATTTTGTCTCCTGATGTTGTGGGCGAGGAGCATTATTTTGTTGCAAAAGAAGTTCAGCGTATACTTCAAAGATATAACGAACTTATGGATATTATCGCCATTATGGGTATGGACGAATTGTCTGACGAGGATAAACTTTTGGTGTCAAGGGCTCGAAAGATTCAGAGATTCTTGTCACAGCCGTTTGATGTTTCTGAAAAGTTTACAGGTATTGAGGGTAAATATGTTCCGATATCCGAGACCGTGCGTGGCTTTAAAGAAATTATCGAGGGCAAGCACGACGATTTGCCCGAATCGGCATTTTTGTTTGTCGGCACTATTGACGAGGCTATCGAAAAAGCAAAGAAGGTGCAAAGGTGATGACTTTTCACTTGACTGTGTCTTCGCCTGACGGTAATAAATTTGACGGCGATGTCGTGAAGTTTGATGTCAGGGGTGTTGAGGGCGAACTCGCCATAATGGCAGGGCATATCCCGTTTGTCACTTCAGTTATGAGTGCGCCGTGTACTTTGTGGTTTGAAGACGGAACTAAAAAAACCGCAAGTTGTGATGGTGGACTGCTGACGGTTAATACCGATAAAGTAACCTTTATTTCGGGTTCATTTGAATTTGACTAAAAAAACGGAAGTACTTATCAAAGTACTTCCGTTTCAGTTTTAAAAAATTCATCATAAGGCACATCAAGAATTTCTTTTATCAGTAATATTTCGTCGGCATAAATGTGTCTTTGACCGACTTCCATTTTTGCTAATGCGCTTCTTGTAATGTCACAGCCTTTTGTCTGAAGTCTTGCAGAAAGCATCTCTTGTGTAATGTTTGCTTTTTCTCTTAACGCCCTGATGTTTTGCCCGATTAATTTCTCTTTTTTTAAATTCATACGCTTACTCTCTTTGCACTTATTTAAGAACAAAAACCTTGACATTATTATATTGTAGTGCTATCATTATTATGCACTTATATAGGTGCAAAAATAAACAAATGAAAATATGATATGTTTTCAACGAAATTGGCTTTAAAGGGTGGTGGCAGAGTGGTTGAAACAATAAATCAGAGGATATACCGTTACAGGAAACAGTTGGGGTTTACACAGAAAGATGTTGCAAAATTGCTTGAAATGCAACCGAGTACATACGCTCAGATGGAGCGAAAGGGAAAAATCAATTCAGATATTCTGATAAAACTTTCTGAGATTTTTAAACTTAGTGTGCTGTCGATACTGTTCGGTGAGAATGTTCCCGATATTCAATTTTTGCCACAGTCCGAGTCCGCACCCAAACCACAACAACCGCCAAAAGAAAAGTTTTATGTTATGGGTGTAACAGATAAAGAGCGTATGGTTGTCAGAAAACACAGAAGAAGATGCAAAATCCGCACACATATATAAAGGAGACTTCGGTCTCCTTTTTGTGCTTTTTAAAGCGCCTTGACACAACATATAGTTGCATAATTTTGGAAGTTTCGGAAAAAATAAAAAGCAGTTAAAAAATGTTTGACATCTTGACAATAGTGTGCTAAAATACTCTAGCGTGAAATATTATGCGAAATTATGTTTTGCGGTAATTTTCATCATTTTTTAAGAAAGGAGAGATTCAATAGTGCCTACGTTTAACCAGTTGGTTCGAAGCGGACGTGAAACTGTTGAGAAGAAGGCTAAGGCTCCGGCTCTTTTAAAGGGTTACAACTCTATGAAGCGCCAACTTACCGATAACGATTCTCCGCAGAAGCGTGGCGTTTGCACTGCTGTTAAGACTTCAACACCTAAAAAGCCTAACTCTGCTCTTCGTAAGATTGCCAGAGTTCGTCTTTCAAACGGAATCGAAGTTTCTGCTTACATTCCGGGTATCGGCCACAACTTACAGGAACACAGCGTTGTTCTTATCCGTGGCGGTCGTGTTAAGGACTTACCTGGTGTGCGTTACCATATCGTACGCGGAAGCCTTGATACTCAGGGCGTTGCTAACAGAATGCAAAGCCGTTCTAAATACGGTGCAAAACGTCCAAAAGCAGGTGCAAAATAATTTTTTAGTAGACTTTATCTCGCTGTTAAATCAAGCAGCGGCTTATATATAATGTAAAGCCGACCGCTTGGTGCCACGGGAAGTCAACTCGAGTACCTATGATATCATCATTATGAAGGAGGGAAGCAAAGTGCCAAGAAGAGGCTTTATTGCTAAACGTGACGTATTGCCGGATCCTGTTTACAATTCAAAGGTTGTTACCCGTCTTATCAACAACGTTATGCTTGACGGTAAAAAGGGTGTAGCACAGAAGATTGTATACGGTGCGTTCGACATTATTACTGAAAAAACAGGGAAGGACCCACTTGAAGTTTTCGACGCTGCTATGGAAAACGTTATGCCTCAACTCGAAGTTAAGGCTGTTCGTAAGGGCGGTGCAACTTATCAAGTTCCTTTTGAAGTTCGTCCCGAAAGAAAACAAACCCTTGGTCTTCGTTGGTTAACAACTTACAGCCGCAACCGTTCTGAAAGAACTATGAAAGAACGTCTTGCAGGTGAAATTTTAGATGCTGTTAACGGCATGGGCGGCGCTGCTAAGAAGCGTGAAGACACACACAAAATGGCAGAAGCAAACAGAGCGTTTGCACATTACAGATGGTAGTCCTGTCATAATTAGATTTTTAATGTTAACCGCTTAAAGCGGTATGGAGGTTAATATGCCAAGAAAGGTATCTCTTGAAATGACAAGAAATATTGGTATTATGGCACATATTGACGCCGGTAAAACCACCACAACTGAGCGTATCCTTTTCTATACAGGTATCAACCGTAAGATGGGTGAAACTCATGATGGCGGCGCAACTATGGACTGGATGGAGCAGGAACAGGAACGTGGTATCACTATCACTTCTGCTGCTACAACTTGCTTCTGGAAAGACCATCGTATCAATATTATCGACACTCCCGGTCACGTTGACTTCACTGTTGAAGTTCAGCGTTCACTTCGTGTACTTGACGGTTCTGTAACCGTATTGTGCGCTAAGGGCGGTGTTGAACCTCAGTCTGAAACCGTTTGGCGTCAGGCTGACGAATATCGTGTACCCCGTATGATTTATGTTAATAAAATGGACATTATGGGTGCCGATTTCTATCGCGTTCTCGGTATGATTAAAGAACGCTTTAACTGTAACGGTGTTCCGATTCAGTTGCCTATCGGCGCTGAAGATACTTTCAAGGGCATCATCGACTTAGTAGAAAATAAGGCTATTATTTACTATGATGACCTTGGTAAAGATGTACGTGAAGAAGAAATTCCTGAAGATATGAAGGAACTTGCTGAAAAATACCGTACAGAACTTATTGAAAATATCGTTGAACAAGACGAAGAACTTATGGAAAAATACTTCGAAGGTGAAGAACCCACTGTTGAACAGATGAAGAAGATTATCCGTAAGGCTACTATCGACAACGAAATGGTACCGATTTGTTGCGGTACTTCTTACAGAAACAAGGGTGTACAACCTTTGCTTGATGCTGTTGTTGATTATATGCCCGCTCCGACTGACATCGAGGCTATCAAGGGTGTTAACCCTGATACTGAAGAACCCGAAGTTAGACATTCTTCTGACAGCGAACCGTTTGCTGCTCTTGCTTTCAAGATTGCAACTGACCCGTTTGTTGGTAAGATTTGTTTCTTCCGTGTATATTCAGGCTCTGTTGATGCAGGTAGCGGTGTATACAACTCTGTAAAACAAAATAAGGAACGCTTGGGACGTATTCTCCAGATGCATGCTAACCACAGAGAAGATATCGAAACCTGTTATGCAGGTGATATCGCTGCTGCTGTTGGTCTTAAGAATACCACCACCGGTGATACTCTTTGCGACGAGAAACACCCTGTTATCCTTGAATCAATGAACTTCCCGGAACCTGTTATTCGTGTTGCTATCGAGCCGAAGACTAAAGCAGGTCAGGAAAAGATGGGTCTTTCCCTTGCAAAACTTGCTGAAGAAGACCCGACCTTTAAGGCTTACACCGATGAAGAAACCGGTCAGACAATCATCGCCGGTATGGGTGAATTACACCTTGAAATCATCGTTGACCGTTTGCTTCGTGAATTTAAGGTAGAAGCAAACGTTGGTGCGCCTCAGGTTGCTTATAAAGAAAGCATCAAGAAGTTCGTTGACCACGAAACTAAGTATAAACGTCAGTCAGGTGGTTCAGGTCAGTACGGTCACGTTAAGATTAAACTTGAACCCAACGAGACAGGCAAAGGCTATGAATTTATTAATGCTGTTACCGGCGGTAGCATTCCGAAGGAATACATCCCTGCTGTTGATACAGGTATTAAGGGTTCACTCCAAGCCGGTGTTCTCGCAGGTTATCCTGTTGTTGACGTTAAGGTTACACTTTATGACGGTTCTTACCACGAAGTTGACTCTTCAGAAATGGCGTTTAAGATTGCCGGTTCTATGGCTTTCAAAGAAGCTTGCCGTTTGGCAGAACCCACCTTGCTTGAACCTATTATGAAGGTTACAGTTATCGTTCCGGAAGAGTATATGGGCGACGTTATTGGCGACCTTAACTCACGCCGTGGCGAAATCCAAGGCTTCGAAGACTGTGCAGGTGTTAAACAAATTAATGCTCGTGTACCGCTTGGCGATATGTTTGGTTACGCTACAGACCTTCGTTCTAAAACGCAGGGACGCGGTCAGTATGTAATGGAACCCGACGGTTACAAAGAAGTACCGAAGAGCATTGCAGTGAAGATTATATCTTCCAGAACAAAGAAAGACTAATTTATACTTGAAATTTCAGTCTTAATTTGATAAACTATATTTATAAAAATTATTTTTAACTTCTAAGGAGGAAATTTACAATGGCAAAACAGGCATTTGAAAGAAATAAGCCCCACGTAAACATTGGTACCATCGGTCACGTTGACCATGGTAAAACAACTTTAACCGCAGCAATCACAAAGTATCTCTCTCTTAAAGGTCAGGCATCTTTTGAAGATTATGCAAACATCGATAAGGCTCCTGAAGAAAGAGAACGTGGTATTTCAATCAATACCGCTCACGTTGAATATGAAACAGAAGTTCGTCACTATGCACACGTTGACTGCCCTGGCCACGCTGACTATGTTAAAAACATGATCACCGGTGCTGCTCAGATGGACGGTGCTATCCTCGTTATCGCTTCTACTGACGGTCCTATGGCTCAGACTAAAGAACACCTTCTCCTTGCTCGTCAGGTTGGCGTTCCTTACATCGTTGTATTCATGAACAAGACTGACTTAGTAGACGACGAAGAACTTCTCGAACTCGTTGAAATGGAAATCCGTGAAACTCTTGACAAGTATGAATTCCCTGGCGATGATACACCTATCATCAAGGGTTCTGCTTTCAAGGCTCTTGATAGCGCTTCTACAGATCCTGCTGATCCTGTATATGCTCCTATCGCTGAACTTATGGA
>JAZRMI010000007.1:0-99321 GCA_045647405.1 Acutalibacteraceae bacterium | reverse complement strand
ACTGCTTCAAGATAATCTTTTTTCGCTTCGTCCTTTGCAAGCGCCCAAGGCATAGTTTCGTCGATATACTTATTGCAACGTTTTGCAAGTTCTAAAACAGCAGCTGCTGCATCGGCATTACGGTAGGCATTCATTGCCTTTTTGTATGCGTCAACACAAACGCCAACTGTGTTAATAAGGTCTACATCACATTCGTTTTCGAACTTTTTATAAGAAACGCTTCCACCGAAATATTTATTTGTCATTGCAACTGTACGGTTTACAAGGTTGCCGTAGGTGTTAGCAAGGTCGGAATTGAACTTGTTAATAAAGCTTTCGTGGGTAATTGAGCCGTCGTTAACAAAAGAAATTTCAGAAAGAAGATAATATCTTACAGCATCGGCAGAAAAACGAGCAGCAAGTTCGTCGGCATAAATTGTGTTGCCTTTAGATTTGCTCATTTTATCTTCGCCAACAAGCACCCAAGGATGACCTAAAACTTGTTTTGGGAGCGGAAGACCTAATGCCATAAGAATAATAGGCCAATAGATTGTGTGGAAACGAACGATATCTTTTCCGATAACGTGTAAATCAGCAGGCCATAGTTTTTCAAATTGTTCGCTGCTGCCGTCGGGGTTATAGCCAACACCTGTAATATAGTTTGAAAGGGCATCGAGCCAAACATAAACTACGTGTTTAGGATCAAATTCAACAGGGATTCCCCACTTGAAAGAAGAACGGGAAACGCAAAGGTCAGAAAGACCGGGTTTCAAGAAGTTGTTTATCATTTCATTTTTACGGGAATCGGGTTTAATAAAGTCGGGGTTTTGCTCGTAATATTCAAGTAATTTATCTTGATATTTGCTGAGTTTAAGGAAGTATGCTTCCTCTTTTGAATCAATAACTTCTCTTCCGCAGTCGGGGCATTTTCCGTCAACTAACTGAGAAGAAGTGAAGAAAGATTCGCAAGGCACACAGTATTTACCCTCATAATGACCTTTGTAAATATCGCCTTGTTCATAAAGTTTTGTGAAAATCTTTTGAATGGCTTTCTCGTGATAGTCATCAGTAGTTCTTATGAACTTATCATAACTTGTGTTAAGGCTGTTCCAAACGGCTTTGATTTCGTTTGAAACATTGTCAACATATTCTTTTGGAGAAATGCCTGCTTTATTTGCATATTCTTCAATTTTTTGACCGTGTTCGTCAGAGCCTGTCATCAAAAAAACATCAAAGCCTTGCATTTTTTTATAACGGGCAATCATATCGGCTAAAACGATATCATAAGCGTTGCCGATATGCGGCTTACGAGATGTATATGCAATAGCGGTTGTGATATAAAATTTCTTGTTCGACATAATAAAGACTCCGTTTCACTATGGTTTTTTTATAAAATATAAAAGATATGATAATACAGTGCAAATAACACTGTAAATAAGTACGGTAGAGTTATTTATAAGCGTACCCGAACCGTCAAAAGAGGAATAGGCAAAGATTATTATTCCTAAGATTGCGGATATGATATATGAGATGGTAAGTATCGAGTTTGAACTTCTAATTTTGTTTGCACAGTTTATGATTTTCGCAAGTGACATATTTGAACCTCTGTAAGCGGCGGGCGCCGAGAGGGAATCGGTTGGGATAACATTGTTTTTATACATATGATATCCCGCATTGCTCATAACCATTACGGCGTCATCATAAAGACCTAAGTAATCGCAAACCATTTCGGTTGTGACATTTGGGTCGGTATTGTTGATAAGCAGTGTTACGCCGATTTTCGTAAGACGTCGGAGTTCACGGGCAACGGTTGGGTTTACGCTGTATTGCACCATAAGCAGAGCGCATACCTTATCGTCGCTTGCAACATAAACAGGGAAATAACCGTTTCTTAAAATTTTATGGTCAACCTCAACGCTTGGAACAGAAATGCCGTGGGCTTCCATAAGTGTTCGATTTCCGATAAACAGAAGTTTATTGTCAACCCAACCTGAAATACCTAAGGTTTCTTCATATTTAACGGTGTCAGAATCGGGAAGAGTTGTAATGTTGCTTTCGCCTGCAATTCTTTTGAAAATCGGTGCTAAAGGACTTTTTAAACATTCGGTAAGCGAAGCGGCGCGCAATATGGTTTCATCAAGGTTGTTTTCTGATAAAACTTTCATTTGGTGTAATGTTACCGTTCCGACAGGGAAAAGGTCCTTAGAGTCTAAAACTAATGCGTTGGCGTTTTCAATATGTTCAGCACCTGCTTTACCTGCAATCATACAGCCGAAACGGTTAAGTTTCTTTGCAGCACGGTATAAAGGAAGAGTGTCGATTAAGAAAAGCGAGGGGAGGGATGCAAAACACATTATCGACGCTGCGGCATAAAGACCGTATACTAAGCCGTCAAAATATTTTGCGGTGGCAAAACCTGTTATAACAGAAAGTATTAAAGATAAAAATGTGATAGTTGAAAGTTTACCGCCCATAAATGTTCCATATGTGGAATATTTCATATAGTCTTTAATGTTTTTGCATTGTTGGGGAGCGGCGATAAGAACATCGCCATCAATAAAGTTTTTTGCCATTGCAAAAGAAACGGCAGTATCATCAATAAGTTTTACCGCATTTTTCTCAGTGGGGGAAGAAATCTGTTTTAGATTTGAAAGCATATATGAATCTTTTCTGAAAGTGCCTAAGGCACGCAGAGAAAGGATAATGCTTAGAAGTATCAGAGTGTCAAGGATAATTTCACCTTTCAAAATTCCAAAAACAGCATACCCTAAAACTGTAAGACAAGCAAGACAGGCAGAAATATCTGCAGTGGCTTTTTTGGTGAAAATTTTTGCAAGGGATGCAAACATTGTAATGTTTAAGAGAGTAATTACGGTTGTGATTGCTGTGCAGATAATCATTACAGTTTTAGTATTGGCCAACAAAACACCCGACATAAAAGGAAGTCTCATAAAGGCTAAACCAAGTGTTAGTATAACCGAAAAGCATACAGTTAAAAAACTTCTGCGTTTCTTAATTGACAGTTTTCGTATAAATCTTTTAGCCTCGGTCTCGTTTGTGATTTCGTCTTCGGGTGAAAAATCGTCAAAATCAGCGCTTTCAAGTTTAACTTTGTTTTCTGCTTTTGAGAGAGAGTCTTCAATAACTGAAAATTCATCGGTTAAATCCAACTGTTGAGTATTGCTTGTTACTAAAATTTTCGGTTTTTCGCTGTCAGAGTCAGTTATAGGTGTGAAAGTTATAGTGGCAGTATTCGAGATATCGTCAGCATCATTTGTGGCATATATTTTATTATCAATATCCGAAATCACATAAGGAACGCTGGTTTGAAGATTTGTAACCGTTTTTGGAAATTGTATTTTTTCTTCATATACTTCGGGTTCTTCTATTACAGGTTCTTCCGTTACTGCTTGGTCTAATTTTTCTTCAACGAATTTTCCCAAGTAGTCATAAGTTATCTCATATTTTTCTGCCAACTTATCAATAGTCTTTTTACTGTCGTTTTGGAGAATCTGCGCTACAGATTCCAATTCGTATAAAGGCTTTTGATTAACCGACGCATCATTTCCGTTTTTATCAACTATAAAAGGCTTGCATTTTTCCAGAAGCGTTGAGGTTTCTTCGATTTTAGTTTCGGTTGATTCTCTCATTCGCTTTTTTAAAGCATCTAATGCGCTTTTGCCGTCGTATCTTTGAGTTGGCTTTTGTGTATTCGAAGCCAGCACTTCTTTTGCGGTTAGTGCGTGTGTGGGTTCGGGTAATGTGTCCCCAATGCTTATTGAACTGTTATTTTGCACATCTTCGTCTATCAAAAAGAATTTATCTTTCTTTTCTTTTTTTGAAAATCGTTTCATTTATAATCTCCGTTTCCGAGTTCAACTTCTTTTTCGTACTACTTCATACATTAAAATTCCTGCCGCAACCGATGCATTAAGAGAATTGATTTTACCGCACATTGGCAGGCTTATAATAGCATCGCATTTTTTAGCGGTAAGGGTTCCGATTCCTTTGCCCTCGTTACCTATAACCAAAGCGCAAGGACAGTCAAAATCGGTCTTAAGGTAATCGTCACCGTCCATATCAGCGCCAAACACCCAAATGCCTTTTTCCTTTAAAAGTTCGATTGTGTTTGGAATATTTGTAACACGGGCAACATTCATATATTCAAGCGCTCCGCTTGCACTTTTTGCAACGGTGGCATTAAGGGAAGCGCTTCTTCTTTTTGGAATAATTATTCCGTGAACACCGCAGGCTTCAGCGGTACGGATTATAGCGCCTAAGTTATGCGGGTCTTCAATCTCGTCACAAACAATTATAAAAGGTTTTTCATTCTTTTTGTTTGCATAGTCTAAAATATCTTCAACGGTGCAGTATTCCTGTTCAGCAAATAAAACCGCAACGCCTTGATGGTTTGCACCGCCGCAGTAATAATCTAATTTCTGAGGGCTCACTTCTTTTATTAAAATGCCTTTTGCTTTGCATTTTGCAATAATTGCAGTAACCGAGCCGCCGCTCACACCGTGAGAAACGAGAAGTCGGTCAATTTCTCTTCCTGAGCGCACTGCTTCAAGCACAGGGTTTCGTCCGCAGATGATATTATAGCCTTGTTCTTTATTATTATTTTCCATGCTCTTTAGCACGTCCTTTTTTAAACATAAATATACATAATAAATTATAACATAAGTTTCAGAAAAATAAAATAGTAAATTTATAAATAATATTAAATATTTATGGAAAAATAAATAAAAACAGGAAATTGGTGATAAAATGAGCGAAATTTGTATCAAATCAGTCAAAGGTTATGAGGTTTTGGATTCCAGAGGCAACCCAACAGTTGCGGCAAAGGTTACGCTTTGTGACGGAAGTGAGGGTTTTGCGATTTCTCCGTCGGGCGCATCTACGGGTATGTTTGAAGCGCACGAAATGCGTGACGGCGGAAAGCGTTATATGGGGAAAGGCGTTAAAAATGCGGTTGAGTCAATTAATGGTGAAATCACATCTGCACTTAAAGGTTTAAACCCTTTTAATCAGAGAAAAATAGATGAAACTATGATTAAACTTGACGGAACTGAAAATAAATCCCGTCTTGGCGCTAATGCTATTCTGGCGGTATCTTTAGCGGTTGCAAAGGCATCGGCAAAAGCCCAAAACATACCGCTTTACAGATATTTAGGCGGTATAAACGGGGTTAAAATGCCAAGACCGATGCTTAATATTTTAAACGGTGGAGCACACGCCGCAAATAATATTGATATTCAGGAATTTATGATAATTCCGTTTAAATGCGGGAATTTTGCAGACGGCATAAGAAAGTGTACCGAAATATATCATTCTTTAGGTAAAATTTTAAAGGAAAAGGGAATGCAGACG
This sequence comes from Acutalibacteraceae bacterium, assembly GCA_045647405.1. Taxonomy (GTDB): domain Bacteria; phylum Bacillota; class Clostridia; order Oscillospirales; family Acutalibacteraceae; genus UBA737. The sequence goes on along the minus strand of JAZRMI010000007.1, from coordinate 93,972 downwards.
GCTGTTGGTGATGAGGGCGGTTTTGCACCTAATCTTGAAAGTGACGAACAGGCGATTGAAATTATTGTGAGCGCTATAAATAAAGCAGGTTACAGCACTGATGAAATAAAGATTGCATTGGATGTTGCTTCAAGCGAATGGTATAAAGACGGTGAATATTTACTTCCGAAACGCAATAAGAAAATGACAAGTGATGACCTCATTTCTTATTATGAAAACCTGATTGAAAAATATCCGATAATTTCGATTGAAGACGGGGTTGCAGAGGAGGACTGGGATGGTTGGCAGAAACTAACCAAAAAGTTAGGCTCAAAACTTCAACTTGTGGGTGACGATTTGTTTGTTACCAATCAAAAGAGATTGGCACAGGGTATTGAGAAAAAATGCGGAAATTCAATACTTGTGAAATTAAATCAGATAGGAACTTTAACCGAAACTTTAGATGTTATAGAATTGGCAAGAGAAAACGGCTATACGGCGGTTATTTCACACCGCTCAGGTGAGAGTGAAGACACTACAATCGCTGATTTGGCGGTGGCTGTTAATGCAGGACAGATAAAAACAGGTGCGCCTTGCAGAAGTGACCGAGTTGCTAAGTATAACAGGCTTTTAATTATTGAAGATATGATATAAAAAATTAGCAGACCTTGAAGGTCTGCTAAAATTATTTTATAAAGTTTAAAATATCTTGGAACATTTCGTCTTTGCAGGTGTCATTATGGATTTCGTGACGGCAGGCAGGATAAAGTTTAATACTTGCGTTTGCATTTTGCACTTTGAGTTTATCATAAACTGTTTTAACACCTTTACCATAGTTGCCAACGGGGTCTTTATCTCCTGAAATCAGTAATATTGGTATATCTTTATTTATATTTTGATACCACGCTTTGCGGTTTGAAAATGATAAAAGTTTCATTAAATCAATCATTGCAGAAATGGTGAATTTAAAGTTGCAGTATTTATCCTTTTCGTATTTTTCTATAACACTGCGGTCTTTGGTGAGCCAATCGTATTCCGAAAGCCCCTCAAAACCTTTGTTATAACTGCCGAAAGCAAGGTTGTAAACTGTGTTTGAAATATAGTATTTACCGTGAATGAGTTTTTTAAGTTTTGCGAATAAAAGTCCTATTTTTGAAAGGGGATTAGGTCCGGAAGTACCGCAAATAATTAGTTTTTGATAAATGTCACCGTAGTGTTCACAGGCAATCCTCGCAATAAACGAGCCCATAGAATGTCCCATCAAAATAACGGGTAATGACGGATACATATTTTTAACTGCATTAGTAAAAGCAGCAACATCATTTACAAGGTATTTCCAACCGTCATTATGGGCAATAAAACCAAGTTCCTTATCGTCTTTTATGGTTTTCCCGTGACCTAAATTGTCAAAACCGAAAGTAACGTAGCCGTTTTCCGCCAAAAATGACATTAAGTGCTCATAGCGGTCGATATATTCGGTCATACCGTGAACAATTTGAAAAAGTCCCTTGATTTCACCATTTGGTATAAAAATCTTACCCTGTAATGTGTGAATGTTGTCTGTGCTTGTAATAGAAAACGCCTTAATTTCGTGAGCCATAAAATTACTCCTTACTGAAAGATTGCGAGGCTTTTACTGCTTTTTTCCAACCGTTTAGAAGTTGTTCTTTCTCTGTGGGGTTGATTTTAGGGGAGAATGAAGTGTTTTTTATGCCGATTTTTGAAATTTCTTCGGTATCTTTCCAAAAACCTACAGCCAGTCCTGCAAGGAAAGCCGCACCTAAAGCGGTGGCTTCGGGGGATTTCGGACAGATAACCTCAAGGTCTGATATATCAGACTGAAATTGCATTAAAAATTTATTATTTGCCGCACCGCCGTCAGCCTTTAATGATTTTATATCTAAATTCGTGTCGGCTTTTAATGCGGTTAAAAGGTCATTTGTTTGGTAAGCAATAGATTCTAAGGCGGCACGCACAATGTGGTTTTTGTTACTGCCTCTTGTAAGTCCGCAAATAGTACCTTTGGCATACATATCCCAATAAGGCGCACCCAATCCCGCAAATGCAGGAACGATATAAACACCGTTATTATCATTTACTAATAAAGCGCATTCTTCGCTTTCGGCAGAGTTTGAAATAAGGCAAAGTTCGTCACGAAGCCATTGCACAACTGCACCGCCAACGAAAACGCTTCCCTCTAAAGCATAGTTGATTTTATTGCCGTAAGAGGCGGCGATGGTGGTTAAAAGTCCGTTTTGGCTTTTAAAGGCGGTCGTGCCTGTGTTCATAAGCAAAAAGCATCCTGTACCGTAGGTGTTTTTAATTTCACCACTTTCGAAACAACGCTGTCCAAAAAGCGCTGCTTGTTGGTCGCCTGCGATACCTGAAACTGCAATCTCTTCACCCATAATGTTGACTGTTCCGTAGATTTCACTGCTTGATTTTACGGTCGGTAACATACTTTCGGGAATATTCAAAACCTCTAAAAGTTTTTTATCCCAACAAAGATTATGAATATCAAAAAGCATTGTTCTTGATGCATTAGTATAGTCGGTAACATGGATTTTTCCGCCCGATAGTTTCCATATAAGCCAAGTGTCTACTGTGCCGAAAAGCAGTTGTCCGTCATCGGCTTTTTCTCTTGCGCCTTTAACATTATCTAAAATCCATTTAATTTTAGTTGCGCTGAAATATGCATCGATTTTGAGACCTGTGGTTTTTGTTATATATTCTTCTAAACCCTGTTTCTTCAGGTCTTCGCATATATCAGCAGTACGTCGGCACTGCCATACGATTGCATTATAAACGGGTTCGCCCGTTGTTTTATCCCAAACAATTACTGTTTCTCTTTGGTTAGTCACACCGATTGCCGCAATCTCTTGCGGTTTGGCGTCAATCTTTGTTATAACCTCTGTGAGCGCTGAATACTGTGCAGAATAAATCTCAACAGGGTCGTGCTCAACATAAGAGGGTTTTGGATAAATTTGGGTAAATTCGTGCTGTGCTACTGAGACAGGAGTTCCGTTTCTGTCAAAAAGTATCGCTCTGGCACTTGTTGTACCCTCGTCTAAACTTAAAATATATTTTTTCATAGTGTTCACCCGTTTTTTATTACTCTGGGAACTCTCGGTGAAATACCGCAAATAATTTCATAGTTTATAGTACCAATCATATCGGCTAAGTTGTCAACAACTAAATCTTTACCGAAAAGAATAACTTCATCGCCTATTTTAACATTATCAATATCGCTTATATCAATACACATCTGGTCCATACAAACTCTGCCTATAATATTGGCTTTTTTGCCGTTTATAAGCACATATCCTTCGTTGGATAAAAGACGGGGATAACCATCCGCATAGCCTGCGGTAACGGTTGCAATCTTCATTTTTTTATCTGCTTTAAAGGTGCGGCCGTAACTTACGGTGTCACCTTTTTCGATTTCTTTAACCATAGAAACAACAGATTTTACCGTCATAACAGGAATTAAATTAAGATTTGTCTCAAGGTCGCTTGAGGGGGAAAGTCCATAAAGTGAAATGCCTATTCTTGATAAAGACAGGTGTTTATCACTATCTAAAATATATCCTGCTGAATTACAGCAATGACATAATTCGGGTTTTAAACCTTCTTTTTCAAAGGTTTTAATTGCCTTTATAAAACGGGAATACTGTTGGTCTGTAAAGCCGTCTTCTTGGGTTTGATTGCGGTCGGCAACGGCAAAGTGGGTGAAAACACCCTCGAAAATAAAGCCCCTCATTTTAGCGCACTCGGCGGCATCGCTAATACCCGAAAGATTATCATTTCTGCAATCAAAACCAATTCTTGACATACCGGTGTCAAGTTTTATATGTACTTTTATTTTTCTATTCTCTTTAAGTGCAAAATCATTTAATAGTTCGGCGTAATCTTTAGAATAAACGCATTGCGAAAGGTCAAAATCGTGAAGTTCTGCAACCTTTTCAGCAGGGGTATAACCTAAAATTAAAATAGGTTTTTTTATACCGCAGTTGCGAAGATAAATCGCCTCGTCAATATTTGAAACAGCGAACCAGTCGGCGCCTTGCTCTTGCAATACGGTTGCAATTTTTTCAGCACCATGACCGTAAGCATCAGCCTTTACAACAGCCATTATTTTTGAGCCGTTGGCGTTTTGTTTTAAAATTTCAAAATTATGTTTCAAAGCCGAAATATCGATTTCTGCCCAAGTTCTATGCAAAAAGTTCATATAATCACCTAATATATTATAATGTTTATAGTTTGTCGAAACGCTAATATGCGTCTCGACAAGCCGATTATATCCATTATATCAATTTATTTATGATTTTGCAATCGGTTATTCATTTTAGTGGCAAGCGGTATAAAAGCAATACTCAAAATACCCCAGAAAAATGAATATAAAAGGCATATTTGCCCTTTGAAATTTAAGGGGAGTTTACTGTAATCCCAAACATCTTTTTTTAGCATAATATTAAAAATAATACCGAAAACAAGTTCGATAAATGTTATAAAACCACTACCGATTATTGCTCGCAAAAAAAGACTTGCGTTTTTGAGTTTTTGCCCTATTTTACCAAAAAACACAAAACAGATACCGCCTGCTGTAAGCATCGACGGATGTGTGTGCCCACGCCATAATATTTCAATAAGTCCGTATCCCAAAGCGCCGAAAGAGAATAATAAAAAGTTTGTTTTCCGCATATTATCACCTTGATTAGTATTGGTGGTAATCAGGGTGTATATGCAGAAGAAGACGGCAAATTACCGTCTTCTTCTATTTGCAATCAACAAAAATCTTAAAAGTTGCGTAAGTGATACTAAAAATGCCGCAACATAGGTTAGCGCCGCCGCTGATAAAACCTTGCGGGCGCCTTTAACTTCGCTGTCATCAAGCAAAATGTTGCTGTTTTTTATTGCATCAAGCGCACGGTGAGAAGCATTAAACTCAACAGGTAAAGTCACAAGTTGAAAAACAACTGCCACACCGAAGAAAATAATACCTAAAGTCATAAGGAAAGAAAAGTTAAAAAGAAGTCCCATTAAAATCAACGGAATTGACAGTTGAGAACCGATGTTGCAAACAGGGAATATTGCAGAACGGATTTTTATTGGTGCATAAGAATTGGCATACTGCACCGCATGGCCTGCCTCGTGTGCCGCAACACCGACCGCTGCAATATTTGTTGAACTGTAAACACTATCAGAAAGCCTTATAACATTGGCTTTAGGATCGTAATGGTCTGTTAAAGAACCGCTAACTCTTTCAATTTTAACGTTATATACTCCATTTGCTTCAAGCACACGCTTTGCGGCATCCGCACCGCTATAGTTACAAAGGTGGGAAGAATATTTTGAAAAGGTTGATTTAACCTTAAACTGTGCAAAAATTGATAAAATAATTGCAGGAAAAACTAAATATAAATAAAGTGGGTCGATACCGTAAAAATAAGGGTATATCAAAAAATCACTTCCAAAAATTAAACATTAAACCTGAAAAGAACAATATCGCCGTCTTTCATAACATATTCCTTACCTTCGCTTCTGACAAGACCTTTTTCTTTAGCGGTCACCATACTGCCGCCGCAAGCCATAAGTTCATTGAAGCCGATAACTTCTGCACGGATAAAACCACGCTCAAAGTCGGTATGGATTTTTCCTGCCGCTTGGGGTGCTTTTGTGCCTTGGGTTATTGTCCAAGCACGAACTTCGGGTTTGCCTGCGGTGAGGTATGAAATAAGTCCTAAAAGGTTATAACATTTTTGAATCATACGGTCAAGACCTGAGCGCTCAAGACCCAATTCTTCCAAAAACATTGTTTTTTCATCATCGTCAAGGCTTGCGATTTCTGCTTCCAATGCGGCGCATATCGGCAAAATTTCTGCCTTTTCGGTTTCAGCAATAGTTTTTACCGTATTATAGTTTTTATTACTGTCAATGCCGTTTATAAAATCATCTTCACTCATATTGCAAGCGTAAATTACAGGTTTTGCCGAGAGTAAAGCGGTGGTATTAATTATATCTATCTGACTGTCGTCATCAATTTCAACCGAGCGTGCAGGCAGACCGCTTTCAAGATGTGCTAAGAGTTTCTTTAAAAAGTCCACTTCCGACTGCATTTTTTTATCGCCTTTTAAGGCTTTTGTGGCACGGTCTAAACGGCGCCCTACCATTTCGATATCTGAAAAAATTAATTCAAGATTTATGGTTTCAATGTCTCTTTCGGGGTCAACCGAGCCTTCAACGTGGATAATATCTGTGCTTTCAAAACAGCGCACAACATGAAAAATAGCATCAACCTCACGAATGTTTGCAAGGAATTTATTTCCAAGTCCTTCGCCTTTTGAAGCGCCTTTTACAAGACCCGCAATGTCAACAAATTCGATTACTGCAGGGGTGAATTTATCAGGCGAATAGATTTCAGCTAATTTTTCAAGGCGCTCGTCAGGAACGCTAACCATACCCACATTGGGTTCAATAGTGCAGAAAGGGTAGTTTGCAGACTGTGCGCCTGCGTTTGTTATTGCATTAAAAAGTGTTGATTTACCGACATTAGGTAAACCTACCATACCGAGTTTCATAAATTATTACGTCCTTTACAAATTTTACTAATCAATTATATAGCGAACTCAAAGTTTTATCAAGAAAAAATTTATAAAATGTTTTGCCTTTTTGAAGGTTTTATATTATAATAAAATAAGATAAATATAAATTTCAACACAGAGGTGTCTATTTATGAAGGCAAATTTTACGGTTTCGCTTGAAAAAATCATTAAAGAATTTTCGCTTGAAGTTTTATCCTTGCCGGACGATGCTTCCAATATTTTAATTTCATCCAACGAAATTAACCGTCCGGGTCTTCAGATGGCGGGATACTTTGAATATTTTGACGAAAAAAGAATACAGATTATCGGCAAGAGCGAAGAAAGTTTTCTAAACCGTTTCACACCCGAAAAAGCAGAACTTCGAATGAGAGAACTGTTTTCACGAAAACCGTCTGCGGTGGTTGTTTGCCGTGATTTAGAGTTTTCGGAAAAATATATTGAAATCGCAAAGGAATTTGAAGTGCCGCTGTTGAGAACAGGAATCTCAACCTCCTCTTTCTCATCTGCGCTTATTGCGTTTTTAAACCTTAATTTAGCACCCCGTGTTACACGCCACGGCGTTTTGGTTGAGGTTTACGGTGAGGGTATTTTGCTTTTGGGTGAGAGCGGAGTCGGTAAAAGTGAAACTGCTATTGAACTTGTAAAGCGCGGACACCGTCTTATCGCTGACGATGCGGTTGAAATCAGGCGTGTTTCGGATAAATCGCTTGTTGGCACAGCGCCCGATAATATAAGGCACTTTATTGAACTTCGAGGTATTGGTATAATCAATGCGAGCCGAATTTTCGGTGCAGGTGCGGTTAAACTGACCGAGAAGATAGACCTTGTTATTAATATTGAACAGTGGGATGTTAATAAAACTTATGACAGGATGGGACTTGAAAAACAGACCACATCTATTCTTGATTTGGAAATCCCGTCACTGACAATCCCTGTAAAACCCGGACGAAACTTAGCAGTTATTATTGAAGTTGCGGCTATGAATAACCGTCAGAAGAAACTCGGCTATAATGCGGCAGAAGACCTGCTTCGCAAACTTGGTATGACCGATGATACTTCGTCTGATAACGGTTCGGTAGAACCTTTTTAAATTTTGCTTTGGAGGGCAAATATGGCTTTCGAAAAATTTTGCTTTGAAAACGGAATTGTTATTAAAAAAGATGAACCGATGAAAAATCATACAAGTTTCAAAATCGGCGGATGTGCGGATTATTTTGTTGAATGTTCATCTGTAGAGCAGTTTAAAAGTGTTGTGAAAAAAGCAAAACAACTTAATATGCCATTTTATATTTTGGGTAAAGGCTCAAACCTTTTGGTTTCTGATAAGGGGATTGAGGGTGTTGTTATATGCCTTAATTGCCTTAACAGTATCACAGTTGAAGACGACCGAATTACCGCTTTCGCAGGTGCAAGTCTGGCGCAGGTTTGCACAACTGCCTGTGAAAATGGTTTGACAGGTCTTGAATTTGCCTATGGAATACCAGGTACTGTCGGTGGCGGACTTTATATGAACGCAGGCGCTTACGGTGGTGAAATGTCGCAAGTGGTAATAAGCGCTCAGTATATCGATTGTGACGGTGAAATCAAATCCATTCAGTTAAAAGATATGCAACTCGGTTACCGCACAAGCATTTTTAAAACAGGCGATATGATTATTACCTCGGTAACATTTAAACTCAAAAAGGGTGAATGTTGTAAAATCAAGGCAGATATGGATGGCTTTATGTCTCGCCGAAAGGATAAACAACCGCTCGAATTTCCATCCGCTGGAAGCACTTTCAAGCGTCCGGAGGGTCATTTTGCGGGAGCGTTGATTGAAAAAAATAATCTTAAAGGTTTTTCGGTCGGCGGTGCAAAGGTTAGTGAAAAACACGCAGGGTTTGTTATAAATTATGATAATGCTACCTGTGAAGATGTCAGAAAATTAATGGATAGTATAAAAGAAACCGTGTTAAAAAATGACGGAGTCGAGTTAGAACCCGAAGTTATTTTTGTGGGAAAGGAATAATAATGCAAAGTTTGATAGAAAAGTTTAATAGCCTTGGTATTGACGATATGCCTAAACTTACAAAACTTTACGGTCATAAAGGCGATTTCGTTAATATAGAATGTAAATTGCCCAACGGTGAAATTGCAAAGATTTTAGATGATAATAAGATGTATTATGTGGCGGAACTTCCTAAAATTAACAGTGAGCGTTGTTACGGTCTTGTGACTGATAAAAAACAGATTGCAGTTTTTGAATATTCAAAGGGCGGTACTGACGCCGAACTTGTTATTTGGAAAAAGATTTAAAGGAGAAAGAAATGTCTTTTTGTTCAGATGTTAAGAATGAATTGATTGATATTAGACCCTCTAATTGCTGTAAACCGTCTTATATTTACGGGTTTATGCTTTTTGGAAGGTCTTTTTCCATAAATAAAATTTCACTTCAAACTAATAATGAAAATGTTGCGAACGCTTATGCAGATTTGATTAAATATAACTATAAAGCAGATGTCGAAATTACCTGCGGTGGAACAGTCCGCCCTACATATAAAGCCGAGGTTACCTCGGTCTCGGACAGGCTTAAAATTTTAGCAATGATAGATTTCGGCGTGAGCGAAACGGTTATTGACAGAAGTTTGTTTATAAGAGACTGCTGTTTGCCGAGTTTTATAAGAGGCGCTTTTCTGGCTTGCGGTAATATTAACGACCCTGAAAAAGAATACCGTGCAGAGTTTTCGGTTAAAAATGAAAGTTTAGCGGATGATTTCAATTCCTTATTGGCAGAACTTGGAATTATTATGAAGAAAACTTTTCGTTCAAAAAATACTGTTCTTTACACTAAGGACAGTAGTGTTATTGAAGATTTGCTTACGGTAATGGGTGATACTTCTCGTACACTTGATATTATGGATACTAAAATAATGAAAAGTGTAAAAAATAATATCAACAGGGCGAGAAATTGTGATAATGCTAATATTTCAAGGACGGTTGAAGCATCAATCAAACAAAGAACGGCAATCGAGTTTTTAGAGAAAACTGACAGACTATACAGTTTGCCCGAAGAACTTTTACAGGTGGCATTACTCCGTAAGGACAATCCCGATGCCACGCTTAAAGAATTGTGTTTAATATCAGATACGCCGATTACTGTTTCAGGACTTAATCATAGACTAAAAAAGATAATTGAAATATACGAAAACAATAAATAATAGAAAGGTGGTTCGGAAATGGAATTTACTCATTTACATCTTCACAGTGAGTATAGTTTGCTTGACGGTTGCGCAAAGATACAAAAAGTTATAGATAAAGCAGTAGAATTAGGTCAAAAAAGCATCGCCATTACCGACCACGGTGTAATGTATGGCGTAATTGATTTCTATAAATATGCCAAACAAAAGGGAATTAAACCAATAATCGGCTGTGAGGTTTATGTTTCTACAAGAAGTAGATTTGATAAGCAAAAAGGTCTGGACGGATATAGCCATTTAGTCCTTTTATGCAAGGATAACGAGGGTTATCAAAATTTAATAAAGTTAGTTTCAATCGGTTTTACCGAGGGATTTTATTCAAAGCCTCGTGTTGACAGGGAAGTTTTGAAAAAGTATAGCAAAGGTCTTATTGCGCTTTCTGCCTGTTTAGCAGGAGAAATACCCCGTTTTATTTTAAATGGGGATTATGATAAAGCAAAAGAAACTGCGCTTTGGTATAAAGAGGTTTTTGGTGAGGGAAATTATTATCTTGAACTCCAAGACCATAATATAAGAGAACAAAAAATTGTTAATTCGCAGATAATCCGTCTGTCTGAGGAGACAGGCATACCGCTTGTGGCTACCAATGACGTTCATTATACTGAAAGCGAAGATTATAAAATGCACAAGGTTTTGCTTTGCGTGCAGACGGGAAGCAAAATCACCGATGAAAACACATTGGAATTTAAAACAAATGAGTTTTATTTAAAGTCTGCTGAAGAAATGGCGGAACGTTTTTCGCAAGTGCCTCAGGCTATATCTAATACACAGGAAATTGCTGAAAAATGTAATGTTGAGTTTGAATTCGGTAAAATTAAATTGCCTCGGTTTGATATAGGCGAGCGTGACCATTTTGAATATTTTAAGGAAAAATGCTATTCGGGACTTTATAAAATCTTTGGAAATAACCCCGATAAAATATATACAGAGCGTTTAGAATATGAACTGTCGGTTATCAATAAAATGGGATATGTTGACTATTTTTTGATAGTAGCCGACTTTGTGAATTTCGCTAAAAATAACGGCATTTCAGTAGGTCCGGGCAGAGGTTCGGGAGCGGCATCTCTTGCGGCATTTTGTATAGGAATTACAGGTATCGACCCCATAAAATATGATTTGTATTTTGAGCGGTTTTTAAATCCTGAACGTGTTTCAATGCCTGACTTTGATATTGATTTTTGCTATGTCAACCGTCAGAAAGTTATTGATTATGTTATTGAAAAATACGGTGAAGACCACGTTTCGCAGATTGTAACATTTGGTACAATGGCGGCAAGGGCGGCGGTCAGAGATGTCGGCAGAGCGCTTGATATTCCCTATGCTACCTGTGATAAGATTGCAAAACTTATTCCTCAGTCTATTGGTATGACAATAAGCAGAGCGCTTGAGGGAAACCGAGAACTTTCGGACCTTTATGAAAATGATGCTCAGGTTAAGGAACTTCTTGATATGGCGCTTAAACTTGAGGGTATGCCGAGACACGCATCAACACATGCGGCAGGTGTTGTGATTTCGGACAAGCCGGTGGCTGACTATGTTCCTTTGGCGGTTAATGACCAAGCCACTGTGACACAGTTCACTATGACCGCTTTGGAAGAACTCGGACTTCTCAAAATGGACTTTTTAGGGCTTCGCAACCTTACTGTCATTGCGGATACTGAAGAATATATAAGAAAACAGGGTATAGATTTCCAGATAGAAAAAATACCCCTTGATGACATACAAACATATAATATGATGGGCAAGGGTAAAACTTTGGGGGTATTTCAGTTTGAATCGGACGGAATGAAGAATGTACTTCGTCAGTTAGGACCTGAAAGTATCGAAGATTTGACAGCAGTTTTGTCGCTTTACCGCCCAGGTCCTATGGACTCTATACCTAAATATATAAGCAACCGCCATAATCCTCAGAATATAACCTATGATACACCGCTTTTGAAACCTATTCTTGATGTAACCTACGGGTGTATTGTTTATCAGGAACAGGTAATGCAGGTGTTCAGAACATTGGCGGGGTATTCGCTTGGAAGAGCGGATATTGTCCGTCGTGCAATGGCAAAGAAAAAACATGCCGTTATGCAAAAAGAAAAGGAATATTTTATTGGCGGTGCGGTTGAAAAGGGTGTTGAAAAACAGGTTGCCGAAAGAATATTCGATGATATGTCGAGTTTTAGTTCATACGCCTTTAATAAAGCCCACGCCTGTGCATATTCCTTTGTGGCATACAGAACTGCATATTTAAAATGTCATTATCCTGCTGAGTATTTTTCGGCTTTAATGACAAGTATGATGGACAGCGCTTCAAAACTGTCACTATATACTGCTGAATGTAAAAAAATGGGTATTAAAATTTTACCGCCGAGTGTAAATCATAGTGATAAAGGCTTCACACCTGACCGAAAGACAATCCGTTTCGGTCTTTTGGCGGTTAAAAATTTAGGGCTTGGCATAATTGAAAAGTTGATTGCCGAGCGTCAGAAGAACGGACCGTATACATCTTTTTACGATTTCTGTCTTCGCAATCATTCCCGTGAGTTTAACCGTAAGGCGCTTGAGGGATTGATTAAAAGCGGTGCGCTTGACTGTGTTTCGGATAATCGCCGTGAAATGCTTTATAATATTGAGGGGGTACTTTCTGCTGTTGATAACGAAGTCCGTTTTTCTTCACAGGGACAACTCAATTTGTTTGAAGAAATAGGAACTCCTAATACTTTTGATATGATAAACGTTCCTGAAATGTCTAAAGAAATGCTTTTAAGCCTTGAAAAAGAAGCAACGGGACTTTATCTTTCAGGGCATCCTATGGATGATTATAAAGATATTTTAAGCAAAGCAAATTTGCAAAGCGTTACGGATATTATTTCTAATAAATATTCTGACGGAAAAAGGGTATCGGTTGCGGGAATTATAAGCGACCTTAAGGTGAGACAACTTAAAAATAACAATTTGCTTGCTACTGCTAAAATCGAAGACTTTTCAGCATCGGTTAATGTTACGGTTTTTGGTAATGCTTATGCGGTTTATAAACCTTTATTGGACGAAAATCAGCCGATAATATTAACTGGCAGAATTTCTGAAAGGGAAGACAGGGATATTGAGATTATTCTTGAAAAGGCAGAGCGTATCAGCGAAAACCTTAAAAGTGTGAATACTGCACCTAAATATAAAAAAGGTCTTTACCTGAAAGTAAAAAATACAGACGATGAAGTTTTCTTAAAGGTTAAAAAAGTTTTGGCAGAAAACAAGGGTGATACACCCGTATATATCGTATGTACTGATACTAATAAAAAACTTGAAGCGTCGAGAAGTTTATATATAAAATATTCTCTTTCGCTTCAAAATTCTTTGGAAGAAATTTTACCGCAAGAAAATATAAAACTAATAAATTAAAATTTTTGTTGAAAATTTAACAATTATGTTATATACTGTAATTTGATAATTTTTGGAGTTGATTTTTAAATGAAAACTATTGGTGTACTTACAAGCGGCGGTGACGCACCTGGTATGAACGCTGCAGTCCGTGCAGTTGTTAGAACAGCAGCCTCTTACGGTATGAATGTTAAAGGTATCCGCAGAGGTTATAACGGTCTTATGGAAGGCGATATTATTGATTTGGGTTCTCGCGATGTTTCGGATATTATCCAACTCGGCGGAACAATGCTTTATAGCGCAAGAAGTCCAAAATTCAAGACCGAAGAAGGCGTTAAAGAAGCGGTTGAAAACTGTAAAAAATTCGGAATTGAGGGTATTGTTGTAATCGGCGGTGACGGCTCTTTCAGAGGCGCTCGCGACTTGTCTTTATCGGGTATTCCTTGCGTTGGTATTCCTGCTACAATTGATAATGATATTGCATCAACCGAATATACAATCGGTTTTGATACTGCTATGAATACTGTTATTGAGATGGTTGATAAACTTCGTGATACTTGTGACTCTCACGATAGATGCAGTGTGGTTGAAGTTATGGGAAGAAAAGCGGGTTATATCGCTTTGAAAACAGGTGTTGCTGTTGGTGCATCTGCAATAATTCTTCCTGAAGACCCGATTACAGTTGAAGATGTTATCTTAAAAATCACTGAAACACAAAAACTCGGCAAAAAACATTTTATTATTGTTGTGGCTGAGGGTGTCGGCGGTGTCGAAAAGATGGCAGAACAAATTGAGGCTGCAACAGGTATTGAAACCCGTGGCACAATTTTGGGACATATTCAGCGTGGCGGCAGTCCTACACTTCGTGACAGACTTATCGCAACCCAGTTCGGATATGAGGCGGTAAACCTTTTGAAAGAGGGTATCGGTAACCGTGTTGTTGCTTATAAATTTGGTAAAATCGTAGATTACGATATTTATGAGGCGCTTAATATGACTAAGAGTATCAGCGATTATCTTTGCGATATTGCAGATACAGTTGCAATCTAAATTTTTAAAGAGTCGGTGAAAATCGGCTCTTTATTTGCAAAAGGGGAATAACACTTTGGAAAAAGTTTTGGTTGGTATGAGCGGGGGAGTTGATTCCTCTGTTTGTGCTTCGCTCTTAAAGGAAAAAGGTTTTTCGGTTGCGGGTGTGACTCTAAGCCTTATTGAAAATAATACAGCCGATGAAACTAATATATCCGATGCTAAAAAAGTTTGCGATAACCTTCAAATAGAGCATTTTGCGGTTGATTTAAAGCAAGATTTTAAAGAAAATGTTATTAATAATTTTATAGACGAATATATAAACGGTAGAACGCCCAATCCGTGTATTGTATGTAACCGTTATATAAAGTTTGGTAAAATGCTTGAAATTGCAAAGGAATTAGGCTTTTCGAAAATTGCAACAGGGCATTATGCTACTGTTAGGGAGAAAGACGGAAGATATTTGCTTTGCAAGGCAAAAGATGAAACAAAAGACCAGTCTTATGTGCTTTATTACCTTACGCAAGAACAGTTGGCAAGTGTTCAGTTTCCTTTGGGTGAACTTTCAAAGTCTCAGGTGCGTGAGATTGCCGAGAGCAAAAAACTTGTAAATGCAAAAAAGAAAGACAGTCAGGATATTTGTTTTGTTCCTGACGGAGATTATGCGTCCTTTATTGAGAAAACTGCAAATTATATCTCTGATACAGGTGATTATGTAAACTTAAAGGGAGAGAAAATCGGTCAACATAAGGGTGTCATACATTACACAATCGGTCAGAGAAAAGGTCTTGGAATAGCACTTGGAAAACCCGCTTTTGTTATTGATAAAAATCCGATTACAAATCAGGTTGTGCTTGGCGATGAAGAACATCTTTTTTATAAAAAGGTATTGGTGGAAAATGTCAATTTCATTCCGTTTGATAACTTACAAGATGAGATGAAAGTGTGCGCTAAACTTCGTTACCGCCATAAAGAACAGCCTGCAGTTATAAAGCCGCTCGGTAACGGTCAGGTTTTGGTAGAATTTGATGAGGCACAGCGCGCGCCAAGTTCGGGACAGGCAGCAGTTTTTTATGATGGTGATATCGTTGTCGGTGGAGGCACTATCGTTAAGGGCATAGAATAGAGTTTTAAGGCATATCCTTTTATATATAAGTGTAAAAGGGTGTGCTTTTTTTGAAAAAATTTTTAAGTTGCTTTCTTATTATCTCTTTAATATTCAGTTTTTCGGTTTCGGCGGCGACAGTTTCAAGCGAATGTGATATTTCGGATATTGATGTGCCGATTGATACCGCTACCGAAAATGCAGTGATAGGTCAAAAACTTGATATAAAAGCAAAGTCGGCAATATTGATGGAACCTTATACGGGCGAAATTCTTTATGAGCAGAACTCTGATGAAAAGTTAGCGCCCGCATCTATAACCAAAATCATGCCTTTACTTCTTGTGATGGAGGCAATCGGCAGAGGCGATTTGGATTTAGAAACAGTTATTTATGCGAGCGAACACGCTTGCAGTATGGGCGGTTCACAAATCTGGTTAGAACCCGGTGAGGGAATGACAGTTGACGAACTTTTAAAAGCCACGGTTATTGCCTCCGCAAATGATGCTTGTGTGGCTTTGGGCGAGGCGATTGCAGGCAGTGAAGAGGGTTTTGTTGCTCTTATGAACGAAAGGGCTAAACAACTCGGTATGACAAATACTAATTTTGTAAACTGCACAGGGCTTGATGCTGAGGGGCATATAACATCGGCACACGATGTTGCCATAATGTCGAGCGAACTTATAAAATACGACCTTATTAAAAAATATTCAACCGTTTGGATGGACAGTTTGCGAGACGGTGAAAGCGAACTTGTGAACACTAATAAACTCGTCCGTTTTTATGAGGGAACAACAGGACTTAAAACAGGCACAACAAGTATTGCAAAGTATTGCCTGTCTGCGACTGCAAAACGAAATGGTATGGAACTTGTGGCGGTTGTTTTGGCAGGGGAAACCAGTAACGACCGTTTCAACGGTGCAAAGAAACTTCTTGACTACGGTTTTGCGAATTACAGTTTCACACAAATCGGTGCAGAACTTGAAAAAGATTTAAAGGTTAAGGTTAAGGACGGTATATATCCTGAGGTTTATGTTACTTCAAGTGATAAAGTGAATATTTTGTTGCCAAAGGTTTCGGGTGATAAGATAGTCCGTAAAACCGAATGGAATAAAGAAATTAAAGCGCCAATCAAAAAGGGTGATACATTAGGGTGTGTTAATGTCTATATAGATGACGCTCAGGTGGGAAGCCTTAAAATAGTTTCAACACAAGATGTTCCCAAACTTACATTGTGGGTTACAATAGGTTGGATACTCAAAGGGATGTTCAGTTTGTAAAATTTTTTATAAATATCCATAATTTATCTTGAAAAAGATACAAATATATAGTAAAATATAAATAACAAATAAAATATAGGTGAAAAATAAATGGCAATTAAATTCAATTCTTCATACGCAAGTAGTTTTTTGCGTGAAAATGACCTTTTTGGTCTTGAAAAACAGGTTAAGTCTGCACACGATACCGTTCATAACAAAGACGGTCTCGGCAATGACTTTTTGGGTTGGGTAAATCTTCCGTTTGATTATGATAAGGAAGAGTTTTCCCGAATAAAGAAAGCCGCTCAGAAAATTAAAGAGGATACCGATGTTTTAATCGTTATCGGTATCGGCGGTTCATATCTCGGTGCACGTGCCGCTATTGAGTTTCTAAAAGGTCCTTATTACAATAATTTAGCAGACGGTGTTCCGCAAATTTATTTTGCAGGTAATAATATAAGTGGTTCTTACCTTGACGATATTTTGAAGATTTGCGAGGGTAAGCGTGTTTCGGTAAATATTATTTCCAAATCCGGAACTACAACTGAACCCGCAATCGCTTTCAGAGTTTTCCGCAAATTTATGGAAGAAAAATACGGCGAAGCAGAGGCTGCAAAGCGTATTTACTGCACAACTGATAAAGCAAGAGGAACTTTAAAACAGTTAGCAGACGAAAAAGGCTATGAATGTTTTGTAGTGCCGGATGATGTCGGCGGAAGATTTTCTGTTTTGACTGCTGTTGGTCTGTTGCCAATCGCTGCTGCGGGTGCAGATATTGATGCGCTTATGAAAGGTGCCGCTACTGCCGCTACAGAGTATAATGAATCTGATATTTATAAAAACGATTGTTACAAATATGCAGCACTTCGTAATGCTTTTTACCGTAAGGGTAAATCGGTTGAACTTCTTGTTAGTTATGAACCTCGCTTTACTATGATGGCTGAATGGTTTAAACAACTTTTTGGTGAAAGCGAAGGCAAAGATAATAAAGGTCTTTTCCCTGCATCTGTCACCTTTTCTACTGACCTTCATTCTATGGGACAGTATGTTCAGGATGGCGCAAGGTTAATGTTTGAAACGGTTGTAACTTTTGGCGAAAGCGATAAAGATGTTATAATCGAAAAAGAAGCAGATGACGGCGACGGTCTTAATTTCTTGGCAGGCAAAACAATGTCATTTGTAAACAGGAAAGCCTTTGAGGGAACTGTCTTGGCTCATACAGACGGTGGTGTGCCTAACCTTGAAATTAAAGTTGACAAGGCTGACGAAGATAATCTTGGCAGACTTATTTATTTCTTTGAAAAAGCCTGTGCAATTTCGGGTTATATGTTGGGTGTAAATCCGTTTGACCAACCGGGTGTTGAAAGTTATAAGAAAAATATGTTTGCTCTTCTCGGTAAACCCGGTTATGAAGAAGAAAAGCAAAAACTTGAAAAACGCTTGGGTAAATAATTTATAACAGAAATAACTGCTTTTAGCAGTGAAATAAAAAGGAGTTGGTATAAATGATTAAAATCATTATCGGAAGAAAAGGTTCGGGTAAAACCAAATTATTAGTGGATATGGTAAATGGGGCCGCTAATACAAGTCTTGGCAATGTAGTTTGCATTGAAAAGGGAGATACTTTGACCTATTCTGTTACTCATAAAGCACGTCTTATTGATGCTGATGCATACGGCATAGCAGGTTATAACGAATATTACGGAATGGTTGCGGGCATTAAGGCAGGCAATCACGATGTAACCCATATTTTTGGTGATGCAACACTTCGCATCGGTACCCGTGATTATGAAGAACTTATTGCGTTCTTTGAAAGAATTTCAAAGATTGATGATGTTGAATTTATCTTTACAGTTTCGGCTGACAAAGAGGAATTACCTAAAAAATTGTTCGACATTGCAGAAGTTTGTAACTAATGATTTTAACGGGTAGCAACCGCTACCCGTAATTTTTTTATATTTTAAAATAAATTCTTGACAAAGTAAGGTATAATATATATAATATACTTTGTGACGATAGAGGTGGAAGTATGATTATTGATTTAAAACATATTTTTGTCAATGATAATTCTTCGTTGCCGATTGAGTATTCGTTGGATTTAAGTGATGTAGAATATTCGGGTGAATTTCCGCTCAAAAAACCCGTTTCAATCTCTGGCACCGTTTCCAACAAATCAAGTCTTATAAGGTTTGAGGCAGAAATTGCTTTTGAGTATGATGCCCCTTGTCACCGCTGCGGCACCGAGACTGTTCGCAAACACACCGTAAAGGTTGATAAATCGCTTGCAACTTCGATTGAGGGCGATGACAGCGATACAATTCTTCTTGTGCCTGATATGAAATTGGATATTGATGAATTTCTTTATACAGAAGTTATCGTCAGTCTTCCGATGAAACATCTTTGTTCAAAGGATTGTAAGGGCGTTTGTTCAAAGTGCGGTAAAAACCTTAATGACGGTAAATGTGACTGTCCGGAAAAAGAAATTGACCCCAGACTTTCAGCACTTGCCGAATTACTTAATAATTAATATTTTTTTAATCAATTTAAGGAGGTGCTGAAAATGGCAGTACCAAAGAGAAAACATTCAAAAGCCAGAAGAGATAAAAGAAGAAATAATGTTTGGAAGTTAAGCGCTCCTACTTTAGTAAAGTGCTCTTGCGGTGCTTATAAGCGTCCGCACAGACTTTGCGCTGCTTGCGGTCAGTATGACGGCCGTGAGGTAGTAAAGGTTGCTGAATAATTCATTTTGAATTAAAAACAAAATCAGAGGGGGATAAAATTCCGCCTCTGATTTTTTTAAGTTTTAAAAAGGCGGTGAAGTTATGTCTGTTATAATTGATTCGGTGGATTTGGGCAGTCCTGCATATAAAGCAGGGCTTAAAAGCGGTTATACACTTCTTTCTATAAATGATAACGATATAATGGATGTGCTTGATTACCGTTTTTACCAAAACAATCAGAAATTAAAAATTAAATTTATTAATGAAAAGGGTAAAATAAAGCAAAAGCGGATAAGAAAGGAAGAATTTTCTGAACTCGGTCTTAATTTTGAGACTTATCTTATGGATAAAAAACATTCTTGCTTAAATAAATGTGTCTTTTGTTTTATCGACCAGATGCCTAAGGGTATGCGTGAAAGCCTTTATTTTAAGGATGACGATTCACGGCTTTCTTTTCTTTTCGGTAATTATATAACCCTCACCAATATTACAGAACACGAAATTGAACGGATTATCAAAATGCATATAAGCCCTATAAATATTTCTGTTCATACCACTAACCCCGAACTTCGTGTTAAAATGATGCGTAATAAAAATGCGGGTAAAGTCCTTTCGGTAATTAACCGTTTTAATGATGCGGGAATAAAGATTAACTGTCAGTTGGTGTTAGTCCCCGAAATGAATGACGGTAAGGAACTTGAAAGAACGCTTGGCGATTTAACAAAACTTTCAAATGTTGAATGCATAGCGGCTGTGCCTGTCGGTCTTACAAAATACCGTGACGGCTTAGACCAACTTAAACCTTTTGATTTTGAGACTGCTAATAAAACCATTGATATAATTGACAGTTTCGGTGATAAATGTTTGCAAAAATACGGCTCAAGGCGTGTTTATGCTTCGGATGAGTTTTATATTTTGTCTAAAAGGCAAATGCCCGACGCTAAGTATTACGGAGAGTTTCTGCAACTTGATAACGGCGTAGGAATGTGGTCGCTGTTTTTAAAAGAATCAATGGATTCTTTGGAAACAAGCGATTATAAATTAGAAAAAAAGAGAAAAATATCAATAGTAACAGGCAAAGCGGCGTATCCTTTGATTACACAAATTGTTGACAAATGCCAACAAAAATGGGATAATTTAGAATGTAATGTTTTTATGATAGAAAACAACTTTTTCGGTCCTTTGATAACGGTGGCAGGATTGATTACCGCTACTGATATTAAGGAGCAGATAAAAGGCAAAGATTTGGGAGAAGAGATGCTTATCCCTGCGGTTATGCTTCGTAATGAAAAGGATATGTTTCTTGACAGTATAACATTGGAAGAATTATCAAAAAAATTAAATGTAACAATTCATCCCGTTGAGAATGATGGGTATGAATTTATAAGTTCTATTTTAGGGGAGGAAGTATAGTATGGCTAAACCGATTGTGGCTGTAGTTGGCAGACCGAATGTTGGAAAATCTACACTTTTTAATAAAATAATCGGTAAGCGCCTTTCTATTGTAGACGATACCCCGGGCGTTACCCGTGACAGAATCTATGGTGACGCTGAATGGCTTGGCAGAAAGATGATGTTTGTTGATACAGGCGGTATTGAGCCTAAAACCGACGATATTATTCTTGAAAATATGCGAGCACAGGCTCAACTTGCAATAGATACCGCATCAGTTATTATATTCGTTACTGATTTAAAAAGCGGTGTTACTGCGGCAGATATGGATGTTGCGGCAATGCTTCAAAAAAGCGGAAAACCGATTGTGCTTTGCGTAAATAAATGCGATACTATCGGTGACACACCGCTTGAATTTTATGAGTTTTATAATTTGGGTATCGGTGAGCCGATTGCCGTTTCTTCGGTGCACGGTCACGGTACGGGTGATTTGCTTGATGCGGTTATTTCACATATACCGCAAGAGGAATTTGAAGACGATGACCAAGATATTATAAATGTTGCGGTTATAGGTAAGCCAAATGCGGGTAAATCTTCCCTTATAAATCAGATTGCAGGGGAAACAAGGTCTATTGTTTCTAACATTGCAGGCACAACAAGAGATGCTATTGACACAAAGATTGAGCGTGATGGTGTTTTATATAACTTTATTGACACTGCGGGACTTCGCAGAAAAAGTAAAGTTGAGGATAAGATTGAAAAATATAGCGTGCTTCGTGCTAAAATGGCTGTTGAGCGAGCCGATGTTTGCGTTATTATGATTGACGGTAAAGACGGCTTTACCGAACAGGATTCCAAAGTGGCAGGTCTTGCTTTGGAACAGGGCAGAGCCTGTATTATTGCGGTTAATAAATGGGATGCAGTTGAAAAAGACGGCAGAACGATGGATTCTTACAGAAAAGGTCTTATGAACGATTTTTCGTTTATGCCTTATGCACCGATTATATTTATTTCGGCAAAAACTGGGCAAAGAGTTGATAGGCTGTTTGAACTCATTAAATATGTTAACGAACAGAACACAATGAGAATATCCACAGGAAAACTCAATGATATTCTTGCAGAAGCCACTGCCCGTGTTCAACCCCCTACAGATAAAGGTAAGAGACTCAAGATTTATTATATGACTCAGGCTTCAACAAAACCGCCTACATTTGTTTGCTTTTGCAATAATGCTGAACTTTTCCATTTCTCATATCAGCGTTATTTAGAGAATCAAATCCGTTCAACATTTGGTCTTGAGGGAACACCCGTGAGATTTGTAATTCGTGAAAGGGGCGATAAGTAATGGTTATGACTGCTTTGGTAACGGTTATTGCCGCTTATTTAATAGGAAGTATAAATTTTGCTGTAATTTTTGCTAAGGCATTTCTTAAAAAGGATGTCCGTGAACTCGGCAGCGGAAATGCAGGCACTACCAATGTTATGCGAAATGCGGGATTTTTACCCGGTGCATTAACCTTTTTATTCGATGCGCTTAAAGGTTTTGCGGCAGCATATATGGGTAAAATGATTTTCGAGTATATTTACACACAGACCGTAAGCGATTGGTCGAGTGCAATTTTCGGCGCATTTCTGTGCGGTACGGCTTGTATGTTAGGTCATGTGTATCCCGTTTTCTTTCAGTTTAAAGGCGGTAAAGGTGTGGCAACCAGCGTAGGCATATTTGCTGTTTGCTGTCCTATCGCAATTATTATAGGTCTTTGTGTTTTTGCCGCAATGCTGTTTATTTCTAAATATGTGTCCTTAAGTTCTGTTTCGGCAGCTGTGGTTGTGGTGGTTTTATCAATTATTTTCTATGATAAAGATGCCGCAATTTTGCCTCAGATTGTTTTAAGTCTGGTTATGGGCGGTATTGTTATCGGAAAGCATAGTGAAAATATTAAACGCCTTATGGCAGGAACGGAATCAAAAGTTAAATTCGGAGGAAAATAACCTTGGCTAAAATAACTGTTTTAGGCTCTGGCGGTTGGGGAATGGCGCTTGCTATTTCTGCTTTTAATAACAGAAATCAGGTTACATTATGGTCGCCTTTTGAGGATGAAGTTAAAAATCTGCGTGAAAACCGTACAAATGAAAAATTATTGCGTGGTGTGTTTTTACCTCAAGGTATTGATATAACAACCGATTTATCGGTTGTCCAAAACGATGATATAACCATTATTGCAACCCCGTCAACCGCTGTCAGAAGTGTTGCTAAACAACTTTCGCAGTATAAACAAGAGGGTATAGTGGTTAATGTTTCAAAAGGTTTTGAAAGTGAGAGTTTAAAGTTCTTGTCCGATGTTATAAGTGAAGAAATGCCTAATGTGAGCGTGGTTGCATTGTCGGGCCCGTCACACGCTGAAGAAGTGGCACGAAATATACCAACTTCTTTGGTTTCCGCCTCTAATTCGCTTGTTTCCGCACAGATTGTTCAGGATATAATGTCGAGCGATAATCTGCGTGTTTACACTTCAACTGATTTAGTTGGTGTTGAACTCGGCGGTGCTATTAAAAATGTTATTGCTATTGCGGCAGGTTTTTGTGACGGACTGGGTTTAGGTGATAACTCGAAAGCCGCTTTAATAACAAGAGGTCTTGCTGAAATGACAAGGCTCGGTGTTCGTATGGGCGCTAAAGAATATACCTTTGCGGGACTCACAGGCATAGGAGATTTGATTGTAACCTGTACATCACGACACAGCCGTAATAACCGCTTTGGGTATAAGGTAGGAAGTGGAACTTCAATTAAAACCGCCTTGGACGAGGTTGGTACGGTTGAAGGATATTATGCAACTGAAAATACTTATAAATTAAGCCGTAAATATAATATGGAACTTCCTATTGTCAGCGAGTGTTATGAAGTGCTTTATGGGAACAGAAAAGTTAATGAGGTTGTACTTAATTTAATGCGAAGACCCAATACGAGCGAACATTAAATAAAAAAATAAAAAAATACTTGATTTTTGGCGCACAGTGTGGTATTATATACCTTGCTATGCGGTCGATATGTATAATCGGCGATTATGAAGGAGGTGCAGACCATGGCTAAATGTGATATCTGCAATAAGGAAATTGCTTTCGGTATTAAAGTTTCTCACTCACACAGACGTTCTAACAGAACATGGAAGCCGAATGTTAAGAAGGTAAAGGCAATCGTTAACGGTTCACCCCGTCGTATCAATGTTTGCACCCGTTGCTTACGTTCAGGTAAAGTTACCAGAGCAATCTAATATTTCTTACAAACAAACCCTGAGTATACCCAGGGGTTTTTTGTATTTGAAAGAATTTTTATAAAATTACCCACAGCACCGTTTTTTGCTCAGGGCAGTACTTTGTACGGCACCGTTCACTGCAAACGGCACTGTGAATAATTTTCTTTTAGTTCTTAATGTTTGGGGTTGTAAAATGATTAAGGCAGTTATATTTGACTTGGACGGAACGCTTGTAAACTCGCTTTCTGATTTGGCAGATAGCACAAATTATGCTTTAAAACAGTTTGGCTTTCCTCCTCACGAATTAGAGGAGTTTAAAATGTTGGTGGGCGACGGTATGCCAAAACTTGTTGAGCGTGCTTTACCGCCCGATAACCGTGATGATGATACTAAACATCAAGTCTTGGAAACCTTTTTGGAATATTATAAAGAACATTATGCAGATAAGACAACCGCTTATGACGGCATTGACGGGCTTTTAACCGAGTTAAAAGCAAAGGGCACTAAGATTGCGGTTGTTTCAAATAAGGCAGACCAAATGACAGGTGTTGTTGTTAATAAGTTGTTTGGTAATATTTTTGACTGCGTTACGGGTAAAAGAGAGGGCTATCCCACTAAACCCGACCCCACACTTACACTTGAAATTATTGAAAAATTGGGTGTAAACCCCACAGAATGTCTTTTCGTCGGTGATTCGGGAATGGATATGGCAACTGCGGTAAATAGCGGTTGTGTGGCAGTAGGTGTGCTTTGGGGATTCAGGGGAGAAGATGAACTTCTTGAAAACGGTGCACAATACATAATTAAAAATCCTATTGAGGTTATAGATATTTTAAAGGAAAATTAAAATGGATTCTCAGATAAAAAAATATATCCCAACAAAAATTGCGGGATATGTTGGCTTTTTTGTTCAGGCTATTGTTAATAACTTCTTGCCGATTCTTTTTATTGTGTTTCAGAATGTATATAATTTGAGTTATGAAAAAC
This sequence comes from Acutalibacteraceae bacterium, assembly GCA_045647405.1. Taxonomy (GTDB): domain Bacteria; phylum Bacillota; class Clostridia; order Oscillospirales; family Acutalibacteraceae; genus UBA737. Next base: position 69,043 of record JAZRMI010000007.1, on the reverse strand, counting down.
TCGGCAGACTTATGGTTTTCAACTTTGCAACTCAAATGGCGGTAGATTTAATCACCCCTAAAATCGTTGAAAAAATAGGTTACAGGAAATCGGCAATATTCTCACAGGTATCGGCAGGATTAGGTCTTGCTTTGCTTGGATTGTTACCTAATATAATGAGCAATACATACCTTGCAATTATAATTTGTATTATGATTTATGCAACGGGAAGCGGACTTATTGAGGTTATTTTAAGCCCTATGATTGAAATGTTGCCAACAGGAAATAAATCGGGAAATATGGCGGTTTTACATTCTTTTTACTGTTGGGGACAGGCGGTTACAATTATTGTAACATCGATTTTGGTTATTGCTTTCGGTTTTTTAAACTGGGTGTATATACCTCTTATTTGGTCGGTAATACCGCTTGTGAATGCTATAAGTTTTAGTAAAGTGCCGATAGTGGAACCAAGTCCCGACCAAAAACAGTCAACTTTTTTGGAACTTATAAAGTCAAAGAAGTTTATTGTTTATATGATAATGATGCTCTGTGCGGGTGCAAGTGAGATTGCAATGGCAGAATGGGCATCTATTTTCGCTCAAAATGCGTTGGGTGTTTCAAAGTTTATTGGTGATTTGGCAGGACCTTGCGCTTTTGCCTTGCTTATGGGTAGCGGAAGGGTTATATACGCTTTGTTTTCTAAAAAGGTTTCTTTCACCAAACTGATTATAGCGCTAAATGTTTTATGTACAGTCTGTTATCTTACGGTAGCGATTTGCAAAATACCCTTTGTGGCTTTAATCTTTTGCGCTCTTTGTGGATTTAGTGTCAGCATTTCGTGGCCCGGTCTTTATTCTGCAGGCGCACGCTCATTTAAAAGAGGCGGTGCGGTTATGTTCAGCGTGTTTGCTATGTGCGGAGATACGGGTTGTTGCTTAGGTCCGTGGATAATCGGTCTTTTAGCAGATAAATACAGTCTTAATTTAGGTTTTGGTGTAGCGTCTGTCTTCCCAATAGCAATGGTTTTATGTGGGCTTTATATTTTAAAAAATAAAGATTGCAAAAATTTGCGATAACGATTATTATATATTTGAGGTGAAAAGTGTGAAAAGAGAAGAATATTTAAGTTGGGATGAATACTTTATGGGTATTGCTATGCTTTCAAGTATGCGCAGTAAAGACCCATCAACTCAGGTTGGCGCTTGTATTGTCAATGAAGATAAGCGAATTTTATCAATGGGTTATAACGGTATGCCCCGTTGTTGCAGTGATGATGAATATCCTTGGGGACGAGACTCTGACCCGCTTAATTCAAAATATCTTTATGTTTGTCACGCTGAGTTTAATGCTATTTTAAACTGTGACAGGGGAAATGTGCGTGGTTGCACAGTTTATACAACTCTTTTCCCTTGTAACGAGTGTGCTAAGGCGATTATTCAGTCAGGTATCAAAGAAGTGGTTTATATGGAAGATAAATATGCCGATTCTGACAGCGTTATTGCTGCTAAGCGTATGTTTGATACCGCGGGTGTTAAGTATAGACTTTACGATAAAACAAATAAACAAATAATACTTGATTTTTAAGCAAAAAGATGCAGACACGAAAGTGTCTGCATCTTTTTGTTATGAAATTAGCAGCAAGTATTGCAACCGTTGTCGCAACCGCAACCGCCGTTATTGTTACCCCAACCGCCACAGCAGCAGAGTATGAGGATTAAGATGATAATCCAAGTACAACCATTATTATTACACATTTGAAAAGACCTCCTTCATTTGTCTTCAACACATACTATGCACTTTTTTAAAAAGGTGTTACAGAATAAAAATAAAAAAGTATTTGACTTTTCCTGACTTTTGTGTATAATTAAAGTCAGAGAAAGTCAAAAAGGAAGTGGCTTATATGAGAATGAGTGATATCATCACCAAAGAAATTATAAGAATGTTAAACGAATCGGAAATTAATACTGCTGAAATTCAAAGAAACGAATTTGCAAATTTAATGGGTTGTGCACCCAGTCAAATAAACTATGTTCTTTCGTCCCGTTTCACCCCTGAACACGGATATATTATAGAAAGCCGACGTGGAGGCGGCGGATATATCCGCATTAAAAGGGTAATGCTTAATAATACATCTGCCTTAATGCATATTATTAATTCAATAGGCGAGTATATTGATGCGTTAAGCACAAGAATTGTTTTGGAAAACTGTTTGCAAGCAGGAATAATCAATAGTCAAGAAGCATCGCTTATGGCGGCGGCTGTTTCAAATTCTGTTATGCAGAATATACCGCCGTCTCATAAAGACCGCTTGCGTGCGGTGATTTTAAAACAGATGCTCTTAACTTTGATTTAAAAAGGAGAAAATATATGCTGTGTGAAAAATGTGGAAAAAATCACGCTACAACTCATATAAAAACGTTTGTAAACGGTGTTGTAAGAGAATATAACCTTTGTGATTACTGTGCCGCAAAGGAGGGATATGCCGCTAATAGTTTAACGGGAATGTTAGCCTCAATGTTTGGCGATATTTCTAAAAACGGCTTGTCCAAAAATAGTGTTAAATGTTCAGTTTGTGGTTCAACATTTTCGGATATTGCTAAGGGCGGGAAGGTTGGCTGTTCTAAGTGCTATGAGACGTTTTATGAACAGTTATTGCCTTATCTTAAAAGAGTTCACGGCAGTACCAATCACGCAGGAAAAGTTCCTAACAGCACACCGCTTAAGATAAAACCTGAAACAGTTGAAGATTTAAGAAATGAGTTGTGTCGTCTTGTAGCAGAGGAAAAATATGAGCAAGCGGCAGTTATAAGGGATAAAATAAAAGAATTGGAGGAAAAGGATAATGGGTAGATGGTATTTATCAAGTGCGCCTATGGACGATATTGCGGTTAGCAGCAGAATCCGTCTTGCAAGAAATTTGAGCGATATTCCTTTTCCGTCACGAATGACAAGTGAACAAAGAATAGAACTTAATAATAAGGTTAAAAAGGCAATTTGCGAAAGTAATACGCCTTTTGCAAAAACGCTTAAATATATTGATATGCGTGATGTACCTGAAATTCAGAAGTATGCAATGGTGGAAAGACATATAATAAGTCCTGAATTTGCATCAAAAACAGAGGAATCAGCCATCATACTATCAGAGGATGAAAGCATAAGTATTATGATAGGTGAAGAAGACCATATCAGAATACAGGTGATTTTAGGCGGACTTCAGTTGAAAGAGGCTTATGATATTGCCGAAAGAATTGATACGCTTTTGTATGATTCTTTGCATTTCGCATTTGACAGTAAATTAGGATTTTTAACCGAATGCCCCACAAATCTCGGTACGGGACTTCGTGCATCGGTTATGTTGCACTTGCCTGCCCTTGAAAGCGGTGGAGAGATTGCCTCGCTTTCTGAATCGGTGGGTAAAATTGGATTCACAGTGAGAGGAATGTATGGCGAGGGTTCAAAGTCTTCGGCATCGCTTTATCAGGTTTCTAATCAGATTACTTTAGGTATCAGCGAAAATAACGCTCTTGACAATTTGAAGATTATAACAACCCAGTTGATAGATAAAGAGCGTTCTGCAAGAGAAAATTTTAATAAACTCAAAATTGAGGATTTATGTTTCAGGGCACTGGGAACATTGCAAAATTGCAGAATTTTATCGAGTGAGGAAATGATGAATTTAATATCGAGGATTAAACTGGGTAAAAGTATGGGCATACTTGATATTGAGGCTTCGCCCATAAAACTTTTAATAGAAGCGCAACCCTTTATGTTAATGCAGAAATACGGTGTTTGCGAACCTGACGAAAGGGATATATACCGTGCTAATATGATAAGGGAAATGCTTTCGTAATTACGAGGTGATTTTTTATGAAATATAATTTTAACGGCTTCACTGCTAAAGCAAACGAGGCGCTTAATCAAGCAATAAATTCTGCCGAACTTTTAGGTCACACCTATGTGGGAAGCGAACATTTGCTTTTAGGTCTTTTGAGAATAGGTAGCGGTGTTGCATCGGTGGTGCTTAATAAAAACGGTGTCACACCTGAAAAAATTGAAGAACTTATCCGTGCTCAAATTGGTTGCGGAACGCCGACTAAACTGTCGCCCGATTATTTTACTCCAAGAGCCAAAAGGGTTATCGAGACGGCAATGAACGGTTGTAATAATATCGGCAAAAAGTATGTAGGTACGGAGCATTTGCTTATTGGTATTTTGAGCGAGGGCGACAATTATGCTATCCGTTTTTTGAATGAGTTGGGTGTGGATGTTGCAACCCTTACTAATGCCGCTTTAAAGGCTTCGGGAATAGATTCAAATGTTAATCCTAAAAACGAGCCTAAAGGGGAGCAAAATGCTAAGACACCAACCCTTGCAAAATACGGCAGAGATTTAACGAGTGAGGCTAAAAACGGCAAGATAGACCCCGTTATCGGCAGGGAACAGGAAATTGAAAGGGTAATACAGATTTTATGCCGCCGCACCAAAAACAATCCTTGTTTGATTGGTGAGCCGGGGGTAGGTAAGACTGCTATTATCGAGGGTTTGGCGCAAAAAATTGTAAGCGGAAATGTTCCTGAAATTTTGGAAAACAAAAAACTCTTCACCCTTGACCTTACGGGTATGGTTGCAGGTACTAAATACCGAGGCGACTTTGAGGAGAGAATAAAGTCTGTTATAGAAGAAGTTACAAAGTCTAAAGATATAATACTGTTTATTGATGAGGTCCACACTATAATCGGCGCAGGCTCTGCTGAGGGTTCAACCGATGCGGCTAATATTTTAAAGCCGTCACTCGCAAGAGGTGAATTCCAGTTGATCGGTGCCACAACTATTACCGAATACCGTAAAAATATTGAAAAAGATTCTGCCCTTGAAAGAAGATTCCAACCGGTGACTGTATCAGAGCCTAACGAGGAAGATGCGGTATTGATATTAAAAGGTTTAAAGGATAAATATGAGGCGCATCATAAGGTTAAAATTACAGATGATGCTATAGTATCTGCGGTGAAATTATCTTCACGCTACATTACCGATAGATTTTTGCCTGATAAGGCAATAGACCTTATAGACGAGGCGGCATCACGGGTGAGACTTAGTGCCAGTGCCGCACCTGATATTTTAAAAGAATTGGAAGAACAGATTGCTAATACCGAGGCTGAAAAAGATGAGGCTATTAACTCACAAGAATTTGAACAGGCGGCATCCTTGCGTGACAAAGAAAACAGTTTAAAACAAAAATATGAGGCTGAAAAAGAAAAATGGCACGAGGAAAATTCTTTGTCAAGAGGGGAAGTAACCGAAGAAAATATTGCCCAGATTGTTTCTGTTTGGACGGGTGTTCCGGTGGCTCAACTTACTGAGGAAGAAAGTGAGAGACTTTTAAGGCTTGAAGATGAACTCCATCACAGAATTGTTGGTCAAAATGAGGCTGTAACTGCTGTTGCAAAGGCAATCCGCCGAGGCAGAGTAGGGCTTAAAGACCCTAAAAGACCGATTGGTTCTTTTATCTTTTTAGGGCCTACGGGTGTTGGTAAAACCGAACTTTGCAAAGCGCTCGCTTCAGCCATGTTTGGCAATGAAAATATGATGATAAGGCTTGATATGTCAGAATATATGGAAAAGCATACAGTATCACGCCTTGTTGGTTCTCCTCCAGGTTATGTAGGGTTCGAGGAGGGCGGTCAATTAACCGAAAAGGTGAGAAGAAATCCTTATTCGGTAATACTTTTTGATGAAATTGAAAAAGCGCATCCTGATGTATTTAATATGCTTTTGCAGATTCTTGAGGACGGTATTCTGACCGACTCACAGGGTAGAAAGGTTGACTTCAAAAACACAGTAATTATTATGACATCCAATGTCGGCGCAAGGCTTATCACAGAGAAGAAAATAAGTTTTGGTTTTACGGAAAACAATGATGAAAATAAGGATGTTAAAGAACTTGTTTTGGGTGAACTGAAAAACACCTTCCGTCCTGAATTTATAAACCGTGTTGATGATATAATTGTTTTCACAAAATTGACGGTTGATGAAATTAAGGAAATCGCTGTTAAAATGCTTGAAAACTTGCAATTGAGACTAAAAAATCTTGAAATAACGCTTAAATTTGATGACGGCGTAATATCTGCATTGGCCGATAAAGGTTTTGATGCGGTTTACGGCGCAAGACCTTTAAGACGTGAAATTCAAAACAAAATTGAAGATGCTTTAAGCGAAAATATACTCGATAAAACGGTTAAAAACGGCGATACTGTTTTATGCAGTTTTGAAGACGGGGAATTTTGTTTCAAAGTAAAATAAAATAACGCTGTCCAAGTTAATCACTTGGACAGCGTTGTTATTTGTCAAAAGATACGGGTTCTGTTTCGCCTGTGGCGAATGCGTTAGGACCTGGATCTGACATCGAAAAATACATCCGTGCGGCTTTAGTTGTTCCAAAATCTTTGTTTGAGCCTGAGTTTTGAACCTTGTTGAAGGCATCTCGGAACATCTGATTGTGAGCTTCCTCGCGGTTTAAGAGGAAATCAATAGTTTCACGCACCTTTTTGTCATCAATCTGGCGGTAAAGGTACTCGTAGACCACCTTTGCACGCTGTTCGGATGCAATGTTACTGAGTAGGTCAGCGCACAAATCTCCCGTAACCGTTACATAATCACCCGTCCAAGAATATCCCGAAGCATTGATAAGACCTGGGTTTAAACCGAGAATAACATGCGACTGAATCTCACCGCACGGTACCTTTTGGGCATCTACATCGTGTCCGTTTAATAGATTGATGGTCTGTGCCACCATCTCCATATGTCCGAGTTCTTCTGCGGCAATGTCAAGGAATAAATCTTTAATTTCACCATCTTTAATTCTAAAACTTTGCGACATATATTGCATTGCCGCTTTAAGTTCACCGTTACCTCCGCCAAGCTGTTCCTGTAAAAGCGCCGCATACTGCGGATTAGGTCTTTCCACCGCAACAGGATGAAAAAGCATTTTTTCGTGTTTAAACATTTTATTACCTCCGTTTATTTTGTATTAGATATTCTTACCAATTTTAAAATGGATATACAAATGTGACAGTTCCTCCATACATATGGAGGTAAAGCAGTCGAAATTTAATACGCAGTAAACAAAAAATAACAAAATTTCAAAAAATATCAATTTTTAGAGGTTAAAGTCTGTTTTATAGTACAGTGAATGTATTAAAATTTAATTGTGGAATTATAAAAATTGAATAATACAAAATCAAAAATCCACCGATTTTCATCAGTGGATTTCCGATATTGGTCGGAGTAGCGTTATAGTAAAATTGGGAAAAACCGCATAAATAAAGGGTTTTTAGCAGTCAAAAACAGTACATATCCCCATTTATATAACAAAAAACGACCTAAAATATCACATTTTCCAATCAAAATTATCAAAAATATATGGTTAGTGGTTCGAATATCGTCACTGTCACCATGTGATTTGGTTCTGTTTTTTGAACATTTTTTCGAAAAACAGAACCAAATCAAAAATGTTATTCTTGAATTAGGTTAAATGCTGATGTTAATTCATCGATATCTTGAAACCTTTTTTTCTTATCCGAAGAAAGTCCACGTTTTACAAACTCCTTCAGAGAAGGGTTTTCAATTCTTTCGGTATTAGTTCTACCTGTCATTACGTAATACACAAGACGGGTAATGGCGTAGGTTTCATGAATTATACAATATGTGTTGAAACCCTCCAAACGAAGTTCAGGGTCATTAAAATATCCCTTATATTCTGTATTAATAGATGTTAAATCTGTGTCGGGTATTTTTACTAATCCAAAATCGGAAATTTTTACTACCCTTACATCATCATACAGCCGAAGCAATACATTTTTGGGACAAATATCCCTGTGCAATAAATCTTTTGAGTGTATGTATTTAAATGCTCGTAGCATTTGAGAAACAATACCTTTTCTTTGTGAGAAAGTGAGTTTTCCATTGTTTTCAGATATATATTTATCGAGAGTACAATCCATATACTCCATTACATACTCGTTAGAGCTACCGTTGTATGAATACACCTCGACTATATACGGAGAATGAAGCGTTTTCATTTGTTCGTATTCACGCTTAAAGCGAGTTAGTTCTTTTTCTGTTAAATCTTTTTTTGCCCGTTTAACAACGAAAAAAGTATCATAGAAAGAATCTTTATACTTAAAAACTTGTGCGTATGATCCTTCACCAATTAATTTTAATTCGTATGTGGGATTTGTTGCTTTGGGTATGGCAATAGTATTTGGTACTATGGTCTGCCAACCATAAACAGAACGTCCGGATATATGACTTTTTTCTATAATCTCATATCCATCATGCTTTAGAAGTTCATTAAAAGTTTCCAAGAATTTTTTCCAGGGTTGGTGTTCGTTTCTAACAACAGGATGAAACATTTCACATAGAAATTTTAATAGCGTTTCGTCATCGCCGTTCACAAGACCGAAACGATGATCAGTAAAGACCCAACCATCTTCCCAATCATCGTTATTAATAGTATGTTGCCAAATATCACCTTCCGCATCCTTAAATCTACTGTCCGTGGAAGGCATATTACTAAGATTATAAACTCTTGATAAAAAGTCAATTTCATTGAGACGTCCATGATAACACATATGATAGTCAACTGTAACTTCCTCGGGATATGGATGTTCGTAGTAATTGACTTTAAGCTCTAGCTCTGTACCAATAAATCCATTGCGGATAATATCAATGATGTCTCTGCGTGTTACTTCTGTAATTTTGTTCATATAAGCTTTCACCTAAATATAAGTATTATTATCTTTTTTCTTTTCTGCAAATGGGGCAACCGTTCCCTTTGTGTCTATTGCCTATTATAGCTTGCCATTCATGCCCTTTGTTACACTTCCACCAAACCTTCTTATGACTATTAGGCGCTACATCCATAGGAGTTAATCCATTGTTCTTTTCCCAATTCCATTCTGCCATAACCTCGGCACCTCACTTTTATAAATATCTTTTATGACATTATACCATAAAATTTTCCAATAGTAAACATGCGCTGTTTTATGATAAAAACAAATAAGAAAGGAGTGATGCCATTTGTTTGTTTAATAATTTTGAATCAGTAAAAATTCTACTGGAGAACGTAAAAAAGCTAAAAAGCGTTTATAAAAAAGAAAATGCCGAAATCGGCATTTAGTATGCAAAATACGAAAGTTTATTCCGAAATCGGCATTTAAAAAACAGTCCAATCGGTCAGATTTCCGGTTTTCATTCGGTCTGATTTTTGAAAAATCAGAATTATGGTAAAATACTTTCAGTAATTGAAAGGAGTTTTTACCATGTCAAAACAGTATCCCGAGGAATTTAAAAACCAAGTTGTAGCTTGCTACGAAAAGAAACACTCTTTGGTTTTTGCGGCGGAAAAATATAATGTGGCTGTATCAACAGTCGCTCGCTGGGTGAACGATTATACCATTCATGGACCTTTGGAGGAGCAGTTTACTTTATCGGAATTTAAAGAACTAAAAAGGAAATATGCTAGAAACCAACATTTATTAGAAATCATTAAACTTTCTAAATTGCTTAATGAAATTGATTTGCAAAAAAGACTAAGAATTCTTGCACAGTTGTATGAGCAAACAGAATTATATAGTGTTCGTGAACTGTGCGAGGCTTTGAATGTGGATAGAGGTACATTTTACAACCATATTTTCAGAAAAGCAGATAGAACAAAGTTTTTAGAAGAACAAGCACAAACAATGTTAAAAGTACAAGAGGTCTTTGACGAAGGACAACAACGGTATGGAGCGGCAAAGATTAGTGCAGTATTAGCTGAGAACGGAGTAATAGTAAGCAAACGCAGAGTAAAAAAGATTATGGATGAATTAGGTCTTGAGAGTATTCAACGTGGTGCTAAAAGTTATTATAGAATGCATAAAGACCGCATGAAACGTAATTTGCTAAACAGAGAGTTTAAAGCAGAGCGAATGAATCAGAAATGGGTAAGTGACATTACATATTTTAAACTCAAAAACTATCCAGTATATCTTTGTGTAATATTAGATTTGTATTCACGAAGAGTTGTTGGATATAAAGTTTCAAGAAAATGTAGTACAAATTTGGTTACTGCATCGTTTCGCAAAGCATTTGAAGAACGAGGCAATCCAGAGGGATTAATGTTTCATAGCGATAGAGGTTCACAGTATATTTCAGAAACATTTAGAAAAATTTTGAGTAATTGTTCTGCTACCCAATCGTTTTCTAATTCTGGCAGACCTTGTGATAATGCTGTAATGGAATCGTTTTTTGCTTCTTTTAAAAGAGAGGAAGCATATAGGAGAAATTACACTTCGGAAAACGATTTTAAAAAATCGGTAGATGAGTATATAAAATTCTATAATGAACGCCGTCCACATAGCACTTTAGGACTTAAATCTCCCGTTAGATTTGAGGAATTATATGGCAAGAATAAATGAGAAAGGGGTGTTGATATAGCTGCACTTAATAAATTTTTTATTTTCAAATTTAAATTTTTTCAGAATCAGCAAAAATCGATTGGAGAATGTGAATGCGCATAAATAAAGGGTTTATAAAAAGAAAAAGTTCTGTTTTTCGAAAAAAATGTTCAAAAAACAGAACCAAATCAAATGGTCGAGGTGACAGGGCTCGAACCTGCGGCATCTAGTTCCCAAAACTAGTGCGCTACCAACTGCGCCACACCTCGATGTTAAGTTGTTTAAAAAGACCAATTAGTTTAAGGGTTTTGGTAACCCTCTTGCGGTGCCCAAAATTTATTTCGCCTTGGAGCGTCGATAAATTTTGACCGCGGCGCTTCGTTATGCTCGTTGAATCGTCCACTGGACGCACTCGCAACCTCACCCAAAACTAGTGTGCTAAGGGCTGCGCCACACCTCGAAATATTAAATTAAATTTCAATTTGTTTCAACTTAATCTTATCAATCGAACAGCATTGATTATACACTAAATAATGGCGGTTGTCAATAGCAATACTTGAATTTTTATTGAATTTATGATATATTTTTGGTGATAAAGGAGTGTTTGTATGAAAAATATTCTTAAAAAAAGTATTTCTGTTGTTATGGTATTTGCAATTTGCTTGAGTTTGGTATCAAGTTGGTCTGCATTATCAAAGCATCAAATCGTTAAAGTTTTGTTTACACACGATTTACATTCCCGAATGGATTCCGAGATGGTTTCGGGTGAAGTGGCGGGCGGTTTCGCACGTTTGAAAACTTTGATTGACCAAAAGTTTGACAGAAAAGAACCTACGGTTTTAGTTGATGCGGGCGATTTTTCTATGGGAACACTTTATCAGACTGTATACGAAAGTCAGGCAAGTGAACTTAAAATGATGGGGTATTTGCGATATGACGCTGTGACCTTTGGTAATCATGAATTTGATTATCGCAGTGTGGGTGTGGCAAATATGCTTAACTCTGCAATTTTACACGATGATATCAATGATGGCTTGGTTATGCCTCAATTTGTTATATCAAATATAGATTGGAACAAAAATAATTCTAAGGATAATAAGTTGGTTAAAGATGCACTTGAAAATTATGGTGCAAAAGAATATACGGTATTAGAGCGTGGCGGTGTTCGTTTTGGTATATATGGCGTTGTGGGACAGGATGCCGAGGAATGTGCACCTGCAAGCAATATTGATTTTGACAGTATTGTTGATACTTCGAAACGGATTGTTGATATACTAAAAAATGAGGAAAAGGTTGATATTATAATCTGCCTTTCTCATAGTGGCACTGATGAAAACTCAAAAAAATCAGAAGATGAAATTTTAGCAAAAGAAGTGCCTGAAATTGATGTGATTGTGAGTGGTCACACACACACTACATTGAGTCAACCTATAAAGTATGGAGATACATATATTGTATCATGTGGGGAATACGGAAGAAACTTAGGTGAAATTAACCTTTATAAAAATGCGTCGGGCAGATGGGCGCTTGACAGTTATAAATTGAATAAGGTGGATTCTTCAGTTGCAGAAAACGAACAGATAAATAAAAAATTAGATGTTTACCGTTCAATGATAAATGAGCATTATTTGAAAAATTTCGGTCTTACTTATGACAAGGTGTTGGCAGAAAATAATTATGATTTTACGCCCATAAGTGAATTTGGCAAACAACTTAAAGAAGATACTTTGGGAAGCATTATAGCCGATTCCTATCAATATGCTGTTAAACAGGCAGAGGGTGAAAAATATCAAGAAGTTGCATTGACTATTGCGCCGAGCGGAACAATACGAGACACACTTCAAAAAGGAAAAGTCAAGGTTTGGGATGTATTTAATATCAGTTGTTTAGGAATTGGTCCTGACAGAATTACAGGTTATCCGCTTGTTAGTGTGTATTTGACGGGCGCTGAACTTAAAACTGTTGCTGAGATTGATGTTTCTGTTTCGGCGCTTATGCCTGCGGCTCAACTGTATCCAAGCGGTATAAGGTGGGAATACAATTCCAACAGACTCATATTAAATAGAGTTACCGATGTTAAATTGGTGGACGAAAACGGCAAAGAAACCAAACTTGAAGACGAAAAACTTTACAGAGTTGTAGCCGGTCTTTATTCGGCGCAAATGCTTGGTGCTGTTGAAGATACTTCAATGGGTATACTAAGTGTTACACCAAAAGATAAAGACGGAAATGCTATAACCGATTTTGAAGAACATATTGTCCGTGATAAAAACGGAAATGAGGTTAAAGAATGGTTTGCGCTTGCAAGTTATCTTGAGTCTTTTGATAAAAACGGTGACGGGGTATCGGTAATACCTGAGCGCTATTCAAAGGTTGAGGGCAGAAAGGTTGATACTGACAGCAAGAATATTATTGAAATACTAAAAAATCCAAATAAAATCGCACTTGTGGTTTATGCTGTGATTTTGGTTCTTGTTGCGGTGTTGGTTCTTGTTGTTTTGCTTATCATAAGAAGAATCAAGAAAAAAGCGAAAAGTAAATAATTTTGAAGGAGTCTTTTTAAGGCTCCTTTTAATTTTCTATTTACAAGCGTTAAAATTATTGATATAATATGTGTAATATTTAAAATGGGGTAGATTATGGACTATTATATAAATCCGTCGGTGTTTTCAGCGGTTTTTCCGTTTTCGAGCGAAGTTGTTGATAAATATCTTAAATTAGCAAGCGGTGAACAGATTAAGGTTTTGCTTTACATAATGCGTAATAATGGAAATAATCCGTCTTTAGAAGAAATCTCAACCCAAACGGATGTTTTGATTTATGATGTTAAGGAAGCGTTGATGTTTTGGGCGGATGCGGGATTGCTCGTTTCCAATGCGGCACAAACAAATAATGACACACAAAAAAATATTGTTAAAAAAGTTTTGAAACCGCAAAGAGAAGATGTGGCAAAACGAGGTCTTGAAGACCCTAAAATCCGTTATATGCTTAATGAAACTCAACTTAAATTCGGCAGAAATTTAAAGACTAATGAGACAAGCACGTTGGTTTGGCTTTATGATGACCAAGGATTAGATGTTTCGCTTATACTCCTTATTGTTCAGTATGCTGTTACACATAATAGAGCAAATATTCGGTTTATTGAATCTGTCGCTACCGATTGGCTTAACAAAGGTATAATTTCTCTTGAGGATGCTGACAGAGAACTTAATAATCTTGCTATGGGCGAACAGGCTTGGGCGGTTGTTCAGTCGGTATTTGGGATTGAACGCAGAAAACCAAGCAAAAAAGAAATTGAACTGTCGCTTAAATGGATTGACGAATGGAAAATTTCTAAGGAAATGCTTTTGGCGGCTTATGAGGCGTGTGTGGATGCTAAATCAAAATTTTCGTTCCCTTATGTTGCGAAAATAATAGAAAATTGGCATCAAAAAGGATATAAAAAACCTGAGGATATTGAAGTGAAAGAGCAAAATCAAAAAGGTTTTGCGGCGTATGATATTGATTTGTTTGAAAAAATGTTAAATTCGAAGGATTGAAAAAATGATTACTAAGGAAAACATTTATAAAAAGGCGTTTGAAGTTAAAAAACAGGCTTTAAATCAAAAAATTAAACACCGTGAAATGATGTTGGCCTCGGCTTACAGTTCCAATTCCCGTTTAAAAGAAATAGATATCGAATTGGCATCATTGGGCGCAAATCTTGCAATAACTGCGCTTTCGGGTGATACTAAAAAACTTGATTTCATTAAAAATCAATCGCTGTTGCTCAAAACCGAAAAAGAGACTTTACTCCAGAAAGCGGAAGTTTATGATATCGCTTATGACTGTCCTTTGTGTGAGGATACAGGATATGTCGGCGGTAAGGTTTGCGAATGTATCAAGCAGTTGGCAAATCATATTATGCTTTCGGAATTTACTCGTGAAATGCCGTTAGATGAATGTAGATTTGAAAATTTCGATTTAAAATATTACTCTGAAGACGGTGAAAATGCCCGTAAAAGAATGACGGCAATTTTAAAACTCTGCAAAGAATATGTTTTGAAATTTTCGCCCGATACTTCGGAAAATTTGCTTTTTATGGGACAGTCGGGACTTGGCAAAACCCATTTAACTTTGGCGATTGTTTCAGGTGTTATTGAAAAGGGGTATACCCCCATTTACGGACCTGCTGAAAACCTGTTTTCTCTTATAGAGAAGGAGAAATTCACAGGCGAGAATAAAGGTAGTTATGAGGCAATGGTTAACTGCGATTTGCTTGTTATTGACGACCTTGGCGCTGAAATGGTTACATCTTTTTCAAAATCTGCGCTATATAATCTGATTAACACCCGTTTGCTTTCTAAAAAGCCTACGATTATTAATACAAATTTGTCTATCAAAGAAATCGAAACCCTTTATACTGCCCGTGTGGCTTCAAGACTTATCGGCAATTATAATGCCAATAGGTTTTTGGGTGAAGATATTAGACAGCAGAAAATTTTAGGGAAATAGGGGATACTCTTGGGAATTAAAAGATATGACGCCGGCAGTTATGATGTTGCAGTTATAGGCGGCGGTCATGCAGGTGTTGAGGCGGCTTTGGCGGCGGCAAGACTTGGCTGCAAATCTATAATGTTTACTATAAGCGTTGACTGGGTTGGCAATATGCCTTGTAACCCGTCAATCGGCGGTACTGCTAAAGGACATTTAGTTCGTGAACTTGATGCTTTGGGTGGCGAAATGGGTAAAGCGGCGGATAAAACCACTCTGCAAAGCAGAATGTTAAATCTCGGCAAAGGCCCTGCTGTTCATTCATTAAGGGCGCAGATTGACCGCAGAGCGTATAGCGAATATATGAAACACGCAGTTGAACTGCAGGAAAATCTTGATGTTAAACAGTGTGAAATTGTTAAACTTGAAAAAGAAAATGACGGGTGGGTTTGTGTTTCAAATTTGGGCGCTACTTTCACTTGTAAAACCGTTATTTTAGCCACAGGAACATTTTTGGGCGGAAGAATATATGTCGGCGAAGTCAACTATTCAAGCGGTCCTGACGGTAATTTCCCGTCAAATGAATTAGTAACTTCACTTAAGGAACTCGGAATACCACTCAGAAGATTTAAAACAGGTACTCCTGCCAGAGTTGCAAGAGACAGTATTGATTTTTCCTGCCTCGAAGTTCAAGAGGGTGACGAGAGGGTTGTTCCCTTTAGTTATTCAACAAAAACACCGCCTGAAAATAAGGTGGTATGCCATATTGGATATACTAATGACGATACTAAAGAGGTTATTCTCAAAAATATTAACCGTTCACCGCTTTATGCGGGGGATATCGAGGGTGTTGGACCGAGATATTGCCCAAGTTTAGAGGATAAAATCGTTCGTTTTGCCGATAAAAAAAGGCATCAGTTTTTCATTGAGCCTTGCGGTGAAAATACAGAAGAAATGTATTTACAGGGTATGTCTTCGTCGCTTCCTGAAGAAGTTCAGATTGAGTTTTACAAGACAATTCCTTGCCTTAAAAATGTTAAAATTATAAGAAATGCTTATGCTATTGAGTATGACTGTATTGACCCGTCTGCACTAAAGGCTACACTCGAAATGAAAAATTTTGAGGGGCTTTACGGTGCGGGACAGTTTAACGGTTCGTCAGGTTATGAGGAAGCGGCGGCACAAGGTTTGGTTGCAGGTATAAATGCGGCTTTAAAAGTGCAGAATAAAGACCCGCTTGTGCTTTCCCGTTCATCTTCATATATCGGCACTTTGATTGACGATTTGGTAACAAAAGGATGTCAGGACCCTTATAGAATGATGACTTCCCGTAGTGAATACCGTCTGCTTTTAAGACAGGATAATGCTGATGAAAGACTTATGCCTACGGGTTATAAATTAGGTCTTATAAGTGAAGAAGACTATGATGCTTTTAGGCTTCGCACTAAGCAGAAAGAGGCTGAAATTGAACGCCTTAATTCAACATTTATAGGTCCTAATGAGAAGTTGAATTCAATTATGGAAGAACTCGGCACAGCGCCGATGACAACAGGAATGAAACTTTCTGACCTTGTAAAGCGTCCGCAACTTTCGTATGATATATTGGCTGAGTTTGATAAAGGAAGACCGAACCTGCCGAAAGATGTCACCGAAAAGGTTGAGACTGAGATTAAGTATGAGGGGTATATAACCCGTCAGCAAGCACAGGTAAATGAGATGTTGAGGCTTGAAAACAAGTTGATTCCAAACGATATTAATTATGACGATGTATACGGATTGAGACTTGAGGCGGTTGAAAAACTCAATAAAATAAAACCCGCAAATATCGGTCAGGCATCAAGAATTTCGGGTGTCAGTCCTGCGGATATTTCGGTTTTGCTTATTTATCTTGCGAAATAATATTCACCTTTCTTTTGGGGAAAATATCTCAAAAGAAAGGTTTAATATTTTTAACAAAATTTACCGATTATTCACATTTTTAACACTTAAGTATAATAAAATAATTTTGTGAAAAAAGTTAGTCGAGGGAGTTTTTATGGACGATTTCAATTTTCAGAACAATAGTTTTTCGGGTGGCGAATATCATTATTCTTACGCTCCAAAAACCCCTAAAAGTAGGAAAAAATATTCAACCGGTGCGGTGATTTTAGCATCGGTTTTAGCGGCGGTTATAGGCGCCGTAAGTTCTCTTGTTACAGTTTTTGTTTATAGGGATAATACCGATAAAACTGCATTGCAGCAACCGATTATGCAAGGAAATAATGTTAATATAAATGTTGACGAACAGGCAACTTCGGTTGTTGAGGCGGTGGCTAAAAAGGTGACACCGAGCGTTGTTGGAATAAGGACCACTACTTCGGTGATGTCTTTCTTTGGAAATCAGGAAGCAAGCGGTGAGGGAAGCGGTGTAATTTACCGTGAAGACGGTTATATTATCACTAACTATCACGTAATTTCTGACGGCGTATCTAATAAAGCGGGTACAAAGATTGAAGTATTTTTGGATGATGTTAATTCTAAGTCTTATTCTGCGACAGTTGTGGGTTATAATATTTCGGCAGATATTGCTGTTATAAAAATAAATGCCAAAGGTCTTCAAAAAATTGAGATTGCCGATTCTAAAAATCTTAAAGTTGGTCAGTATGTAATTACTGTAGGAAACCCGGGCGGACTTGAATTTATGGATAGTGTAACTTACGGGGTTATAAGTGGTCTTGACCGTGTGGTATCTTCTGATTCAAATGTTTCGTTGATTCAGACTGATGCTGCAATAAACCCGGGTAATTCAGGCGGTGCGCTTGTTAATACTGAGGGCAAACTCGTTGGTATCAACTCTTCGAAAATCGTGGCCGAAGAATTTGAGGGTATGGGATTTGCGTTACCTTCAAATACGGTGGTTGAGATTTGCAATAAGATTATTGATAATGAAAATTCACCCGAACCCTATGTTGGCATTACTGTCAGTGAGAAGTATACAGCAGAAGTTCTTGCATTTTACGGATATCCGACGGGTGCGGTTGTTTTGAGTGTTTATGAAGCAAGTCCTGCTTATCAGGCGGGGATTAGAAAAGGTGATATTATCACCGAATTTAACGGAACCGAAATTAAGGAATATAAGATGCTTGACGGACTTGTGTCCGATTGCAAACCTGACCAGAAAGTTACTGTTAAAATTTACAGAAGCGGTCGTTATTATTCCACAACTATTACAGTTGGCTCTAATAATTCAGTTGAATAAAAAATCTTTAAAGCCCGATAAATTTTATCGGGCTTTTTGCTTGCATTATATATAAATATATAGTATAATAAATTGATTATGTTATGAGGAGATTTTATATTGCAATTTTCTAATAGTGAAAATACTGTTTTGCAAGAACAGTTGGGTTATGCTAAGCGGGTGTGGACCCTTGCGTCGAATATATATAATTCTAATCCTAAAGCGTGTGTTGTGACATTCGGCTGTCAGCAAAATGTTAGCGATTCCGAGAGGCTGAAAGGTATGCTTTCGGTTATGGGTTATACTATGACTGAAGAACCCAAAGATGCGGATTTTATAATTTTCAATACTTGTGCTGTTCGTGAACACGCAGAGGATAGAGTTTTTGGAAATATCGGCACAACTAAACAAATTAAAAAGGACAAGCCTAATACTGTAGTTGCGGTTTGCGGTTGTATGGTACAGCAACAGCATATTGCCGATAAAATCAAAAAAAGTTATCCTTATGTTGATATTGTTATGGGAACACACGTTGAACATCGATTGCCTGAGTTTTTGTATAAGCGTTTTTCGGGTTCGCCGAGAATTTTTGAACTGTCTCAGGAAGATAATACTATTATTGAGGATGTTCCCGTTAAGCGTGACGGAACTTTTAAGGGTTGGCTTCCGATAATGTACGGTTGCAATAATTTCTGCACATACTGTATTGTTCCGTATGTCAGAGGCAGGGAACGCTCACGTGAGCCTGAAAAAATTATTGCTGAATTTCGGGAAATGATAAAGTCGGGATATAAGGATATAACTCTTTTGGGTCAGAATGTTAATTCTTACGGTAAGGGTTGCGCTCACGGTG
This sequence comes from Acutalibacteraceae bacterium, assembly GCA_045647405.1. Classification (GTDB taxonomy): domain Bacteria; phylum Bacillota; class Clostridia; order Oscillospirales; family Acutalibacteraceae; genus UBA737. The sequence goes on along the minus strand of JAZRMI010000007.1, from coordinate 50,085 downwards.
TTAATTTCGCAAAACTGCTTCGTATGCTCAATGATATTGAGGGTGAGTTTGTAATCCGCTTTATGACATCGCATCCAAAGGACTGCACAATAGAACTTCTTGATACGATTAAAGAGTGTAAAAAGGTTTCAACCCATTTGCATTTGCCTTTCCAAAGCGGAAGCAGTAGAATTTTAAAGAAAATGAACCGCTATTACGATAGGCAATCTTATCTTGAACTTATTAAAAATGCAAAAGAGCGTATACCCGATGTTGATTTGACGAGTGATATTATCGTTGGTTTCCCTGGGGAAACTTATGAAGACTTTAAAGAGACTTTGAGCTTGGTTGAGCAAGTGAAATTCGCTTCACTTTTTACTTTTATTTATTCAAAGAGAAACGGAACTCCTGCCGCCGTTATGGAAGACCCTGTTTCAAGGGAAGAAAAGGGCAGATGGTTTAGTCAACTTTTGCAATTACAGGAAAAGGTGGCAGAAGAAAACATAAATAAATTTATCGGCAAAACTTTCCGTGTTCTTTGTGATGATTATTCGCAAAGGCAAGGCTTTATGACAGGTCATACTTCGGGTACGGCGGTTATTGAGTTTGAGGCTGACGAAAGTTATTTGGGTAAATTTGTTGATATTAAGGTTGAGTCCTATGATAACGGACTTTGCGGTAAAATAATTTAAAAAGAGGTATTTAAAATGGACGTAATTGAAATGGCAAGAGAATTAGGTAAGGCAATTCAACAGGATGAAAGATTTATCCGTTTTGCAAAAGCAAGACTTGCAAATGATAACGATATTGATTTGCAGAATGCAATCGGTCAGTTTAACATTAAAAGAATGGAACTCGAAAAAGCAGTTTCTGCCGAGGAAAAGGACGAAGAATTAACCAAAAAACTTAACGAAGAACTTCGCACAGTTTACGGTGAGATTATGTCAAGTCCTGCAATGGTTGAATATAACACCGCAAAAGCATTGGTTGACCAGATGATGAGCGAAGTAAATGTTATTTTGTCAAAATCTTTGGACGGTGAAGACCCTGCAACCTGTGAAGTAAGTGACGGTTGCACAGGCAGTTGTTCAACCTGTGGCGGTTGCCATTAATCAGAATTTAAAATATTGAGAAAGGAAGTTTAAAATGGCAGAATTATCACCGATGATGAAACAGTATAATCAAATTAAAGCGCAAAATGAAGACAGTATACTGTTTTACAGAGTGGGCGATTTTTATGAAATGTTTTTCGAAGATGCTAAAAAGGCTTCCGAAGAATTGGATTTAGTTTTAACGGGTAAGGAATGCGGTCTTGAAGAGCGTGCTCCAATGTGCGGTGTGCCTTATCACAGTTGTGAAGCATATATTGCAAGATTGATTGAAAAGGGTTATAAGGTTGCAATTTGCGAACAGACTGAAGACCCAGCAACCGCAAAGGGACTTGTAAAGCGTGATGTTATAAGAACAATCACACCGGGTACTATTTTTGAAGACAGTATGCTTGACGAGGGAAAGAATAACTACCTTGCAAGTATTGTTTTGACCGATAGCGAAATCGGACTTTGCTTTACCGATGCTTCAACGGGTGAGTGTCACGCAACTTCTTTATCGCAAGATAATTTCCAAAACAGTATCATTGATGAAATTTCCCGTTTTTCTCCACGTGAAATTCTTGTGAAAAAAGATTTTAAGGTTAAAGCGCCTATTGTGTGGGAATTTTTGGAAAGAACTTTCCAAGGTGTTATTACAGAGCGTGAAGAATCAAGTTTTTCACCACAGGAAACCGAAGATTTGATTTTAAAACATTTTGGCGTTGTCAGTGTTGAGAATATAGGCTTGCCTAAAAACTCTGCTTTGTCTACGGCTTTTGGCACAGTGTTAGAATATCTTTATGAAACAGGCGTAAATGGTCAGATTTCGGTTAATGAGATTAATGTTTATACCGACAGTCAGTATATGCGCCTTGATATAACTGCTGTTCGCAATCTTGAACTTTGCGAAACAATGCGCACAAAGGCTAAAAAAGGCTCGCTTTTATGGGTGCTTGATAAAACCAAAACTGCAATGGGTAAGCGCTTGATAAAGAATTGGATTCAGCAACCGCTTTTAAATATTGCTTCAATCAATCTTCGTCAGAATGCAGTTGATGAATTGGTTTCAGATGTTATTCTCCGTGGTGAAGTCGGTGAAAGTCTTTGCGGTATCCGTGATATCGAGCGTATTATGACTAAGGTTGTTTATGGTTCGGCAAATGCAAGGGATTTGCTTAACCTTGCGGTTACGGCGGAAAAATTTCCGCAAATCAAGGGTGTTTTAAGCGGTGTTAACTGTAGAATGCTCAATGAAATTCATAATAATATTGATACTTTAGAAGATATAACACAGTTGATTTCTTTAGCAATAAATCCCGAAGCGCCAACAACTGTTCGTGAGGGCGGTCTTATTAAAGACGGATATAATCAGTTGGTTGATACTTTGCGCCACGATATGCAGTCAGGCACGAGTGTTTTAGCAGAGATAGAAGCAAGGGAAAAGGAGCGCACAGGAATTAAAAATCTTCGTGTGCGTTATAATAAGGTTTTCGGTTATTATATCGAGGTGACAAACTCTTTCCTTGATAAAGTTCCTGAGGATTATATCAGAAAACAAACTTTAACTAATGCTGAGCGCTTTATAACTGAAGAACTTAAAGACATTGAAAAGCGTGTACTTACCGCTAAGGATAAAATAGTTCAGGTTGAGTATGAAATTTTTGATGAAATCAGAAAGAAAATTGCTAACGAAGTAAGACGTTTTCAGAAAACTGCAAACGCAATCGCAAATCTTGATGTTTTAACTTCGTTGGCAACGGTTTCGGCTGATAATCATTACTGTATGCCCCTTGTAACAAATAACGGTGTGATTTCAATTAAATCGGGAAGACACCCCGTTGTTGAACAGGTTATCAAAACGCCATTTGTATCTAATGATACATTCCTTAATATGAATGATGACCGCTGTGCTATAATTACAGGTCCTAATATGGCAGGTAAGTCTACATATATGCGTCAGGTGGCTTTGATAACACTTATGGCGCAAATCGGTTGTTTTGTTCCTGCCGAAATGGCAGAAATCGGCGTGGTTGACGCTATTTTTACCCGTGTCGGCGCATCTGACGATTTGGCATCAGGTCAGTCAACGTTTATGGTGGAAATGAGCGAGGTTGCAGGTATTTTAAAGAATGCCACAAAACACAGCCTTTTGATTCTTGACGAAATCGGCAGAGGTACCTCTACTTTTGACGGTATGTCAATAGCACGTGCGGTATTGGAGTTTGTTGCCGATAAGCGCAAACTCGGTGCAAAAGCGCTCTTTGCAACCCACTATCACGAACTGACCGAGATGGAAAATCAGTTACAGGGTGTTAAGAATTATAATATTGCGGTTAAAAAACGTGGCGACGATATAACATTTCTTCGTCGTATTGTGCGAGGCGGCGCAGATGACAGTTACGGTATTGAAGTTGCTAAATTGAGCGGAATACCGAATTGGGTTATCGAACGTGCAAAAGAAATTTTAAAACAAACTGAAAACGAGGGTGTTGTTAAATATAAAATTGCGCCGAGTGACGATGTTCAGATGTCACTTGAGATGCAAAATGCAGGGGAAATATTAAAAGACCTCAAAGCGATTGATGTTAACACTTTAACCCCGATTGAATCTATGCAGATTTTATTTGATATCTGCAATAAAGCAAAAGATATATAGAAAGTTGGTGTGAAAATGTCAAAGATTAATGTTTTATCAAAACAGGTAGCAGAACTTATTGCCGCAGGTGAAGTTGTTGAAAGACCGTCATCGGTCATAAAGGAACTTGTGGAAAACTCGATTGATGCGGGCGCTACGGTTATCACAGTTGAAATAAAACACGGCGGTATTTCGTATATCCGTATTACTGATAACGGAAGCGGAATAGAAAAAGAAGATGTTCCGTTGGCATTTTTGCGCCATGCCACGAGTAAAATCAAGGCAGAAAACGACCTTGACAGTATTTGCACCTTGGGATTTCGAGGCGAGGCTTTAGCGGCAATTTCTTCGGTTTCTAAGGTTGAAATGCTAACTAAACCCAAAAATCAGGAAATGGGTATACATTATGCAATAGAGGGCGGAACCGAGACCGATTTTTCGGATGCTGGCTGTCCTGACGGCACGACGATTATTATAAAAGATTTGTTTTATAATACGCCTGCCCGAATGAAATTTTTGAAAAAGGATGTTTCGGAGGCTAATGCTTGCGCCACTGTAATTGACAGAATGGCGCTTTCTCACCCCGAAGTTTCTTTTAAATTTATACGTGACGGCAAACCAACACTTAATACAACCGGTGACGGAAAAATCAAGAGCGCGGTTTACAGTGTTCTCGGCAGAGAATTTTCAAATAGCCTAATTGAACTTTCGGGTGAATACGGCGGAATTGGTGTGAACGGATTGGTATGTAAGCCTGTTGCTTGCAAAGCCACAAGAAACGGTCAGTTTACGTTCTTAAATGGAAGACTTGTCCGTTCAGGAACGGTGGTTGCGGCTGTCGAACAGGCATATAAAAATAGTGCCATGATTGGCAAATTTCCGTGCTTCGTGATTTATTTAAAAGTGCCGTTTGATACGGTTGATGTTAATGTTCATCCCGCTAAAACCGAGGTTCGTTTTTCTGACGAAAAGCGTATTTTTGATAGTGTTTATGCGGCGGTTAAAAATGCTTTGCAACAGGGCGATACCCGTCCCGAAGTTAAAATACAAAAACCTCAATTCAATCAGTTTGAGCGAATGACAACCGAACAGTTCAGGCAAACGGCGATAAAAACTGACGAAGTAGAAAAACCGGCAAGAAGTTTGGTTTTTGAAACGCCTCAAAAACCCGATTTTATGAATAAATTTTCTTATGTTGGGGATAAAGGTCAAAAAACCGAACCGATTAAGGTTGAGGAAAGAAAACCTACTCCAAAGATTGATGTTGATATTGAAAAAACTGTAACGGTTGAGAAAAAAGAAGATATCAGAATTATCGGCGAGGCGTTTGGAACTTATATTGTGGCTGAAATGGGCGATAGTGTATTTATGATTGATAAGCACGCCGCTCACGAGCGAATACTGTTTAATCAACTTAAAAATAACAGAAAAATCGAGGTTCAGGCTTTGCTTGCTCCTGTGACCGTAATGCTCCAAAGAGACGAATATGATGCGGTTATAAATAATAATGGCTTGCTTTTGGAGAGCGGTTTTGAAATTGACGATTTCGGTAATTCCACTATTGCGGTCAGAACAGTGCCTGCCACTTTGGTTGAGGAAGATATTTCTTTGATTTTATCTGAAATTGCAGGCTCTTTAATAAATAGCGGAAGTGTTGACACTGTTCGTGAAGAAAATCTTTTCCATTCTGTTGCCTGTAAAGCGGCAATTAAGGCGGGAACAAGAATTTCCCAATATGAAATGCAGAATTTGGCTGAAAAGGTGCTTCGTTCTAAAGACATTATGTACTGTCCGCACGGAAGACCTGTCGCTTTTGAAATTAAAAAGCGTGAACTTGAAAAAATGTTTGGTAGAATACAATGATTAAAGCAGTATTTATTGTAGGTCCTACTGCTTCGGGTAAAACTTCTTTAAGTATCGAACTTGCAAAGAAGTTTGACGGTGAAATTATTTCTGCTGATTCGATGCAGATTTATAAGGGGATACATATTGCATCTGCCGCTCCCGACGAGAGTGAAAAATGCGCTGTGCCTCATCATCTGATTGAATTTTTAGAAACCGACCAAGAATATTCTGTGGCAGATTATGTTAAATCAGCAAGAGAATGTATTAAAGATATTTCATCTCGTGGAAAGTTACCCATAATTGTCGGCGGTACAGGACTATATATCACCTCTTTACTTGATAATATCGAATATACAGAAGTTGATACCGATTATGACTTGCGTCAAAGTTTGGAAGAAAAGTTTTCGATAATCGGCGGGGAAGAAATGTTAAAAGAATTAGCAGAGTTTGACCCGCAAACCGCAAGCGAACTTCATCCCAACAATAAACGTAGAATAATCCGTGCTTTTGAAGTTTATTTGCAGACGGGTAATACTAAAACCCAGCAAAATATTCTTTCTAAGCAGAACAAGGGTGAGATATTGCCACTTGTTATAGGTGTTAATTTTAAGGATAGACAACGTCTTTATGACCGCATCAATCTTCGGGTTGATTTAATGATGCAAAACGGATTGTTAGAAGAAGCGAAGAGTATATATGATATGGCAAATCAAAAGGGTGCTTTTCAGGCAATCGGTCATAAGGAACTTTATAAATATTTTGAAAATGAGTGTTCGCTCGAACAAGCAATAGAACATTTAAAACAGCAAACAAGGCGTTATGCAAAACGCCAAATGACTTGGTTCAATAAAGACACAAGGATAAACTGGTTTTATCACGATACGGATGAGGTTTCTAATAAAGCGCAGGAATTAGTAAATGAATTTTTAAAGGAGGAATAGGTTTATGAAAAAGTTTTCCGTAGTGAAAATTGTTGTGGCGGTTTTGGCAAGTGTTTTTATAATTCACCAAAGCATTGCTACCTTTTATAAACCTATTACAACCGAAAGTGCGATATATTATACCTCTAATGACGGCTTTAAGATTACGGGTATAGTTATCCGCAACGAAGTTTTGGTTAAGTCTTCTAAAAACGGCGTGCTCCACTTTATGATTGATGACGGTATCCGTGTTGCTAAAAACGGTGTTGTTGCAAACGTTTATGAAAGTGAGTCTGCCTCGATAACTTTAAGTCAGATACAGACTGTTAAGGCTAAAATCGAAGATATCAAGGATATTATGTCCTTTAATGATTTGCAGGCGGCAAACCTTGATTTGATTAACAACCGTGTGTTTGAGAAACTTAACGGGTTGGTTGTTTCATCATCTTCGGGTAATTTTGAAGAGGTTCCAAACTGTGCAGAGCAGTTGTTGTCTTCGATAAACAGAAAACAAGCGGCAACAGGGGATACGACCGATTTTTCTTCACAACTGTCTTCTCTGAATGCCCAGTTGAAAGAACTTGAAGCCTCACTTCCGACCGCAAAAGGTAAAATAAAAGCAGAACAATCGGGATATTTTCTTTCAAAAACTGACGGCTATGAAACAGTTTTGACAACTTCCGATTTAACAAAATTGACCCCTGAGTTTCTGAATGGTCTCAAAAAGAAAGATATAGGTGAAAATACAGTCGGTAAAATTGTGTCAGATTATGAATGGTATATCGCCGCAAAGGTGTCTTTGAACGAATCTTTAAAATATAAAGAGGGCGATTCACTTCATATTAAAACATCGGTTAAATCTTCACCGAGTTTGCCTGTAACGGTTAAGAAAATTAATATTTCACAGAGTTCGGGAGATGCGGTTGTTGTGTTTTCTTGCAGTGATATGAATAGTGAATTGGCATCTATGCGAAGCGGTCCTATGACTGTTGTAAGTAAAGAATACAGCGGGCTCAAGGTTTCTAAAAAGGCGCTAAGGGTTGTTGATTCTCAAAAAGGTGTTTATGTTGTGAGCGGTATGCAAGCAAAGTTTAAACCCGTTGAAATTGTTTATTCAAATGATGATTTTATGATTTGCAAGAAGAATGAAAATGACGGCGAGTTGCGTCTTTATGACCAAGTAATAGTGAAAGGAAAAAATCTCTATGATGGAAAAATTGTCGGCTAAAGAGTTTGATTTGAATTTTGAGACAGTTATTGAAAAGTATGAAAATGCTTTGAAAAAGGTCGGCAAAACAAAAGAAGATGTAATTTTGCTTGCCGCTACGAAAACTGTTGATGCTGAGAGTATAAACTATGCTATTTCAAAAGGTATAAATTATGTTGCTGAAAATAAGGTGCAGGAATTACTTTTAAAACACGATAAATTAAATCCTGTTCATCAGCATTTCATAGGGCATTTACAGACTAATAAGGTTAAAGATGTGATTGATAAGGTTGAATTGATACAGTCAGTTGATTCATTAAAACTTGCCCGTGAAATTTCAAAACAAGCCGTAAAACGAAATATAGTTATGGATATTCTGTTAGAGGTTAATATCGGGGATGAGGAATCTAAATGGGGATTTAAACCCGACGAGACCGAAACGGCATTAAAAGAAATCGCATCTTTAGACGGTGTCAGGATACGAGGTCTTATGACAATTCCTCCGATCTGTGAGGATAAAGAGCAAGTTCGCAGTTATTTTAAGAAAATGTATAAACTGTTTATTGACATTGGCAGTAAAAAAATAGATAATAGTTATATAGATATACTTTCAATGGGTATGTCTGATGATTTCGATATTGCTATCGAAGAGGGTGCAAATCTTGTAAGGGTTGGCACTGCATTATTTGGAAAAAGATATTATTAATATAAAAGTGAGGAATATAAAATGGGAATTTTAGACAGCATTAAAAACATTATGAGTATACCCGAAGAGGACGAATTTGAAGATGAATTTGAAGAAGTGGTGGAAGCGCCTGCTAAAAAGGTCCAGTCAGAACCTGCACCCGCAAAGCGTGAAACCACACCCCGTGTTTTAGGCGGCGGAAAATCCAAAACTGTAAACTTCAATCAAAATCAGATGCAGGTTGTTCTAGTTAAACCTGACCGTTTTGAAGATGTAAGCGCTATTGCAGACCATCTTAACGATAAAAAGACTGTTGTTTTAAACCTCGAAGCGTGCGACCGTGATGTTTCAAGAAGAATTATTGACTTTTTGAGCGGTGTTGCTTATGCAAATCACGGTAATATCCGCAAGGTTGCAATTTCAACATTTATTATCGTTCCTACAGATGTTGATGTTATGGGCGAGCTTTCGCTTGAAGAATTTGATGACGGCCGTATGTATTTTTAATGGATAGTAAGATTTTTCTTGCCCGTATTGAAGATACTTTAACTATTTGTAACCGTTCTGAGAAACCAAAGTTTTTAGGGTTTGTTTCTCAGGAAGAAGCCGTTTTAGCAGACAAATTTTTGCAAAACAAAAATGCAAAATACCGATTGTTCGGCGGTTTTGATTCGGCGCAAAGGGTTGTAATCGGATGTTTGCCTGATTGGATGGACGATGTGGATTTTCCGATAACTGCATTGACATTCACATTCAGAAAAACCGATTTACTTCGCCACCGTGATTTTTTGGGAGCGTTGATGTCGCTTGGGATTGCCCGTGAAACTGTGGGAGATATCCTTGTTGAAAGCGGCAGAGCGGTTGTTTTCGTTTTAGACGATATTAAAGATTTTATTCTCAATAATGTGAGTAAAATTGGAAGAACAGGCGTTACTGTCAGTGAGGGGTTTTCTTCTCCCTTGCCTGAGATAGATAAACTGGTTGAAAAAACTGATACTATTGCATCTGCAAGGCTTGATTGTATAGTGTCATCATTGGCGTTGATATCAAGAAATACTGCAAACGAATTGATTTTAAATGGCTTTGTTTCGGTTAATTCAGTGGTTTGCCAGAAGTTAACTAAAACTGTTTGTGAGGGTGATATCATAACGGTAAGAGGAAAGGGTAAGTTTATTATCTCATCCCTTGCAGGCAGAACAAAGAAGGAAAGAATTATTTTAGAATTTAAAAAATATTCTTAGGAGGGCGTTTATGCTTAATAGTGCAGATATTAAAAATATTACATTTTCTAAGTCTATGGGCGGTTTCAAACCCGAAGAGGTTGATATTTTCTTAGACAGAGTTGAGGCGGATTATCTTCAATTTGAGCAAATGATGAAACAGTATCAATCCAAAGTGGAAGATTTGGAATCTCAGATTGAAAATTATAAAAATTCTCAAAATAGTATACAGAATGTGCTTTTAAGCGCTCAAAAACTTGCAGACCAGATTGTAAACGAAGCAAAGGAAAAGAGTGGAGAAATAATCCGGAATGCTGAAAGTAATATTTCGGTTATAACAGCACAGGAGAAAGAACTTGCTACTGCTTTCGAAATTAAAGCGCAAGAACGTAAGTCAGCGCTCGAAAAAGAACTTGAAACAATGATTAAGAATGCTGAGTTAAAGGCTCAGAGTATTACCGCTGCCGCAGAAGACAGCGTTCAAAGACAGCAGGTTCTATTTGATAAATTAAAATTGGAAATTGCGGCATTTAAGTCTGCAATTACTGCAAAATATAAGGAGCATCTTGGTATTTTACAGGATATTCCTGATACTGTTCAGATGGACCCTAAGCAGATGGCTGAGGTTATTTCTGCTAAGATTGATAAATTGCCCGAACCTGAAGATTTTATCGTTAAAAATAATGAAAAGCCTTCGTTTGAAGAAGAAACTGACGGAATTTCAGTTGATAATCACGAAATGCAAGAATAATAATTCTTTGGAGGTAAGTTTTCTTGATTTCTTATATATTGGCGGTTTTTTGCGGTGTTTTGTTTTTAGCCGCAGACCAATACACTAAATATTTTGTTTCAACCAACTTTCAGTTGGGTGAATCGAGAGAGTTTTTAAACGGTTTTATTGATTTAATTTATATTCATAATAAGGGCGGCGCTTGGGGAATCTTGCAAGGTCATACTTGGGGATTGCTTGCAATAAGCGTTGTTTTGATGATAATCTGTTTGGCTTTGCTTTTAAAATTAGGAAAAAGCAACAAGTTGGTTTTCTGGTCGGTCACTCTTATAATGTTTGGCGGCATAGGAAATCTTATTGACCGCATTTTTCGTGACGGTAATGTTGTTGATTTTCTTCATTTTGAATTTTATCCACAGTTTCCTGTTTTCAATATTGCCGATTGTGCTGTTGTAATAGGTGCGGGATTGTTGCTTTTGTATTTCATTTACGATTGCATTAATGATTCAAAGGCAAAGAAAGCAAAATATTTATCTCATGTGCAGAATAATGAAGAAAATTGAGGAAGTATATTCAAATCCGCAAAAGTTGCGTGTAGATGTTTTTGTGGCGCAGATTGCTGATATAACTCGCTCACGTGCGGCAAAACTTATTGAAGACGGTTTTGTGTTAATCGGCGGTAATGTTGCGGTAAAAAATGATAAACTTCAAATAGGGGATGAGGTAAGTGTTACTTTGCCTGACCCCGTTTCTTACGATATAAAAGCGGAAGATATTCCGCTTGATATTGTTTATGAAGACGAAGATTTGCTTGTGGTGAATAAACCTAAGGGTATGGTTGTTCACCCAGCTTCAGGCAATTATGACGGAACTCTCGTAAATGCCTTGATGCACCATTGCGGTGATTCGCTTTCGGGTATAAACGGGGTTATGCGACCGGGTATAGTTCACCGTATTGATAAAAACACAAGCGGACTTTTAATGGTTGCAAAAAATGATACAGCTCATAACAGTTTGGCGCAGCAGATTAAGGAACATTCTTTTACCCGTGAATACGAAGCGGTGGTTTACGGTAATATAAAGACCGATTGCGGTACAGTTAATGCGCCCATTGGAAGACATCCAATTAAGCGCAAGCAAATGGCGGTTACACAAAACAATTCAAAAGACGCTGTAACGCATTATGAAGTTTTAGAGCGTTTTGGGAATTTTACACATATAAAATTAAAGTTAGAAACGGGAAGAACGCATCAGATAAGGGTGCATATGGCTTACCTCGGTCACGCTGTTGCGGGTGACGATGTTTACGGTCCTAAAAAGGTGATAACCTCTTTGAATGGGCAGTGTTTGCACGCTAAAAAGATTGGATTTGTTCATCCTAAGACTAATCAGTATCTTGAATTTGATTCACAGTTGCCTGATTATTTTGTGAATTTTTTAAAGGGGCTACGGTAGATAATGGGCATTTTTGACGGCTGTCTTTTGGCTTGCGATGTTGACGGCACATTGATGGAAAACGGATATATAAATCCTTGCAACATAGAAAAAATTGAGTATTTTATGTCACAAGGCGGTGCCTTTTCGATATCAACGGGTAGAAGTGTGGGGGCTATAAGTTCTGTAACTGATGCGCTTTTGAGAATTTCGCCGTCGGTTGTGGCTAACGGTTGTATGATTTATGATTATGATAAATCGAAAATTCTTTATCAGAAGTTTATTCCAAAACCCGATAATAAATTTGCAAAATTTGTTTTAGATAGCGGACTTTCTGTTGGCATTGAGATACATTGTGGTAACAGGGTATTCACCCTTAAACGCAATCATGAAAGCGATGCACACCAAAGGTATGAAAATTTAGAAACCACATTGGTTTCATTCGAGGAAATTTGCGATTTAGAGTGGAATAAAGTCTTGTTTGCTTTGGAAGACGAGAAAGATTATGAAGTTTTAAGACGAATGGTTTCTCAGTTTCCGAATAATTCAAGTTTCATTGCCACTGCCGCAGTTTTAGAGGGCAAAAAGAGAAATTATTTCGAACAGATTCCCGTTGGTGTTTCAAAGGCATCTGCGATTAAAGAACTTTGCCGTATTTTAAATATTAAAGACGGTTGTTTTTATGCAATAGGTGACTATTATAACGATTTAGAAATGTTAAAAAATGCTGATATCAGCGCAGTTCCAAAAGGCTCACCCGACGATATTAAGGCGATAGCCGATTTTGTTTCGTGTGAGTGTAAAGACGGTGCGGTGGCTCAGTTTATTAATTATTTAACCCAAATACACAAATATATTTGAAAGGATTGATAGAATGGAAGTCGCAAAGAAAAAAGAATTACAGATTACGGCTTGCAAGGTAAGAATGGGTGTTATAGAGGGAGTTCATAGTGCTAAGGCAGGACATCCCGGCGGTTCGCTTTCGTGCACTGATATACTTACATATTTGTATTTCGAACATATGAACATTGACCCGAAAAATCCAAAGAAGGCTGACAGAGACAGATTTGTTCTTTCTAAAGGACATTGTGCGCCTGCACTTTATTCTGTTCTTGCTTTGAGAGGATTTTTTGATGTTGAACTTTTGAAAACACTTCGTCAAATCGGCAGTATTCTGCAAGGTCACCCCGATATGAAATATATACCCGGCGTTGATATGTCTTCAGGCTCGCTCGGACAGGGTATTTCCTGTGCAGTTGGTATGGCTTTATCGGCAAAACATTTCGGTGATGACTATAAAGTTTACACACTTTTAGGTGATGGAGAACTTGAAGAAGGTCAGGTTTGGGAAGCCGCAATGTTTGCAGGTAATAAAAACCTTTCAAATCTTATTGCATTTGTGGATTATAATAATTTGCAGATTGACGGTACTATTGAAGAAGTAAATTCGGCTGCTCCTATTGATAAAAAGTTTGAGGCATTTAATTGGCATACAATCGTTATCGACGGTCACGATTTTGACCAGATTGAAGCCGCTTTAAAAGAGGCAGAAACAGTTGACAAGCCTGTTGCAATTATCGCAAAAACTGTTAAAGGTAACGGTGTGTCGTTTATGGAAAACTCTGTTGCTTGGCACGGTACTGCACCAAATGACGAACAGTATGAAATTGCAATGAACGACCTCAATAAAATACTTAGTGAATTACAGTAAAGGAGTGCCTTATATGTCAGAAATTAAAACAGTTGCAACAAGAGCATCTTACGGTCAGGCACTTGTTGATTTAGGAAAAGAAAGAGACGACTTTGTGGTTTTGGATGCCGACCTTGCGGCAGCAACCCAAACAGGTAAATTCAAAAAAGAATTTCCCGATAGATTTTATGACTGCGGTATCGCAGAGCAAAATATGGTAAGCATTGCGGCAGGTATTGCGGCTACTGGTAAAAAGGTATTTTGCAGTTCGTTTGCAATGTTTGCGGCAGGCCGTGCTTTTGAGCAGATAAGAAATTCTATCGGTTATCCGCATCTTAATGTTATTATCGGCGCAACACACGCAGGTATTTCTGTCGGTGAAGACGGCGCAACACACCAATGTAATGAAGATATTGCTTTAATGAGAGCAATCCCTGGTATGACTATTATAAACCCTGCTGATGATACAGAGGCAAAATTGGCGGTGCGTGCCGCTTTAGAACACGATGGTCCGGTTTATCTTCGTTTTGGAAGACTTGCAGTACCTGTTGTTTTCGGTGATGACTATAAGTTTGAAATCGGAAAAGGTGCATTGTTAAGAGAGGGCAGCGATGTTACAATCGTTGCAACAGGTCTTATGGTTAATGAGGCGCTTATAGCACACGATATGTTAAAAGAAGAGGGTATTTCCGCAAGGGTTATTAATATTGCAACCATTAAACCGCTCGATAAGGAAATCATACTTAAAGCCGCTTGTGAAACAGGTGCTATAGTTACTGCTGAAGAACATTCAGTAATCGGCGGTCTTGGAAGTGCTGTAAGTGAGTATCTCGCAGAAGAAAAACCTGTTCCTGTTGTGAAACTCGGTGTTAATGATGTTTTCGGTCATTCAGGCCCTGCTGCGAAACTTCTTGATGAGTTTGGTTTGCGTGCTGTAAATATCGTTGAAAAGGCTAAAAAAGCAATTTCTATGAAATAAATATATTAAAGTTCTCTGTTAAAACAGAGAACTTTATTTTTTCACAGTTTTTTAACATTTAAGGGATTGACAAGGGGGATTTGGTAAATTATAATGTTAGGGTGCTAACATTTTTTAAGGGGTGAATTATGCAAGAACGAAAAGATATAGGCTTTAAAATTCGTATGTTATCAAACCTTATAAAGCGTGATGTTGAGAAAAGCCGAAATAGAATGGGTTTAGTTCTTCCGAAGGGGATTAACGGATGGGCTATTTCGTATTTTTTTGAAAATAGGGAAAAAGATATATTTCAAAGGGATTTTGAGGCGGAATTTTCTATAAGGCGTTCTACGGCGAGCAGTATTTTGAAAACAATGGAGCAAAATGGCTTTATTGAAAGAAAAAGTGTCTCTTATGATGCACGCCTTAAAAAGATTGTTTTAACCGAAAAAGCAATCAAAATTCATAAAAATATTATAGCCGATATTGAACGGCGTGAAAAAATTTTAAGAAAAGGTATTTCTGAAGAGGAAATAGATTCCTTTTTGAACACTTTAAAGAAACTCTCGGCAAATATGGAGGAAAACAATGATTAAAACTTTAGCAAAAAGCATTAGGGAATATAAACTTCCTTCGATTTTAACCCTTATTTTTATTATGGGTGAAGTAATAATTGAGGTGCTTATACCGTTCTTTACGGCAGACCTCGTAAACAGTATAAAGGCTAATGCTCCAATGGTAGATGTTGTGAAAACAGGACTTATACTTATCCTTATGGCATTGGTTTCGCTTTGTTGCGGTGGTATTGCGGCGGTAACCTGTGCAAAAGCATCTTCGGGTTTTGCTAAAAACTTGCGTAGCGATATGTTTAGAAATATTCAGAATTTTTCTTTTTCTAATATTGATAAATTCTCTGCTACTTCGCTTGTGACAAGACTTACTACTGATATAACTCATGTGCAGATGTCTTATATGATGATAATTCGTACTGCAATCAGAAGTCCAATGATGTTTATTTTTTCAATAATAATGGCATATACAATGGGTGGTGCGCTTGCAACATCATTTGTTGTGGTTATTCCTGTTTTATTGTTTGGATTATTTTTTGTAAGCCAAAAGGCAATGCCTGCTTTCAGAAGAGTTTTCAAAAAATATGACCGTCTCAATGAGTCTATTGAAGAAAATGTAAGGGCAATGCGTGTGGTAAAGGGCTTTTCCCGTGAAGAATATGAAAAGAAAAAATTCGGCAAGGCGGCTGACGGTATAACCGAAGATTTCACAAAAGCAGAGCGTATCGTTGCATTAAACACACCTATAATGCAGTTCTGTATGTATTTTAATACGGTTGTGATACTGTTTTTAGGTTCTTATCTTGTTATCACAAGCGGTGGATATAAGGTTGATGTCGGTCAGATTTCAGCAATGCTTACCTACGGTGTGCAGATATTGATGTCACTTATGATGCTTTCAATGATTTATGTAATGATTACAATATCATTAGAATCAATGAAACGAATTTGCGAAGTATTAAAAGAAGAACCAAATCTCAAAAACCCCGAAAATCCGGTTGAGACAGTTAGTGACGGTTCGATTAGTTTTAATGATGTGTCTTTTAAGTATAATAAAGATGCAAAGCGTTTTGCGCTTGAAAATATCAATTTGGAAATTCGTTCAGGTATGACGGTAGGTATTATCGGTGGTACAGGTTCGAGTAAATCTTCGTTGGTGCAGTTGATACCTCGTCTTTATGATGTTACCGAGGGTGAGGTTACCGTAGGCGGTGTTGATGTCAGAAAATATGATATTAAGACCCTTCGTGATGCGGTTGCAATGGTTTTACAGAAAAATCAACTCTTTTCAGGAACAATTAAAGAAAATCTTCGTTGGGGTAATGAAAATGCAACCGATGAAGAATTGATTGAAGCCTGTAAATTAGCACAGGCTGATGAATTTGTTTCGAGTTTTCCTGATGGATATGACACATATATCGAACAGGGCGGTACTAATGTTTCTGGCGGACAAAAGCAGAGGCTTTGTATCGCAAGGGCATTGCTTAAAAAGCCTAAGATTCTTATTTTAGACGATTCTACGAGCGCAGTTGACACCAAGACTGATGCGTTTATAAGGTCGGGCTTTAAAAAGTTTATACCCGAAACTACAAAGATTATCATTGCTCAAAGAATTGCTTCTGTTGAGGATGCAGATTTGATTATTGTAATGGAAAACGGTAAAATTGAAAGTATTGGCAAACACGAAGAATTGCTAAATTCAAGTGAAATTTACCGTGAAGTATACGAACAGCAAACAAACGGAGGTGACAGCAGTGAGAACTCCTAATTATAAAGCGGTATCTCAAAAAGGTGTTCCGAGCGGACCGCCGCCAAAGCGTAAATTTAATATGTCGGCTTTCAAACGCTTGATTAAAATGTTATTTGGATATTATCCTGTGTTGTTGCCTGTTGCGATATTCTGCATTGTCTTTTCGGCAATAGTTGCAACATTGCCTGCAATATTCAATCAGCAGATAATAGCCTCGATTGAAGACTGGTATATCTCTCGTGACTGGGCATCTGCAAAAGAAATAATTATTCCTAAAATAATTATTTTGGCTTCGCTGTATGTTATATCGTTATTGGCGGTATTTGCCCATACACAACTTATGGCATATATAACTCAAGGCTTCTTGGGTAAAATGCGAAAAACACTTTTTGACGGTATGCAAAACTTACCGATAAAGTATTTTGACTCTAATAAGCACGGCGATATTATGAGTCATTACACCAATGATATTGATGCACTTCGTCAGTTGGTTTCACAGTCTATACCTGCGTTGTTGCAGTCGGGAATTATTGTAATTTCGGTATTTGCGATTATGCTTTGGTATAGTGTTTGGATAACATTGATTGTAGTTTTCGGCGTATTTCTTCTGTTTTATATAACAAAAATTGTGGGCGGCGGTTCTGCAAAATATTTTATGCGTCAGCAAAAAGCCATCGGTAAGACAGAGGGCTTTATTCAGGAAATGATGAATGGACAGAAAGTTATAAAGGTTTTCTGTCACGAAAAACAGAGCCAAATTGATTTCGATAAGGTTAATAATGAACTCTTTGAAGACAGCAAAAGAGCCCACGCTTATGCTAATCTTTTAGGTCCGATTAATATGAATATCGGTAATATACTTTATGTAATAATCGCTACTGTCGGTGGATTGTTTTTATTATCGGATATTCCTAATTTCAGCATTTCGGGAATGGCATTTAATATCAGTATTGTAATTCCGTTCCTTAATATGACCAAACAGTTTACAGGAAATATTAATCAGGTGTCCCAACAGATAAACTCTATTGTAATGGGTCTTGCAGGCGCTGAGAGAGTTTTTGGCTTGATGGATTCTGAGCCTGAAACTGATGACGGCTATGTTACACTTGTTAACGCTAAGGTTGACAGTAACGGAAATTTGACCGAGACCGATGAGCGTACAGGCGTATGGGCTTGGAAACATCCTCATAATGACGGAAGCCTCACTTATACAGAACTTAAAGGTGACGTGAGGATGGTTAATGTTGACTTCGGTTATGAAGAGGGTAAAGAAGTTTTACACGATATAAGCCTTTATGCTGAACCTGGTCAAAAGGTTGCTTTTGTTGGTGCTACGGGAGCGGGTAAGACCACTATAACAAATCTTATTAACCGTTTTTATGATATCGCTGACGGTAAAATCAGATATGACGGTATAAATATCAATAAAATCAAGAAATCTGATTTGCGCCGTTCTTTAGGTATCGTTTTACAGGAGACAAATCTATTTACGGGAACGGTTATGGAAAATATCCGTTACGGCAGATTAGATGCAAGTGATGAAGATTGTATAGAGGCGGCTAAACTTTCGGGAGCGGATGATTTTATTTCAAGATTACCGAAAGGTTATGAAACCGAACTTTCAAATAACGGCTCAAATCTTTCTCAAGGTCAAAGACAGTTGATTTCGATTGCCCGTGCGGCAGTTGCTGACCCGCCTGTTATGATTCTTGACGAGGCGACTTCAAGCATTGATACCCGAACCGAAGCGATTGTTCAAAAAGGTATGGATTCGCTAATGAAGGGAAGAACGGTGTTTGTTATTGCCCACCGCCTTTCAACTGTTAAAAATTCAGATGTTATTATGGTGCTTGATAAAGGCAGAATTATTGAACGAGGAAGCCACGAAGATTTGATTGCCCAAAAAGGTCAGTATTACAGTCTTTACACAGGTGCTTTTGAATTAGAATAGCGTTAAACCCCACTTTGAAAAAAGTGGGGTTTTGTCATATATATTATTTTGCTCACATAAAATTTAGTAACAAGTTTATAAAGAGAGGAAAATAATATGGAAAATAAATGCCTTAAAACCAGTGTTTATGTTAATGAAAATGTTTTTAGTGATTCTTGTGAACAGCCGATTGATGTTGATTTTACTTTGCCTGATTACTGTCCCGATATTTCTAAAATATTCAAGTGCAGAGCATTTGCACGAATTTCTTCCAAAGGAATTAACGGTAAAAACATTACGGTAGACGGAAGTGTGTGTATAACCGTTTTATACGCTGATAAGGATAATAATTTGTGTTCTTATGAATATCAGTATCCGTTTAGTAAAATTAAAGAAATGCCCAATGAATGCAGTGGGGCAAATCTCTGTTGCAATGTGAAATGTGAATATATTAACTGCCGTGCAGTTACAGGCAGAAAGGTTGATATTCACGGCGCTGTGGGTATAAATATCCGAGTATTTAAACGCAAGTCAAATGATGTTATTTCTGATTATGACGACTGTAATATTGAATTAAGGCGTGCTGTTGCGCCTGCAACTGTGCCAATGGGCTATTCAGAGAAGTATATAATAATAGAAGATGAAATCGCTATTTCGAACGCTACGGCGCCGATACAGAGTGTTTTAAGGTATGATGCTGTCCCAAGTGTAAAGGAAAGCAAAATCATAAATGATAAAATTGTTGTAAAAGGCGATATGGCTGTAACAATACTTTACTGTTCAGAGGGCTCGGCTGTTCCACAGGTTATGAAAACAACCTTGCCGTTCAGTCAGATTGTTGAAATGCAAGGCGTTACCGACCTTTGCGAGTGTGAAACCAAAGCATATCTTGCATTTTTAGAAATAAAACCCAGAATGGCTCAAAACGGTGAAAACCGATGTTTCTCGCTTATGGCAAAGGTATTGCTTAGTTGCGAGAGTTACTGTATGAATGATATCCCTGTTATACAGGATGCTTTTTCGACTAAGTTTGAAACCAATATTATTAAGGATAATATAACCTTTTCAAAAATCTGTCACAATATTAAGGAAATCTGTCAATTCAAGAAAAATGTTGAGGTTAGTGAAAATATTTCTTCGGTTATTGATTTGTGGTGTGATGTGCAGTCAAAAAGCGTTAAGTTCGAGGGAAGTAATCTGATTGTCTGCGCAACATTTATGGTGTTTTTCGTGGTGTGTGATGAAGATAATAATGTCTCATTTTATGAAAAACCGATTGATTTTGAATATAAATTCCCGATCACAGAAACTGACCGTCCGATGCAATGCAATCCCGATATTGATATTACCTCAACAGGCTTTACAATAACCTCTGCAAACACAATAGATTTAAGGCTTGATGTTTTGGTAAATGCTTCGGTTTATGAAAAAACCAAAATGTCGCTTATAACCGATTTGGAAGTGGATAAAAATCGTCCCACAATGCGTAAAGGCAAAGGAGCCATGACAATTTATTTCACAAACAAGGATGAATGTGTCTGGGATATTGCAAGAACATATAACGCAAGTGTTGAGGACATTATGAATATGAATGACCTTAAAGATGAATGTTTAAAAGAGGGAACAATGATTTTAGTGCCGATAGTATAAAAAATAAGCGTCCGTACGGACGCTTATTTTGTTAATAGGTCAATTATTGTAGAATAGATTTTTGTAGGGTCGTTTAAAAACTTTTCTTTAATGTGCAAAGCCTGTTCTTCGTCAGATACAAGCAGTTTTACGCTCATAAAAGGTGTATCGTCATCAATAGCCGAACAGGTAATAAAAGTTTTATTGCCCTCTCTTGAAATTTTAATATCGGTTTCTTTGGCGTTTTTAAAGCGTGAAACCATTTTTATAGCGGCGGTGTATGCACGCTCTTTCACAACAATGGAAAGGGAGGTTTTTAAGGTTTCTGCAACATTTCGTCCGCTATCGGTGATAACATAGGTATCATCCTTTTCGTCAACTAATTTTATCTGACCGCTTTTGCAAAGAGCGGCAATAGAATCGTTAACTTCAAAACAGTTTGCAATACCCTCATAGTGAAGTGTATTAGCAAGTAAATTACCTGGAACAGCATCATCAATGGACGATAAAATATAGCAAATAAGAACCCTTATATCTGCGGTAGAAAAAAGACCGCCGATTTCGGATACACCTGCTGAAACTGCATCTTTTTCCAAGGATATTCTCCTTTACAATTTATTAGTTGATAAATGCATCGTGAACGGCAGAAACAGCCGCATCTGCAAATTTCTCATCAATAAGAACCGAAACCTTGATTTCGCTTGTTGAAATCATATGAATGTTGATGTTTGCATCGAACAATGCTTCAAACATTTTAGCGGCAACACCTGGGTTGCTTTCCATACCTGCGCCAACAATAGAAACTTTTGAAACGCTTTCGTCAAAAGTGATTTCTTTGAAGTTAAGGCTGTCTTTCATATTGTTGATAACTTCAACAGCGGCAGCACGGTTATCCTGAGACACGGTAAAGGTGATATCTTTGGTATCGTCTCTGCCGATAGACTGTAAAATAATGTCAACATTGATTTTTGATTGAGCCAATTTATTAAATACCTTAAATGCGATACCGGGTTTATCCTGAAGCCCGATTATCGAAATACTTGCCACATTGTTATCTTTTGCTACGCCTTTGATTAAAGTTTTTTCCATTTTAGTTATCTCCTTTACAATTGTACCGGGTATATGAGGTTGTAAACTTGAACGCACTTCAAGTTCAACATTGTATTTTTTAGCCATTTCAACCGAGCGGTTGTTAAGTACCTGAGCGCCTAAAGTTGCAAGTTCCAGCATTTCGTCATAGCAGATTTCCTGCATTTTTTTAGCGTTTGGAACTTTGCGTGGGTCAGCGGTGTAAACCCCGTCAACATCGGTATAAATCTGACATAAATCTGCTTTAAGTGAAGCGGCAATAGCAACAGCGCTTGTGTCTGAACCGCCACGTCCGAATGTGGTGATATCGTCATATTTATTAAGACCTTGGAAGCCTGCAACGATAACAATATTTTTCTTTGCGATTTCGTTTTTAAGTCTTTCGCCGTTGATGTTTTTAATACGGGCAATACCGTGATGTGAATCGGTATTAAAGCCTGCTTGCCAACCCAAAAGCGATTTAACAGGGCAACCTAAAGTTTCAATAGCCATTGCAAGAAGCGCTATTGAAATCTGTTCGCCTGCGGAAAGTAACATATCCATTTCACGCTTTGATGGGTTGTTTGGGTTGATTTCTTTCGCTTTTTCGATAAGGTCGTCGGTTGTATCGCCCTGTGCAGACACAACAACAACAACATCGTTGCCTTTTTTATAATCTTCAACAATTAAATTGGCAACATTAAAAACTCTCTTTGCATCGGCAACTGAAGAACCGCCGAACTTTTTAACTATAAGTGACATAAAATAATACCTCCGTATTAGAGCATAGTGTGCAATGTTTTAAGTGATTCAATATTTCTGAAAAGTTTAAGTTTTTCGAGAATTTTGCTTTCATAATCTTCGTTTGTGATGAAAGCAATCTCTTTTTCTGCTTCATTTTCAACTTTAAAATCAGTTTCGGGGAAAATGCTGTTAAACTGTGTTTTTAAATTTTCAAAGTCGTTTGATTTTATCACAACATAAAGATTTGTGAATTCGTCATAATTGGTATCAACATAATCTTTAGCACCGTCTTCCCAAGAAAGATATTTGCGTGCTTTAATATGTTTAATACAGTCCATAATATCTGCAACAACTGCGCTTGCAGTCGCTTCTTTGCCGGCTCCTTTGCCATAAAATGCAACTTCGCCTGTCTGGTCGCCGTTAAGCATAACTGCATTAAATACGCCGTTTACACCTGAAAGTATACATTCACGGTTAACTAAAGTTGGACGTACAGATGCGGTGATTTTACCATTATTTAATTTCTTAGCGTGACCGATAAGTTTAATAACACAGCCGAAGTTATCGGCGTAGGCAACATCTTTGAGTGTTATATTTGTGATACCCTCGGTTTTAACTTGGTCAGGGTAGACGTGTTTGCCAAAACCTAAAGCCGCTAATATACAAATTTTTCTGCACGCATCGTGGCCCTCAATATCGGCGGTTGGGTCTTTTTCAGCAAAACCTAAATCCTGCGCTAATTTCAATGCGGTGTCAAAATCCATATTATCCACTATCATTTTATTTAAAATATAGTTAGTGGTTCCGTTAAGAATACCCCAAATTTCATCAATATCATTTGCGGACATACATTGAGTCATCGGTCTTAGAATCGGAATACCTCCGCCAACGCTCGCCTCAAATAAAAAGTTCACATTGTTTTGCCCTGCAATGTCAATGAGTTCAGCGCCCTTTGCAGCAACCAATTCTTTATTGGAAGTAACAACGCTTTTGCCTGCAAGCAAACATTTTTTAACAAAGTCATAAGCGGGGTTGATACCGCCCATTACTTCGGCTACCACCTGAACTTCGGGGTCTTCGAGAATTAAATTAAAATCTTTTATAAATTTATCCGAATAGGAAAGACCATCAAAATCACGCAAATCAAGAATATATTTTACCGATATATCCTGTTTCACTCTTTTGGAAATTCTATCGTTATGGTTGATTAAAATTTCTGCAACGCCTGAGCCAACCACGCCGTGTCCCATTATAGCAATATTAATCATTATTTTCACCGCCTAAATATTTTATGGTTATTATACCCTCCATAGAAGAAAGAATATCAACTAACTGTTTATTAGAGATTTTAACATTTTCTGCCCTTACAGTCAAGGAAACATCTGCAACATTATTTTTCGGGGTTTCCTGATTTATGGTAATAATATTAAAACCGTGTTCATATAAAGCGGTTGTAAGCGCTGAAAATACACCTGCTTTATCCGAAAGTTTTGCGATTAATGTTACAGTTTTATCAGTATTGTCGGAATATTTGAAAACATAGTCCTTATACTTATAAAAGGCACTTCTTGAAATACCTGCCATTTTTATTGCAGAGGTAGTATTTTGTGCCTTACCGCTTGATAGTAATTCTTTGGCTAAAACCACATTTTCAAAAACAGGTGGCAATATCTTGGAATTGACAAGCAAATAGGTTTTAGATTCCATAAATTGTCCTCCACACACAAACTGTTGTTTTTAATTATAGTACACTTTATGCTGAAAATCAAGTAAAAAACTCAATTTTTTACATATGTGTTCACCTTGCATAAAATTTATAAAAATGGGAGGTTATTGTTTGGAACGAACAGCAAAAAAGAATTTTATAATTGACTTTTTTTACACAGTAATAATTTTCCTTTTAGTGTATTTGGTCTGCCGGTTTTTACTGACATATTTACTTCCTTTTTTGTTTGCGGGGATAATCGCTTATTCGGTTCAACCTATTGCAAATTTTTTAAGCGGCAAACTCAAGGTAAGACAGGGAACGGTTGCCGCCGTTTTATCGGTTGTGATTTATTTAGCAGTTGGACTTTTACTCGTCTTTTTAATATACCGTATAATATTTTTGGGTATAGGTTTTGCCGATTATTTACCCATAATGCTCGAAAAAATCAATTTTATATTCAATAAAATTCAAACGTTGTTTGATACGATTCCTAAGGAGTTTAACTCTGCTTTTGATTCTATTGTTAAGAATATGATTGATAAAATGGCAAACGGTATAAGCGGTTTTATATCATCGTTTGCGACGGCACTTGCCAAAAAAACAGCGCCGTTTTTAATAAGTAGTATAGTTGCACTTGTGGCAACATTTTATATTGCTAAAGATTATAAAGGACTTTCAAAATTTTTGAATAGTCTTTTGGGAAGTAAAACAGGTGAAAAAATAAGAAAAATAAAAATAATACTTTTTGAGAGCGTTTTCAAACTTATTAAGGGATATCTTATTTTGTCGGCTGTGACCTATGTGGAACTTTTATTAGGGCTTTTTATGTTGAAAATAAATTATGCGCCCTTGATTGCTTTGATAATTGCTTTAGTGGATGTTCTGCCAGTTATCGGAACGGGAACTGTTATGATTCCTTGGGCGGTTTTGTCGGTCTTTCTTGACAATAGTCGTCTGGCGTTAGGTTTGGCGGTTTTGTATGTTATAATTGTTATTGTAAGAAATTTTTTAGAGCCAAAAATAATTTCAACACAGATAGGTATGAATCCTTTGTTTACGCTTTTGGCAATGTTTGTGGGACTTAAGGTTTTAGGTTTTTGGGGATTGATTTTATTCCCAATAATTTTAATTGTGGTAATTCGGTATTACAAAGACGAGATGCAAGAAGGGTTGTCAGTTTAGACGGTTTTGCATAATATGTAATATCGGAGTGAATGAAATGAAAAGATATATAATATTAACAGGAACAGTAACCTACGCTATTAAGGGTAGGGATATATTGAGAAAAAAAGGTTTTAAAGTCAGAGTAGAGCGTATCACAGGTGAAAAAACCTACGGTTGCGGTTATGCAATTATACTTGACGGTGAATTGAATTCAGCCGAAAAATTGCTTCGTGACAACGGTGTGAAAATACTTGATATAATCGAAAAGTCTTAAAATTATAAGCATCTCGTAACTTCGATCGAGATGCTTTTTATTATTTTTGGGGGAATTTTTATGATATATTTTGATAATGCCGCCACAAGCGGTAAAAAACCGCAAAATGTTATAAATGCGGTTGATTTTGCTTTAAAAAATATGTCCGCCAACCCAGGCAGAAGCGGACATAATTTATCGGTAAAAACTGCTGATGCGGTTTATAAAACAAGGGAAAAAGTTTCGCAATTTTTTGGAGGCGGCGGTGGGGAAAATGTTATTTTCACACTTAACTGTACTCAAAGTATAAATTATGTTTTAAAGGGCGTTTTAAGAAAAGGCGACCGTGTAGTTGTTTCAAATCTTGAACATAATGCAGTAATGCGTCCGCTTAAAAAAATGGGTATAAACTTTGATGTTGTCCAAATCGCTGATGATACCGAGACCACATTGCAAAATATTAAAGATAAGATAGAGGTTAATACCAAACTTGTTTTGATGACAGGAGCATCAAATGTAACAGGAACAATTCTGCCAATTCCGGAAATCGGTAAAATCTGTAAACAAAGAGGGATTTTGTTTTGTGTTGACGCCGCACAGATAGCGGGTGTTTTGCCTATAGATATGGAAAAAATGAATATTGATTTTTTGTGTGTTGCGGCGCATAAAGGACTTTACGCACCTATGGGAATAGGGATTTTAATTGCAAGAAAAAATATCGAAAATACCATTATTGAGGGTGGAACAGGAAGTTCTTCGATTGATTTTGCACAACCCGATGTTTTGCCCGAAAAGTTTGAGAGCGGGACTATAAATGTGCCGGGAATTTTGGGTGTATCAGCAGGAATTGATTTTATAAATTCAAAAGGAATCGAGAATATTTATAAACACGAATTTATGCTGTTGGAAAAGTTATATAATTCGCTCTCGCTAAATAAGAATATTATTCTTTACACAAAACCGCCTGTTTATAATTGGACTGCTCCTGTTTTGCCGTTTAATGTTGTTGGTAAAGAAAGCGGTGAAACGGCGGGAATACTCAATGAATACGGCATTGCAGTACGAAGCGGACTGCATTGCGCACCTACTGCACATAAAGTAATCGGCACATTGCCTTACGGCTGTGTCAGGGTGAGTTTCGGTGTGTTTAATACGGTTAGTGAAACGGATAAACTCATAAATGTTTTGAAAGATAAAAAAATTGCAAAAAACTTGTAATTTCCTATTGAACCAAAAGAAATTCTATGTTATTATAAAATAGATAATATATTTAATAATATATTGCTGAAAGGATGTTAAGTGTGAGCGGCTTTTTAAATGCACTCTATGCCACTTGGAATCAAATAGTATATGCTGTTTCAAGTATGAGATTGCTTGATATAGTTGATATTTTGGTAATTGCCTTTGTTATTTATAAGGCGATTGGTTTTTTGCGTGAAACAAGAGCGGGTCAGTTGGTTAAAGGATTGCTGATTTTGTTTGTGATTTATATTATTGCTAACTGGTGGGATTTAGCAACACTTAAATGGACACTTTCTAAGGTTATGAATTCTGCTATTATTGCCGCTGCCGTAATCTTTCAGCCAGAACTTCGAAGAATACTTGAAAATGTGGGAAGAACGAAGTTCTCACACGGCCAACTGTTTGACGATGAGAATATCCTTTCAAAAAGTATTGATAAAATTTGCAGTGCGGCAGGTTTTATGCAGGAGAAGAAAATCGGCGCTTTGATTGTTTTTGAGCGCACAACTCAGTTGGGAGAAATAATCTCAACAGGAACGCTGATTGATGCGTTGCCGTCTGTTTCGATTGTTAATAATATATTTTTTCCGAAATCTCCGTTGCACGACGGCGCTATGATTGTTCGTGATGGCAGAGTTTTGGCGGCAGGCTGTATACTTCCTTTAACACAAAGAGAAGATATAAACTCTCAGTTTGGCACCCGTCACAGAGCCGCAATCGGTATGACCGAAAATTCCGATGCGGTGGTGCTGGTAGTTTCTGAAGAAACGGGAATAATCTCAATAGTTGCTAACGGTCAGATAACCCGTAATTATAATTCGGTTACTGCTTCGGCGGAACTTCGAAGACTCTTGTTAGATACCAAACAAACCGAGAAGAAAGTACCTTTGATTTCTGCTTTAAAGAAATTAAATCCGTTTAAAAAAGAAAGGAATGTTGAATAATGTTTAAAAAACTTAAAATTTTAACTTCCTTTTCACTTCGTGACTTGCTTTATAATAAAAAATTCACTGTAACACTTTCGGTTTTATTGGCGTTTATATTCTGGCTTTTGATTATGACTAAGGAAAACCCGATTATTGAACGCAGTTTTGCTGATATGACGGTTAATGTCAATCTTGAAAATACTTTTGCCTCTGAAAACGGTATGAGTATTATAGACGATATTTCTGCACAGAAATTTACTGTGGTTGTTCGTGGACCGACATATTTGGTTTCTTCTCTTAAGAGCGAAGACTTTAATGTTTATGCTTCGGCGGCGTCGGTTGATGCGCCGGGCGAATATAAACTTGAAGTGGCGGCAACAAAAGTTTCAAATAATTCAGGTTATGAGATTTTAAAGGTCTCTCCGTCTACTGTAAAAATCTCTTTTGACTATATTGATACTAAAGAGTTCACCATAAAGGCTTTGGCAGAGGGTGTTACCGCCAAAGAGGGGCTTATTGCGGAAAGCGGTATCCTTAGCGGAACCGAAAGTGATACTTTGACAGTTACAGGACCCCGCACAGTTATCAATAAAATTGATTCTGTGGTGGCTTATACCAAGGTTAATAAAACTTTAAGCGTCAGTGAAACTTTTGATGCAGATATAATTCTTTATAACGATAAAGGCAGAAAAATATCTAATGATAATTTAACTTTGAGCCTTGATAAAGTTAAGGTTACCGTTCCAATTTCTAAAAAGAAAACCGTGCCTGTTGTGGTTGATTTTACAAATCTTCCCGACGGATTTGAAAAGGATATTTTCGATTATACTTTAGATCATAAAACTGTTACTGTTATAGGCACACCTGATGCAGTAAAGAACACCAAAAATGTAACGTTATCTGCTATTGATATAACTCAGATTTCAAAAACTTCAAACAGTTTTGATGTTTCGGCAAAACTCCCTGAGGGTGTAAGACTGCTCGATAATGTTGAATATTTTACTGTTAAAATTGATACAAACAATTTTGCTGAAAGAGTTTTCAATGTTAATGGTGTTACTTCAACTAATTTGGGTAAAGGACTTTCAAGCAGAGCAAATACTGTTAAAAATGTTAGAATTTGCGGCCCTCGTAATGTTATAAACGGTCTGAATACTAACTCGATTTATGCCGTTGTTGATTTAAAGAATAAAAAAGCAGGCGAACATTCTGTTGACGCTGTTATTAAATTCAGAAATAAAAAGAACATCTGGGCAGTAGGCACATATTCAACAACTGTTACAATAAAGTAAAATAAAGGGCTGAATTCAGCCCTTTATTTGCGATTTTTATATCAAATTAAATTTTGTTCCGTATAATATAACGGAGGGAATTTTATGAAAATCGTTCTTTTTTTGATAATGCTTTTCTTTGCGCTTTTTGGGTTTAGTGAATTTTTGCATTTAATAAAACTCAAAATCATTTTTCCTAAACGAAAAATGTATACTTATTTATTTGTAAATCTAAAAAATTCCACCGCCCAACAGCAGTTGGCTTTTGCTTGTGAACAGTTTTGTTGGTACGGTGATAAATTTGCTGAACGGCTTGTGATTAGTTGTAAAAATCTTGATGATGATACATATTTGAAATGTCAGGAAATTGCGCAAAAGTATAATGTAAAACTTGTAAGATAATTTGATTTGAAAGGAAAAGGTATGGAAAAAATCTTAGGAAATATCAAAAAAATAACCTTTAGAAATGAATCAAATTATTATACAGTTGCAGTTTTGGATTGTGACGGCGAGGAAGTTATTGCGGTTGGTATGATGCCCTTTCTCAACGAGGGAGATGTTGCGGAATTTACGGGAAAGTTTACAGTTCATCAAACCTATGGCGAACAGTTTAAGGTTGAAAGTTTTGAGCGTAAAGCACCGCAAAATAAAGCGGCAATTTTGAAATATCTTTCTTCGGGCAGCATTAAGGGTGTTGGACCGTCAACTGCAATGAGAATTGTTGAAAAATTTGGGGAAGATAGTCTTGAAATTATTCAAAATAATCCTAACGCCCTTGCAACTATTAAGGGTATCTCTTTGCAAAAAGCATTAGCAATAAGTGAAGAATATGCGAAACAATATGGTATACGGGATATAATGCTTTTGCTATCAAAATTTAATATTACACCCGATAAATGTGTCAGTATATATAAGAGATTTGGTACACAGTCGATTGATGTTATAAAAAGCAATCCTTATGTTTTGTGTGAAGAAGGGATTGACTTTGGTTTTGAACTTGTTGAGGATATCGCAACCGACTTTCAGTATGATATGTCGAGCGAACTTCGTATTTGCGCATGTATTGAATATGTTTTGCGTAAAAATCTTTTTAACGGTCATACCTGTCTTCCGAGAGACAAGTTTGTATCGGTTGCTTGCAGGCTTTTGTCCTGTAAAGAATCAGTTGTTGAAATCTGTTGTGACCGTTTGATTGAATGTTTCAGGCTTTGCAGTGAAATGATTGATAATACAGAGTTTCTATCAATCCCCACTTATCACAATGCCGAAGAACATATTGCTGCAAGGCTTGTTTCGGTTAAAAAGTTTATAAGCGGTTCTGTGACAGTGGATAAACTTGAAATTGAAAATGTTGAGAATAAACTCGGTATCCGTTTTGAAGAATTGCAAAAACAAGCAATATTCGAAGCCTTTAATAGCGGTATTTTAATATTAACAGGCGGACCGGGTACGGGAAAAACCACAACGCTTAACGCTATTATTAAACTGTTTGAAGACAGGGATTTGGATATAGAACTTGCCGCACCAACAGGTCGTGCCGCCAAACGAATGACCGAACTCACAGGACGGGATGCTAAAACTATTCATCGTCTTTTAGAGGTTGAATGGGGGGACGGGGATACACAGCAGTTTGCCCGAAATGAAAAAAATCCGCTTGACTGTGATGTTATAATAATTGATGAGGCTTCAATGATAGATGCGGTTTTGTTTGATAATTTGCTGAAAGCATTGAGGCTTTCGTGCAGAATAATCTTGGTTGGTGACTCTGACCAGTTGCCGAGTATCGGTGCAGGTAATATACTTAACGATATTTTAGAGGCTGATATTTTTCCGTCTATTAAATTAAAAAAGGTTTTCAGACAGGCAAGTCAGAGCATGATTATAAATAACGCCCACGCTATAATAAACGGTGAAAAGGCGGATTTTAAGGCTAAAGATTCTGATTGCTTTTTTATGAAAAGGAATGATAAATTTGAGACGGTTGAAACGGTGTTGCAACTTGTTTGTGAAAGATTGCCGTCTGCTTATAATATCAATCCTTTGACCGATATTCAGATTTTATGTCCGTCACGGATGTTAGATACGGGAACTGTTAATCTCAACAACCTTTTGCAAGCGCAACTTAATCCTCTTACAAATGGAAAACCTCAGTTGTCTTTCAAGGGGATATATCTTCGTGAGGGCGATAAGGTTATGCAAATAAAAAACAACTATGATTTGCAGTATAAAAAGGATAATGGGGAATACGGAAGCGGAATTTTTAACGGCGATGTTGGATATATTACTGATATTGATATCAGAGGCGGTATAATTAAAGTTAGGTATGACGATAAGGTGGCTACATATTTTTCAGAAGATTTGAGCCAGTTGGAATTAGCCTATGCTGTGACGGTTCATAAAAGTCAGGGCAGTGAATATGATTATGTTATAATTCCGCTTTGCGATGTCCCGACTAAACTTATGTACCGCAATTTGCTTTACACCGCAGTCACAAGGGCAAAGAAGATGCTAATTCTTGTCGGTAATGAGAATATATGGGACTTAATGGTTGAAAATAACCGGAAAACACTTCGATATACTTTGCTTCAAAAATTTTTAAAGGATAATGTTTTGGGTGGAAATTTTTAAAACTGTTGTTACTTCGTTTTTTCCTAATAAGTGTATTAGTTGCGGTGAAATTATCGGTGAGGGTGAATATTTTTGCGATTATTGTTATGGGATGCTTGAGCAAATAGATTGTTCTAAAAACTGTCAAATTTGCGGACTTCCTAAGAAAGACTGTAATTGCAAATACCGTGTGTTTCATTTTAACCGTTGTATAGCGCCTTTTAAAAATGACGGCTCTGCAAAAGAAGCGATATACCGTTGTAAATTTGCGAAATGGAAAGCGGGATATAAATTCTTTGCCGAGCGTATGTCTATTGCAGTTAAATCTTATTATAATGATGTTGATTTTGATGGCGTGGCTTATGTGCCTATGCGAAAACTGAAGAAAGTAAAGCGCGGTTTCAATCAGGCGGAGGAATTGGCAATATGTATTGGTAATATTCTGGATATTCCGATTTTGGAAGACGTGTTGTTCTGCGCTAAAAGGAAGCGGACACAACACAATTTAAGGTATAAAGAACGTTTTGAAAATGTTAAAGGGCGTTACGGTTATAATTACAGTATTATGGGCAAAACGGTTTTACTTGTTGATGATATTAAAACAACAGGAGCATCTTTGGACGAATGTGCTAAACAGTTGGTTTTGGCAGGTGCGAATAAGGTGTATTGTGTTACGGGTGTTATAACAAATAACAGAAAGGAAGAGAAAAAGAATGGCTTTGGATATTGGTATAGATTTAGGTTCCTCAAAAACTGTAATATTTTTAAGTTCAAAGGTGGTTCTCGAGTTACCAAGTGTAGTAACGGTTGACAGTGATACTTGGGAGGCAGTATATTTTGGCGAAAAGGCAAAACAGACAATTGGCAGAACACCTGACAGTTTGTTGAGTGTTTTTCCGATTGAACACGGGGTTATTTCTGATTATGATTTGACCGAACTTATGCTTAAAAATTATATGCAACAAGCCTTTGGTAATAAAATTTTAAGACCTCGCATTATGGCTACCTTGCCGGCAGGACTTACTGAACTTCAACACCATTCGCTTTCAAATGTTGTTGAAGCGGCAGGTGGTAGAAATATAAGTGTTATTGAAAGTCCGCTTGCTATCGCTTTCGGTTTAGGACTTGATTTTTCTGTTCCTCACGGGAGTTTGATTGTTGATATTGGTGCGGGCACTACCGATGTTGCGGTGATTTCAATGGGCGGCATTGCGGTTTGTAATTCTTTTAAAACGGCTTCGTTTGATATTGATGCGCAGATTATAAGATATGTCAGAAAAGAATATAATATCGAGATTGGACCTTTAACTGCCGAGCAAATTAAAATTAAAGTTGGTACGGCAGTTCCTCACGATATAGAAGTTGCTATTATTTCAAAGGGCCGTAATGTATTTACAGGCTTGCCTGAGAGTTTCGAGATAACTTCGGGTGAAGTTTACGAAGCAATCAAAGATACACTTGATACCATTTGCAACGCAATCCGTGAAGTGCTTAATAAAACCGACCCCGATTTAGTGGCGGATATTATGAATGACGGATTGTATCTTGCGGGGGGCGGTTCGAAACTGTCGGGCTTTGCGCAGATGATTTCAAATTATCTCAAGATTAAGGTTCATCAGTTGGAAGACCCTGCACATAGCGTAGTAAAGGGCGCCGCAGTTGCTCTTAAAAAGGGCGAACTATTAAAAAATGTTGACTATCAGATGCGTTCTATTAAAGAACTTGAAATCGAATAAAGGTGAAGAATATGCTTAATAAAAAAATGATGGAATTAGGGCTTAAACGCTCGGTAATACGTGAAATTTTTGAATACGGTAATAAACGCCGAAGTGAAATCGGCGCTGAAAATGTGCTTGATTTCAGTTTGGGTAATCCAAGTATACCCGCACCTCAAAAGGTGAATGAAGCAATGCTTAAGTTGATTACCGAAACTAACCCTGTGAAACTTCACGGATATACATCTGCCCAAGGTGATTTATCAGTAAGACAGACTATTGCCGAAAGTATCAAAAAACGCTTTAATGTTGAGGCAACCCCCGATTTATTGTATATGACCTGCGGTGCTGCGGCTTCGCTTACCATTTGTCTAAACGCTGTTATAAACAGTGGAGACGAGGTTATTGCTTTAGCGCCGTTTTTCCCTGAATACACCGTTTTTGCAGAAAAAGCAGGGGCAAAACTTGTTGTGGTGAAATGCCGTGAAAGTGATTTTCAGATAGATTTTGAAGCGCTCGAAAAAGCAATCACCGAAAAAACTAAAGCGATTATTGTAAACTCTCCAAACAATCCCACCGGCGTTGTTTTTTCAGAGGATACTATTAAAAATCTTACAGAACTTCTTTATAGAAAACAAAGAGAATTCGGTAACGATATTTTCATTATTTGCGATGAGCCATACAGGGAATTGGCTTACGGTGTGGAAGTGCCGTATATACCCGAGTTTTATGATAATACTTTGGTTTGTTATTCTTACAGTAAGTCTTTATCATTGCCCGGGGAAAGAATAGGCTACATATTTGTTTCTCCAAAGGTGAAAGAATGTAAAAATGTTTATGCTGCAGTTTGCGGTGCGGGCAGAGCGCTCGGTTATGTATGTGCGCCAAGTCTTTTGCAGTTGACAGTAAGAGACTGTGTTGATTTGACAAGTGATGTTAGTGTTTATAAGAAAAATCGAGATTTATTGTATAACGCATTGACAGAATACGGATATAAAGCCGCAAAACCTGACGGCGCATTTTATCTGTTTGTTAAATCTCCCGAAAAAGATGCAAATGTTTTTTGTGAGAAAGCAAAGAAATATGAGTTGCTCTTAGTTCCAAGTGATTCTTTCGGTTTTGAGGGATATGTCAGAATTAGTTATTGTGTTTCTACCGAACAGATAGAAAAATCATTACCTTGCTTTAAGGCTTTAATTGAAGAATATAAATAGTAAAAAGGTGTGGCATTGCCACACCTTTTAATCATCTTTTTTAACTATAAATGCAAAATCAAGACAACCGTTACCGAGTTGTGTGTTTACATTGCTTAAGGCTTTGCTGTAAGCAATCGTTGTGCTTTGGAACATAAGCGGCGCTATATTGTTGGATTGCAAGAGTTTTGCCTGTAGTTTTGTTAAATCTTCATTTTTATAATTAATGCCGAATTTCAGCAGATATTCGCTTACTAAAGGCGATTCAGCATTAATAGGGAAGATGCACATACCATAGGTTTGTTTTTTTAGTTGCGAGGCTAATAATTCGGGGGAAGAGACCGATTCGATATTAACAAATGCTCCTAAATTGTTTTGCCAATGTCCAACAATGTCTGTAACAACTGTTTTTGAAAAACCGTCATCATAGTAATATAAAACTACATCTTTTGGAAATGTTTTATCTTTTAGCAGATTGATTTGGTTTTTAAACAGTTTTTTTGCGTTTTCGAGATTGTAAACCAACATTCCCGAAGCGCCTGCATTTGTCTGTAACGCTGTGGGGTAGATAGAATTTGCAACCGAATATCCCTGCGGTAAATCTTTTTCAAAAACTTCGTGATTTGAAAGGATTAAGAGTGATTTTCTCATATCTTTTGAAAAACCGTCGCTTATGGTTATAAACCAACAGATATTATCGTATGATGCGGTGTTATATCCTGCATTTTCGATTTCTTTTGCATCGGTACAGTTTATAAAAGCGATATCAGCATCATCTTCTAATAAAACATCTTTTGCAGAAATTTTATCATCGTGAGAGAAAAATACGGCTGCATTTTTGGCGGTTATGGGTCCTGTGTATTCTTTGTTACGATAGAGTCTTATACCAAAAATTTCCTTGCCCCATTTAGCGAGTCTGTAACTGCCGTTAGATAATAAATTATCTGAAAACAATCCGTATTTACCGCCGCAGGAATTGAAAAATTCTTCCTTGCAGGGCATGGCAACAGAGGTTGTAAGGGTTTCTTCAAAATTTTTGTCATTTGAAGATAGGGTGATTTGCAAAGTATAGTCATCAACTGCTTTAACACCTAAAGAATTTATACTAGATTTTCCTTTGTAAATGTCTTTGGCAGATTTGATACAAAACAGTCTTGAAACGAAAGGGGATTTGGTTTTGGGGTTTACTGCACGCCTTAGTCCGAAAACAAAATCCTTGGCGGTTATATTCGTCCCGTCACTCCATTTGGCGTCTTTTCGAAGATTGAAAGTATAGTTAAGACCGTTTTTGCTGTAACTTTCGGCAACACCGCAAATAATTTTCCCGTCTTGGTCTTTTCTAAGAAGTCCTTCAAAAACGTTTCTGACTATCAAAAGTTCCGCATCAGTTTGTGCAATTTGAGGGTCGAGAGTGGCGGGTTTTTCGGGCAATCTGAAATATATATATGCTTTCTCGGTTTCGTCACAGGCAGTAACCGAAAACACAAGCAATATCGAAAAAATAAGCAATAAACACTTTTTAAATAATCGCATTATTTACTCCTAAACAGTGGTTTTTAATCATTATAATATTTTTTAGGATAAAATTCAACAAAAGTATTTATAAAAATTTCTAAAAATACAAAAAATATGATTGCAAAAGTAAAATAATATGTTATAATATATAAGTATATGTATGTTAAAAATTTATCATACTATAATTTTTTAAGGAGGAATCTGTTTATGCTTAAAAAAATCAGTAATCTCCCTTTTAAAGGAACTGCTGAACAGGAAGCGCAACTTAAGAGTGTTATTGATGCTCACAAGCACGACAAAAGTCTTTTGATGGCTGTTATGCAACAAGCACAGGACATTTACGGTTATCTTCCTATGGAAGTTCAGGTGATGATTGCAGAGGGTATGGATGTTCCGCTCGAAAAGGTTTACGGTGTTGCAACATTCTATGCTCAGTTCTCATTGTCACCTAAAGGTGAGTATAACATTTCTGTATGTTTGGGTACAGCGTGCTATGTAAAGGGCTCAGGTGATATTTTCGATAAATTGAGCGAACGCCTTGGTATCGGCGCTGACGAATGTACCGAGGACGGTAAATTTTCACTTACTGCTTGCCGTTGTATAGGTGCTTGCGGTTTGGCTCCCGTTTTAACTGTTAATGAAGAAGTTTACGGACGCTTGACTGTAGACGATGTTGACGGTATTCTTGAAAAATACGGTTTCAAAAAATAATCCAAAAGGATATTTTATTTATGAAAATCAGTACGATTAAAGATTTACTCGAGGCCGAGGTTATTTGCTGTGAAGAAAGTCTTAACAGCCATGTGTATTCTGCTTGCGGCAGTGATATGATGAGTGATGTTCTGGCTTTTGTTAAGGACCAAGCGGTTTTAATCACAGGTCTTATTAATTCACAGGTTATAAGAACGGCTGAAATGATGGATATGAACTGTGTTGTTTTTGCACGCTCAAAAATGCCCACTGCCGAAATGATTGAGTTGGCAAAAGAAAGCGGTATCGTATTACTGGCAACCCAAAAAAGATTATACGAGGCTTGCGGTATTCTTTACAGCAATGGTCTTGTAGGAAACAGGGTTAAAGATGTCTGATGTTTTGAATTTCCATTTTGAAGTTGACGGTGATGATTTTAAATCTGCCGGTAATGCTTCATTTATGGTTAAGAAAAACTTAAGGCAGTTAGGTTTGCCCCCTGAATTAATCAGACGTGTTTCAATCGCAATGTATGAGGGAGAAATCAATATGGTTATTCACGCAAATGGAGGTACTGCCGATGTTTATGTGAGTGAAGATTATATTGAAATCGTTCTTTGTGATAGGGGACCGGGAATAAAAGATATTAAACAGGCTATGCAAGAGGGTTTCTCTACTGCAACTGATAATATCCGTTCCTTAGGTTTCGGTGCGGGAATGGGACTTCCAAATATGAAGCGATATACCGATTATATGGATATTGATTCAAAAGTCGGTGTCGGAACAACGATTACGATGAGGGTAAATATTAATTAATTTTCGGCGGTAATAATTATGAATACATACGACCATTCAGTTTTTTTAGATGTCGAAAGATGTAACGGTTGTACAACCTGTCTGAAACATTGTCCTACTGAGGCAATCAGAATAAGGGACGGTCACGCTGTTATAAATGAGGGGCGTTGTATTGATTGCGGTGAATGTATAAGAGTTTGTCCAAACAACGCAAAAAAGGCAAAATGTTCAAGACTTTCCGCAATGGATAAGTTCAAATGGAAAATTGCTTTGCCTGCGCCCACGCTTTACGGTCAGTTTGATAATCTTGATGATGTCGATTATGTGCTTGACGGTCTTTTGAAAATCGGTTTTGATGATGTTTTTGAAGTTTCTGCCGCGGCTGAAATGGTTTCGGCATATACAAGAAAATATCTCAAGACTGACGGGATAACAAAGCCTGCTATCAGTTCTGCGTGTCCTGTTGTTACAAGACTTATTGCATTGCGTTTTCCGTCGCTTGCCGACCATGTGATACATATGCTACCTCCAATGGAAGTGGCAGCACGTTTGGCTCGTGAAAAGGCAAAGAAAGAACATCCCGAACTGTCTGACAGTGATATAGGTGTATGTTTTATATCGCCTTGTCCTGCAAAGGCAAGTTATGTTAAAAACGGTTTTGCCGATTATAAAAGCAAGGTTGACTGTGTGGTTTCAATAAGTGATATTTATTTTCAGTTGCTAAGCGTTATGCGTTACGGCAGTGATGTTGAAACCCTTGCTAACTCTGGTATGATTGGCATCGGCTGGGCGTCTTCGGGCGGTGAGGCAACGGCAATATTTAATGAAAGTTATCTTGCGGCTGACGGTATTGAAAATGTTATGCGTGTCCTTGACCAAGTGGAAAATGGAAACATCCCTCCGCTTGAGTTTATCGAACTCAACGCTTGCACAGGCGGTTGTGTTGGCGGAGTGCTTACAATTCAAAACCCATTCATAGCCAAAGCAAGATTACAGTCTTTAAGAAGATATTTGCCCGTTTCTAAAAATTTCTTATCAGATGATAATGAATATTTGCCGAGCGAGTTTTTGTTTGACGATATGCCGACTTATCAGCCTATTTCCCGTCTTTCTGACAGTATGGCAGAATCAATGCGGATGATGGCTGATATACAGAAAATCAAATCTCAGTTACCTGGTATTGACTGCGGCTCGTGTGGAGCTCCTAATTGCAGAGCCTTGGCAGAAGATATCGTGAAAGGGCAGTCAACTATTGAAAAGTGTCTAATTCGCAATAGAGATGATGGTGGGTGCAAAGATGACAGTAAATGATTTAGCAAATGATAAAGAATTTGTTGCATTGGCACTGCCCGACGGCGAGCGTGAGATAAACGGTGCTTATGCCTGTGACCTTTTAAGTTGGGTTATGGGACGTGCTAAACCCGATAATGTTTGGATAACTATTATGTCAAATGTAAATATCTTGGCGGTGGCTTCGCTTGCGGATACTTCTTGTATCGTCTTAGCAGAGTCGGTTACGGTGGATAAGGAAATTATTGATACCGCAATCTCTAAGAATATCAATATTCTTTCAACCAATATGGATATTTATAAAACTTCGGTTTATTTGAGCAGGCTTGTATGAAAAAGTATTATTACGATTTGCATATTCATTCCTGTTTGTCACCTTGCGGTGATGATGAATCGACGCCAAACAGTATTGCAGGTATGGGCAAAATCAACGGTCTTGATATTATGGCTCTCACAGACCATAACACTGCTAAAAACTGTCCTGCTTTTTTTGAATCGGCGAAACAGTATGGCATTATTGCCATAGCAGGTATGGAACTTACCACTTCGGAAGATATCCATACAGTTTGTCTTTTTGAAACTTTAGAGGAGGCTCTTGTCTTTGATAAAGCGATTGAAGAAAAGCGGATTTTGATTGAAAACCGTACAGATATTTTCGGCAATCAGTTAATTTGCGATGCTTTCGACAATGTTCTTGCAAGTGAAAAATATTTGCTTTCAAATGCTACAACTCTTTCGTTTGACGATGTTAAAGAGTTTGTAGAAAGTCACGGCGGTATTTGTTACCCTGCTCATATTGACAGGGAATCAAATTCGGTAACGGCTGTTTTAGGCGGATTTCCGCCTCAAAGCAATTTCAAGTTTGCAGAACTGCACAATAAAGAAAAAATGTCAAATTTCAAGGATATTCCTTGTGAATTTATAATCAGTTCGGACGCACATTACATTTGGGATATAAACGAAAGGGAAAACTATTTTCTTTTGCCCGATGATGATGAGAATGCGGTTAAAAACCTTTTTAAACTTTTGAGGAATTAGTATGAAAGAACTTTCTTTAAACATTCTTGATATTACTGAAAATTCGTTAAAAGCAGGGTCAAATCTTACTGAAATCACTATTGAAGAAACAACCGATAAAATTGTTCTTTCAATAACCGATAACGGTAGCGGTATGAAACCCGATGTGTTAGAAACAGTTTTGAATCCTTTTTATACAACCAGAACCACAAGAAAGGTTGGAATGGGATTACCGCTTTTAAAACTGCAAGCCGAACAAACAGGAGGAAGTTTGGAGATTTATTCAAAACATTTCGAAGAATTTCCCCAAAACCATGGCACAACAGTCAAGGCAAGTTTTATGAAAAATCATATTGACTGCACACCGCTTGGCGATGTTGTGGCTACGGTAGTTACTTTGGTGCAAGGTCACCCCGATACAGATTTTTTATACACTCATAAATTCGGTGAAACGGTGGTTTCGCTTGATACAAGAGTGTTGCGTGAAACTTTAGAGGGTGTACCTTTAAATACTTATGAAGTAATCAAATGGATTGAGGAGTATTTGAATGAACAGTATTCCTCGTCCGACAAATCATAGAAAGGAAGATTGATTATGAAATCTTTGGCTGAACTTCAGGCAATCAAAGAAAGAATGAAGGATAAAGTTGTACTTCGTGAAGGTACTAATGACACCCGTGTTGTTGTTGGTATGGCAACTTGCGGTATAGCAGCAGGCGCAAGACCTGTTCTTAGTGCATTGGTTGAGGAAGTTAATGCTTTAGGTCTTTCAGGCAATGTTACTGTTTCTCAGACAGGCTGTATAGGTATTTGTCAGTTTGAACCTATTGTTGAGGTTTTTTCTGCGGGACAAGAAAAAGTAACCTATGTTAAAATGACTGCTGAAAAAGCAAAAAGAGTAGCAAATGAGCATTTAAAAGGCGGCAAGGTTGTAACTGAATTTACAATCGATGCAAATGCTTAATTGGAGGTAAAAATATGATTCGTGCACATGTATTGATTTGTGGAGGTACGGGTTGTACTTCTTCGGGCAGTCTCGATATTCAAAAAGCCTTTGAAGAAAATCTTGAGGCTTTCGGTCTTACCGAAGAAATTCAACTTGTTCAGACAGGTTGTTTCGGTCTTTGTGAATTAGGTCCGGTTGTTATCGTTTATCCTGATGGAACATTCTATAGCCGTGTAACTCCCGATGATGTTAAAGAAATTGTTGAAGAACACCTTTTGAAAGGTCGTCAGGTTGAGCGTTTGGTATATAACGACACCGGTAAAGATGCACCTAAGGTAGAGGGTCATGTTGCTTTGGGCGATACTGCTTTCTATAAGTCTCAAAACCGTGTTGTTCTTCGTAACTGCGGTGTTATCGACCCTGATAACATTGATGAATATATCGCAATGGACGGTTATGCTGCTTTAGGTAAAGTTCTTACTGAAATGACACCTGAAGATGTAATTAAAGTTGTAACCGATTCAGGTCTTCGTGGCCGTGGTGGCGGCGGATTCCCGACAGGTTTCAAATGGTCTTTAACTGCTCCTAATAAGGCAGACCAGAAGTATGTTGTGTGTAATGCCGACGAAGGTGACCCAGGTGCATTTATGGACCGTTCTGTATTGGAAGGTGACCCTCACTCAATCGTTGAAGCAATGGCTATCGCAGGTTATGCAATCGGTGCTACTCAAGGTTTCGTATATGTTCGTGCAGAGTATCCTATCGCTGTTAAGCGTTTGCAGAATGCTATCGACCAAGCACGTGAATACGGTCTTTTGGGTAAGGATATCTTCGGTTCAGGCTTTGATTTTGATTTACATATCCGCTTGGGCGCAGGTGCGTTCGTTTGCGGTGAAGAAACCGCTCTTATGACCTCTATCGAGGGTAACCGCGGTGAGCCGAGACCCCGTCCTCCGTATCCGGCAGTAAAAGGTCTTTACGGCAAACCCACCGTTGAAAATAACGTTGAAACCTTTGCTAATATTCCGCAGATTATCCTTAAAGGTGCTGAATGGTTCGCATCAATGGGTACTGAAAAATCAAAGGGTACTAAGGTATTCGCTTTGGGCGGTAAGATTAAGCATACAGGTCTTGTTGAAATCGCAATGGGTACAACCCTTCGTCATATCATTGATGAAATCGGTGGCGGTATTCCAAACGGTAAAAAATTCAAGGCTGCTCAGACCGGTGGTCCTTCAGGCGGATGTATTCCTGCTCACCTTATTGACACCGAAGTTGACTATGATAACTTAACTGCTATCGGTTGTATGATGGGTTCAGGCGGACTTATTGTTATGGACGAAGACAACTGTATGGTTGATATGGCTAAATTCTTCCTTGAATTTACAGTTGATGAATCTTGCGGTAAGTGTACGCCTTGCCGTGTTGGTACAAAGAGACTTCTTGAATTGCTCGATAAAATCACTTCGGGTAACGGCACTTTGGAAGATGTTGATAAACTTGAAGAACTCTGCTACTACATTAAACAGAATTCACTTTGCGGTCTCGGTCAGACTGCACCAAACCCCGTACTTTCAACACTTAACTTCTTCCGTGATGAATATATTTCTCACGTTGTTGATAAAAAATGTCCTGCAGGTGTTTGTAAAGACCTTCTTACATTTGTTATTGATAAAGATAAGTGTATCGGATGCGGTATGTGTGCAAGAAACTGTCCTGCTGACGCTATCATTAAGACAGACTATGTTGCTCCCGGACATAAACTTCCGTCCTATACAATTGACACTTCTAAGTGCGTTAAGTGCGGTGCTTGTATTGACGGCTGTAAGTTCAAAGCAATTAGTAAACAGTAAGAAAGGAGCCTTTTAAAATGGATATGATTACATTAAAAATTAACGGTATTACCGTAAGTGTACCTAAGGGCTCTACTATTTTAGATGCTGCCCGTCTCGCAGGTATCGAAATCCCAACTCTTTGCTTTATGAAAGAAAAGAACGAAATCGGCGCTTGTCGTATTTGTGTTGTTGAAGTAAATGAGGGTAGAGGATTCAGAATTGTTACTGCCTGCGTTTACCCTGTAACTGAGGGTATGGAAGTTCTCACAAATACTGAAAAAATCCAAAAAGCAAGAAAAACCACTTTGGAACTTATTCTTTCAACTCACGATAAGAAGTGTCTTTCTTGCGCTCGTTCAACAAATTGCGAACTTCAAAAACTCTGCCGTGACTACGGTGTTGACGAATCTGCTTTCGGCGGTTTCAAGCCTCAGTATGAACTTGATAACTCAACACCTCACCTCGTAAGAGATAATAATAAGTGTATCCTTTGTCGTCGTTGTGTTGCTGCTTGTAACGAACAGTATGTTGGCGTTATTGGTGCAAATAACCGTGGTATTGATACAAATATCGGCACTCCGTTTGAAGTTGGTCTTTCAAATGTTCCTTGTATTTCTTGCGGTCAGTGTACTGTTGTTTGCCCGACAGGCGCTTTGGTTGAAAAAGATGATACCGATAAGATTTGGGAAGCATTGGCAGATAGCACAAAACACGTTGTTGTTCAGACTGCTCCATCAGTTCGTGCAACATTGGGCGAATGTTTTGGTATGCCAATCGGCTCTAATGTTGAGGGCAAAATGGTTGCCGCTTTGAGAAGACTTGGCTTTGATAAGGTATTTGATACTGATTTTGCGGCTGACCTTACAATCGTTGAAGAAGCAAACGAATTGGTAGAACGCATTAATAACGGCGGTACATTGCCAATGATTACCTCTTGTTCACCAGGTTGGGTTAAATTCTGTGAATA
Organism: Acutalibacteraceae bacterium; assembly: GCA_045647405.1. Classification (GTDB taxonomy): domain Bacteria; phylum Bacillota; class Clostridia; order Oscillospirales; family Acutalibacteraceae; genus UBA737. Next base: position 6,867 of record JAZRMI010000007.1, on the reverse strand, counting down.
TTATTATCCTGATATGATTAACCATCTTTCAACCTGTAAATCTCCTCAACAGATGGCAGGTGCTGTATTTAAAACTTATTATGCAGAAAAAATGGGTATCGACCCCAAGGATATCGTTTCTGTATCGGTTATGCCTTGTACTGCTAAGAAGTTTGAAATCGGCAGAGAAGATCAGTCTGCTGCAGGTGTTCCTGATGTTGATATTGCTATCACAACAAGAGAACTTGCTCGTATGATTGACCGTGCAGGTATTCAGTTTACTTGGTTGCCTGATGAAGAGTTTGACTCACCTTTGGGCGAAGATACCGGCGCTGCTGTTATCTTCGGTGCAACAGGCGGTGTTATGGAAGCTGCACTTCGTACTGCTAACGACTGGCTCACAGGTAAGGATAATACTGAAATTGACTTTACTGCAGTTCGTGGCACACAAGGTCTTAAAGAGGCTACTGTTAATATCAACGGTAACGATATTAAGGTTGCGGTTGCATCTGGTGCGGCTGCTGCTAAGGGCGTTATGGAAATGATGAAGAACGGCAATCCAAACGGTTGGACATTTGTTGAAATCATGGGTTGTCCCGGCGGCTGTGTAAACGGCGGCGGTCAGCCAATCCATCCGCAAAGCGTTCGTGATATTGTTGACCTTAAGGCAGTTCGTGCAAAAGCACTTTATGATCAAGATGCTGCAATGCCAATCCGTAAGTCACACGAATCTCCCGTAGTTAAGAAACTCTACGAAGAATGGTATGACGGTTTTGGCGGCCATAAGGCTCATCACGATTTACATACAAGTTATGTATCACGTGAAAAATATTCAAAATAATTGAATTAATAACTAAAAAACAGACACTTTAAAGTGTCTGTTTTTTATAATAATAAGGATTTCCCTAATTATTTCATGCTGTTTTCGTAAGATTCGATCATCTTTTTAAAAGTGTGTCCCGTACGGCTTTCGTTGACATTACCGTTATCAGAGGACTCATTTTCATCGGTTTTTTCGGCATTTTTAATAGATTTATGGCGTTTTCGTAGGGTGGACAAATGTTTCTCAACCGTCTTTCCCGAGAAAATCTTTACCGAAATTTCAACAGTGCCTTCTTCAATGGGTGTTACATATATCTTGTCAATATACCTGTTTATGAACGCAGAGTCAATCATATTCTGACTGGCTTCATTTTCGGCTTTAAGCAGTATATTGCGTATCTCTTCAATCTTCTGCTTATATTTAGCTCGTGAGTTGATTTCATATTCAATTTCCTGAATAGCTGAGTAAACTTCCGCAGATTCGTCAGTAATCTGTTTGTTCATCTCAACAAAATCTCGGTCGTTGATTTGACCTGCAATATTATACTCGAGCAACTTTGATTTTTTCTTAGAAAGAAAAACAAGTCGATCTTTTAACTTTTGCAGTTCGCCCGATGAAGTGTCTTTTGCTAATATTTCAGCGTACATATTTGTGTATTCTTCAATGATTAGCTTTGCATCCTCGGCGGTGTCCTTAAACACCTCGTAAAGAACTTCTTTGATTTCTTCTTCATAAATGGTGAACGAGGGACAAGAGTCAGTTCCGTTGTTGATTTTGCCGCTACATATCCAACGGGATAACACATTGCCCTTGCGGTCTTTGCTATCCTTGCGATAGTAGAGTTTTCCGCAATGGGTGCAGTACATTTTACCGGTCAACAGATTCGGATGGTTGCAGAGATTTTGTCTGTTCTTAACATCACGGCTACGCCTTCTAAGAACAGCGTTGGCTTTTTCCCATAGTTCCTCATCAACAATAGCAGGAACAATTTCACCGGTTTCATCCTTAAACATAACCCATTCCTCAGGCGGTAAAAACTTTTGCTTTTTGGTGAACATATCTATAATCTTTACCTTGTTACCAACATAGTAGCCCTTGTATTTTGGGTTGGAAATGGTGTTAGACATTGTGCTATGACAGATTCGTTTGCCGTTGTTATTGCGGTAACCCTTGTTCCAGAAGATTTCCTCAATCTGTTTCATACTATATTGGTCAGTTGCGTAAAGTTCAAATAATTCACGAACCATTTCTGCTTCTTTTTCGTCAATAACCAACCTTTTGTTGTCTTTGCGGTAGCCGAAAATTCGGCTGTTACCAAGGACAACATTTTTCTTTATAGCCTCTTGGTGACCGAACTTAATACGTGAAGAAAGTTTACGCAGTTCATCTTGAGCAATACCCGACATAATCGTTAAACGAAGTTCACTATCTTCATCAAGGGTATTGATGTTATCGTTCTGAAAGAACACGCCTACACCGTAGGAGAGTAGGTCACGAGTGTACTGAATACTGTCAAGGGTGTTACGCGCAAAACGGGTAATTTCCTTTGTGATAACAAGGTCAAATAACCCCGCTTTTGCATCGCTAATCATATTATGAAAGTTCTCACGCTTTTTGGTGCTCATACCCGAAAGACCTTCATCAATATACCCCTCAACAAATTCCCAGTTAGCATTTTTCTTTATAAACTCACGGTAATATGAAATCTGGTTGTCAAGAGAGTTGAGCTGCTCGTCCTTTTCGGAAGATACACGGGCATAGAAGGTAACACGCATCGGTATTTCATATATACTTTTTGTTCTCATCATCTGACGAACGGAATGTACATCCATAAAACTAAAATCTCCTCTCAAAATTCTCGTCAATAAATTATATGTTGTTCATTGTCAAATTACAATATTATGATATCACAAACACAAAAGATATGCAACAAAAAAATTACCTACGTAACAAATTTAAGTAGGTAATTATAATCATTCAATTTTAGTTTGAAAGGCTTTATGCGGTGAATCGTGTGTGACGAATGAATTAAAATAGTCACGCATCCAAAGATATTTATCTCTAATTCTTTGGTCGGTTTCAGAATTAAGAGTATTGATTATTTGAAGTTTTATTATTTCAGGATCAAAAACACAAGGATATGCCAATGTGTTTATCATTTTTAATCCATCGGGAGTATCTATAACAAAATCCATGCAATCTTTTGGGAAAGATTCATCAAGACCTGTTTCAAATGTTGATTTTGTCATTATTATTCGTGGATAAACAGCCAAATTCTCTTCTAGTTTATAAGCCTCATTTAATCCCGGTCCGAAAACTTCACCATTTCCACAATATAATAGACCTTTTACTATTGCTCCTCTTACCCAAATTGGACCCGCTTCTGACCATAAAGCATGTTGAATTAACATACAATTACTAGCTAATGAAGCTAATGCATTTTCTTCATCGACCGGAATAGCACAAACAATACTGTCAGAGAAAAAATAAAATTTAGTTTCTTCTTTAATCTTACCTGCTCTATCTTTTTTAACAAATTTTTTAGCAAGACGTATTTTATTAAAGATATTGTGTATGTAAAATGCATCGTTAGAATTAACTATGCTTTTAAATCCCAAAATATCTAAAAAAGCAATATAGTATAGTTTGTATTTTGCATCAGACATAATTATTATCTCACCTACCATTTCAAGAATTAAATATTTTTCATTTTAATTATACCATATTTTTACAATATCCTCAACATCTTTAATTTTTTCTTTGAACTCGTATGGCAAAGCGATAATAACAAAGCAGTTAAACAATGGATATATGGACCGTATTTTAGGCCCCCTGAAATAGGGTCTGTTTTTATCCGCTCAAGGAAAAATAAATAAATATGTTGATATATTTATTGATTTGTAGCAAGATAGTAAGTAAGATAATAAGTAAGTCGGATGGAATAATAATGTCATATATACCTCCATATCAAATAAAATATTATCGCTTGTGGTTGAAATTTAAGAAAAGTTAAAACCCAACAAACACCAAAATGCAAAAATTAATTATTGTGGTATAAAGCCGAATGCCCCTATATTTTTCAGGTAGGGGTCAAATTTCAAAACACAGTATATTAAAGTTGACAAACTTTATCAGTTATAGTATAATATCTTTGCAAGTGAGCATAGTATATACAGAAAGGAAGGTGCAACTTTATGAATTTATATGAGTATCTTTTGAGTGCATTCGGTAAAAATGAGCCGTTTTATACTACCGAAATAAATTGCGGTGAATACTCTAAGCCTTGGCTTTATAAGGAGCTAAACAAGCTTTGTGAGGATGGAAAAATCATTCGTTATGAGCGTGGGTTGTATTATATCCCTACTCAAACTATTTTCGGTCCAAGTGTTCTCGATCCTAATAAGGTAATAACTAAAAAATATATAAATGACGGTAAAGATACCGTTGGTTTTTATTCGGGTGTTACTTTTTTAAATCAACTGCGCCTAACTACGCAATGCCCTAATGTTATTGAGATTTATACCAATAATGAACCGTCTAACGTTCGTGATGCGACGGTTGGAAAACAACGAGTGCTTTTGCGAAGAGCAAGAACTACCGTTAATGCCCGGGATGCCGCTGTACTCAGCTTCCTTGAAATGATGAACACCATACCGTCTAAATTTGTGGACGAAGACAAAAAGCCGCTTATTGAAAAATATATTTCAGATAATCGTATTACAAGAAAAGATATTTTACAGTATGCACCCTTATTCCCGGACAAAGCAATCCGAACCTTAGTTGAAAGCGAGTTGATTTACAGTGTTGCACAATAATAACGAATTATTTAAACAGATTATTCTTAGAACCTCTGAGGATACAGGAATTAAAGCCGCCATTATTGAAAAGGATTACTATGTAACTCTTTTCTTAAAATCTATTGTTAAAGAGCTTCCCGATATAATTTTTAAGGGCGGTACTTCGCTTTCCAAGTGCTATAAGCTGATTGACCGATTTTCTGAGGATATCGACCTTAATATTGATACCAAGAGCAATCCCACAGAGGGTCAACGTAAGAATTTAAAGAAGAGCATTGTTTCGGTAATTGATTCTTTTGGTTTTACTTTAACCAATACTGATGATATCCGCAGTCGCAGAGCTTATAACAAATATATAGTAGATTACCCCTCTGTTTTCGGTACGGAATACCTAAAAGAAAATTTAATTATCGAAACTTCCGTATATCTTCGTGCTTACCCATCAAACAAAATGACGGCATCCAGTCTTATTTATGATTATCTTCATAATAACGGCTATGATGAGCTTATTTCTGAATATGGTCTTGAACCGTTTGAGCTAAATGTGCAAACGGCAGAACGCACCTTAATTGACAAATTGTTTGCATTGGGTGATTATTATTTAGCTGATAAGGTTACCGAGCATTCAAGGCATATCTACGACATATACAAGTTGCTTAACGTGGTTGATTTAAATGATGACTTGAAAGCGTTGGCAGTAGAGGTAGTCGCCGAGCGTAAAACACACCCTGCCTGTCTTTCGGCACAGGATGGTGTAAATATTGCCGACCTACTACAAGAGATAATTGATAAAAAGGTTTATAAAGAGGATTATGATAGCATAACCTCCGCCTTGCTTTTTGAACCTGTGGAATACGATACCGCAATTAAAGCATTAGAAACTGTTTTGGCGAGTGGAATATTTGCATAAATTTTTTAAAATGACCAAAAATGGTATCAAAATGTATAAAAAAGGCCAAAACCAATACTAAAAAGACCACTTTTCTGCTTGTAATCGCTTCTAATCGCGTTTAATCGCAAATAAGAGGCCAATAAGCAATTTGACAAGGTAAATTATATACTGTATAATATATACGAGCTTTAAAATAATGAAGGAGTTATTCAAATAATACATTAAACTGGGAAGGTTAAGTGTATTGGTATGCTCTTTCGTAAAGCTTACGATAAAGCAAACAAAGACACTTATCTTTCGGGATAGGTGTCTTTCTTTGTTTTATGGTGTTTTGTTTCCTCTAAATGAGGTTCAAATATATCCCACCTATATGCTCCAAATTGGCATGTGGTGGAGTTAAGAAGGAGTTTTTAAAATTTTTATGATTAAAACACAGGAAGTTAATGCACCGAAGGAATGGTGCCGAGAGCTACAGTCTGAATTCTGCGACAGGCTGTGAATCACCAGCAGAAAGCCCTTTGAAGTCGGGATTGACTTCACAAGCAAATGCTCTATTCGTATAACAAAAGGAACTGGAGTGCGGAACACAGAGCATCCCATTTGCCTTCACTTATGGCAATCTGTGAACGAAAATAAGTGCATAACGACGGCTCGGATTCAGCCTAAGTTATTGACGAAAATTATGAATCTACGACGTTTTAGAGTTTCGTCGTTAAATAAAACTGCTCAAGCGGTGGTGCTACCGTCCATTAAGGGAATTGCATACGAAGTTTCTGGGATTTAATCGGTAATGAAAATCCCCGCCGAACGAGCCCTTAGTCTCGGCCGGGCTGAAATGCCTTGCACTCGGTGTAGCGTCAGCAAACAATACTTTTGTTTTTGCACTCTTGGATTTCAAGAGAATACGCACGGAAAATCTATTAATCTTGCGTTAAAGTGAAAATAGATTAAGCCAAGTACTAACCTTATTTTACAGCAGAATACCAAAAACAGAACTTTCGCTTCGGGATGATTTATGACTATCTCTTCGAGAGTATATGATTTACTTTTCGAGAGCAAGTTGCACCTGCGCCTAATCAAAACTTGGACAAGATTAAAGCTTTTCGGCTCTCTGCAAGTTGTCATTCGCGTGAGTGTTTGACAAGCTGCAGGAAGCCGAAGAAAGTAACGATAAAACTCAAGAAGCAGGTGCTATGACCATCATTTCTATGATGATAAATGACTGTCCTTTATGAAATGATTTATGACTCTCTTTTTGGGAGCCGAGCCGTTTCTATTGGACTTTAGTCAGATAGAAACGGCTCGGAGACGACGTCGGAGAGCCGGGATGAGCAGGGCATAATACCCCGCGTCAATAAAGAATCAGTAAGAAATGA
>JAZRMI010000006.1:0-59320 GCA_045647405.1 Acutalibacteraceae bacterium | reverse complement strand
TAGACGGTGTTGCGGGTGAGATTAAAAATATATGGGATATGATGAATTCCAGTTACGATAAATTTATCCGTACTACTGACAAAGAACACGTTGAAACTGTACAGAACATATTTAAAAAACTCTACGACCAGGGTGATATCTATAAAGACGAGTACGAGGGATGGTACTGTGTGCGGTGTGAATCGTTCTTTACAGACACACAGATAGAGGGCGGAGTATGCCCCGATTGCGGACGACCTGTTAAGAAAACCAACGAAGAAGCATATTTCTTTAAAATGAGCAAATATCAGGATGCGCTGATGAAACATATTGAGGAAAACCCTGACTTTATCCAGCCGGAGTCACGCAAAAAAGAAATGGTTAATAACTTTTTAAAACCCGGACTTCAGGATTTGTGTGTATCACGTTCATCATTTAAATGGGGAATCCCCGTTACATTTGACGATAAGCACGTTATCTATGTCTGGATTGATGCTCTTTCAAACTACATCACAGCGCTTGGATATTCTCCCGACGGCTCTGATGAAAAATATAATAAGTACTGGCCTGCAGATGTGCACATTATCGGTAAAGATATTTTAAGATTCCATACTATTTACTGGCCCATTATGCTTATGGCTTTGGGAGAGCCACTGCCGAAGAAAGTGTTCGGACATCCCTGGCTTTTGTTCGGTGCTGATAAAATGAGCAAATCAAAAGGCAATGTTATCTATGCAGACGAACTCGCAAAGCGTTTCGGTGTAGATGCAGTACGTTATTATTTGCTTTCGGAAATTCCTTTCACACAGGACGGCACTATAACTTACGAAAGTTTTATATTAAAATTCAATGCCGACCTTGCGAACACTCTCGGCAACCTTGTCAACCGTTCAATCGCTATGACAAATAAGTATTTTGGCGGTAAAGTTACATTCGGAGAAACCACCGAAGAATGTGATAAAGAACTATTGGCTTGCGCAAAAGAAAGCATTGAGAATTACTATAAATATATGGATATATACCACAATGCAGACGCCGTAAATGCCGTTATGACACTCGCAAAGCGTTGCAACAAGTATATTGACGAAACTACACCTTGGACACTTGCAAAAGACGAAGCAAACAATGCTAGACTTAATACCGTTCTTTACAATCTGCTTGAATGTATCCGTCTTTTAGGAATTATGCTTTCCCCTGTTATGCCTGACAGTTGCGAAAGTATAAAAAATCAACTTTGTTGTGATAATACTATTTTAGAGTTCGGCGCCGTTAAGGAATATTCTGTGGCAGATGCTAAACCTCTCTTTGCCCGTCTTGATACCGAAAAAGTTTTAGCAGAAATTGCAGCAGAACAAGAAGCGCAAAAAAAAGAAACCGAAAATGTTGCCACTATAGCGCAAATCGGTATTGAAGATTTTGCAAAAGTGGAACTTACCGCCGCAAAAATTTTGGCTTGCGAACCTGTTCCAAAAGCCAAAAAACTTCTGAAACTCACCCTTGATGACGGTACAGGCAAAAACCGCACTGTAGCATCGGGTATTGCTAAATTCTACACCCCCGAACAACTTATCGGTCATACCGTAATCTTAGTTTCAAATCTCAAACCTGCAACACTATGCGGTGTTGAGTCTCAGGGTATGATTTTAGCGGCAGACTGTAAAGAAGACGATGTTAAAGTATTGTTTATTGACGATGTTCCGGCAGGCAGTAAAATAAGATGATTGAATTTTCAGGAATAACGCCTTTTGAAAACGCAAAAATTTTTGATTCCCACGCCCATTATGACGACGAGCGGTTTGACGAGATTTTAGATGAACTTTTGCCCGCTCTCAATGAAAAAGGCGTAGATAAAATAATAAACTGCGGTTGCGATTTTTCGTCAAACCAAAAATGTTTAAAAATTGCAGAAAAATTTGACTTCGTCTTTTCAGCAGTCGGTATACATCCAGGGAATATTGACTCTAATACAAGCATTTTGGATATTGAAAATTTTACCAAACACGAAAAATGTGTTGCTATAGGGGAAATCGGTCTCGATTACTATTGGGTATCTGACAATAAAGAGAGGCAAAAAGAAATTTTTATAAAACAAATTTTATTGGCAAATAAACTCAATTTACCCGTTATCGTGCACGACCGTGAAGCACACCAAGACACTTTGGAAATTTTAAAAAAATATAAACCAAAAGGTGTTGTTCATAGTTTTTCGGGCAGTGTCGAGATGGCAGAGGAAATTTTAAACTTAGGTATGTATTTGGGAATCGGCGGAGTTATAACTTTTAAAAATGCAAAAAAACTACCTGATGTTGTAGGGATGTTACCTATGGACAGAATGTTGCTTGAAACCGATGCACCGTATCTTACACCTGTTCCATTCAGGAGTAAAACAAATCATTCCGAAATGATTTATTTAACAGCCAAAAAAATTGCAGAAATTAAGCAAAAATCGGTTGAAGAAATCCTAAATTCAACCTATCAAAACGCCAAAAATTTATTCTCGCTTTAAGAATAAAACACCCCGTTTTTACAGATAATAAATGTGAAAGCGGGGTGATTTTTAATGGATAATAACAATAAGAATCAGAACAATCAGAACAGAAACGATAACAACAAAAACAATAATAACAATAACCAAAATCGTAACGACCAAAACAGAAACGATAACAACAAAAACGACCAGAACAGAAATGACCAAAACAGAAACGACAATAAGAAAAACAATTTCTAATCTGAGTTTTAAAAAAAAGTCCGTCCGCAAAAGCGGACGGATTTTCATTATAAAATTATGGCATACTGTACGGAAAATACAATCCGTCAAGTTCTAAATTTTCTGGGTAATAATACATTGCAGTGTAATTGCCTATTGTTTCTTTATAATCTTTAGCCAAAGCCAAAAAACCAATTTGAAGTTCAAAATCATTTTGATTATTTGTTGCAGTAAATGTTTTAAAGCCTGATTTTTTATAAAATTCTATAAGGCTTTCATTTACAGGGCGCAAAATCAAAACCGCATCGGTTTTATCTTTAATTTCTTTTAACAACTCTTTAGCATAACCTTTGTTGCGGTGCTTTTCATCTGTTGCTACTGCAAAAATGTAAAGCGCTTTTTTATCTTTTAATCTGCAAGGCAATCCAAAGCACATCGAAACTATCTCTCCGTCTTTTTCAAGATAAAAACAATTTTGGAAATTAGTTTCAAAAAGTTTTTTCTCAAAGGTGTTATCTTCTTCACCGAAATTATCGTGATAAATTTTTCTTAAAATATCTTTTTTAGGAACACAAAAATATTTTTTAAGCAAAATATCAGGTTTATATGATAATTTTGCTTTTCTGAGTCCCTCAAGTCCCATATCGTCTTCACGGTTTATAAACTTATAGTCACCTAAGGTCTTGGCAAATTCATTATTAATAACCGCATAAGCAGTTGCATACTGCGGCAAAGCCTTTTCAATATGGATATCAAAAATCTCACTGTTTATTGGAGAGCCGAGCGCAAACGCAACAACTTTACCATCAATATAAATTGCGCCACCCTTTATGTTAAGCAGTTCAAAGTTCTGTAAAATTGTCTTGATGCCTTGCTTTTCACATTCCATATATTTATCGGCACGCTCAGCGTTAAGAGCGTACCACTCGTCAGCGCATTCTAAAACATCAGCAAAATTTTGCTTAGTTATCTCTTTATATTCCCAATCATACTGTTTTGAAAAGGAAGAAATATGATTGCGCTTGCTATGGTATTTTTTACCGCTTAAATTTGCCAAATTACTCTGCAAATAGATATAGTCAAACGCATCTCTTTCGGGGATTAACTGATACTGATTTTTATACTTTGAATAAAACTCATAAAAACATTCGCCCTCCTGTACCCAAAAAGGAGGTGTGGGATTTCCTGTATATTCACGCAAAAGCGATAACCCTTTTTCAAGGTCGTCACCGAACGGCAGGCGAAAACTTTCGTCTTCCCCGTTTCCTGATTTAACAAACATCATACCGTCACAGACCGCATACATATTGTCATACGCAGACTGCCACACAAACAAATTAACAAAATTAGACTCACAGGAAAATCTGCCTGAAGATATTGCAAATTCTTTTAAAATTTCCAAATCCTTAAGTTCTATTTTTTTAAACTTTAACATAAAAATCTCCGTAATAAAGCGTGCTTAAAGCACGCTTTATATTTTAATCTTCTTGTGATTGAGTTTGAGAAGAAGTGTCTGAGGAAACCGCAGAAGATGTATTTTCTTCCTGCTTCTTCTTTTCTTCCTCTTTCTCTTTAGCCTCTTGTGCTTTCTTCACTTCTTCGGGCGTTCCCATAAGTTCACCGCTGTGTTTTTGACACACTTCAGGCAAAAAACCTTTTTTATACCAACCTATAGCCGTGCTCTTACACTTGTCGGTCGCAAGACCGCCGGTTTTAGTACAATAATATCTGTCTACAGCATATTTGCTTTCGGGGAATTCTTTTGCCTTTAAACCCTTATGAATCTGAGACATAACCTGTTTCCACATATTCTTAGCAACGCCAAGGTTAGCAGACGGCATTTTCTGCATTGTCTCATAACCGCACCAAGAAGATGCAACATAATAAGGCGAACCGCCGACAAACCATTTATCGTTAGAATCGTTAGAAGTACCCGTTTTGCCGAAAACTTTCATTTTGCTTACCGCTGAGCCTACACCCTTAGCCGTACCGCTATCGCCGTAAACAACAGTCTGGAGCATTTTATTCATAACAGTTGCCGTATCTTCGCTTATAGCCATTTTGGGTTGCGGATTTTTCTGTAAAACAACATTTCCCTTTTGGTCGGTAACCTTTGTATAGAAAGTCGGTTCATAATAAACACCGCCGTTACCGAACACAGCAAAAGCCGCCGCAGATTCCAACGTGGTTATACCGCCGTGTGTACCGCCAAGTCCCAAAGAAGATAAGTTAATATCCTGTTCACTTAAATGTTTAAGACCTAATTTACCTGTCAAGAAATCATAACACGACTGAACGCCCATCTTGTTAGCAAGCGCAACAGGGATAGTATTTACCGAGCGCTCAAGGGCTTTCTGAGCGGTCATATTACCCGCATAGTATCCGTAAGAGTTGCTCGGGCTCCAATTACCGTATTTAGCCTTAGTATCGTTAAGGATACTTGAATAAGTAATAACACCCTGTTCAATAGCAGAAGCATAAACCGAAATAGGTTTCATAGTAGAACCTGGCTGACGGATAGCGTCAGTAGCACAGTTAAAAGCACGGTTTTTAGTTTTTTCACCGATTCCGCCGACAATAGCCTTTACATGACCCTCATAATCCATAACGGTCATAGCGCCCCACAACGGGTCACCTTTACTGCTTTTTTGCACCTTAGATGCAACATCAAGGTATGCCTTTTCTACTGCCGACTGTATATTAGTATCCACAGTTGCATAAATTTTATAACCGCCGTTATAAAATAACTGCTGAGCCTGCACTTCATCATACCCATATTCTTTTGCCAAATCAGCAGAAACTTGGCTGATAAGAGAATCTATAAAATAAGAATAAATGTCATTCTGTGTGCTGACATTCTGATTTACTTTCAGTTCAATTTCTTCATTTACCGCTTGGTCATATTCCTTTTGAGTGATATAACCTTGGGTTAGCATTTCACGCAAAACGGTTTTACGGCGCTCCAAATTGTTTTTTGGATTAGTATCGGGCGCATAATAAGACGGTGCCTTTGTTATAGAAGCAAGGCAGGCGCACTCAGCCAAAGTGAGTTCATCCACTTCTTTATCAAAATAATAATTAGCCGCCACCTGAACACCGTAAGTTCCGTGTCCCATAGGGATTGTATTAAGATAACATTCCAAAATAACGTCTTTTGAATACTTGGTTTCAAGATACCTTGCGCGCATAATTTCACGCACTTTACGGCCGGCATCCTGTTTCCTGTCATCGGTTAAATTTTTAACCAACTGCTGTGTTATGGTAGAACCACCGAACTTGCTTGAAAAATGGAAAAACTCATTCAAAAGCGCACCGAAAGTTCGTTTCCAGTCAACACCGTAATGCAGTTCAAAATCTTTATCCTCAATAGCTACAAAAGCATTTGCTAACAAAGCAGGGATTCCTTTATAATCAGGGTCTTTTCTCTCGATAGCGTCAACATCATAATCAACCCAGATTCTGTTGTATTCCCCGTGCAAACGCTTATATTCTTCCCATTCGCCTTTGTTTTCAACATAAACGGTTGTAGTATAGTTAATCTTGAGGTCGTTCAAGTTTTGGTCAACTGTTCCGTCAACCATAGTGAAAGCATAAATAAGAAAACTTCCCGCAACTATACTAACCGTAATAACACCAATCAAAAAACAGGTTAAAACTATTTTCAAAACTCTCTGCTTTGTGGTTTTTTTCTTTTTTGGCTTTTGGGGTTTAGTTTCTTCCGATTTAGTTGAAAAACTGTTTAAATCAAAACTCGATTCCCCGTCATTTGAAATGTTATTGGAATTATCATAACTGAATAAATCTTTATCGTCCATAACTATCTCCAATCTGTACTCAACACAATTAAAAATATTATATCACATAATTATTACAAAATCAACTTTACTATTTTACCTTATATGTGTTATACTAACATAACGGAGGTTGAAAAATGTTAACTTTTTTAGAACTTAAGAAAAACGATGCAATAAATACATATATCACCGCTGCCGACGATTCTTTGAAATCTTTAGGTTTTACTGAACACAGTTTCGCCCACGTAACCAAAGTTGCGACCGACAGCGAATATATTTTAAAAACTCTAAATATTTGCGAACACGATATAGAACTTGCTAAAATCGCCGCATATCTGCACGATATAGGAAATGTGGTAAATCGTATAGAACACTCTCAAAGCGGTGCTGTTATGGCTTTTCGACTGCTCGATAATATGAATATGCCCGCAAGCGATATTGCAAAGATTGTTACAGCCATAGGCAACCACGACGAAGGCACAGGCGTTCCTGTGAATGAAATTTCAGCGGCGCTTATTTTAGCGGATAAATCTGATGTTAGGCGTTCAAGAGTGCGCAACAACGATAAATCCACTTTTGATATTCACGACAGGGTTAACTATTCGGTTGTAGATTCACACCTTTCAATCAATACCGATTTAAACGAAATTACGCTTTCCCTTAAAATCGACACCGAGTATGCAAGCATTATGGAATTTTTTGAAATATTTATCGAGCGTATGCTTCTTTGCCAAAAAGCCGCTGCAAAACTAGGGCTTAAATTCAAGTTAGAAATCAACAATCAGTCTGTTTTATAAATTTTGCTTGCAAATAATATAAAAATATGGTAACATTGTTTTCAGTATTAGGGAGTAGTCAGCACAGTTTGTGTGTTGCATTTTGCGTCAATACGGCTTTTGCCCGCATTTTGCATTAAATGACAAGACTTTTACTGTGACTGCACAGTAAAAGTCTTTTTTATTCCTAAAAAATTTAGAAAGGTTGTAGATTATGGAATTTTTGATGGACATCATCAAAGAACTCAGTTTCCTTGTAGAAAATGTTTCGGCATTTGCGGCTGCAGGCGGCTGGAAGTATCTTGTAATGTGGGTGATCGGCGGTGTGCTGATTTTCTTGGCAATCCGTCACGATATGGAACCCACACTCCTTTTGCCAATGGGCTTTGGCACAATTTTGGTTAATATCCCCTCTTCAGGTGCTATTAATCAGTTTAACGAAACGGGCGAACTTATCACCGAAGGTGCGCTTACCACATTATTTAATGCTGGTATCGCTAATGAACTTTTCCCGCTTATACTGTTTATAGGTATCGGTGCTATGATTGACTTCGGTCCGCTTCTCACCAACCCCAAACTTATGATTTTCGGTGCTGCCGCACAGTTTGGTATTTTCTTTACATTCTGTTTGGCATCTATGTTCTTCACCACACAAGAAGCCGCATCTATCGGTATTATCGGCGCTGCTGACGGTCCTACCGCTATCGTTGTTGCTAACAAACTTTTGGGTGCTGACAGCCGTATAACAGGCGCTATAATGGTTGCTGCATATTCATATATGGCTCTCGTTCCAATTATTCAGCCACCTGTAATCAAGGCTCTTACCACTAAAAAAGAACGCCTTATCAGAATGCCTTACGAAGCAAAAGAGGTTTCCCGTCTTACAAAGATTTTATTCCCAATTATAATAACTATTATTGCAGGCGTTGTTGCTCCTGAATCGGTTTCGCTTATCGGTTTCCTTATGTTCGGTAACTTGATTCGTGAATGCGGTGTATTAAATTCTCTTTCAGAAACCGCTCAAAAGGTTCTTGCAAATCTTATAACAATCTTCTTGGGTATTACTATTGCATGTCAGATGGAAGCATCAAAATTCTTGCAACTTGACACCCTCTTGATTTTGGCTCTCGGCCTGTTTGCTTTCATTTTCGATACAGCCGGCGGTGTTTTGTTTGCAAAACTCATTAATATTTTCTTGCCGAAAGATAAGAAAATCAACCCAATGATTGGTGCTGCAGGTATTTCTGCATTCCCAATGTCAGGCCGTGTTGTTCATAAAATGGGACTTAAAGAAGACCCGCAGAACTTCTTGCTTATGCAGTCTATCGGTGTAAATGTTTCGGGACAAATCGCTTCTGTTATCGCAGGCGGTCTTATCCTTAACTTCTTTATGTAGGAGGTAAAATTATGTTTAGTGATTTCAATCCAATGGCTTTTATAAATAATTTACCTTATATGCTTTCAGGAATGATTGCAATATTCATTGTTATCGGTGTTATAATCATTGTAACAAGTATCTTAAATAAAATATTCAAAAAGTAAAAATGTCAAAACGGAAGTCTCAATAAGAGACTTCCGTTTTTAATTTGCACCGCCGTATTCACTAACACTTTCGTGTTCAAGCCTTAAAATTCTGCGGTCGATGCTTTTTAGTTTTTCCTCAATAACAGGCACGCGGGAGGCAACCGCATTATGTGCATCAACCTTTTTTTCAAGTTGTTCCAGACGGTAATTTGTCAGTTTGCTTGATGCAATAATACCGCCCGCCGTACCAAGCAGCGTTCCCGCAAAGGAAATTAACGCCACTATTACCGTACTATTCATTTATATCCTCCGATTTTAAATATTCCAATATATTCTCTCTTTGTTTTGTATATTCTTCACGCTCACCAAAAACACAAGAGTATGAAAATAACACAAATCCGCTCACTTTATCGTCATTTTTGCAAATTTCAATCTGCCTTGCCACGATATCAAAATTATTCTGCCATTCTTCCATATCAGCCGCAAGTTCAGGTACTGCCTTATAGTTAGCAAGACCTATTAAAAGTTCTGTATCGCTTGTTTCAACTATTTTTTTCCAATCATTTAGAAGATTCAAAAATTTGAAATTTTCGTCAGGATAATCGAACCCAAAATACAGTTGCGGTATTATACAGTCAATATAACCCTTATCAACCCAATATTTAACATCAGCATACAAATTATTATAATTGTTTTCAATAGATGCCATAGGGCTTATGGAAAACACAATATCCTCATTTGCATACTTAATCGCATTATAACATCCGCTTACAAGTGCATTGACATTAGAACGTCGCCAGTCTTCCAAAGACATTGGATTTTCCGCCGAAGACTTGTATTTTTCATAAGACACCTTATCAAAACCACTATCGGTTGTGGGATAAAAATAATCGTCAAAGTGTATACCGTCAACATCATATTTAACAACTATTTCCCTTATTCCGTCAATCACAAGTCCCTGTACTGTCTGTTCAGACGGATTAAGATATATTCCGTTTGCGAAACTGACATTACAATCGTTATCCTTGTTGTCATCTTTGAGCCACTTATAAGCAGGGCTTGTGTTAGAAATTTCGTCTATATTTGTTGTTGCGGTTGACACACGGTATGGGTTTATCCAAGCATGAACTTTTATATTATTTTTATGACATTCATCGACTATAAATTTAAAAACATCAAAGTCATATTTTTGCGCCCTTTCAATCAAGGGATAATAGTCCGACTTAAATAAAGAATCGCAAAAAGCACGGACGTGTATGTAAAGGTTTTGAATTTTGAGTTCCTTGCAGTTTTCAACAACCTTATGAAATTCATTTTCAAAACCGTCTTCATTATCAAGCATTGTGTTAATCTCACTGTAAGAAATCCACACTCCGCCCGACAGTTTATCCTTATTATCCGCTTGTTCTTTAGGTGTGCACCCCACAACAAGCACTGCAAGAGCCAAAACAATCAAAACCTTTTTCATAGCACTACCCTATTTTTCTATAAAATATTTCCATTTCGCCGACCTTTAAACCGTGATTTGATTCCACCGTAATAAATACTTCGTCAGCGTTATATAAATGCGGAACAAACTTAACCGACCTATATTCGCCTTTTGAATATCCTTCATCGGAAATTCTAAGGTTTATATCGGCAATTTCCTTACCGTTGACCGAAATTTTTGTTTTTCCCTTAGAAGAAAGCATCATATAAATAAAATCTATATTTTTGGATTTAGAAAATCCCGACAAACCGTAATGTTTAGTCTTCATACTACTTTGTATCTCAAACGGCTTATCAACAATTTCACCGTCTTCATTATAACACATAAAACTATCAGTGTCATCTGATAAAGTTGCAAGATAAACAATATTACTGCTTTCTCCCACACATAAAAAACCAAATTCACCGTTGTTATAATATCCGCTTGAAATTCTGAATTTATCAGGCATCTGCCAATAATACGCTTTGAAATTTTCCTTCTCTGGCTTTTCAATAACAATAATTTCATTTCGGTTCACAAAGAAATAATAATTCCCGTCACTAAGCGCAAAGGTTTCATCATTATACATCGGCATTATATCTTTTATTCGGCTTGATAGATTTATAATTTTTTTACTGCCAATAGATATCAGCGCGTAAATATTGTTGTCTTCCCCAAGCCATATCGTGCTGTCATTACAGAGCGCCACTGTATCTTTATAAACACATCCCATTTGCTTGGTTATCTCCTGAGTTTCAAATCGGTCGCACTCGTTAAACAATGTGTCATTATCTGCCAAAAGCGAGATTTCACTTATCTTATTGCCCTTTTTAAGATTTAACGCATATATCTCTTTCGCTTTAAAAGCCAAAATGCTGCTTGATTGCAAACTCAAAGCATTTATCTGTGAGTCACCGCTTCCAACATTAACAGCCGAACCTTGCGGAAAATACAGAGGTGATTCGTAATTAGCAATATAAATTTCATTTCCGTTTTGTCCGCCTGAAATTATGATTTTAGAATCGGTAACAACCGAGCAGGTTGAATAAACAATTCTGCTGAAACCCTTTTCAATCTCTTTAGTGGCAGTAATTTTAATATTATTCTCGTGATACATTGACATTACAGGAACTGCATAATCCCCGTCCTCGCTTTTAAAATACGCTGTTCCCTTTTCTCTGTCCACCTCGAGTGTGACTTTTTTGCCCATAAAAGACTGTGTATTAGCGATACTGTCACTCGGCACTATCCATTCAACGAAGTCAACCAGCGTATAATAAATTCTGCAAACCACATTTTCGCTTGATAAGTTTGTAAAGGGAAGTCTAAACGAATTTGAACAGCCGTCAGAAGTAAAATAAGCGTGAAATCTGCCGTTTAACATATTTGGTGATTCGACTGTTCTGGGTGCCGGCACCGATACATTATTCTCGGATTTCGCAAGATTATATTTATTGCCTCTGCCGTTTATATAAAGGGTTGGAATATAATAATTATAAACCCTTTCCCAATCGGTAAAATCACTGTTCACTTCATAGATATAATAATACCTATCATCAAAATTTCTCAAGTTCTGAAGTGTCACAAGTGCAAAAATTCCACCGCCGTTTTGCGGTTTGCCAACATAAAACAAAATATTAATAGGTGTATAGAAAACATCGCTCGACATACGGAGAAACGACATCTTGCCGATTGATTTAAGCCCCTTATCCTTATTAACAAGATAAACATAGGTGTAATGTGCGTAATCGTCAGTAAGCACATCCCCCACAGCAATTTTATAAGGAATTTCATCAATAAAAAATGTGGTATCTGTAATGTGGTAAACAAGGTCGCCGTTATGCCCTAAAATCGTGGTATCATAACAGTTTTTTATATCCCCTTTGAAACCGGGTCTTGTTTGGAGCCTTCCGTTTTTAAACCACATATTCTTACATTCGCTTAATTGATTATCCTTAATGGTTGTTGGCGCATCGCTGAGATTGATACCGCCATCAAAGTTGTTCACTCTGAAAGATATAACCGCCTGTTTTTTTAATGAATCATACTTCATCTAATCCACTCCGTAACTTATAAAGGGCAATTTATCTTCAACAGTTTCTTTTTTAGATAAAACTGACGCCCTTTTTGAATTATAAATCTGAGCAAACAACTGATTTTTAACGCCGTCGCCGTCTTCTAATGCCATAAGCATAGCCACTCCGTAACAAAGCGCTTCAACCGTTTCAGGTGTTGCCGTAATTTCATCTGATAAAAGTTTTATTTGCGGTATTTTCAAATCTATACATATCTGATTTATAATATCGTTTACCCTGTTTAAAAGATTTTCTTCCCCTGCAATAACTTTATCAGTATTAAGATACCCCAAAAGAGCCAAAACACGCCTATAAACATCATTACCCCTCATTTACGGACACCTCACTTTCAGATTGCAAAAGCAGTGATTTTTTATCAGGAATTGCGCCGTCTGGCAGTCGGTATAATAATTGATTTCTATCTATAACTCCCTTTTCGAACAAGGTTAAAAGGGTTGAAATCTGTTCATGTTCGTTATAAACAGTCGCATTATTAACATCAACCTTTGTGTTAATGATAAGTTCTTTATATCGGTCAGAATCAAAGGGTAAATACTCTATTCCGTTTTCGCTGTTAATTTTAATCAACCGTTTTCCGTAATAACAAATCCAGAACTCTGCCCATATACGAGCCGTCTGTTCAACAAATGAATAAAAACGGTTTTTAATAATCTGCAACGGCATAAGCGCCGCATCACGCATTGTCATAAGTGCGGTAGCGTTGTCGGCACGGCTGTCACCAAGTGCCACTTCATTTGCGCCGCTTTGGGTTAAAGTGTTATTTATAAGTGAATTTATGCTTGCATCATAGTCGCCGTTAAAGTTAGGCGGGGTAACATATTTTACTGCACCCGCAACATCTTCGTTGCTGCCAAACACCTTAATAATCTGACCCGGCTCGTTAGTGATTTTTTCGCTTACTGTGTCACCGTTTACAAGCATAATCGGCATACCCATAGTCATCGCCGACCACACATTAGCAGTAATCATACGGTTAATAGCAATCTGATTGGGTATAAGATATGTTATCTCACTTTCACCGTAAGCGCAGTTGTTTTTGCGTTCCCATTTAAAAACAGAAATAGGATAAAGTCTTAAAAAAGTATCAAAAACAGGTCTTACCACCGCATTTTCGCATACCTTTATACATTTAATTGTATAACTGCCGTCTCGTTTATATTCCTTAAAAAGTCTTGTTAAAACTGTCACTTTGCCATAATCACTGCTTTCTTCAATCAGACGCAGGGTTTGTATATCGGCGCCGTTAAGCCTCGCTTCTCTTAAAACCGACTCGGTATCAAGCGAAGAAGAAATTATAATAAACGGCTGTGACTGAACATCCTCGGTGTATCTGTCACCGAAATATACATCCTCAATATCTAATACTTCACAACCGATATCGCCCTTGATTTTAACCTTTTTAGCATCGTCGGCATAAAGTCCCGTCTGCACCGAGGAATCCCAGAAAGTATAAAGCACACCCATACCCGTAATATAAGAATTTCTTAAAACTGTTTCCTGTAATGCGCCAAAATTCAGTCTTTCTTCGGTAACGCTGAAATATTTAGAAAACGCATCGGTTAAAAAACTAATTTCTTTATTATTGGTCGGTACACCCTCTGCCGAAAAGTTAACCGCCAAAGGATTGTTTAAAACCTGAGACATTTTATAATCCCCGATACGCTTAATGATGTTATGTCTCACAAGCGGTCGGTCGTTTCCGCATTTAGCACCGTGCCATTGGTCACCTATATAAAATCTTTCATTAATGCGGTTTTGTTCATACATACCTCGCTTGCCTAAAGAAGATTTATACTGCACACCCTCACGGTATTCCTCAAAAATCTGTTTAGGTTGTAGTGTCATTACATTACCTCCTTATTCTTCACAAGGGAAGGTTTCCCTCCCCTTGCGATTAAGATATTTAATCTACTGTAACAGTAGCAATTTCGGAATTAATTCCTGCAATACCGTTTACAATCACTTTTACAAAGTAATAGTATTCGCCTGCGGTAAGGTCAGTAGGTATTGTCATAGAAGCAGAAGTTGCCCCGCCTATTTTCACAGGATTAGCACCGTTTTTATCGGTAGCAGAATACCATTGATATGAAAGTTCGCCCGAACTCTTAGCAGTAACGCTCAACGAACCTGAAATTGCACCCTCACTTACTTCCTTATCAGCAGGTTGAGAAGTGATGCTAACTTCAGGAGATACCCAAGCCCAGATAGCATCGAGACCGCTTTTGTTTACAAATACATCATAATAGATTCTGTAATCAAATTTGTAAGCATCGGCGTCAATGTTCTGTTCAGGGGTGAATATACGCATATTTTCAGTTTTCTTAACAAGATGTGCAGCAGACTTTGGTGTTACGAGCATATAAATTTCACGAGAATTATCTGCAGGAACGAATCCGTTAGTGCCGAAAGAGTAAGCAGTTCTCATTCTTTCACTTACAACAGGGATAATTGCCACACCATTAATTGACTTAACTTTAAGCGAAATTTCGCCCTGTTTGAAGTCTGATACTGTAATCATTTTAGAAATTTCAGAAGAATTCTGAAGCGAAGCGAACATATAACTATCCACGAAAGCCACCAATTCTTCGTCATAACCTACCTTTGACTGAACTTCATTGATGAGGTTGCAAAGTGCCTCGAAAGGTTTTTTAACATCGCCCTCAACTGTGTTAGAACGTGTTACAGCCAAACCTGCAAGTTTAGAAAGCACATAAGCGTCACATTCAGGCACAACCTTAGTGCGAACATACTCGCCTAAAATCTTTCCTGCAAGATTTGCAATACCTGTTTCGTCCATATCTTCACGGTCAATCTGCAAAGAGCGTGCTCTGTCCATAGCCATTGTGTAAGAGGTGTTGCTTACTGTGATTGCACCCTTTGTGAAGCCTGTGTCACGGTCATAATCTGCAAGACCTTGGAAGTCAACATCGGGAATAATTACAGTTTTCGCACCCACAAACTTTGTTGCGAGCGCATTATCGGCAAAAAAGCCTGTTGCACTTTTCTGTGCAAACATTTTATCAAGTTCATTTGAATATCTTGTTGCGTTTTCTATAGAATTAATAGACATTTTTTAGTCCTCCAAAAAAATTATTTTCGCCATAGTCCTTTTAAGAACTCGGCAGTTTCGGGGTTTTCGCTACCCTTTTTGTTTAATTGCGAGCCGGTACTTGATTTTATCGCCTGTTGCTGTTTTAACAAACTCTCTTTAACCGCCGTTTCCTGTAAATGACGGTATCTGAGATATTCGTCAAGCAAAAGCGTTCCTTTAAGTTTTGCATTTTCAACCACACTTTCGGGCAAGTCATTCATACCCTCAACTTCCGGGAAATATTCCCTAAGTTCCGAAAATCCTTTTAAATCTTGGGTGGGTTTATTTTCTAATGTGAGAATATGTTCTGCAAAACTTTCATCGCCGCCGCATTTCTCGAGAAGTTCGGTTTTCTTTTTTTCAAAACTTTCACTTCTTAACTTGTTTATAAACTCACTAACGCTTTTACTTTCTGCAGTTGCCAACTCTTTAAGCGCTTCATAATCCTTTGAAATAGCATCAAATTTCATACCCTTTTGGGCAAATTCCTGTGCCTTTTCAAGATTCAAATTTACCGTTTGCTTATTGTATTTAACAGGAATAAAAACTTCATTTTCTGCATTCGGTATGGTATCCGTTTCAGTTTGTTTTTCCGCTACTTCTGGTACAGTATCGGTTAGATTAACATTACTTTCCATAAAATTCTCCTTTTTTACTCTTGTTCGCTGCCGTCATAACTCAAAAAATTTCTATACTCTTTTTGAAGAATTTCAGATTCTTTATCTTTTTGTATCCGAAATTTTATAGGTCTGACGCTCGGTTCATTGCTGGCGCCTAAAATAAAGCCAACCAAAAACGCCGCAATAGCAATAAAAATTGCTGTTATAATTATCACAAGTCCCAGCCTCCGTTAATATCACGGCTTAAAATACCGCTTTCATAATTTGTGCTGACCGCCTGTAAAGTGGGTTTAAAAAACTTAACATCTTCAAAAGCATATCTCAACGCATCGCAAAGATGATTTTCGCTGTCTTTCGGCAACCGCAGTCCGTTTTCATTTCTTTTTTCGTCATACACATAGGAAGATAACTCCCTAATCATATTGACGCATTTAGGATTTACAGTTATCCTATATTCGTTAATTGCCGAAATACCGTTTAAAATGCTGTCTCTGCCCTTTACAGACGGAGTAATTCTGCCAATTCCAAGCCGTCTTAAATCATCATTAGACTTAGGCTCTGCACAGTCGGCACGTATACGCTCTTTACTAAAGCCCATCGATTTGATTTTTTGGGCAATATCACAGTTGAGCATACGCTTTTGGTAGAATTCGTCATATATATAAATTTCTTTTGTAACGGGGTTTGCCATAAAGGCAACAAAAGCAGTAGGGTCGTTAGTGTAACCGTAATCAAGACCGAAGAAACTTTTCCAGTTATCCTGTTCTTGCTTATTTATTACCACTTCACCAACCGACCAGTTTTCAAAAACAAGTCCCTCGGAAATACCCCAGTTTCCAAGTCCTGCCACTTCATATTTTCTTCTGTTGGTCTGCTTCATCCTTTCAAAAACCATTCGGTCTGTTTCGTCCAAAAATTCGTTGCATAAATAATTGGTAGAAAAGGTCGCAACATTAGAAGATTTTTCATCAAAAAAGCGTTTTTTCAGCCAATGAGTTTCACTCCAAGGGTTAAAAGTTATGGTGGTCTGTTTGTAAAGCGGCGGCGCAACTTTACCCCTCGGCACAGATAAGTCAAGTTTATCGAAATCGGCCTCGTTTGCAATTTCAAATGCTTCCTCAATCCACACATAGTTTAAGAACCCTGTCGGAACGGTGGTGGAAGCCAATTTCAAAACATCGTCAAACCCACGGAAAATAATTTTCTGTCCTGTAGGTTTATAAACCATTTCCATTGGGGATACGGTGTTATTCCAATATTTAGAAACCCCTAATCTTTCCTGTGCCCATTTCAGTTGTGCAAAGGTTGAATCACGGTGGGTGTTCATCACCTGACGCACAACCAAAAGGTTGGATTTTTCCTCTTTCATAAGCCTGAAAATAAAATTCAAAGCCGTAGTGGCTGATTTTTTGGAACCTTTACCGCCTTTTAACACACGGTAACGCTTTTTACAGTTCCAAAACTTATCATAACCTTGCCCGACGATTGCCGAAATTTTAATCTCGGATGTCGTCAACAATCATCACCGCCTTGGTGCCTGTTGGCTTTTCCTCAGTTTTTTCACTCACGATTGAACGAAGTTCCTTTATAGCTGAAAGGTCTCCCGAAGACGCCTTTTTATAAAGAGCAATCATAACAGCCGTCTTGCGTGTGGGATTTTTAACATCAAATCCCTCTTCCCTAAGTGATGAAATCTCTGCGGGTGATAACTTTTCATTAAGAAGTGTCTTCAAGGTTTTATAAAGCAACTTATCGTTTTCTCGCATTGTGTTTTCCTCCTTCAGCGTGTCCTATGTTACATTTTTCAATACCGCCATTCACCGACAAAAAAACACCCAAACGGCTTTTACCGTTTGGGTGTTCCCATTTTAAACTTATATATTTTTTGTCACATCAATAACATTATCACACACATCTAAACTCGTGTTTCTGTGGGTTACAAGAATAACCGTTTTATCTTCTAACTGCTTTATATTTCTTAAAACCCTTGACTCTGTATTCTCATCAAGATCAGATGTCGCCTCATCCAAAAGCAATATCGGTGCATCAAAAAGCAAGGCACGGGCGATTGATATTCTCTGAATCTGTCCGTCAGAAAGACCAGCTCCCCGCTCAGACAAGACAGTATCGTATCCCTTTTCCAAAGAAGCGATGTAATCGTGAATTTCAGCAATTTTTGCCACTCTGATTATATCTTCATCACTAATATTCTCACTACACATTGTAATATTATCCCTGATACTGCCTGATAAAATCATATTTCCTTGCGGAACATAAGCAAAGAGACCTCTCAAAGAAGAATCAATTTTCACCTTGGAGTTTATGGTAATTTGACCACTTTGCGATTCATAAAGCCCTAAAATCAACTTAAAAATAGTACTTTTTCCGCTTCCCGATTCACCGACAATGGCGGTAATTTCACCTTTTTTAACCGTAAAGTTAAAGTTTTTAAGAACACATTCTCTGTCATAAGAAAAATCAATGTTCTTTCCTTCAATGAAAGAAAAACCTTCTTTAATTTTCTCCAACTTATCGATTTCCAACGGTGAAATTTCGTCGTCAAAATCTTCAAGTTCAATAAGACGCTCAGCAGATGCTAACACAGAATAATATTTAGGCATAACACCCGAAACATTTTGAAGCGGAGCCCTTAATTGTGATACTAACTGCAAGAATGCAAGCAAAGCACCATATGTGATTTTACCCGAGGCAATCTGACCGGCCCCCCACACCAAAACTGCATAATAACCGATAGTAAAGAAAGAATAAAGACTCAAATGCGCCGAGGCAGATACAAATGCACGCTTCATTTTAAGTTTATAATTTTCTTTCATATATCCGTCAAGTTTTTTAACAAAGGGAATTTCGCTTATAAATGTTTTTATAACGGTTGTATTTTCAAAACATTCCTGCATAAAAGAACGGGAAACACCTTCAGTTTTCTGACATTCTTTATGTAAATACTTATATTTCTTGTTTATCAACCGTCCAAGTGCAGGCACACATACACCAAAAATCAATACCACAACCGCAATGTTAGGCTCAAGAGATACAAGCGCCGCCACACCACCTATGATTTTTGCAGCCATTGAGGTGACACTCGGAATGATGCTCACCGCCCCCGACACGATTACATCAGTATCTGAAGTAAAACGATTTAAAATATCCCCTGAATGTAACTTCGATATATCGGCGTATCTCTTGCGGTTAATAAGCGAAAACATATATTCCCTTATTGAAATAGTAAGTTTTCCCGAAACGGCTGTTTTGAGTATTGAATCGACACCTGAGAGCACAACCTGTAAAATTACCAACCCTGCAAGTGCCAATCCGTGATACAGAAAACTTCCCTGTCTATCACCTGTGGCAATTTCCAAAACATTTTTTGAAAGAAGTGCCAGCCAGATAAAACCAATAGACACTATCGCTGAGAAAAACGATATCAACAAAATATGCGGTATGTATTTTTTACATCTTGCATAAATCCAAAAAAGAGTTCTTTTATTGTTTTGATTTTTCATTCTTCTATAATCCCGTTTTCTTTCATTGTTCTTACAAATTTATCAATCTCGCTTAAAGCCAGAACAGTTGAGATTTCAAACTTTTCCAAAATACTTTGCAACATATCATTCTTAGACACTTGATTTTTCTCAAGCAAACCCCATAAAAATGCCCCTATCTGTGACACAGCAATATTGTCAAAAGCCTTACCGCTTTGGTCACAAACAATGTAAACTCCGTCAATATTTGAAATTTTATATCCTTTATTAAGTTTCAAAATCCGCACCCCGTACATTTTAGTATAAATTATATTATATACTAAAATATTTTATATTGCAAGTAATATAGGTTTTGGTGTATAATAAGAAAAAATACAAATATAAGAGGTAAATTTTATGGATACTTTTTTTGAACAAATAATTTCTGTTAAAAAAACGGGTAAAGCCTTTGCAGGAATTATTGGCATTTTGTTTTTAGCGCTGATTCTCTGCCTTTTGATATTCATTTTTTCGGGATATCTCGGTTCATTTGCCTTTCTGCTTATGCTGGGTATAGCATACGGTGCATTTAAACTTATCTGCCTATTCAATGTTGAGTATGAATACATAGTAACCAACGGTACTATGGACATTGATAAGATTCTCAACCGTTCTTCCCGTAAGCGCATTTTAAGTTTTGAACTGTCTACTGTTTCCCGTCTTGAAAAATATAATAAAGGTTTAATTTCAAATATCAATCCTAAGGACATTGTCTTTGCCTGCAACGAAACTGATGATTCTTATTTAATGGTTTATCAAAAAGAAGGCAAAGGTGCGGTTTATGTTGTATTTGCACCAAACGAAAAAATGAAAAACGCAATAATAAAATTCTTGCCCAAATTTATAGCAAACAGTGCTTTTAAATAGGAAGTGTGCCATTATGAAAGTATTAACCAAGGACTTAATAAAAGTTTCCGAAGAAAATGCTGTTCATAGTGGCAGTTTTTCTTTTTTGGAACTTATGAAAATTGCAGGAGATACTGCAAGTAAAATAATCTGTGAAAACTATGATGTAAAAAATAAAAAAATCGCTGTAGTCTGCGGTAACGGCAATAACGGCGGTGACGGTTTTGTTATTGCAGAAAACTTAAAACAGGCGGGCGCTTTGGTTACTGTTATCACGCCCTTAGGTGAGCCTTTGACCGACAGCGCAAAACATTATTTTAATCTTTTAAGTGTCCCTAAAAATGATATTTTTGAAGACTGTTATGATATTGTGATAGATGCTATGTTCGGTATCGGTCTTAACCGCCGAGTAAATGACGAACTCATTAATTTATTCCAAAAAATCAACAGTTCTAATTCAATTAAAATTTCTATTGATATCCCATCGGGTATAGAGTGTGATACAGGCAAAATTTTAGGCGGTTGTATAAAAAGTGATTTGTGCATCACTTTTATTGCCTTGAAACCTTGCTTTATGCTTCCGCCCGCCACCGATTACTGCGGTAAAGTAATAGTTGCGGACATAGGCGTTACACCAACCGATTTCAAATATCAGACAATAGAAAAGCCTACCCTTCCCGAAAGAAAACCAAATTCCCATAAAGGCACTTTCGGTACAGCGCTTCTGCTTTGCGGAAGTTACGGTATGTTGGGTGCGGCAATTTTATCGGCAAGAGCGTGCCTTAGAAGCGGTGTCGGTATTGCAAAATGTGTTATTGCTAAAAGTATTTATAATGCCTTTACCTGTGCAGTTCCTGAAGCAGTGTGTCTACCCTCTAAACAAACATTAAAAGGCACTCTGCGTTCTAATATAAATATTAAAAAAGCAACCGAAAAAGTTTCTGCCATACTTATTGGATGTGGTTTGGGTAATAACCGCCATACAAGAAAACTTCTTAAAAAAGTTATATTAAATGCTAAAGTTCCGCTTGTGATTGATGCAGATGGCATAAATGCACTATCGGTGAATATAAATATATTAAAGAAAACTAATGCTCCGATTATATTAACTCCCCATCCCGCCGAAATGGCAAGACTAACGGGACTAACAGTTGCCGAAATCGAAGAAAACCGTGTGAAAATTGCAACCGAATTTTCTGAAAAATTCAACTGTCATTTAGTGCTTAAAGGCGCTAACACTATTGTTGCCTCGCCTGATGGTCAAATTTTCTTTAATATATGCGGTAACACAGGGCTTGCAACAGGCGGCAGCGGTGATGTTCTGGCGGGTATCGTAGTTTCACTCTTGGCACAAGGTCTTCCCGTGTTAGATGCGATAAAAGGTGCGGTATATATCCATAGCGATACTGCCGATAAAGTCTGTGAACTCAAAAGTGAACACGCATTACTCCCAAGCGATATAATCGAGGCACTGTAAAAGGTGATTTTTTGAAAAAAATTCTTTGTGCTTTGCTCTTAATTTTCACACTTTCGGGCTGTAACGGAATTGCAAATAATATAACCCCTCATACTAAAGGCATTTCTTTTAGTGCTGATGTGACCTATTATAACGAATGTTATGAGTGTGATGTGGCAGTCGAGCAAAACGGAGATACTGTTATCACCCTTACACAACCCAATGATATCGAGGGTTTAACATTCAATTACAAGGGTGACGAAGTTATAATATCATATAAAGGTCTTGAATATAAAGCCGACTTAAATTCCCCCGAAAACAGCGTTGCAAATTTTTTATATTCGGTTTTCCAAAATCCCTCTGAAGATGTAATTAAAAATAACGATAATTTATATATTGAGGGCAAAGCCGATACCCACAGTTATAAAATGTTTTTAGGTGCAACAGGCTTACCTTTGAAAATAACTACTGTTTCAGGTAGTTATGAAATAATAATTAAAAATGCCACCATAAAATAAAAGTCACACATCCGTGTGACTTTTTTATTATTTACAACCGCAACAAGACTCAAAAAGTTTTTCGATGTTGAGACTTTTTTGGTTTTCGTCTTTTATAAAATTCAGTAATTTGAAAATCTTTTCGAGTGCTTTATCGGAATAAAACGCTTCGGTGATTCCCCTCTCGCAAGCAACATGAAGACTGCTTCTCAAAATTCCGTCACAAAGATAAATATCATCTTGAGGCGAAATCGCTCTTATCGTAATACTTTTACTGTCAATATCAAAAAGGCAATAACCTAAAACTTCTTGTCCGTCTTTTGCACAAAGGCAATTTGAATTTTCATTAAATGTTAGATTTTCTTTTTGGAAATATTCTTTTACTGTCTGTTTATTATCTATAGTTTTTAAAGTTATCATTATTGGTTTTCCTTGCTTTGAGTGATATTTGTTAAATGGCGCATTTCCTTTTCATTAAGTTCACGCCAACTGCCACGGGGCAACATTCCAAGTTTAACACCTGCAATTTCAGTTCTTTTAAGGCGGATAACTTCAAGTTTAACTTCTTCGCACATACGCCTTATCTGACGGTTTCTGCCCTCTTGAATTATAAATATAAGCACAGTTCTGTCGGGCTTTTTCTCTGCTATAAAACAGTCGCACGGCAGAGTTTTTTTACCGTCAAGCACAATTCCCTCACGCAAACTTATAAGGTTTTCATCATTTACCTCACCCTTAACAGTTACACGGTAAGTTTTATTAACGTGTGAAGACGGATGGGTTAATTTGTTTGCAAAATTTCCGTCATTAGTCATTAAAAGCAGGCCCTCAGAATTCATATCAAGCCTACCCACAGGAAACAGTCTAACAGGCGCATCTTTAACAAGATCAGTTACGCATTTTCTTCCCATTTCATCATTAAGGGTTGTAACAAAACCACGCGGTTTGTGAAGCATAATATACATCTTTTGATTATTGCCAACAACCGTTTTACCCCTTACAGTAATCTTATCTCTTTTGGGGTCTACCTTTGTTCCTAAAGTTGCAATATGACCGTTCACCTTAACTTTTCCCATTTCAATAAGTTCCTCTGCCTTACGGCGAGAAGCCACACCGCATTCCGATAAATGCTTTTGCAACCTTATTTTATTATCTTTCATTTTAAACTCCTAAATGTTCTTAATTATAAACCAAAAATTTTCTGCTATTTTATCAATTAAACTTTTTTTATTTTCTAAAACAGTAATATCTTTATTTGCCAAAAGTTGCTTTTCGGCTAAAACAGTATCATTTGATTTATACACGATACTGCCTAAAACTTCGTCCTTTTTTATCGGCGCATAGACAAACTTAGGCAAATACACCTGATATGTAATATCTTCTGTTTCAAGCGCATTTACAGTAAAAGGCTCAATCTCAACCTCTATATTTTCACTATTTCCGCTTATAACAGGTATGTTATAACTGTTGACAAGCGGAGAGATCCGGGTTTGTTTTATAGCCGAAAAACCATATTCCAACATATTTTTATGGTCTTGCCAATCGTTAGGGTCATTAAGTGTAACCGCAATCACAAACTTGCCTTCACGCCTCGCCGCCGAAACCAAGCATCTGCCCGATTTTTTTGTAAATCCCGTCTTAACACCCACCGCACCGTCAAAATTTTTGAGCAATTTATTATGATTGCTTAAACTTCTGCGGTAAGGCGGATTACCGTAATTGAGAGTTGCTTTTTCGGTTGAAACCGCCTTTGCAAATTCGGGAATCTGCATAGCGTGATATGTTATTTTTGCAAGTTCATAAGCGGTGGTATAATGATTTTCATCATCAAGTCCCGACGGGGTAGCAAAACTTGTATTTTCAAGTCCTAATTCTTTTGCTTTTTCGTTCATCATATTAACAAAGCCGTCAAGACTTCCGCCTAAGGTAAAAGCAATAACATTAGCCGCATCGTTACCAGACGCTAACATAAGTCCATACAAAAGGTCGTGCAGTGTAACTTTATCGCCCGCTAAAAGCCCCATTGACGAGCCCTCAACCCTTACCATTTCAGGTGTGACCGTAATTTCCCTGTCAAAATTACCGTATTCACACAATAAAAGTCCCGTCATAATTTTGGTGGTACTTGCCATAGACATACGGGTATGGGCGTTTTTTTCAAAAATCACTTCCCCGTTATCGCCGTTTATAACAACTGCACCCCTTGCGGAAACTTCCAAGGCGTTAACATTAATACACGATACTAAAAAAACCAAACACGAAAATATAATTAAATACTTTTTCAAATGGACCACCCCGTCAAAATATATTCATACGGGGTGAAATATATTACTCTATGTCAGTCGGTTTGTCCTTAGAAAAAACAGCCTTTGCCTTATCAATGATTTCAGGCGCCATTGTGACCGCTTTTTCAAGAGTGGTAAGTTCGTTATAAACAGGGAGCATTTTAACATCTGTTCCGTTAATAGCAATAAAAGCGATGGGTGAAATTGTAACCCCGGCACCGCCACCGCCGCCAAAGAGTTGTGACTGTGACTTTGTGGGGAAATCGCTTCCGCCTGTTGCAAGACCGTATGCAACCTTGGAAACAGGAATAAGGGTGATATCGCCCACTACAACAGGCGTGCCTGTAATAACGTCGGCATTAATCATACCCTTAAGTTTGTCCATTGTGGTATCCATAATATTTTTAATATTATTTTCACTCATTGTAAATCATTCCTTACGCTGAATTTTTTATATTCTTTGTATATTCTAAAACCCGAAATCAACAAAAACAAAAGTTGTAAACTTATATCAAGTGAGAAACTAAAATCACTTTCTTTAGAATC
This sequence comes from Acutalibacteraceae bacterium, assembly GCA_045647405.1. Taxonomy (GTDB): domain Bacteria; phylum Bacillota; class Clostridia; order Oscillospirales; family Acutalibacteraceae; genus UBA737. The sequence continues at coordinate 34,096 of JAZRMI010000006.1, read as the reverse complement.
AAAATCACTTTTAATATCAATTTTTTTATACTTAACTTTTGCAATACTGTCAAAAAACGAAAGCACAGGATAAACTGCCGAACACACGATACCGTAATTAATAGCCGTCTCGGCAGCATCATCGCCCGTAACATTCAAGTTAAACCTGACATTTTTAAACCTAATAAACCTAAAAAGATATTTTATATGCCCTAAAACTTCGGATAAAAACACAAAAACTTCTTTAACCGCTCCAATAAAACCTTTCTTATCTTTCAACTTTTGAAATAAAGATTGTTTTTTCTCTTGTGGCTGTTGTTTTGCAACTTTCTTTTCTTGCTTTTCCTTAGGTTTATAAACCGTAAAAAACAAAAACTTCACTTTAAATGAAAAGTCTTCCAAAAATGCAAGTTGCACTTTAAACGGCAGTAATAAGACTGCAAAAAGCAATAAAATAATCGCACCGATAATATATAAAGCAATCACCAAAGCGTCACTCCTTCCATATTTTTGCTTAAAATATGAAAACTATTCATCGGTTAAGGTTAATTGTTCACCCACATCATTGACTTCGCCCTCGTTCTGAGTTTTAGGAAGCGGAGGTAAATCGCCTAAATCACTCATCGAAAAACAACGCAAAAAGTTCTTGGTTGTGCCGTATAATAAAGGTTTTCCGGGAAGCTCAAGCCGTCCTCTTTCTTCCACAAGACCTTTTTCAATAAGGGTTGTAACAACACCCGAACAGTCAACACCACGCACCTGTTCGATAAACGACTTAGTTACAGGTTGATTATAGGCCACAACCGCCAACACTTCCAAAGCGGCGGCAGACAACGGTGTTCTCCGTCTTATATCAAATGCTTTTTTAATATATTCGCTATATTCATTGCGGGTTGCAAGTTGGTAAGCGTTTTCCATTCTTACAAGTTTAACACCGCTATCGTTTTGCTCTAACTTCTTTGCAAGTTCTTCCATAACTGAAACAGTTTTTTCGGGTGTTATTTCAAACACCTGTGAAAATCTATCAATACTGAGTGGTTCACCGCTTGCAAAAAGCACCGCCTCAAACGCTTTTACTAATTCTGCTGTTTTCATTTTCTTTCCCTTTCCTTAACTAAAGAGATTTCCTGATTTTCGCCGTCGCCGTGAACTTTAACTCGGTTTGCCTTGCAAAGTTCCAAAATTGCTAAGAATGTTGCCACCATTTCAGAACGGCTTTCTGCGGTTTTATAAAGGTCAGAAAGTTTACTTTTTCCGCCCTTGAAAAGTTTTCTTATAACAAAAACAATCTTAGTCGATACCGCAACAATTTTTTTAGCAACAATTTTTGTAAAGGGTGCAGTAGACGGCGGTAAACGTCTTTGACCTCTGCCGACTGCCGCCATATAACTTTCAAACATCAAATTTTTCGGATGAACGAGTTCATAAGTCTTATCAAACTCATATTCAGTAGGTTTTCGGACAAACATATCAAAACCGCTCTGCATTTCCGAAAATTTACGAGCCATCTGCTGACAAACCATATATTCAAGCAATTCGCCTGTAAGTTCTTCTTTTAGTTTGACAACCTCGTCGTGCTTAGGCAAAAGCGACACAGTCTTGATATACAAAAGACGGGAAGCCATTTCCAAAAATTCGCTTTCAACTTCCATTTCGTCTTGCTTTATGAGTTCAATTTGCTGTAAATACTGCTCAATCAAATCCAAAAGCGGTATATCATAAATATTATACTTGTTGCGTGCTATAAGTTGCAGTAACAAGTCAAGTGGGCCTTCAAAACCCTCTAATTTATAATTTAAAACATTCTCCATTTTTTACCTCAAAAATATAAACGGTAATGATGCAATTTTATCAAGTAAATTCATAACAAAACTAGACGCATTATCTAACGGCAAATCTAAAATACCAAAAAACAGTAGTGCTATCAATCCGTAATAAATATATCTTTCATAGCGCATAAGGGTGTAATAATACTTATTTGGAAGTATCACCGATATGAGCCTTGAACCATCAAGCGGTGGAATGGGTATTAAATTAAACACCGCAAGGTAAACATTTATCTGGGCTATATAATAAAAGAAAGCAATCACATAATAAATCCATATACTATCGGTAATCAAACCGAAAATATTTATAGCGATAAGTGATATTAAAGCCACAATCAGGTTTGATAAAGGCCCTGCCAAAGCAGTTAAAGCCATATCTCTTTTAGGATTTCTGAAATTGTAAGAATTAACCGGAACAGGTTTTGCCCAACCGAAACCGAAAAGCAATATACATAAAGCGCCCAAATAATCAATGTGTGCAAACGGGTTTATAGTAAGTCTGCCTTGATAACGTGGTGTCGGGTCTCCGAGTTTAGTTGCTGCAAATGCGTGTGCAAACTCGTGTATAGGAAGTGTTAAAAAAATTACGGTTAAGGTAGATAGAATATACACTATCGCACCGATAAAATCTATATTACCTGAAAGCAACCCGCTCAACATGATATACCACTCCAATCTAATAGATATATTATATACTATTTATATATAAAAGACAAGCATAAAAACAAAACCGGGAATTATAAAATTTTTTGTAAAAAAGGTTGATATTTTGCAAAAAAATGTTATTCTTATAATAGATGATTTTTAGGAGGATAATTCTATGAATATTGCAGTTGCTCAATCAGGCGGTCCAACATGCGCCATAAACGCTTCGCTTGCAGGCGTTTTTGATGCGGCATTTAAAAGTCCGCAAATTGACACTGTTTACGGCTCGCTAAACGGTATTGAGGGCATTATAAATGACAATCTTGTTGTCCTTAAAGAAGTAATCAAAACCGAAAATGACCTTGACATTTTAAAACTCACCCCATCTTCTGCACTCGGCTCTTGCAGATACAAACTTCCAAGTATAGAAAAAGATGAGCAGGTTTATAAAAAAATTATATCGGTATTTCAAAAACATAATATCGGCGCTTTCTTTTACATAGGCGGTAACGATTCTATGGACACGGTGGACAAACTCTCGAAATACACTATGTCGCAAGGCATTGATATTAAAATTATCGGTGTTCCTAAAACCATTGATAATGACTTATGCTATACCGACCATACCCCAGGTTTTGGCTCTGCCGCAAAGTATGTTGCCACCACCTTGAACGAGATTATTCGTGACAGTGCGGTTTACAGTATTCCGTCTGTAACGATTATAGAAATTATGGGACGCCACGCAGGTTGGCTTACGGCATCCACCTGTGTTTTACACGCCAACGGTGAAACCGCTCCCCATCTTATCTATCTTCCTGAATCGGAATTTTCTGCAGAAAAATTTATTGCGGATGTCAACCAAAAACTAAAAGAATATAATTCAGTAATTGTTGCAGTATCTGAAGGTGTAGAACTTAGTGATATGGACTTCCGTTCAGGCAAGGTTGACAATTTCGGTCATAAATATCTGTCAGGACTTGGAAAATGCCTTGAAAACCTTGTGACAGATAAAATCGGTTGCAAGGTGCGTTCTATTGAACTTAATGTTATGCAACGCTGTTCTTCACATTTGGCATCTAAAACAGATATTGACGAATCATTCCTTATTGGTTCTGCCGGCGTTGATGCCGCACTTAAAGGCGAAACAGGAAAAATGATGGCTTTCTGCCGTGTAAGCGATGCGCCTTACGAAGTTACAATAAATTCTGTTGATGCACGCAATGTTGCAAATGCCGAAAAAACATTCCCGATTGAATGGATTACAGATAACGGCACTAATATTAGTTTGGAAGCGCAAATGTATTTCTTACCGCTTATACAGGGTGACGTCACCATTGAAAAGAAAAACGGACTCCCCGTTCATTTTAAATTATGATAACAAAAACACCGCAGATTTTAAAATCTGCGGTGTTTTTAGTTTTAAAAGAATATTGCTGCAGCGCCGTAACTTACAAACGCCACGATTATACCTGCTGTCAGTACACCGAATGCTATAGCAGGAAAAGCCTTTTTAAGCGGTATATCAAGTATTGCGGCTATCAAAGCGCCCGTCCAAGCACCCGTACCCGGAAGCGGAATTGCCACAAATATCCACAGTCCCCACGGACCGTATTTATCAATGGTATCGCGCTTGCTTAACGCCTTGTTTTCCATTTTAACTACTATTTTTTCGAATTTTTGACTAACCTTTCGCATCCAAGCGAAAATCTTTTTAATAAAGATAATAATAAACGGAACAGGCACTAAATTACCTATAATAGCCACAGGAATTGCAATCTTCCAATCAAGCCCCGCACCTGTTGCCACAGGCAAAGCACCACGAAGTTCAATAATCGGCACCATTGAAATTAAAAATGTCAGTATTATTTTTCCTAAAAAGGTCTTCCACAAAAAGTTCATATTTTTCCCCTTATTTTCTCTTTAAAAAATGAAGTATTTTAAAAATAAAAATTTTTATATATTGGAAATTTGCAATTAAAAGCCCAATTATACAAACCGCTTGAACAAAAACATTAAACGGCAAACTTAAAATCATAAATACCGTTTGAACTAAGATAATAACAATATTTACTGCCACACTACCCCAAACCATTTTAAAGGGTATATATTTTTTAACATTGAATGCCCTTACAATAAATACCAAAAGGTAACTTGCAAATGTAGCAATCGCCGCACCTTGAACCCCCAAAGGCGACGGTATTAAAATCAAGTTCAATACGATATTTAAAAGGGCGCCCAACATTGAAGTTAAAAAAGAATTTTTACTTCTCTTTTCCACAACATAAACCGAACCCATAAAGTTTGCAAATGAACTCAACACCATCGATGCCGAAAGCATAGGAATATACTTCCAAGCAGAATAATAATCAGGTGTAGTCAAAATTTTTATAACAGGAACGCTAAAAGCAATTATCACGCTACCCGCCAAAAACATTATGCTTTGAAAAGAAGACCATACCTTTGAAAAGAAATCAATATGCTCTTTTTTATCTTTTTCGGACTCAGTAACAGCAGAAAACTGCCACGCTTGCATAAAAATAGTTGAAAGCAAAGTAAGAAATGTTGGAACTTTATAAGAAACAGCATAAATACCGTTAGCATCAGCACCTATAAAACCGCTTACCATATATCTGTCCGAAACGCTTGTAACCCACCAGAAAATAGTAGCAGGAATCATCGGTATACTGTATATGAGCATATTTTTAAATATATCTTTTTTCGGTTTAAAGGTCACTGCTTTCCAAAGTTTTTCTTTCAAGAAAATCAATATTGCAGAAAGTCCGTCAGCCAACACAACCGACAGAACATAACCTGTGACACCCATATCAAACACCGCTAAAAACAGTATATTAAGCACAATCACAAGCGAGGTATTAATAATGCCCTGCACCGCAAAAAAAGCGGTATTCCCGATTGCTCTTATATATTGCGAACAAAGAGAATGATAACACGAAGCCATTGTGTAAATTATAATGAGCCAGATATAACCTTTAAACTGGTCAACAAGGCTTAAAAGCGGTGCTATAAAAATAAAGAACAAGCCACCAAAAGTTATTGTGAAAAGACCTGATGAGAAAACACTTTTTTTATCAAGTTTTGAATCAATGGCAAAACGAAAAACACCGTTTGTAATCCCTAAAGAAATAAGCGGTAGTAAAAGATTAGCCGTCTGGGTTATAAGGTCGGATGTACCGTACTGTGAGGTGGTTAAATAGCCCGTATAAAAACGCACCATTAAAAAAACCAACAGTTTTGAACCAAATGTACCCAAACTTATGAGGGCTGTATTTGAAACTAAAGTTTTATATTTATTCATAAAATTATACTTCCCGAAAATTTTACATCTTATTTATGGTACTATATTTAACTTTTTCTGTCAAGTTTAGTTTTGAATATATTGACTGCTTACATACCCAACAATTCCGTTATACCCAACAAGTGTCCAATCGGGAACTGTGGCATAAACCGTAACTTCGCTTCCGTTGGGTATTTTGCCTACTATGAAAGCATCGAGCGACGGTCTTGTTCTTACATTCAAATTTCCGCCGTTTGTAGCAACGCTTGCAACAGTAATTGGTGTAGGCATATTGAATGGTATCCCAAAATACTCCGTAAGCGATAAAACTATCGTCCCTGCAATTCTATCTATATTTTCCCTTATCCACTGAGCATCCTGCGGATTATCGTGATAAGCAATTTCCACTAAAACACCCGGCGCTCGCACACGGGCAACCTCACCCAATGAAGTTGTCGGCACAGTCCTCACCCTATCAGGCAGAGGATATATCATTTGCATATTTTCTGCCAATATATCCGCAAATCTCTTACCCTCACTGCTTGACGGGAAATAATAAACTTCAGTACCCCTTGCGGTTCCGTTGCCCGATGCCGTTGCATTTGAATGGAGCGCTAAATGCAAATCATAAACACCGCTGTTCGATGCCGCAATAGAAGATGCCGCCGTCATTTCAGGGGTATTTCGGACAAACTGTATACCGCTTGCCGCCAAATATGGCTCCATAGCGTCTGCAATAAGATTCATATAATATTCCTCGTTACCGCCGCCATAATATGGATTAAATTCCTGTGTTGATGGACTTAAATAAATTGTGGGCATAAAAAATCATCCTTTCATTTCAAAATATGAAACGAAAGGATTGACTTATGTTAATTTATATTAAATTTTGAAGCAAAATTTTTGACAACCGATAAAAACCAGCAATACAGTGCCTCACCGAGTTCCTGATAAACGCCGTCACCGTCGTGGGAACAAAGCATTGCAAATGTTTGTCCTATGCGGCGTTCAGTATCTCCTCCTCGGCGGAACGCAAGATAGTAAAAGGAAAAAGCACCTGTATCCTGTGAAGTTTTATAGATTTCATCTTTTTCTTTCTTGAGGGTATCAATAAAACTTTTTTGAGCGATACCGCAAACCACATCACCCGACGAAAACTTTTCAAAACCCACTGTTGCCGCAAAGGATAAGAGCAACCGCCTTTGGATAACCATATCAAAATCGGTTTCCCTGTCGGCTAAATTATTGGTTGCATCACTAATAAATTCAAGCGCAACAGCCCGTCCCCATTCCTTAGCATTTTTGTGTGTTTGTGCTCCCACATTGCTTTGCGAAACGGAGTTTAAATTTTTCTTGATATCAAGCGAGGGCTTGTCACTTGCAATTTTAATATCCTTATCGTCAAACAAATTACTCACCTACGGTTTTTAATGCTTCTGCCAACTGTGCAGGGCAGGATGTATCCTTAAATCCGCATTTTATATTTTCCAGTTTTTCGATAACATCTTTAACTCTCATACCCTCAACAAGCGCTGCAACGCCTTTTGTGTTGCCACTGCATCCGCCTTGAAAAGATACTTTTTTTACAATGTCATCTTCAACATCAATTAAAATACTTCTTGAACATACTCCCTTAGTTTTATATGAAATTTGCATAACTAATATTCCTATCTGTCCTTAAATTTATTACTGCGTACAGGATGGCGCAACTTACGAAGTGCTTTTGCCTCAATCTGACGGATACGCTCTCTTGTGACATCAAACTCAGAGCCAACTTCTTCTAAAGTGTGGCATCTGCCGTCCATAAGACCGAAACGCAGTCTTATAACTGCTTCTTCACGAGGTGTAAGTGTTTTTAGAACGCTGTCGATATCTTCGTTTGTTATAGTTTTTAAAGCCGCCTCGTCGGGTGCTAAAGCCTCTTCGTCACGGATAAAGTCCATAAGGCGTGAATCTTCCTCTGGACCTATCGGTGTTTCCATAGAAACAGGCTCTTGAGCGACACGCATAATTTCTCTTACTCTTTCAACAGGAAGTTCCATCTTCTCAGCAATAAGTTCTTCACCCGGTTCAAAACCGTTTTCGTGCAAAAGTTGGCTTTGAACTTTCTTGAGGCGGTTAATGGTTTCAACCATATGAACAGGGATACGGATTGTACGGGCTTGGTCAGCAATAGCACGGGTTATAGCCTGTCTTATCCACCAAGTAGCATAGGTTGAAAATTTAAAACCTTTTGTGTGGTCGAATTTATCAACAGCCTTAATAAGACCGACATTACCCTCTTGAATAAGATCAAGGAAATACATTCCTCTGCCAACATATTTTTTAGCAATACTAACAACAAGACGCAGGTTTGCCTCGGTAAGTCTTTGCTTTGCATATTGATTTCCCTCGCTGATTTTAACCGCAAGTTCAATTTCTTCTTCGGAAGACAAAAGCGGAACTCTGCCTATTTCACGCAAATAAACTTTAACAGGATCGTCTAAAGATATGTTGTCAAGATTAACATCATCGGAAATCTGCTCAACATCAACCTCTTTTAGTTCATCCTCGGTGGGTTCTTCGTCAAAATCAAGTTCAAGCGTGGGTGGTTCAGAAAAAAGTTCTTCCAAATCTTCAGGCGCATTTTCAATATCGTCAAGACCTATTTCTTTTTCCTCAAAATTTTCCTTTTCAAATTCTTTATCAATATTCTTTTGTTTATCTTTTGTGTTAGCCATATTTATCCATTCCCTTTTTGTTTTTTATTTATAATTTCCTGCAATTTAGAAGCCCAATCTTCCACCGATTGTTCTTCGTCTTGCGGTGAGTTTATTCGTATATTCTCTTCTAATATTACCTTTATGCAATCTTTTAATACAGTTTTTGCGTTATTTCCCGCTTTATCGCTGTTTTGAAGCGATACTAAATACCCAACTTCGCTCGGCAAGAGTTTTTGGGCGAAAACCGAAATATCAAGTGTATGGGATAAATCAAGCGTTTCAATTATTATTTCATAAATCCGCCTGTTCAAAGAAGTTACCATCTTATCGGGTGGTAAATCTTCCTTGGCAATACTGTAAAAATCAGGATGTTGCAAAAGGACTGCAATCAAAGTCTCCTCAGCCGAAACACCTTTTACCGACTTTCGCCGTTCAGGGTTGATATCATCTTTAGTATATTTAGGTCTTATAATATCATTTATTTCCTGACGCTGTTTTGAACGGGTATGCTTTTTCCGTAAATCTTCAACCCTTGAAGTCAATGCGGTGCGTGATACACCGTATTTCTCACAAAGTCTGCCGATATAGATATCCCTTGCCATAACATCATCTGTTGCAGATAAAATTTCCGCCGCAAGCGACAGATACTTGAGTTTTCCGTCATCGGTGTCAAGCAAAAGACCGCTCGAAGCCATAAGCAACTTATATTCAATGTCACTTACTGCACCCTCAATCAAAGCCCTAAGCCTGTCTGCACCGTTTTTCTTGATAAACTCATCAGGGTCTTTACCGTCAGGTATCGTAACAACCCTTACCGAAAGCCCCGAATTTTCGAGCATTTGCGATGCTCGGCGTATCGCCTTTTGCCCTGCGGCATCGGCATCAAGCATTAATATAATTTCTTTGGTATACCTTGCAATCAAATTAACCTGTTCCGAAGTGAAAGCCGTTCCCAGCGGCGCTACGGCATTTTCAAATCCTGCTTGGTGGAGTGATATAACATCCATATTCCCTTCAACCAAAATCATCCGCTCACTGCAATGGTTTTTAGCATAATTTATACCGAATAAATTTTCACTCTTTTTATAAACGGGTGTATCTGAAGTGTTAACATACTTTCCGCCCGCCTTATCGTCCCCGGGCATTGCTCTGCCGCTGAATCCGATAATATTACCGCGAATGTTTATAATCGGGAACATTACCCGTTTTCTGAAACGGTCATAATAACTTCCCCGTTGGCTCTTACCTATAACATTAGCGGTCATCATATCAGAAATAGAAAAACCTTTTTCTTTAAGATGGTTTATAATGCTATCCCAACTGTCAGGCGCAGCGCCCAAACCAAACCGTTTTATAGTTTTAAGTGAAAGTCCACGCCCTAAAAGATAATCAAGCGCCCATTTTCCGTTTTCACTCATTAAATGCTGATGGAAAAACTTTGCGGTTTCACGGTTAATATCGTAAACCGTATTTTTAACCCTCGTCATAGAATTGTCATAACTATCCTGCGAGATAGCTATACCGCTTCGTTCTGCAAGAAGTTTTACCGATTCTATATAATCAAGGTTTTCAATAAGACCTGTAAAAGTGAATACATCACCGCCGACACCGCACCCGAAACAGTAAAACGAGCCGTTTTCGGGATAGACCGTAAAGGACGGAGTTTTTTCACTGTGGAACGGACAAAGACCCACAAGGTTTTTACCACGCCTTTTTAAAACAACATACTGTGAAATTGCCGTTTCAATATCATTTCGGTATTTAATTTCGTTTATAACCTCTTCGGGTATTGCCATTATTCCACCACCTTATTTAGAAAATCAAATTGTCCACGATTTAGGGATATAAATATCAGAATAAACCGATATAGCATAATGGTCGGTCATACCGGCAATATAATCAGTAATTGCACGCTGTAGACCCTCATTATTCATAACTTCTATATATTCGCCCGAAAGTTTTTCGGGGTTTTTGCAATAATATTGGAACAGTCCCTCAATTATGCCCGAAACCTTTGTTTCTTCTGCCTTTGCAACAGGGTTTTTATAAACTGCATCAAATAAAAATTGGTGCAACATATTATAGTATTTCTCGGTTTTTTCATCCATCACAATATCCCCATCGCTGTTATTGACAATGGAATTAACCAAGGTGCTTATACGCTCGCTTTTAGTGTTACCTAAATTCTCCACAATATCTTTAGGTAAGATATCCTTTGAAATCACACCTGCACGGATGGCATCGTCAATATCGTGATTTATATAAGCAATGCGGTCGGCATAACGGACAACCTTACCCTCAAGCGTTTTGGCAAATTCACCTTTTGTGTGATGCTTAATACCGTCTAAAACTTCGTATGTAAGGTTAAGGCCCTTTCCGCCCTTTTCTAATTTCTCACAAACACGCACGCTTTGTTCATAATGGGTAAACCCAAAAGAAACCAATCCGTCAAGCGCACGCTCGCCTGCGTGGCCAAAAGGCGTATGTCCCAAATCGTGACCTAATGCAATAGCCTCGGTTAAATCCTCATTAAGCCTTAACGCACGGGATATAGTCCTTGCGATTTGCGATACTTCCAAAGTATGTGTAAGTCTTGTTCGATAATGGTCAGATTCAGGAGATAAAAAAACCTGCGTTTTATGTTTTAAGCGCCTGAATGCTTTTGAGTGAATAATGCGGTCACGGTCTCGTTGAAAATCTGTCCTTAAAGGACATTTTTCTTCTGCACTCTTTCTGCCCAAAGAATTTACGCAAAGTTGCGCATTATCAGACAACGTAATTTTTTCGTTATTTTCAGTTATAATTCTCGGCAATTCCACATTATTCGCCTCCTCATATTATATATTAGCAAAAAATTTAAAAATTCCTTTTTTATTTTTTAAAAGGTATCAATTTTTTCTCAATTTCCTGCATTTTAAGCCTTGCTTTAAATATTTCGGACAGTTTTTTTGAAAAATCTTCTATAAATTCACTCTTGATTGAGAATCTAACCTCAATCTTGTCTGTAAAATCGGTATTATCAATACTTCCGTCATAAGAGGAAATCAAATTAACAAGTCTCGTATGGTCGGCATAGTCGCACACAATAGAAAATAGCGTACTCTCTATCATTGAATAAATCTCAGATTTTTGCAAACAGTCCTGAACCGATTTTGAATAAGCTCTAACAAGTCCGCCCGTACCTAAAAGCACACCGCCAAAATATCTCGTTACAACAACCGCAATATCGGTTATCCCTGAGCCATTTATGACATCAAGCATCGGTTTTCCTGCTGTACCGTGAGGTTCTCCGTCATCCGAAAATCTGCAAATTTTACCGCCGTTTACCGAATATGCAAAAACATTATGTCTCGCATCCCAATATTTAGAACGCATCTCGTCTAAAAAAGCACTCGCTTGTTCCTCAGTTTCACAATGGCGAAGTGTAGCAATAAAGCGGGAACGCTTTTCAACATATTCGCTTACCGTCTCATCAAATACCGTAAGATATTCTTTCAAAAAAACACCCCCTATTTAAAAAAATCCGCAACTGCCTTTTGGCGCTGCGGATTTAAAGGTAAATTATTTTTCAATATTGAAACGCTTATTAAATCTGTCAACACGTCCACCGGTGTCAACCAATTTTTGCTTACCGGTAAAAAACGGATGACATTTAGAGCAAATATCCAAACGAATATCCTTCTTTGTAGAGCGTGTTTCAAACTCAGCACCACAAGCGCACTTTACTGTTACCTTTTCATACTCAGGATGAATTCCTTCCTTCATCATTGTCACTCCTTTCAATCTCGATAGCCAAATAATAATATCACAAATGAAACCAAAATGCAAGCATTTTTTATTTATTTACAAATTTTTTTATTTTTTCATAAATTTCTACAGTTTTAAACCGTATAATATATTGATTTGAATGGGTAGCCACATCGGCAGATTCCACCGAAACACTATCTGTCAATTCACCCTTTGATGCGGCAGGAATGCAGACTGTCGGGAAAATGACACACCACCAGTTTTTGCCCTTGCTTTCACCTAAATTTATTATCAGCGAGCGGTAATTTCCTGCAGGCAAGGTGAAATCGTCATAATGCCTTGTTTCAAAATAACTGTCACCTAAATATGCATTTGCCTTATAGTCAAATCCGTTTTGCTCAATCACATTGTTGGCTATGCTTTCAAATCGTGCAAGTGAATTTTCCGCCTTTTCTTCTGCAACCGATAAATCGGTTATTCCTAAGAACATATCCCCCGTCTGTGCAAGAATTTCATCCCTTATTTTTAGTTTTAATTCTTGGTCGGCCACCGAATTTGAATTTGCAATAATATGTAGCCTTAAAACATTATGCCTTAAATCATCACATAAAACATTAAAATGAGACATAGATAAAAGTATAGTGCAAATTAGTCCAAACAGTACCGAAAGTTGTATTCTCTTTTTCAAAACAAAAACTCCTTATCAATATTTTTCAATGAGAATATTGACAGGAGTTATGCGTTTTATTCAAAAATTATTGATTTTTCTTCGGGTGTTGCAATAAAACAGGTTATATTTTCGTTATTTAATGTATCGTAAGCCGACTTTGTTTTTTCATAATCATCAAACAAAGCAAAAAAAGTCGGTCCGCTTCCTGTAAGAGAAACCGCCAACGGCGAAAACTCCGAGAGTCTTTGTTTCAAACTGCTCTCGGTCCAAACTGTTTCAAAAGCATTATATAAGTTATCACAAAGTTTATTAAGGTTGTTATTTTCAATAGCATCAATAACATTTTTGGTATTTGGGAATACAGGTTCTTTTTGGTCAATAAGGCGGTACATTTCCTTAGTGGACGGTTTCTTATCCGCCTTTGCAAGCAAGATATAACCTTTCTTTAAAGGCTTGCAATCAGTCAAAATTTCACCGATGCCCTGTGCCCTCATACATCCGCCTTTTATAAAAAACGGAACATCCGCACCAAGTTTCACCGCTATCTCACAAAGTTTTTCATAAGATAAATCAGTGTTATATAAACTGTTAAGTCCCAAAAGCACCGCAGCAGCATCAGCGCTTCCGCCACCGAGTCCTGCAGAAGTGGGTATGTTTTTAAATATTTTTATTTGAGCACCGCCCGAAATACCACATTCTGAGAAAAACAAATTTGCCGCTTTAAAAGCAATGTTTTCATTTTGCGGAATATCACCCTTATCACAAATAACAGCAATATTATCTGCAATTTCAATTTCAATTTCATCGAAGAGGTCAACCGAATGCATTACGGTATCTATTAAATGATATCCGTCTTCCCTCTTGCCGCAAATACCGAGCGAAAAATTAATTTTAGCATTAGCCTTAATATTCATATAAAATATCCTTTAATTATTGACTCTATGATGATAACCGTAAGTTTTATCAGTCAGCACTTCAAATTTATAACCCTGCTTTTTGAGTCCGTCCAGAATATACGGCAAGGCGGTAACCGTTGTGCCTTTAGCGGCAGTATCGTGCATTAAAACACAAATAGAATTTTTATTTTTAGCCTGATTCAAAACATTGTTTACGATTCTTTTATAAGGCACATTATTACCCGAAGCGTCACCCGAATCAACATTCCAGTCAAAATAAGCATAGCCCTTAATTTTGACCTGATTTGTAAGTTTGGTCATAACGCCTTTGCAATACTTTTTGCTAACAGTGTTATCGCTACCGCCAGGGAAACGTATAACCATCGACCTTACACCTGTTTGTTTTTGAACCTTTTTGGAAATCGCCTCAAGGTCTTTGAAATAATTAGCGGTATTTTTATAAATATAACTGTAATCGTGTGTATTTGAATGTAAACCTATTGCGTGGCCTTCTTTTGCAATTTTGGGCAGATAATTAAGTTTTGCTCTGCCTATAACGAAAAATGTTGCCTTAGCATTATATTTCTTTAAAATCTTAAGGATTTTGAGTGTGTTATCCGACGGACCGTCATCAAAAGTGAGGTAACAAGTTTTACTTGGGGTAGGATAAACAGACTGAGGTGAATTTTGCAAAGCAGTTAGTTTTTCCAACTCAGCCTGTTTTTTAGCGCTTAGTTTTTCAATTTCTTTTTTATAATTTTTGTTTTCGTTTTCAAGTCTCTTTTTGTCCTTATTTGCTTGCTCAAGATTTTGAGAAAGTTTAGACTTTTCTTCATTCGCCTTTTTAAGTTCATCTTTAATCTGTTCTATTTCGGCTTGTGAACTTGTTATTTGCTGGTTCATTTTTTGGATGGTCTTGTTTTTCTTAGAAACAGTAGAAATAGCCACTGCCGAGACCACAACAGACATTAACAGAAGACAAGAAACAATATAAAAAAGATTACTTCTAACATAGCGTTTAATCTTCATCCCGTTACCCTCCTTTCAAATTTTTCCGTGCTTTTTCATTATACCATAAAAGAATATAACTTAACATTACAAATTATTACAATTTTTTGTGTTATATTTAAAAATATTGAAAAAATTTTTCTTTGATGTTATAATACATCTAACTAACAGTAAAATGGAGGACAGATTATGCCTAATAATATTGTAATTTCAAGTGACTCTACAAGTGATTTAAGCGCCCAACTTCGTGAACGCTATAATATTTCAACAATTCCGCTTGGTGTTACACTCGGTGATAAAACTTATTTTGACGGGGTTGATATCACCCCCGATGAACTTTATGCTTATCATGCAAAAACAGGTGAACTTCCGAAAACTACCGCAGCAAATGTTGGTGACTGCATAGATTACTTCAAACCTTTTGCAGAAGAGGGCAAAACAGTCATTCACTTTTCTTTAAGTTCTGAACTTTCTTCTACATATAATAACACCTGCCTTGCCGCAAGTGAGTTTGAAAATATTTATGTGATAGATTCGAGAAACCTTTCAACCGGCTCTGCCCTTTTAGTTATTGCCGCCGCAGAAATGGCAAACGACGGCTTGAGTGCAGAAGAAATTGTTGAAAAAATTAATGCTATGATTCCTTGCGTTGACGCTTCTTTCGTAATCGACAGTCTTGAATATCTCCATAAAGGCGGAAGATGTTCTGCCCTTGCAATGCTCGGTGCAAACGTTTTAAAACTCAAACCCTGTATTGAGGTTAAAAACGGCAAAATGGGTGTCGGTAAAAAATACCGTGGAAAATACAGCGAAGTGTTAAAACAGTATATTAAAGAGCGAATTGATGATACTTCAAACATTGATTTAGACCGTATTTTTGTTACCCACGCAGGTGTTGATAGCGAAATTGTTGACGAGATAGTATCCCTTGTTAAAGAAACCGCACCCTTTAAAGAAGTATTTTTAACCCGTGCAGGCTGTACCATCTCTTCACATTGCGGTGCAAATACCTTAGGTGTTTTGTTTGTTCGCAAATCACCGATTGAATAATCTTGCATAATATATTTTAGGGGTGCGTCCAGGATATCCTTGCATATCGGCGGCAAAAATAGTTTTGCCTAGAAAATAACCGATTTACCCCTTTATATAAACAGAAACCGTCCAACAGGACGGTTTCTTTCATTTTAAAAGCATTTTTAACTTGTTTTCCAATTCCTTAACCTTTGAAACGTCTGCCGAATCGAGATTTTTAAAAGCAAAATCCAATTTAAGATTATCATATTTTGATTGGCAAATCTTTTTAAAAGGCAAAAATTCCACATCTGTAACACAAGAAAAATCATTGATTATTTTTGCTAACCCAGTGATATTTTCCTCGTTATCATTAAGTGACGGAATTATAACTTGGCGGATTTTAACGGCCTTGTTTTTACTGTCGAGATATCTTAAAAATTCCAAAGGTTTTTCAATACTGCAACCGACATACTTTTGATACATTTCATCAGTAGTATACTTGATGTCAAGCAGAATATAGTCGGTATACTCCAATAGTTCCTTGACACTCTCATTTAAAATGCAGCCGCTTGTATCAAGACAGGTGTTAATTCCGTTATCTTTACAAAGTTTGAAAACTTCTGCCGAAAACTCGGACTGTAGCAACGGCTCACCGCCCGATAGCGTAATACCGCCTTTTTCACCGTAATATGTTTTATATTTTAGGACATTATCCTTGATTTGCTCAGGGGTGTATTCCGTACCGCCGTTAATATCCCAAGTTTCAGGGTTGTGACAACAACCGCACCTTAAAGGACACCCTTGCAAAAACACAACATATCTTATCCCCGGTCCGTCAACAGTACCGAGTGACTGGATAGAACTGATCTTCCCCAACATTACATAACCTCGTGGAAAGTACGGCTGATAACCTCTTTTTGCTGTTCTTTTGAGAGTTTATGGAAGTTAACTGCATAACCCGAAACACGAATAGTAAGGTTAGGATATGCCTCAGGATTGTTATATGCCTCAACCAAGGTTTCACGGTTAAGCACATTTACATTTATGTGGTGCGCTTTCTTAGCAAAGTATCCATCAAGAATAGCAACAAGATTACCAACCTGTTCATCTTTGTCTTTGCCTAAAGTTTGCGGTGTGATAGAAAATGTATTAGAAACACCGTCACGGCAATCGTCATAACTGATTTTAGCAACCGAGTTAAGCGATGCCAAAGCGCCGTTTTCTTCACGGTTGTGCATTGGGTTTGCACCTGGTGCAAACGCATCACCCGATTTTCTTCCGTCAGGTGTAGCACCTGTGTTTTTACCGTACATAACGTTTGAAGTAATAGTAAGCACCGACAAAGTATGCACGGCATCACGGTATGTAGGTGTTTTGCGAAGTTCGGTAATGGTTTTATGAGTCATTTCCTTAGCAATATCATCTACACGGTCATCATCATTACCGAATTTGGGGAAATCACCCTCAGTTTTAAAATCAACAATATAGCCTTTTTCATCCTTAATCGGATAAACTTTTGCATATTTGATAGCACTAAGAGAGTCCGTAATAACCGAAAGTCCCGCAATGCCGAAAGCCATCAGCCTTTCAACCTTGGAATCATGCAAAGCCATTTGTGACTTTTCGTAAGCATATTTATCGTGCATGAAGTGAATTATGTTCATTGTGTTAACATAAAGTTTAGCAAGCCAAGCGAGGTATTCGTCAACACGCTCCATAACCTTATCATAATCAAGAACATCGCCCGATATAACATCTTTCTGAGGACCGATATGTATATCACTTGTGGTATCATAACCGCCGTTCAAAGCAATGAGCAAGAGTTTAGGCAAGTTACAACGTGCGCCGAAGAACTGCATCTGTTTACCGACACGCATTGCCGATACACAGCAAGCAATAGCATAATCATCGCCGTAAATGGGACGCATAATATCATCATTCTCATATTGAATAGAATCGGTATCAACCGAAACTTTAGCGCAGAACTTTTTAAAATGTTCGGGCAACTTTTCTGACCAAAGCACCGTCAAGTTAGGTTCGGGTGAAGAACCCAATGTATAAAGGGTGTTAAGAATTCTGAAACTGCTCTTTGTAACAAGTGTTCTTCCATCTTCACCCACACCGCCTACGGCTTCGGTAATCCACATCGGGTCACCGCCGAAAAGTTCGTTATATTCAGGTGTGCGAAGATGTCTCGCCATACGAAGTTTCATAACGAAATCATCAATTATTTCCTGAGCGCCCGCTTCGTCCAAAACGCCGTTTTTAATATCTCGTTCAATATAAATATCAAAGAAAGTGCTAACTCTGCCCATAGACATTGCGGCGCCGTTTTGCTCTTTAATAGCAGCAAGGTAAGCAAAATATGTCCATTGCACTGCTTCCCTTGTGTTTTTAGCAGGACCGCTTATGTCATAACCGTACATAGAAGCCATTTCCTTCATATAATCAAGGAAATTTATCTGTTGATAAAGTTCTTCGCCTAAACGGATTTGTTCTGTTTTAAAATCTTCCTGTTCAAGTTTGGCTTTATCCTTTTTCTTTTCTTCAATAAGGCGATCTATACCGTAAAGCGCAACACGGCGGTAGTCACCGATAATTCGTCCTCTGCCATATGCATCGGGCAAACCTGTAATTACGTGTGAACGGCGGGCAAGACGCATCTCGTTAGTATACGCTCTGAAAACACCTTCGTTGTGGGTTGTGCGGTACTGAAATTCGTGTTCAATCTTATCACTAACCTTATAACCGTAAGCCGCACAAGCCTGTCTTGCCATACGCATACCGCCAAATGGGTTTATACCCCTTTTGAGCGGACGGTTGGTTTGAAGACCCACAATTATTTCCTTTTCTTTATCCAAATAACCTGGCTCATAAGCAGTAAGTGACGAAACAGTGTTGGTATCAATATCCAATACACCGCCAAACTGACGCTCAACCATAAACAAAGCGTTCAGTTTTTTCATAAGGTCCTTAGTTCTTTCGGTAGGCTCTGCCAAAAAACTGTCATCGCCTGTATATTCAGTATAATTTTGCTGAATAAAATCTCTTACATTGATTTCATCCTGCCATACACCTGATTTAAAACCGTTCCAATTTTCGTGTTTCATAAACATTCTCCTTTATTTCAAAAAAAGCAACCCAGTTCTCTTTTCAAAAAACTGAATTGCCCAGACGGTCGGCTTCAATTTCGGCACACTCCCCTATGGTCAATCCATAATTTCCGTCAGTTATGTGTCGTAACACAATATATTGTATATGATATATTGCGATTTGTCAATATATATTGTCCGAAAAATTAAAAAATTCTTTTTTTCGACAATATATATTGTAGTCCAAAAACGGTTTAAAGTCAATAAAATTATGATTGATATTTTAAAATTTGTATGATAGAATTACTTTAATATATAAAAAGGAGATTTTTTTATGAAAACTGTTGTATCCGTAATAGGAAAAGATGCAGTCGGTATCATTGCAGATGTAAGTGCAGTATGTAATGAATGCAACGCAAATATAGTAGATATCACCCAATCTGTTTTACAGGATATGTTTGTAATGGTAATGCTTACCGAAATTAAGGACATTAACTGTTCATTTACCGATTTTTCAAATAAAATGAAATCTTTAGGTCAAGAAAGAAATCTTGACATTCGTGTTATACACGAAGACGTGTTTAACTCTATGCACAGAATTTAAGGAGCGTTTTCAATGATAAACCTTAACGATATAATGGAAACCATAAATATGATTTCCGAAGAAAATCTTGACATACGCACTATTACAATGGGTATTTCCCTTTTGGACTGTTGTGACAGTGACCCCGAAAAAGCATGCGAAAAAATTTACAATAAAATAACCTGCCTTGCAGGCAACCTTGTTAAAACAGGCGAAGATATTGAACGTGAATACGGTATACCGATTATCAATAAACGAATTTCGGTTACACCGATTTCTATGATTTTGGCATCTTCGGGTGGAGACCCTATAATGTATGCCAAAACCTTACAACGTGCCGCCGATGCCACAGGTGTAAACTTTATCGGCGGATATTCCGCTTTAGTACATAAAGGTTTTTCCGCAGGTGATGAAGCGCTTATCCGCTCAATCCCGAAAGCATTAAGCGAAACCACAAATATTTGTTCATCAGTTAATATTGGTTCAACCAAAGCGGGTATTAATATGGACGCTGTAAAACTTATGGGCGAAATCGTGCGTGAAACTGCAGAAATCACCGCCGACCGTGAATGTATCGGCTGTGCTAAATTGGTTGTATTCTGCAATGCCGTTGAAGACAATCCCTTTATGGCAGGTGCTTTTCACGGTGTTGGCGAACCTGACTGTGTAATTCACGTCGGTGTATCAGGCCCGGGTGTTGTGCAGTCTGCCCTTAAAAAACATCCAAATGCCAGCCTTGGCGAACTTGCAGAAATCATAAAACGCACCGCGTTTAAAATTACCCGTATGGGACAGTTGGTAGGTTCTGAAGCGTCAAAACGCCTCGGCGTGCCTTTCGGTATAGTTGATTTGTCTTTAGCCCCCACCCCCGCCGTTGGTGACTCTGTTGCCCATATCTTAGAGGAAATGGGACTTGAAACCTGCGGAACACACGGAACAACCGCCGCTTTGGCAATGCTAAACGATGCGGTTAAAAAAGGTGGTGTAATGGCTTCATCCTATGTCGGCGGTCTTTCGGGTGCATTTATCCCTGTAACCGAAGATGCGGGTATGATTGCCGCCGCACGCTCAGGAGACTTAAAACTCGAAAAATTAGAGGCTATGACTGCAGTTTGCTCGGTTGGACTTGATATGATAGCAATTCCGGGCGAAACCCCTCCTGAAGTTATTTCAGCAATAATTGCTGATGAAGCGGCTATCGGTATGGTCAACTCTAAAACAACCGCGGTCAGAGTTATCCCTGCAATCGGCAAGAAACCGGGCGAAGAATTAGACTTTGGCGGACTTTTAGGCTCAGGACCTATAATGGATGTCAATCTTAATAAAAGTCCTAAAAAGTTTATTGACCGTGCAGGAAGAATCCCGGCACCCTTGCAAAGCCTTAAAAACTAAACACAAAACCCTCGTTCAAAACGAGGGTTTTTTCTATATAATTATCAGTTCTTTGGGGCTGTGCGTTAAATTTTCTATACCGTCGCCATTTACTAAAACCATATCTTCAATTCTGACGCCAAATTCATTTTCAAGATATATACCCGGCTCAACAGTCATAATCATTCCGTCTTGTAAAACGGTTTCATCACAGGTATTAAATGCGGGACTTTCGTGAATTTCAACACCTACACTGTGACCGAGTCCGTGTCCGAAACATCCCTCAAACCCATTAGAATTTATTATATTTCTTGCAACTGAGTCAATATCCTTACAAACCACTCCCGATTTTATACTTTCTAATGATTTAAGTTGCGCTTTCAAAACAGTATCATAAACAAATCTTTGCTTTTCACTTATCGCTCTCAACACAACCGTTCTTGTCATATCAGAGCAATAACCATCCCATTTAGCACCGAAATCCATTGTGACAAAATCGCCTTTTTCAAGTTTTTTATCAGTAGGTACACCATGAGGTAAGGAAGAATTTTTACCCGAAACCACAATAAAATCAAACGCTATTCCGTCGCTTCCGTTTTTGCGCATAAAAAATTCCATTTCAAGCGCTATTTCTCTTTCGGTGCGCCCTACCGACAGGCGTTCCAGAACAAAGTTAAATGTATCATCGGTCAATTTTTGAGCCGACTTTATTTTTTCTATTTCCCTTTGGTCTTTTATACTTCTTATTTCGGTAATGAGCCTTTGCATTGTATTTTCCTTAGAAATTTCAACACTGTCTAAATTCTCACAAAGTGAAGTGTAACGGTTAAAACTCAAACTTTCAGTTTCAAAATAAACCTTATTTATGCCGTGAGTTTTTAACAATGAGTTTATCTGACTGTAAAGTTTTTCCAAAAGCAAAACTTCCGCTGAATTTACAGTTTGTTTTGCCTTTTCAAAATAACGAAAATCAACCAAAAAATAAGATTTTCCGCTTGTTATAAGCACTACACCCG
The DNA here is from genome assembly GCA_045647405.1 of Acutalibacteraceae bacterium. Lineage (GTDB taxonomy): Bacteria > Bacillota > Clostridia > Oscillospirales > Acutalibacteraceae > UBA737. The sequence goes on along the minus strand of JAZRMI010000006.1, from coordinate 12,252 downwards.
CCGATGAATTAAACCCTGTAAAATAAAAACGGTTTTCATTATTAAAAATTATAACCGCCTCATTTTTTTGCAATTTTTTTTGAATTTTTCCGATTCTTGAAATCATTTTCTTCTCCTTTTAAAAACGGTATTACCTCACCCGATAACATAATTACTGCAAAAAGATTTATTATAAGCATTATCCCATTAAAAAATTCCGATATACGCCAAGCAGTTTCCACTTTACAAACCGCACCCACAATACAAAACAAAGGATAAATAAATACAAAAACTTTTGCTCCCCTTTGCCCAAACAGAAATTTAGTACACTGTATGCCGTAAACCGACCACCCTATAACACTTGAGATACCGAAAAGACAAAGCATAACACAAAGCATTACGGAAGAAAAACCGCCGTATAATCCGAAAAGTGAATGTTTTACAAGTTCGCCCGAAGCAACACTTCCGTAATCTATAATAACCCCGCTACAAAGAATTGTCAATGCTGTCAGAGTGCAAATAAGTATTGTATCAACGAAAACCTCAAAAATACCAAAAAGTCCCTGTTTTTTCGATGTGGCATCCACCGCCGACGAGTGTGCCATACCTGATGTGCCTAATCCCGCCTCATTCGAAAACACACCCTTTTTAGCACCCGTCATAACAGTATTTAACAGCGAGCCTACCGCTCCGCCTGTTACCGCTGACGGATTAAATGCCCCTTTAAAAATATCCTCAAACGCTTGTGGCAAACTTTCAATATTTTTAAAAATAATGCCAAAACACAAAATAATATATAAAACTGCCATAAAAGGCACTATTTTGCTTGTAAAAGACGTTATTTTATTCACACCTCCGATAATAACAAAAGCGGTGATGCACGCAAACACAACACCAAAAACTATTCTTACAGCCATATTATTGCTCACACTTATAACGCTGGCATTAGTCTGTGTTATATTGCCTGTACAAAAACAGGAAATAATCCCCACCACACAAAAAATAAAAGACAAGGGGAAAAACTTCTTCGGAAGACCTTTTTTTATGTAATACATGGGGCCACCCGTGAAGTCTTTATCTCTGTAAATAATAGCCGTAACTATCTCCGCAGACTTCACACACATACCGACAAGAGCGCTAATCCACATCCAAAAAACTGCTCCTGCACCGCCCACCGAAATAGCCGATGCAACCCCTGCTATGTTCCCTGTTCCGACTGTAGCAGAAAGCGAAGTGCAAACCGCACCGAAAGAGGAAACACCGCTTTTATTATCCTTATCACCTTTAAAAAACACCGACATACTTTTGAAAAAATTCCTGAACTGATATCCCCTTGACTTAAAAGTAAAATACAAACCAACTATCATAAGAAAAACAAAAGGAAATACCCCTGAAAACAGACTTTCCAAGAAAATAAAAATATTATTCATACCGTTTCCCCGTTTCTTTTTTATTTTCATAAAAATATTTATGATATCAGTTGAAATTTTATTATATATATAGTATAATTTCTTTGTATATATTTTTGAGGAAGTGAGCATATAGTTTACCTTGATAACAGCGCAACCACAAAACCTTGTGGTAAAGCGATAGAATATATGAACAAAGCGGTTTTGGAAGACTGGGGCAACCCATCTTCACTTCATATTCTCGGGATGAATGCCGAATTGTTAGTCTCGAATGCAAGAGAGTGTGTTGCAAAATCCATAAACGCAAAACCTCAGGAGATAATTTTTACTTCTTGCGGTACAGAGGCTAATAATATGGCAATAATGTCAGCGCTTGCACGCAAAAACAGAGGCAACCGCATTATAACTACCGCTATTGAGCATCCGTCAGTTTTAGAAACAGTAAAACGACTTGAAAATTTCGGTTTTGAAATAATTTATTTAAAGCCTGATAAAAACGGCGTTATTTCACTTGACGATTTAGAAAATGCTTTGAATGATAAAACTGTGCTTGTAAGCATTATGCTTGTAAATAATGAAATCGGCTCAATCCAGCCCATTGAAGAAGCAGTAACGCTCACTAAAAAATTAGCGCCCAACGCTTTTTTTCATTGCGATGCGGTGCAAGCCTTCGGCAAAATGCCGATTGATATTAAAAAAATAAAAGTTGATATGCTCACAGCGAGCGGTCATAAAATTCACGCCCCGAAAGGCATCGGTTTCCTATACTGTAATGAAAAGGCTCATATTGCACCGTTTCTAACAGGCGGAGGTCAGGAAAGAGGTATGCGTTCAGGTACTGAGTCTGTTCCTCTGATATGTGCTTTACAGGGCGCTGTGGAAGACTTACCTAATCTAAGCAATCAACTTGAAACCACAAAAGAAATTTACGTTTATGCAAAAGAGCGCTTACTGCAAGAAAACCTTGCAAAAATTAATTCGTCCGATTGCGGTCTTCCTTATGTTTTGAATATATCTGTAACGGGTTACCGCTCTGAAACCCTACTTCACTTTTTAGAAAGTCAAAATATATTCGTTTCAAGCGGAAGTGCCTGCTCTAAAGGTAATATCAGTTATGTTCTAAAAGAAATCGGTCTTGACAGTCGTGAAATCGACTGCGCATTGAGACTTAGTTTTTCAAAACACACAACAAAGCAAGAAATTGATTTATTTATCACCACCTTAAAATCGGCGGTAACTAAAATCAGAAAGGCATAAAAATGAAAGAAATTATACTCATTAAAAACGGCGAATTAGCGCTGAAAGGTCTTAACCGTTGCAATTTTGAAGATGTGCTTATAAAAAATATCCGCCGAAGACTTAAAAGCCTCGGCGAAGTAAATATCAGAAAAGCGCAGTCAACCATATATATCGAACCCCAAAATGATGACTTTGATTTTGAAGAAGCATTAGAACGGGTAAAATTAATTTTCGGTATTGCAGGTTTCAGCCGTGCGTGCGTTTGTGAAAAGGATATGACCGATATTCTTTTGAAATCTGCGGAATATTTAAAAGGCGTTTTGGAAAATATAAAAACATTTAAGGTTGAGGCTAAGCGTGCCGATAAGCGTTTTCCATTAACTTCCCCCGAAATTTGCCGTGAAGTCGGCGGAAAACTTTTGTCCGCATTCCCTCATTTAAAGGTTGATGTTCATAATCCCGATATTACGGTTTTTGTTGAAATTCGTGATTATTATGCCTATGTCCGTGCAGAGCAGTTACAAGGCGCAGGCGGTTTGCCCGTCGGTACTGCAGGTACTGCTTCGATACTTATCTCAGGCGGTATTGACAGTCCTGTTGCCGCTTGGACAATGGCAAAAAGAGGGCTGCGCCTTAATGCCATTCACTTTGCAAGCCCGCCATATACAAGCCCCCGTGCAGAATTAAAGGTTAAAACTCTGCTTTCAAAGGTGGCTCGTTACAGCGGTTGTATAAACCTTGCAATAGTTCCATTTACCGAAATTCAGGACCAGATTGCTGAAAACTGTCCCGAAGATTATTTTACACTTATAATGCGCCGAATGATGATGCGTATTTCCGAAAAAATTGCCCGCAATTCAGGCAGTTTAGCGCTCATTACAGGCGAAAGTTTAGGACAGGTTGCAAGCCAGACTTTACCTGCCCTTGTAACAACAGATTATGTGACAAATATGCCTGTTCTTCGCCCGCTTATTGGTATGGATAAAGAAGAAATTGTATCAATTTCAAGACATATTGATACATTTGAAACTTCCATTCTTCCTTATGAGGACTGTTGTACAGTCTTTACCCCAAAACACCCGAAAACCCGACCTACGCTTGAATCTTGCGCCGAATCAGAAGCAAATCTTGACATCGACGCTCTTATAGAAAAGGCTATAAGCGAAACCACCTACACATATATTGACTGAAAGGTTATGTGATTTTGAATAATAACGAACTCTTATCAAAAGCAGAACAAACCGTAAACCTGCTTAAAGAAAAAAATCTTAAAATTGCCACGGCTGAATCCTGCACAGGTGGTATGGTAAGCAGTTATTTAACATCAGTTTCGGGAGTTTCCGATGTGTTTGAACTCGGCATCACTTCATATTCCTGCCGAATTAAAAATGAAGTTCTGTCTGTAAATAAAGATACGCTTCAAAAATTCGGTGCAATAAGTGAGTCCACCGCTAAACAGATGGCAGAAAACGTCCGCAAAATTTCAGATGCCGATATCGGTGTTTCGGTGACCGGCGCCGCAGGACCTAAAGGTTCGGAGGGGCATAATGCGGGTTATGTTTTCGTGGCATTGGCAGATGCCAATAACACCATTGTTAAGCAACTTGATATTGAGCCTTTAAGCCGCAACTTCGTCAGAGAACAAACGGTTTTAAATCTTTTTGAAATTACTATAAAACATTTAAAGGAAAAATTTTAATGAGTCATTCATCCGATAAAGACATTTTGGGAAACTTGCTGTCTACACATCTGCCTAACCGTAAAGACAACTTAAACCAAGTAATAATAAAATTAGTTTTTGTTATTACTTTGCTAACTATGATTGTTTCTTTTGTTTCGGTGTCGTTTCATTTTTTGCAGATTAAAAGCGAAACCGATATAATCAAAAACAATTATGAACTGTTGGGCAAGGACGAACCTTTGACAAGACAGCAAATTAACGCTTTTCTCAATATTAATACTGATTTCAGAGGTTATATAAAAATCGGTGATACAACTGTAAACAACCCTGTGTTTCAGTCAAAAAACAATACTTTTTATAAAAACCACAACCAAATAAAAGAAAAGAGCATATTCGGGAGTTTATATTTTGACTGTGATAATAAGATAACCTTTAAGAACACCGATAAAAACCTTGTTATCTATGGCAACAAAACCGAAAACGGACAACTTTTTTCCGCACTTGAAAACTATAAGAACATTGAATTTTATAAAGAGAACCCCACGATAAATCTTTCAACTTTTTATTTCAATAATACATACGCCATTTATTCAGTTTTTCTTATTAACTCAAAAGCAGAGGACGACGGCGGTTATATTTACAACTACACGCAAAAGGAATTTTTAGATGCATTAGAATTTGATAATTGGGTTTTTGAGGCAAAACAAAGAAGCATCATAAACACCGATGTTACCGCCGAATTTAAGGACACAATTTTGACTTTAGTTACCGATTCCGAAGAATTTGAGGGCGCTAAACTTGTTGTTATGGCGCAAAAAGTCCAAGAGGACGAAACTTTAAATACATCAAACGCAACCATTTCAAAATCACCCCGATATCCACAAGTATGGTATAAAAACAAAGGGATTGACTTCCCTTTTGAAAATAATTAATTCAGGAGGAGCACCATGTTTCAAAACATAAAAACCGATATTATTTATTACAACACAAATACCGACTTTGAGTTGGAATTTAATCTCTGCGGTTGTTGTCGTATGCGCCTTTTAAACGATAAATGTTCAGACAGGCAATCCCTGTTACATTCCCTTGCCCGTGCGGTATCACGCAGTAGAGTGATTATGATTGTCGCTCCGCTTTTCAGCAAAGAAAATGTAACTGAAATTGTGGCACAAGCAATAGGAACAGAAATCTGCATTACCAATAACGATGAATACAGTATCAAAAGCGATGATACTATAAGCATTATAAAAGGCTCTACCCCACTCGTAACTCCTGATGGTATGTTTGGTGGCTGTATTATAGAATCAGGACCGCAGACCTTAATCGTGCTTACCGAAAATAAGAGTATCCGTAAAAACATTATGAAAACTCTTATCCACCCGTATATTGAAGAACTTTATTCTTTGGAAGAAAATGCGAACGCAGAAGAACAAGAAGAAACTATTGAAGAACCACAAGAAACTGAACTTGTAATTGAAACCGAGGAAGAAACCGACGACCAAGGAGAAATCGAGGACGAACCTCAAATAATCGTCGAAGAGGAGACGCAAGAGCCCGAAGAAACAAACATTGATGAGGATATTGCTCTGGCCGAACAAATGTTACTTGATAAAACAGACGAAAAACCTCAAGCAATTACCGAGGAATATGATGATGTTTATGATAACCTGTTTATAGAGCCAACAAAATTAAACCGCAAAACTGTTGAACGCTTCACCGCTGAATACACCTATTCTCAAGACAGCGAACACGATTACTGGGCAGACGATAATTATTCGAATGAAAATTCGGGAAATAAATTTAACATCTGGCTACTTATAATTTCAATTATTCTTCTTTTAACCTTAGCAATTTTATGTTACTGCATTTTCATTGTGCCATCACAATCAGGCGTTTCCCCTGTTGCTTATTTGCAAGAAGTTTATAATACAATGTTTAAATAACTGCTATAAAACAAAAACACACAAAGCATTAATGCTTTGTGTGTTTTTTTAATATTTAATTGACAATAACTTCTTCGCCCGAGATAAGTTTTTCCACATTTTTTAATAGTTTTTTAACCTGTGAAGAACTTATTCTACCCATCTTCACGCCGTCTATGGAATATTGATAATTAGTAGCATTAGCCTTAACAAACTCAATAGTGTTAGTCGGTTTTTTATCATTATATTTAACAATAATAGAAACTTCGGGTTTTTCATTAAGATTATCAACTGTAAAATCTGTGCTGGAAAGCGATACGAACAACTGATAAAAACTTTGGAAATTAGAAGACTTTATCTTCTTGCCATTATAATCAATAATATATTTATTATCTTCGTCTTCCTCATCGGGGTTTGCCTTAATATCAAAACTGTAAGTTTTATCGCCGTCTTTTATGGTTAAATTTGAAACTGTGTCGATTGACTCTAAGAAGACAAAACTTGCATAGAAATTACTTGCTTTATATTCAAGGAAAGGACAGTCAGAAAGAGCAACCTTTTTAACCATTTTACTGTCAGTACCAACAACTGCATAATCACCGTCAGACTGTTTTTTAAACTTATAGGTGTGTTCATAATTTCCGAACTTAGCAGTTATTGCAAAATCGGGATTATTTAACTTCAAATCACCTAATGTCTTTGCAGAAACGTCAAAGGAATATGCGCCTATTACAGTGATACCTGTTTTAAAAATATCGAAAATACCGTCGACATTTTCCGCACTTCGTTTCATAGGCGAAGTGACCGTATACGGCAAAAACTGTGACATTTCCTCATCACTTGGAACTATAACAAGTTTTTCAGGAAAGTTAACACCAGTTACTGTCAAACTATCGAAACTCGAAAGTGTTTCTTCTTCGTAATATTCTGAATACTTTTCCGAAATATCCAATGCTGGAATAGTATCAGTATTAGCCATATCAAGCGCCGTAAATGTCAAAGTTTCGTCAAGTGTATCAGCAACAAGATAAATTTTATTATCAGTGGAAGACTTAACATATACACCGCTGTTATCAGGCGATTTACTTCCTACATCCAATGTTATATTTTTATCCTTAGTCTTGATAACCGCTTTAACAACAGGATTTTCCAAACCGCAATCCTTAGAAGATTTTGAGGTGATTTCCCGTATTGCCGAAACTGAAGCCACATTAGACACTATGTTTTCAATGGAATAACTATCTGTAAGTTCAGCATCATATCCGTCCAAAAGCCAAAGCGTCGTTGTTTGGTCATCTTCTTTAGTTTGCTTAGAACTCAATTTGAAAGTTCCGTTTTTATTTTTTAAAGTAACTTCTTTTATATCATCGGTCTTAATATCCAAAACGGGTATTTCTTCAAGTGTTGGTGCTGTGGGGTCTTCTTTTTCGGGAATAAGTTTTATAACCGCAAAAGTTCCTCCCAAAAGTACCGCTACTGCTAAAACAGAAGAAATAATAATTTTAAGTCTCTTTTTATTCTGATTTTTAGTTTCTTTGTGTTCGTGTTCTTGAGGGTTGGAAAAAACCGTAGAGGTTTCTTCCAACTCTTGCTCATTTTGATTTTTTGGTAAGTCGTTCATTATGAATTCTTTCTCCTGATATAAACATAAATACCTGCCACAATAATCGTAATCGGTAATAAAATCATAAATATTATTGTAACAATATTTGAAGCAGTCTGTGTTACAGCATCACTGAAACTTTCGTTTGTGATTGTTTTAGAAATGAAAGAGATTCCTGTGTTCTCTGCTCTTACTGAACGCTCAGCAGCGGCAAGTGACATATTCTTATTCGAAACACCTGAATATTCGCTGTATTCAGAATAGATAAACTCAAAACTGCTGAATACAATCACATTGCTTTCAATCTCGTTGTTGTCATCATCGTAACTGCTCTTTGTGCTCTTAATAACAGTAGCATAAGAAGATTTATCATAACTGCCAGCGCCCTTCCAATCATTTGAAGTGCCAACAGGGGCATTAACAACGCTGTCAGAAGTAGCAAATAATGTTGTCACCTTAATTGCGCCTTCACTCTCAAAAGCAGGTGTTAAAGGAACATTATATCCTGTGATAGCATACTGCATACCGTTTAGCATTTCATCGTCAGATGCAGGAGCAGAAATCATCAAGGTTGGTTCATCGGGACCGTGATAGCTTTCATTAGTCTCAAACAAGATACCCTCGTCAACATTAATTCCCCACTGTGCAAGGAAAGAATAAAGATTTTCAAGATAAGGTGCAGTAGCATCTGCAAACAAAACCAAACCTTTATCCAACATTGAACCGTTGTCAAGAAAATCTGATAACACATCAAGTTCGCTTGCCTTAAAATCAACAGTTGGCGCTACAATAAATACTGCGTCATACTCATCGGAAATCTTATTAACAAGCACATCGGAAATAACATCTATTTCATAGTTATTTGTTTTGAGAAGTGCCTGATAAGTTTCAGTATAGTCTTCTTTTGAATGGCCTGTAAGCAAAGCCACTTTCTTAACTTCACTGCTTGTGACATAAGCGATAGCGCTTGTAAGTGCAGTTTCAATATTATTGCCTGAGATGGTACTTGTTGTATAGCCGTAAGAAGCATAAGTATCATCCTGGCTTATAGAATAGATATCCTGAAAACCTACAATTTTATAACGCTCGTTTCCGTTAACCTTTGCGGTAACAATAATATCACCATAATTTAAAGTCTCGTTGGTGTATTTTGCAGTTATTTCACCAAACGAAGAATCCTGTGTGTCCATATAGGTAATCTTGATTTTATCGTTATAGTTATCGTATTTATCCATCAAACTGACGGTCTGTTTATAATAATCTGTATAATCCTCAGTAATACCGTATTGCTGAGCATAGTATGACATATATGTGCCTGCATAATCCTCTGCTTTAGCACACATTATGATATTTACTTCAGTGTCAAGATTTTTAATATATTCAACATTTTCTTCGCTGATTGAATTGATTTTATCCAAAGACATATCAAATTCAAGCACAAAACGGTCAGCCAAAGCATTTAAAAGTATATTTACAACAATAACGCCCGCTAAGACTGCCGCTGTAATAGCGATTGAATATCCGCCGCGTTTAAAGAGCGCCTGATTTTTGAGAAGTTTATTCTTTTTAAATTTTGGAAATTTAAACTTGATTTTTTTCTTCTCTTTAACTTCAACTTCTTCCGATTGGGTTTCGGGATTTATATTCTTATTTTCTTCCATTTTAAATACCTCCTTTAAGCCCATCTTCTCTTTTCAAGCGAACGCACGCAGAGGAATAAAAATACTGCGGTGATGCTCAAAAAGTAAACTATATCTGTAATGGCAAAAACATTTTCGCCAAAATTCTGGAACACATTTATAAATGCCAATTTTTCAATAATTTTTGAAATCCAGTCAACACTAATCATTTCTGCAAAACTCGACATATAAAGCACCAAAATATTGATAACCAAAGTAAGTATAGCAGAAACAACCGAACTTTCGGTAAGTGAGGAAATAAACATACCAATCGCAATAAGCGCCGAGCCCAAAAGCAACATACCAAGTAAAGCATATATAAACGATATGATATTAACTTGAACGAAAGACAAAACAATTATTTCAAAAATAACTGTCGGCGCAAAGCCTAAAGCGAAAACTGCTAATGCGGCAAAGAACTTGCCTAACACAACCGAAGTTAGACTAACGGGTGCTGTAAATAACGCTTGGTCAACCTTCTGGCGTCTGTCTTCACTCATAAGACGCATTGTAATAACAGGCATTACAAATATAACAACTGACACCATTGTAGTTATAACCATACCAATTTCAGGACTTCCGTAACTGAATATCATAGAAAAATAAAGTCCCAAAAAGAAATAAAAAGCAGCCAAAACAATATAACCAATCGGAGTTGAAAAATATGATTTAAATTCTCTTTTAAATATTGCGCTCATTATTCTTCCTCCTTAATTACTTCATCATTAAAGCCTAAAAGGCGTCTTGCTTCTTCATAACTTCCCGCTTCTGTAAGGCGTAAGAAAATCTGTTCAAGCGATACTTTATTGCTTGTAAGCGAGAGTAAAGTTTTACCCCTTGAAGCCACACGGGCGAACACTTCAGCACGAACATCGCAAGATGCTTCGGGCTCAATAAGGAAATCAAAACTTCCCTGTTCTTTACAACCGAGGGATACAACCGATTTAACACCCTTAACAGTTGAAAGCGCATCAAGCATATCCTTTTCTGCGCAAACAATACGGGCGATGAGCGACTGGTCGCTTGAAAGTTGATTTGAAAGATTATCGGGTGTATCGTCCGCAATAATCTGTCCTTTGTTTATGATGATTACACGCTTACAAACCGCCTGTATTTCAGACAAAATATGTGACGATAAAATAATTGTGTGGTTTTTGCCAAGACGTGCAATAAGATTACGAATTTCAATAATCTGTTTGGGGTCAAGACCAACCGTTGGCTCGTCCAAAATAAGTACATCAGGGTTACCGATAAGAGCCTGTGCAAAACCAACTCTTTGCCTGTAACCTTTAGAAAGATTTTTAATAAGGCGGTTAGCCACATTATCAATCTTAACTAAGTTCATAATTTCGTCAATGTGCGCTTTTTTAGGGAATTTAACTTTTTTAAGGTCATAAATAAAGTTCAGATATTCCCTCACCTTCATATCAACATAAAGAGGCGGAATTTCAGGTAAATATCCTATTCTCTTTTTAGCATCTTCGGGATATTCCGAAACATCAAACCCGTCAATTTCCACTTTGCCCTGTGTTAAAGAAAGGTATCCGGTCAAAATATTCATTATAGTGGATTTACCGGCACCGTTAGGTCCCAAAAAGCCTATAACTTCACCCTTTGCAATTTTGAAATTAACATCATTAACTGCAAGGTGAGTGCCATATCTTTTGGAAAGGCCTGTAACTTCAATCATACTTAAACCTCCGTTATTTTATATCTTAAACAGTATAACACATCTATAATAACATTTTTTAAATAAATTGTAAATAAAAAAATGCAGATTGCATAACACAATCTGCATTCCATCGAAAAATTAACGTTTTGAGAACTGCGGTGCACGGCGAGCGCCTTTGAGACCGTATTTCTTTCTTTCTTTCATACGTGGGTCACGAGTTAAGAGACCTGCTTTCTTGAGTTCGGGACGAAGTTCAGCGTCGAACTGTAAAAGCGCACGAGAGATACCGTGACGGATAGCGCCAGCCTGACCTGTAACACCGCCGCCTGCAACACGGCAAACGATATCGAACTTATCAGTTGTGCCTGTTAAAGTGAGAGGCTGACGAACGATAAGTTTTAAGGTTTCAAGACCGAAGTAATCGTCAATGTCTCTGTCATTGATAGTGATTTTTCCGGTACCGTTGTAAACACGAACACGTGCAACAGAACTTTTTCTTCTGCCTGTTCCGTAAAAATAAGACTTTGCTTCAAACATTATCAATTACTCCTTTCTTAAAATTCATATTTTTCAGGTTTCTGTGCAACCTGTGCATATTCAGAACCGCTGTAAACATGGAGTCTTGTGAGGGCTTTGCGGCCGATAGTAGTATCAGGAACCATACCCTTAACTGCAAGTTCCATAGCAAGTTCAGGACGGGTGTTCATAAGGGTAGCATATTTAACTTCCTTAAGACCGCCGATGAAACCTGTATGACGACGATAGTATTTGTTTTGCAATTTGTTACCTGTTAAAACTGCCTTATCAGCATTGATAACTACAACGTGGTCACCGCAATCAACATGAGGGGTGAATTCCGGCTTTAACTTACCGCGAAGTAAATCAGCAACTCTTGTTGCTGTACGGCCAAGCGGTCTGCCAGCTGCGTCGATAATATACCATTTACGCTGAATTTCAGCAGGTTTTGCCATAAATGTAGACATAATTCAAAACCTCCAAAATATTTCTTTTTTTAATCAGCTTGAATATAATAACATATTAAAAACCGCTTGTCAACACTATTTTTTG
>JAZRMI010000005.1:0-35914 GCA_045647405.1 Acutalibacteraceae bacterium | reverse complement strand
TTTTCGAGGTAAATGTTACTGATTTTGCTGATTTGACATTAATATTTACATCGTTATTAAATGTACCAGCCGCTGCCCCAGCAGAAACATTAGTATTATCACCCGTAACCTGAATAGTAGGTGTTGCTTCAGAATTGTTTAGAGCAATTTCAGCGTCACCGTCAATGATAGTACCTGCATATGCATAACCTTTGCCGATTAAATAAATTGTTTTTGTGAATTTCTGATTAATATCAAGTTTATAACCCGTAAAAGTTTTATTTGCATTACTGCCAGTAGTAACTATACCGTAACCTGGATTAAATGTACAATTTTTATCAAACTTAACATCATTTCCGTCCGTGACAAAGTTTGCCCAGTCATAAATTTTGATATTAGTTGATTGAAATTCGGTATCACCGCCTAAAGTTATACCTATATTTCCTGTTGCAGAACGCCAAACATAAGCAGTCTGACCGTCAACGGCAGGACTGATAATCATCTTTGCAGTATGCGAAAGAAGTGCCTCGTTGTTTGTTGCGGTTAATTTCGCACGAGAAGCATCAGCATTTGAAGAACCAACAATCTTAACATTAAAAGAGTCATCAGCGGTCAAAGATTGAACTGCCTCTAAAGCAAGAATGTCATTCACATCGGCTGCCGCATTTTCTATTGATGAACCGTCACCCGTACCAGCCGCAACACCACCTGCGTTTACATAATATGTAGGAATGGTTTCGGTGTCATTTGCGCTTACTGAAATAACGCAAACTGAAAATACGATTGCTATCGAGAGCAATACGCTTAGAATTTTAAAAATTCTGTTTTTCATAAAATCTTCCTTTCGTTATAATAAATTTCGCCAAAAATAGAAATATTGATACAAGTACATTATACAATTTTGACAACGCCTTTAAAATGTTATTTTTTATGGCAAACATATCATTTTTTTAGGTGACACACATTATATATACAAGCAATATGCGTTTTTGGGTATTATCTTAATTGCGCTTGACAATTTTTGTCGATTTTAGTAAAATAATGTTGTAAATTATAATATAAGAACAAAAAATTCCTCGAGAGAATCTCAAGGAATTTTTCTGGAGCTGAAGATGGGACTCGAACCCACGACCTGCTGATTACGAATCAGCTGCTCTACCAACTGAGCCACTCCAGCGCATATTAAATTAACAACAGTATTATACCAACTTTTATATAAACCGTCAAGGAGAATTTGTTATGTCTTTAGAAATTAACGGAAGAATTAAAAAATACAGAAGACAAAAAGGTTTAACGCAAAAAGAAACTGCCGAATTGGTGGGTATAAAACACAGCACCTATGCACAAATGGAGCGCAAGGGCGGAATAAAAACCGAAATGGCAATTAAACTTGCAGAAATTTTCGGTGTCAACCCCGACCACATAATTTACGGTGAAGACAATGAACTTTTTGGCAATGTTATACCAACAAAAACAGTAACGGTCCACTCTCCTGTAGACATCGAGACAATTTACAAAAAACCTCAACCAGAGACAAAATCCGAACTGCTCAACCTCACAACATTAGAGGAAAATATAATAAAAATATACCGTGACCTCAAAAGTCCGAAAGAACGCCAAGAATTTATCGACTATGTTCAAAGCATATACGAAAAACACAACAAAAAATCCGACAGATAATGTCGGATTTTTTCGTTATTTAATAAACCTTTTATATCCTTTACCGTATTGAACACAACGGGAAACTCTGCTCAAAGTGGCAGAAGAAATATCGGTTTTTTCGATAACCTGATTATATGTTTTTCCCTCAATCAGAAGTTTTGCAGCAAAAACTCGCTGTGCCATTTGCTCGATTTCCTTATTCGTACATAAATCACAAAATAAATCTTCAAAATCCTCAGCAGACTTTATTGATGCCAAAAGTTTATATAAATCTTTTACCATTTGGTCTGTAACCTTATTAGTTCCCATTTCTTCACCTAAATTTCTTCCAAAGATTTATTTAAAAAACTCTTTGTTTTCAAGGATTGAGGATTATTAAACACCTGTTCAGGCGTTCCCATTTCCTCAATAACACCGTCCGCCATATAAATAACCTTATCCGAAACATTTTTTGCAAATTCCATTTCGTGTGTAACGATAATCATTGTGGTGTCCTTACTTTTCAAGCCCTTAATAACTTTCAACACCTCGCCCGTAAGTTCAGGGTCAAGCGCCGAAGTGGGCTCATCAAAGCAGAGAATATCGGGGTCAAGCGCCAACGCCCTTGCAATAGCCACACGCTGTTGCTGTCCGCCCGAAAGTTCGCACGGATAGTTATTTATTTTATCAGCAAGTCCCACTTTTTCAATAATCGCCATGGCTCTTTTTTCAATATTCTCAGGTGTATCCCTTTTCAAAAGCGAAGGTGCCAAAGTGATATTTTGCAAAACATTATACTGAGGAAAAAGATTAAACGACTGAAAAACCAATCCGAAATGCAAGCGGTTTTCACGAATCTCAGCATCGGTTAAATTTTTATGGGATGCGCCGTCAAAAATCTGTTTTCCGTCAACCGAAATTTTTCCCTCTTCGGCAAATTCCAAGAAATTAAGGCAACGAAGCAAAGTGGTTTTACCGCTCCCCGAAGAACCGATTATAGACAAAACCTCGCCCTTTTCAAGTGAAAAACTAATGCCCCTCAAAACATCGCATTTAGAAAAACTTTTCTTTAAATTTTCAACCTTTAAAACTGACATTGTCTTTTCACCCCTTTAAGAACGGAAATAGGACAGTTTCTTCTCGATATATCCGAAAAGAAGTGTCAAAATTCCGCAGAACACAAGATAAAATACCGCCGTATAAAACAACGGCCATATAAGTCCTGCACTTTTTATGTAACTCTGAGCCGTCCAGATTATCTCATAAACCGCAATAATTCTTGCCAATGAAGTATCCTTAACAAGTGTTATGATTTCATTACTCATCGGCGGTACAATACGCTTTATAACCTGCAACAATACAACCTTAAAGAAAATCTGGCTCTTAGTCATACCAAGCACTTGTCCAGCCTCATACTGTCCACGAGAAATACCCTCTATTCCGCCTCGATAAATCTCACTGAAATAACAAGCATAGTTTATCACAAATGCCACCATAACCGACGAAAAACGAGTCATAGCAGGCAATCCGAAAATAAGTCCCGGTCCGTAAAAAAAGGCAATCAACTGCAACATCAAAGGTGTACCTCTGATTATCCAAACAAAAGTTTTAACAAGATAACTCAAAGGCTTAAACTTACTCATAGAGCCAAAGGCAATAATAAGTCCCAACGGCAAAGCAAAAAGCAATGTCAAACCAAATATTTTAAATGTTTGCCAAAAGCCGACCAAAAGGTCTAGTGTAACTGTTATAAACATAAACTTCCCTTTCACACAAACAAAGTAGAGGTTCGGCTGAACCTCTACTTAAAATAATTTTTATGTTAATTATTCAGCGATAGTCAGTTCGTATTTTTCTGCCAACTTGCCCAATGTGCCGTCAGCCTTAAGTTCTGCCATAAATTCGTTGAATTTTTCAGTCATATCAGAGCCTACACGGAAGCCTACGCCGTATTCTTCAGATGTGAGTTCCAAGCCTTTTGCAAGATTTGCATAACTTGTACCCTCGCCTGTCATAGCGTTAGCCATTGTAATATCAATTACACAAGCATCAGCAGTGCCCGATTTAACTTCCATAAGAGCAGTACTCTGTGTATCAACAGCAGTAAAGTTAGTAATCTTATTATCTGTCAAAGCCTTTTCGCCTGCAGAGCCCTTCTCAACCGCAAATTTGAGATTTTTGATAGACTCGATATCCTTATAATCTGCAACCTTATCAGCCGCCATTACGAGAACCTGTGCATTCTTAACATAAGCCTTTGAAACATTTGTGTTAAGTTTTACTTCGTCAGTAATTGTCATACCGTTCCAGATACAGTCGATAGATTCAGATTTGAGTTCAAGGAATTTATTATCCCAGTCAATCTCAATAAACTCAATCTCAACATCGAGTTTTTTTGCGAAAAGACGGGCAAATTCAGCGTCAAAACCGGTCCATTCATCAGAACCCTCTTCTTTATAATCCATCGGCGCATAGTCAGTAATACCAACAACGAGTTTTCCGTTTTCGATAATCTTTTCACTATCCTTAGCCTTTTTATCAGCGCCGCAACCGGCAAATGCAAAGAGCATTGCGAGTGTCATTAAAATTGCTAATAGTTTTTTCATTTTTTATTACCCCTTTGAAATAGTCTGTAACGCTATTATACTTTACTTTGATAAAGTTGTAAAGTGTTTTTTTAAAAAAATTAAAACTTTATCACTTCATACAACTAAAGTGATAAAGTTTTGTGAATTTTACTCATTTTTCACAATTTTTTCGCAGATTTTATAATACACTCGCCATAAAACCCGTTTAAGCGAAAAAATTACACCAATTATAACAAGCGAAACTATCAGGGCAAAAACTATATCCAACATCACAAACACCTTCAAAACATACTATTCACGATTAAAAAATGTTGTTATTGTAAAATGAATGTGCTATACTAAATATAATTATCTAAAACTGACGAAAGGAACACTTATATGGACTTAAAACAAACGGCAAATAAAGTTTATATGTTTTTGGCAGAAAAAGTTCCTGATTTTATAAATAAACACTTTGAAATAACCCATACAAGAAAATCAAAAATTGCAGGCTGTGCGGTATGTCTTTTGTCACTATTTTTAGTTATTTTCTGTATCGACACATATCTTAAAATTGATATCGGTGTTCGTTGGATACTTATGGCGCTTGATTTATTCTTACCTTTTATTTTGGGCTTGTCGATAATCTATACCGTAAGGCTTAAAAACAAAAGGACAAATAAAATTGCAGGGTTTATAATATTTCTTTTGATGCCTATCGCAACTATGACAATGACAGAATGTTTAAACAATGTTTTTGTTTATGATATGACATACTTAGGATTTTTGGGCAACTACCTTGTTATAATTATATTTTACTTCATCATTTATGCTCTATCGGGCAGTTTTAAATTAGCCTATCTGATTTTAAATCCTATTGTTTTCGGCTTAGGTGTGGCGCACAGTTATCTTATGGACTTCAGAGGAACTCCGTTTCAACCAATGGACTTCCTAAGCGTTACCACCGCCGCTAATGTTGCAAATACCTACAACTTCACACCTAACTATAAAATTATTACGGCATTATTCCTCTTTATCCTTATAATGACCGTTGCATTTAAAATGCGTACCCCCGAATACCATCTTACTATCAAGATAATTGCACGCTCTTTCACCTTAACCTTTGCAAGCGTTATTCTTATTCTATTTTACGGCACAAGCGTTTTTGCAAATATGGGTGTGCGACCTGACTTCTGGAATCAAACGAGGGGTTATCACAACTATGGCTTTGTTTTCAATTTCTTTGCAAACACCAAATATCTTTATATGAACGAGCCAAACAATTATGACCCTAATCAAATCAAAGATTATATCGACCAAACAGTAAATAACGATAACTCGGCTACAGGCGACACCAAAAAGCCGAATATAATCTGTATAATGAATGAATCGCTCTCTGACCTTAAAGTTTTAGGCGAATTTGAAACAAACAAAGATTATATGCCCTTTATGCGCCGACTGAAAGAAAACACCGTTAAAGGCAATCTATATGTTCCCGTAATCGGTGCGGGCACTTCGAACACCGAATTTGAATTTTTAACAGGCCACACCACAGCATTCTTGCCGTCAGGCAGTAACGCTTATATGCTTTATATTGATAATCCTATGGCTTCGCTTGTTTCCACACTCGAAGCGCAAAGATATTCTTCACAAGCACTGCATCCATATTATTCATCCGGTTGGAACAGACCTAAAGTTTACAGTAATTTCGGCTTTAATGCTTTTACTGCGCTTGAAAATATTATGGATATTTCCCTTATGGCAGAATATCAAAACAACGGAAGCGACCCCGACTTCCTCCAACAACTCATAGACGAGCATTATCCAAACTCAAATATGATTATGAGGCAGTATGTGAGCGACAGTTATAATTATGATATCATCATAAAAGATTACAAAAACCGTGACCGCAGAAAACCATATTTTATTTTTAATGTAACTATGCAAAATCACGGCGGTTATGTAACTGACGCTTCTAACTTTGACGAATCTATAAAAATCACTTCGAGCGAAACTGTATATGATAAGGCAAATGAATATTTATCACTTGTAAAAGCAAGTGACAAGGCTTTCAAAGGGCTTATCGAATTTTTCTCAACCGTGGAAGAGCCTACTGTTATATGTATGTTTGGCGACCACCAACCCAATATCGAAACTGAGTTTATAGCGCAAACTTTGGGCGTGAAAAATCTTTCTAACCTCACAGTTGAACAGGAACAGGCTCGCCACATAACACCTTTCTATATCTGGGCAAATTATGATATTAAAGAAGAGAAAATTGACAAACTAAGCGCAAACTATCTTTCTTCTTTGGTTTTGAAAACGGCAGGCGTGGAACTGACCGAATATAACAAATATCTTTTGAAACTTTCTGAAACTCTGCCGGTTATTAATACTGTCGGTTATATCGACAAAGATAATAATTATTACAAATGGAGCGATGTTTCACCCTACGCCGACCTTATAAGCGAATATGAGAAAATTCAGTATAATGCAATTTTCGACAGCGAAAATTCAGACAATGAAATTTTCTTCTTGAAAGGCTATAAACACGAATCGTCAAATCTTACAGGTGAAGAGGAATAACTATGCAAAACACAACACTTTGCCATATTGAAAAAGACGGAAAATATTTAATGCTCCACCGAACAAAAAAGGAAAACGACCTCAACCAAGACAAATGGGTGGGCATCGGCGGAAAATTGGAGGACAAAGAAAGCCCCGAAGAATGCAACGCACGAGAAGTGCTTGAAGAAACGGGGCTTACATTAAAATCCTCCCGCTATTGCGGAATTGTTACCTTTGTCTCAGATAAATGGGAAACTGAATATATGCATCTTTTCCATTCGAGTGACTTTGAGGGAAACCTTTGTGAATGTGACGAGGGCGAACTTTGTTGGGTGGAAATAAGTGAAATTTATAATCTCCCTATTTGGCAAGGTGATAAAATCTTCTTAAAACTTATTGAACAAAAAGTTCCTTTCTTTTTGCTAAAGTTAGAATATACAGGCGATACGCTTATTAAAGCAATACTAAACGGTGAGGAAATACTATGAATATTTGTATGTACGGTGCTTCAAGCAATAAAATTGACAATTCTTTTATGCTTGCTACCGAAAACTTAGGCGAAAAATTAGCAAAGCGGGGTCACAGCCTCGTTTTCGGCGGTGGCAGTAACGGACTTATGGGGGCGGCAGCACGCGGATTTTATAAAAACAAAGGTAAAATCGTCGGTATAGCGCCCTCTTTTTTTAATGTTGATGGTGTTCTGTTTGAAAACTGTGACGAATTTTACTATCCCGATACAATGCGTCAGCGCAAAGCCGAAATGGAAAATATGTCCGATGCTTTTATCATCACACCGGGCGGTGTGGGTACATTCGATGAGTTTTTTGAAATTCTCACTTTAAAACAGTTAGGTCTCCACGCAAAACCGATTGCGATTTTCAATGTAAACGGTTATTTTGATGCGCTTATCAATTTGTTTGATAACTGTATCAATAAAGGCTTTATGGACGAGCGCACAACCGCTTTATGCCCTGTTTTCGATGATGCTGATAAACTGATTGATTATATCGAAAACTATAAAGGCGAAGCCAAACTCTGCAAATGTATTGCAGGCGAAAAATAATTTAAAAGGATAATTCTATGAAAACAAAACTCTCTCCTCGCTTTTGGTTTGCAGTAACACTTTTCAGCCTTATAGGTCAAGTGGCTTGGGTAATTGAAAATATGTATTTTAACGTGTTTATATACAAAATGTTCAATGCCTCTGCCCAAGATATTGCAACTATGGTTTCGGCTTCTGCCGTTGCCGCAACATTAACTACAGTATTTATGGGTGCGCTTTCTGACCGAATAGGAAAGCGCAAACTTTTTATTTGCACAGGCTACATACTCTGGGGCATTTCTATCTTCAGTTTTGCCCTGATTAAAACAGATTTTATAGGCACTGTCTTCCCCGCTGCCGTATCGGTGTCAGCCGTTTGTGTAACCTTGGTCATCATTCTTGATTGTGTTATGACATTTTTCGGCTCTACCGCTAACGACGCCGCCTTTAACGCTTGGCTTACCGACTCAACTGACTCAACTAACCGAGGCGCTGTCGAGGGTATTAATTCAATGATGCCGTTAGTCGCAATTCTTGCGGTGTTTGGCGGTTTTATGTTTTTCGACCTCAACCAGTCTTCAAGTTGGGTTCTCATTTTTTCAATAATCGGTACAGTGGTTATTGCTATTGGTGTTTTAGGTATTTTTCTTATAAAAGACAGCAAATGTGAGCCTGTGAAAGAGAAATATCTGCACTGCATTTTCTACGGTTTTTTACCTAAGACAGTAAAGCAACGTCCTTTGCTTTACTTAGTGCTTTTGGCATTCGTGGTATTTAATATTTCGATTCAGGTATTTATGCCCTATCTTATTATCTATTATGAAAAAAGTCTTGCCATGCAAAACTATGTTTTCATAATGGCGCCCGCAATTATAATTGCCTCGGTTGTGACTGCATTCTGGGGAAGAGTTTATGATAAAAAAGGTCTTAAATTTGCATTAATTATCCCGCTTTTATCCCTTGCAATCGGATATATTATACTCTTTTTAACCAAAACCACCCTGCCGGTATTTATTGGCTCTTTGCTTATGATGTGCGGTTATCTTTCGGGAATGGCGGTATTCGGCGCAACAATCAGAGATAACACCCCTGAAAACAAGGCGGGTATGTTCCAAGGACTTCGCATTTTTTCGCAAGTGCTTATCCCCGGAATAATTGGTCCCTATATCGGCTCTTATGTTCTTAAGGATTCGAAAACCATCGTGAACAGCGACGGCACTTCCTCTTTTTTGCCTAATCAAAACATTTTTTTAGCAGCGCTTATTGTTCTTTTGTTTTTAATACCTTTTTTGCTTATAATTTTCAAAAGAAACAAACAAAAATTCACCCGTCTTAACACACCTTTCGAGCAAGATTTAAACGGTACCCCTTGGCAGGAATATCCCCGACCTCAGTTTAAGCGTGATTCATATATCTGCCTTGACGGATTATGGAATCTTGAGATTTTGCGCAAAAATAAAACTGTTAAAAAAGGTGAAATTCTCGTTCCTTTCCCAATGGAATCGGATATCTCCGGTTTTGAGTTTCAAAAACAAAAGAATGACATTCTTTTATATTCAAGAAAATTCAACTTAAAGAAAACCAATAATAAAACCATTCTTCACTTCGGCGGTGTTGACCAAGAATGTGAAGTGTTTATAAACCAAAACCTTGTAGGCTCTCACACAGGCGGATATATTCCCTTTGAATTTGATATAAGCAAATTTTTAAACGATGGAGAAAATACAGTTTCAGTTAAAGTTACCGACCGCCTTGATACCGACCTTGCATACGGAAAACAACGCTTTAAACGGGGCGGTATGTGGTACACACCAATAAGCGGTATCTGGTCTACAGTATGGTTGGAGCAAGTTCCGACTGATTACATTAAATCTATCAAAATTACGCCAGACCTTACAGGTTTTGATATTGAAGTTTCGGGCGGATACGAGACTAAAACTCTAAAAATCCAAGATAAAGAATATACTTTCAAGGGTGACAGCGCACGAATAGAAATAGAAAACCCTGAAAATTGGACTCCTGACAACCCAAAACTATATGATTTTGAACTGATATCAGGTGACGATAAAATCTGTTCTTACTGCGCTTTGCGAACAATAAGTATTAAAGACGGCAAAATCTGTCTTAACGGCAAGCCCTATTTCTTCAACGGTGTGCTTGACCAAGGCTATTTCAGCGACGGAATTTATCTTCCTGCCACACCCGATGGTTTTAAAAACGATATTCTGACTATGAAAGAATGCGGTTTTAATATGTTAAGAAAACACATTAAAATCGAGCCAGATATTTTTTATTACTATTGCGATAAATACGGAATGATTGTTTTTCAAGACCTCGTCAACAGCGGTAAATACAGTTTTCTGATTGATACTGCTTTACCCACTGTATTGCTTAAAAAAGGTGTTTCCCATAGAGCAAGCAAAAAAAGACGGCAAAACTTTTTAAAAGATTCTGCCGATACTATAAACCTTTTATTTAATCATCCGAGCGTTTGTTACTACACCATCTTCAATGAGGGTTGGGGACAATTTGATGCCAAAAACATCTATAAAAAATTTAAAACCCTTGATAACACAAGGGTTTGGGATGCAACATCAGGTTGGTTTCAAACAGGTGAAAGTGATGTTTTAAGCGAACATATTTATTTTAAACCGCTAAACCTCAAAAACGACGGGCGTCCGCTTGTTTTATCTGAATTTGGCGGATATTCTTATAAAATTCAAAACCATTCATTCAACAATAAAAATACTTACGGTTATAAATTCTTTGACAATGCCGAAATGTTTAAAGATGCAGTTTGTAATCTCTACCGCAACGAAGTTATCCCTGCTATTAAAAATGCAAATCTCAATGCAACAGTTTTAACACAGGTAAGCGATGTTGAGGACGAAACTAACGGACTTTTAACCTACGACCGACAGATATTAAAAGTTGACAAGGCCGAAATGTCAAAAATCGCACAGGAATTAACCGATGCTTTCAATTCAAATAATCTCTGATATAATTCTCTGGAAGTCTTGAAAATGTCAAGGCTTCCTTTGTTTTTGGATGAGTAAAAGTTATTCTATAGGACCATAGTCCGATATTTTTAAATTCGTCCTTAGCACCGTATTTTCTGTCGCCTGCAAGAGGCGTTTTCCGTGATGCAAACTGCACTCTTATTTGATGCGTTCTGCCTGTATGAAGCAAAACCAATACTGCCGATAGACCGTTTTTGCTGTTAAAAACCTCATATTCAAGCGAAGCCTCTTTAACACCCTGTCTTTTACGGCTGACAACATAACTTTTATTCTTTTTGCTGTCTTTAAAAAGCAAATCAGTCATTTGACCCTTTTGCGTTTCGGGTATCCCATGCACCAATGCAATATACTCTTTTTTAAATTTCTGCCCAGCAATATCTTTCGAAAGTGCACTTGCAGAAAACTTATTCTTAGCATAAACCATCACACCTCCGACATCCATGTCAAGCCTATGCAAAGGATATACTGTACCTCCTGTAATTTCTTGCAAAAGTGTAATCATGCTCTGCCCGCCGTTGCTATCTGATTGTGATAGCACCCCAACAGGTTTAACGCAAACTATTATATCGTCATCTTGAAACAATACTTCCATAAAATCACCTAAGATATTATACCATTCAAAACCCAATCAGTCAATTTAAACCCTTGACATTATGCGTTATTTAGGCTATAATCTTTTAGTAAATTATGCACCTGTGGTGAAACTGGCAAACACGTACGGTTCAGGTCCGTATGTCGCAAGACTTGCAGGTTCAAGTCCTGTCAGGTGCACCAAAGCATTCAAACCCGAAGCAATAAAAATACTGCTTCGGGCGTTTCTATATATCAAATACTATAACTATTGACATACAACTTCAAGAATTTTATTTAAAAGTTCGGGATTAAAATCTTCAAAATCTGTTATCTTAATTTTATTTCCTGTCAACACATACAACCATGTCGCAGCAGCCGCAAATCTGCCGTAATCTAAGGATAAATGATAACTATCTCGGCAGAGTGATAACCCGCCGTTTTTATAATCAAACTCAGGCAACGTATCCCTCAAAGTTTGTATGACTTTCCCTGTGTATATTACTTTCGCATTTATAGCCGTTGCGGCTTCATTTACGGCTTCAACAATTCTTTCATACATTTCAAGTTGATTATTATTATAATTTGGAAATCCATCAAGCCGACAGTCAATTTCGTATGCCCATGTCTGATGTATATATAATTTTACATCAGGCATTTCTTTTCTTATGACCGAAGCCAATGACGAAAGATATGGCTCGTAAGTTTCAAACATACCGCTGAAATTACTTACTTGCTGAAGTGTAATAACATCCCATTTTTCAAATTTCAACGCTTCTAAAATACTAATCTTCCGTTTAGCGCCGTTTCCGTTTATTTCGAAATCATAGTATGCATTATTTTCTTCATAATTTTTCCAGTGTGTTTCTAAACTGCAGCCGCCTATATAAAGATTATAGGTTTCAAGATTAATACCGTTGGCATTTGCTAATTTATGCAACCATTTGTGTGCATCCTGTGAAAAACTGTTCCCTATAGATAAGATTTTCATTTATTACATCCTCCTTAAATATGATCTTTTGAAATATTTTTTCAGCAGAAACCGCATATTATTTGCATACAAATTTGACGCCTCAAAGCACCCTGATTATTTCTAACTCTCTATGCCAATGTGACGGATAACGTACTGATAATAATTACTGTTGACCTCGTAAATCCTAACTGGGAAATCATATGTGCCGTGTTGTTTATTTTCATTATCTCATCGGCAAAAAGATAATATAATTTATCTGAAATTTTACACAAGTATTATAATACAAAAAATAATATAATTCAATTCTAAAAATAGGACTCTTTCGAGATGAAAATGCCTATTTTTCAATAATGATATCCAATTCTCTTTCACAGCAATAAGAAACAAAATAACCGTCGGTTTTGAAAATTTTAATTATTAAAGGCATATCAAACACATTAAAACTATCGAGTCCGCCCTTTATCCCTTTGCCCGTATATTTTAAATAAGCTTCTTTTTTAGTCCACACTTCAAAAAGGCGGTTTTGAGAATCATTTTCGGTTATATATTCATATTCCTCTTTACAAAAACGCTTTGCTACTGAAAGATTTGCCTTGCGGACTTTTTCAATATCCACACCAACGGGACTTTCACTTAGAGCCACCG
Organism: Acutalibacteraceae bacterium; assembly: GCA_045647405.1. Lineage (GTDB taxonomy): Bacteria > Bacillota > Clostridia > Oscillospirales > Acutalibacteraceae > UBA737. The sequence goes on along the minus strand of JAZRMI010000005.1, from coordinate 22,909 downwards.
CCTGTAATTCCTTAGAATTTGAGACATTAAAAAACACACCCTTTAAATTTTCAATAAAAGGCTTGCCGTTTATGTCTCTTTTAATTTCAACATCATTAACATCAATATTAAATTCTTCAGCAATTCTCTGCTTAACAAAGGCATACGGATTCTCATTTGCGGAAATAATATATATCTTGTTCATACTGAAATTATATATTATTTATATTAATTTTTCAATATAATAAAAAAACTATTGACAAAACATACTGTTTAGTGGGATAATATGTATATTAGTATGGACAATGGATTTACTGTCTTTAATTTTTAGGTTATGGTGATTTAGATGCGTGTTATTACCGGTATTGCTCGAGGCAAACGCCTTGTAACACTTGACGGTAAAGATGTCCGTCCCACTTCTGAAAAGGTCAAGGAAGCGCTTTTCAGCGCTTTGCAGTTTGATATCGAGGGCAGACGAATTTTAGATTTGTTTGCAGGCTCAGGACAGTTGGGGATTGAGGCTTTAAGCCGAGGTGCTAAAAGTGCAACATTTGTTGACTCAAGCAACAGTTCAATTAAGATAATCAAAAAGAACCTTGAAACAACAGGTTTTACTGATATTTCAAAAGTGGTTATGTGCGACTATTCGTCTTTTTCGGCAATGTGCCGTGACTGTTTTGATATCGCCTTTTTAGACCCGCCTTATAATGAAGGTCTTTTGTTGCCCGCTTTAAAATCAATTTTACCGTTGATGAGTGACTACGGTCTTATCGTTTGTGAATATCCGCCGGAAGTTGAAATTCCCGAAAGTATCGGCGGTTTTAAGGTTTACCGTACTTACCGTTACGGTAAAATAAATGTTACAATCTACAGAAAAGAGACTGTATAAATGAAAAACAGTATCGCTATCTGCCCCGGCAGTTTTGACCCTGTGACCTACGGACATCTTGATATTATCGAGCGTGCGTCACATATGTTTGATAAAGTAATCGTAGTTGTTGCAAGCAATTCCAATAAACACAACTGCTTTACCCCAAAAGAACGGGTTGAAATGATAAAAAAATGTATTCCCAATCTTAGCAATGTGCAGGTTGACCACTATGACGGTCTGCTTGCTGACTATGCCGCAGAGCATAACGCTACTGCAATTATAAAAGGACTTCGTGCTATGTCTGATTTCGAATATGAATTCCAGATGGCATTAACGAATAAGAAGTTAAATCCAAATGTTGAGACTTTGTTTTTAACCACCGCCGCACAGAATATGTACTTAAGTTCGAGTATGGTAAAACAGATTGCCAAAATGAACGGTGACATTTCAAGTTTTGTGCCCGAAGTTATAAAACAGGATATTCTTGACAGGATAAACGCAAAAAAATAATACCTAATGGTTTATGGAGGAAGAAAAAATGACACTTGACGAATTACTTGAACAGTTTGACGAGGTGCTTGACAGCGGTATTAAAATCCCAGGCAAAAAAACTGTTGTTGACATTGAAAAATTGAGAGCAGTTGTTGACGATATCCGTCTTAACATTCCTGCTGAAATTAAACAGGCAAAAGGCATTGTTGCTGACCGTGCAGACATTATCACTAATGCCAAGCGTGAAGCAGACGCTATTATCAGAAGCGCTGAAGAACGTGCAAAAGCAATGGTAGCACAGGAAGAAATTGTTAAACTTTCTCAAGCAAAGGCTGCTGAAATTATTGCAACCGCTCAGGGCAAGAGCCGTGAAATGAGAAAAGCCGCTCAGGACTTTGTTGACGATATTATGCGCCGTGCTGATGAAGGTCTTACCGCTAACCTCGGTGAAGTTCGCAAAACAAGAGCCGCTTTGAAACAACAAATCCCTACTGTTAGCGAATAATTTAAACTTATATATTAAAATGCTTTGACGGAGACCGTGATTTTTATAAACGGAATTTTTAGCGAGCAAGAGACGGTGTGAGCCTTGCAGTTCCCAAAAAATCAGTATCACTCCCGAGCAGACGGCTGAAATTTTAGTAAGTTTGTCCGTTTGTTTCACGTTATAGAAACCGCAAATGTTTGTTTGACGTAATAGGTGGTATAAAGTATTATTCCCTTTATCCTATTATGGATAGAGGGAATTTTTATTTTGAAAGGAGAAAATGAAGTGTATAAAAACATTTCACCGAATCTCAATTTTGTTGAAGAAGAAAAGAAAATTAAACAATTTTGGGATGATAACAAGATTTTTGAAAAAAGTATTGAACAGCGTGCAAAGGGTGAACCTTATGTGTTCTATGACGGCCCCCCTACCGCTAACGGAAAACCGCACATTGGCCACGTGCTAACGAGAGTTATCAAGGATATGATTCCCCGTTACCGCACAATGAAAGGCTGTATGGTGCCGAGAAAAGCCGGTTGGGACACTCACGGCTTGCCTGTTGAACTTGAAGTTGAAAAACTTTTAGGTCTTGACGGCAAAGAACAGATTGAGGAATACGGTCTTGACCCATTTATCGACCATTGTAAAGAAAGCGTTTGGAAATATAAAGGAATGTGGGAAGACTTCTCAAAAACTGTTGGTTTCTGGGCAGATATGGACAATCCTTATGTTACTTACGATAACAACTTTATCGAATCTGAATGGTGGGCATTAAAGCAAATCTATGATAAAGGTCTTTTGTATAAAGGCTTTAAGATTGTACCTTACTGTCCCCGTTGCGGTACTCCCCTTTCTTCACACGAAGTGGCGCAAGGTTATAAGAATGTCAAAGAACGCAGTGCCGTTGTGCGCTTTAAGGTTGTAAACGAGGATGCATATTTCCTCGCTTGGACCACAACTCCTTGGACACTTCCGTCCAATGTGGCGCTTTGCGTAAACCCGAATGATACTTACTGCAAGGTTAAAGCGGTTGACGGATATACTTATTATATGGCAAAAGAACTGCTTGACAAAGTTCTCTCAAAACTCGCCACCGAAGAAACCCCCGCTTATGAAATTTTGGAAGAATATAAAGGCGCAGACCTTGAATATAAGGAATATGAACCGCTCTTCGACTTCCAAAAACCAGTTTGCGAAAAGCAGAAGAAAAAAGCGCATTATATCACCTGTGATAATTATGTTACAATGAGTGACGGTACAGGTATCGTTCATATTGCTCCCGCTTTCGGTGAGGACGACTCTAAAGTTGGCAGAAAATATGATTTGCCGTTTGTTCAGTTTGTAAACAGTAAGGGTGAATTAACTGAAGAAACTCCTTATGCCGGCAAATTTGTAAAGGATGCCGACCCACTGGTTTTAACCGATTTGGATAAAGCAGGTCTTTTGTTTGACGCTCCTAAGTTTGAACACGACTATCCTTTCTGTTGGCGTTGTGATACACCGCTCATTTACTATGCACGTGAATCTTGGTTTATCAAAATGACCGATGTTAAGGAAGACCTTATCCGCAATAACAACACTATTAATTGGATTCCCGAAAGTATCGGTAAAGGCAGATTTGGCGACTGGCTTGAGAATGTTCAAGACTGGGGTATTTCCCGTAACAGATATTGGGGCACACCGCTTAATATCTGGACTTGCGAATGCGGTCATCAACACGCCGTCGGCAGTATTGAAGAACTAAAATCAATGTCGGAGAACTGCCCTGACGATATCGAACTTCACCGTCCTTATATTGACGAAGTTACTATAAAATGTAGCGAATGCGGAAAGCAGATGCACCGTGTTCCTGAAGTTATCGACTGTTGGTTTGACTCTGGCTCAATGCCGTTTGCTCAACACCACTATCCATTTGAAAATAAGGAATTATTTGAAGCGCAGTTCCCTGCTGACTTCATTTCAGAAGCAGTTGACCAAACAAGAGGTTGGTTCTATTCCTTGCTTGCAATTTCAACCCTTATTTTCAATAAAGCGCCTTATAAAAATGTTATTGTTTTAGGTCACGTTCAAGACGAGAACGGACAGAAAATGAGTAAATCAAAAAGCAATGCGGTTGACCCGTTCGATGCGCTTGAATCTTACGGTGCAGATGCTATCCGTTGGTATTTCTATACCAATTCAGCGCCTTGGCTTCCCAACCGTTTCCACGGCAAAGCCGTAACCGAAGGTCAGCGCAAATTTATGGGCACGCTCTGGAATACCTATGCTTTCTATGTGCTTTATGCTAATATTGATAAGTTTGACCCAACCAAATATAACATCAACGATTATGAATTGACTGTTATGGATAAGTGGTTGTTATCAAAACTCAATTCAATGGTTAAAGCGGTGGATGAAAATCTTGCAAACTACCATATACCCGAAGCCGCTCGTGCTTTGGCAGAGTTTACCGACGAGATGAGTAACTGGTATGTTCGCCGTGGCCGTGAGCGTTATTGGGTTCAGGGTATGACCGACGATAAGATTGCCGCTTATTTAACCCTTTACACTGCACTTGTTACCACTGCTAAAACTGCCGCTCCGATGATTCCGTTTATGGCAGAAAACATTTATTTAAATCTTGTTGGCAGTGTTGATAAAACCGCTCCTGAGAGTATCCACCTTTGCGACTTCCCTGTTGTAGACGAGACTCTTATTGATAAAGATCTCGAAGAACAGATGGAAAAAGTTCTAAAGATTGTTGTTTTGGGACGTGCCGCACGTAACGGTTCTTCAAGGAAAAACCGTCAGCCTCTTAATGTTATGTATGTTAAAGCAGACGGCGAACTCCAAGAGAACTACATTGATATTATTAAAGAAGAACTTAATATCAAAAATGTTGACTTTACAGGTGAAGTTGATAACTTTGTAAGTTACACATTCAAACCTCAACTCAAAACTTTAGGTCCGAAATACGGCAAGCAGTTGGGTGAAATCCGTAATATTCTATCAACTATTGACGGCAATACCGCTAAAAAGCAGTTAGATACCGACGGCAAACTCACCTTGAAACTCTCTACTGGCGATATACAACTCGAAACCGAAGACCTACTTATTGAAGCAAACCAAAAAGAAGGTTTCTTCACTTTGAGCGATAACGGAATTACAGTAGCGCTTGATACTGTTTTGACAGACGAATTGATTGAAGAAGGCTTTGTAAGAGAACTTATAAGCAAGATTCAGACAATGCGTAAAGAAGCGGGCTTCAATGTTACTGACCATATCGAAATCACCTTGCAAGGCAGTGAGACAGTCTGCAATATCGCAACACGTAAAACAAGCGATATTATCGGTGATACCTTGGCAGATTCCATAACTATTGGAAATACATTAGGTTTCGTCAAAGAATGGGATATCAACGACGAGAATGTAACAATAGGCGTTAAGAAAGTATAAATTTAAAAACTCCGCTAAACAAAAAGTTTAGCGGAGTTTCGTTTTACTTTATAAAATCAACAATATCTTTTGTACATTGTTCGAAATTAACACCATAAATTGAATAATCAGGTTCAGCCAAAGTTACTGCTATACAGTGTTTAGTGTAATCACAGGCAAACTTAACCGATTCAGGTAAAGTTTTGCCATTCATTAAAGCACCGTAAACAGCAGAAGAATAAATATCCCCTGTGCCGTGAAAATCCTTAACTTCCCTTTCGGTGTAATATTCATAAACTTCCTTGCCGTCAAGCAAGCAAAATACACCGACCTGTGTATCTGTCTTCCTAACCCCTGTAATCACAACATCCTTAGCGCCGTTTTCGTGAAGTTTATTACAGATTTCCAAAAGATAATCATAATCATATTCTTCTTTATATTCCATACCGAGCATAAATGTCGCTTCGGTGATATTAGGTGTAATAACATCTGCCAAGGCGCATAAAGTTTTTGTTGCCTTAACATATTCCATATCAAAATTAGCATAAAGTTTACCGTTGTCCCCCATTGCAGGGTCTATCATAACAATGCCGTCTTTCTTAACAAAGCCTTTAACAATTCCCTTTACACTTTCAATAAGGTCCACACCGCCAAGATATCCTGTATATATACCGTCAAAGACAATATTTTCATTTTTCCAAGCGGTTGTTATGGGGTCAATCTCGTCGCAAAGGTTTGCAAAAGTCCAATGCTTAAATTGGGTATGGGTTGAAAGCAAAGCGGTCGGCAAAGCGCAGGCTTCAATCCCAAAAGCCGAAATTATCGGCATAGCAACCGTCAAAGAGCATTTGCCCACACACGAAAAATCCTGAATTGTTAGTATTTTTTTCATTAAAATCGCCTACCCTAAATAAAAATTCTACCACTTATAATATCACAAAAAAATTAAAATTTCAATACATACAGAAAAAACATTTACATTAAATAGGTATATATGTTAAAATATCTTTGGTGATAGTAATGGAATTGCCCAAACGAAAACAAATAAGATTAAAAAATTATGATTATAGCAATTCGGGTTTATATTTTATAACAATATGTACACACAAACGCAAAAATATATTGTCCAATATCGTAGGGGAGGGGTTTCCCCTCCCGCAACTCACACCACAAGGAAAAATAACAGAAAATTACATATTAAAAATCAATAAAAAATATCCTTGCATAAATATTAAAAAATACATTATAATGCCAAACCACATACACATTATATTAAAAATTCTAAATGACGGGAGGGGAAACCCCTCCCCTACAATATCAAATGTGGTTGGGTGGTTAAAATACAACATAACAAAACACATTAATAAAATTCACGGCACCACAGGAAATAAAATTTTCCAACGCTCATTCCACGACCATATAATACGTAGTGAAGAAGATTACATTAAAATTTGCAACTATATTGATACAAATCCTCAAAAATGGATATCAGATTGTTTCTATAATTAATAACAAAGGACTTGAAGATTAATCTTCAAGTCCTTTAATTACGCATTACGCATTACGAATTACGCATTATTTATTAAGCGCTTCGTTAACTGCAACTGCGCAAGCAACAGTCATACCAACCATTGGGTTGTTACCTGCACCGATAAGTCCCATCATTTCAACGTGAGCAGGAACAGAAGAAGAACCTGCAAACTGAGCATCAGAGTGCATACGGCCCATAGTATCTGTCATACCGTAAGAAGCAGGACCAGCAGCCATATTATCGGGGTGAAGTGTACGGCCTGTGCCGCCGCCCGATGCAACCGAGAAGTACTTTTTGCCCTGTTCGATACATTCTTTCTTATATGTACCTGCAACAGGATGCTGGAAACGGGTTGGGTTGGTTGAGTTACCTGTAATAGAAACGTCAACACCCTCTTTGTGCATTACTGCAACACCCTCACGAACATCGTCAGAACCGTAGCAACGAACCTTAGCACGTTCGCCGTTAGAATAAGCGATTTCTTCAACAATTTCAAGTTTACCTGTGAAATAATCAAACTTAGTCTGAACATAGGTGAAACCGTTAATTCTTGAAATAATCTTAGCGGCATCTTTACCGAGACCGTTAAGTATAACTCTCAAAGGTTCTTTACGAGCCTTGTTAGCGCTCTTTGCAAGACCGATTGCGCCTTCAGCAGCAGCAAAAGATTCATGACCTGCAAGGAAAGCGAAACATTTTGTTTCGTCACGCAAAAGCATTGCGCCCAAATTACCGTGGCCGATACCAACTTTACGGTCATCAGCAACAGAACCGGGGATACAGAAAGACTGAAGACCGAGACCGATTTTTTCAGCCGCTTCAGCAGCGCTCTTAACGCCGTCTTTAATAGCGATAGCGCAACCTACAACATAAGCCCAACAAGCGTTTTCAAAACAAATAGGTTGAATATCTTTAACAATTTTATAAGCATCTACACCTGCTTTATCGCAGATTTCTTTTGCTTCCTCGATAGAAGAAATGCCGTGTTTATTAAGTTCTGCATTAATTTGAGCAATTCTTCTTTCATAACTTTCAAATAAAGCCATTCTAACTTACCTCCCTATTATTCGTGACGGGGGTCGATGAGTTTTGCAGCATCATCAACACGACCGTACTGTCCGCTTGCCTTTTCCAAAGCCTCATTAGCGTCCATACCTTTTTTAATCATATCCATCATCTTGCCTAAGTGAACGAATTTATAACCGATGATAGCATCGTTATCGTCAATAGCAATCTTTGTGATATAGCCCTCTGCAAGTTCGAGATAACGGGGACCTTTAAGTTTAGTAGCGTATGTAGTACCTGTCTGTGAACGAAGACCTTTACCCAAATCTTCAAGACCTGCACCTATCGGCAAACCGTCTTCTGAGAAAGCGGTCTGTGTACGACCGTAAACAATCTGCAAGAAAAGTTCACGCATAGCGGTGTTGATAGCATCACAAACAAGGTCAGTATTAAGCGCTTCAAGAATTGTCTTGCCAACCAAAATTTCAGAAGCCATAGCAGCCGAGTGTGTCATACCCGAGCAACCGAGTGTTTCAACCAATGCTTCTTCAATGATACCGTCTTTAACATTAAGAGTGAGTTTACAAGCACCCTGTTGAGGAGCGCACCAACCCACACCGTGTGTAAGACCTGATACATCTTTAACTTCTTTTACTTGAACCCACTTGCCCTCTTCCGGAATGGGAGCAGGACCGTGATATGTACCCTTTGCTAAGGGACACATGTTTTCTACTTCTTTTGAATAGTTCATATATGTACTCCTTTCGGTTATATAAAAATATTATAACAAAATTATCATAAAAAGACAATAGTATAATTGATAAAAATTTAACTTATTTGCGCTTTTAAACTGTCAAAATAATCATAAGCGCTTTCTTGTTCTTTTTGCATAAGCGCCTGCTTTTGTTCAATCGGCAAATCAAGCGCTACAATTTTCAGAATTTCCGCTTTCAAAACTTCTGTTCTGCCGAGCGCTAAATTAACAAGTTCCTTGCCGTTTTGGGTATTTTTTGAGGTTAATTCGTTACAAAGCATTGTAACCTCCATAACGGTTTTGCCTATAAAAGATGCACCCAACTGAACATCGCTCGGTAATTCTATTTCTTTAACTTCCACAACCTCATTCTCGCTTTCGGTAGGTATCGGTTCTTTTTCGGGTATTTTCATTTCTTCCAACTGTTCTTCGAGATTTTCTATTCTTTGTTTATACTGGCTGATTTCAATTTCCATCTGCTTTTGCAAACCGTAAGAATCGTCCAGTTTTTCATATAGTCTGTTAGTCAGATTTATAAGTTGTTTTTTGTTTCTTTTCTTACCTTTATACGCTGTCTGTCTTCGCAAAGGTCTTATTATCATAACAAACAAAACACACAATAAAACACTTAAAATAACACCGCTAAAATCTATCAGAAAATCCCTTAATTCACAACTTCGCCCAGGCACAAAATACTGATGGACTTCGTCGCTAACTGCATATGCCGTGGGAACAAAAACACTCCAAAAAATCCTTGTTTTGAATTTCAGAGATGTGTAACTCACAAATGTTAAAAATGAAAACAAACCTAGCATGCCAAATGCCGCAAAATGAGCGCCTTTACGCACAACGAACTGAAAAGAAGCAACTACTTCCTGTCGTTTTTCCGGCGTCATTTCATTAAATTCGGGATAAAACTTTTCAGCCATAGTTTGAATAAATCCACCGCTTACCGCCGAAGATTCATCCGCAGTTTGTGATGAAAGATAGAAAATAAAGCCCATCCAACACACAAGCAAAACTATGCTAAAAATTCTTAAAAATTTACGCATAATATCCCCCTTTTCAAGTAAAGCCGCCACATAATGCGGCGGCTGACTTATAATGTTTGTAGTTAGTCGCAACAGAGATGTTTCGACTAACCATAACCATTATTATCCTACTTTTTTATAATAACTCATCGGGTTTTTCCAAGCACCGTTAACTGCAATACCAAAATGCAAGTGCGGTCCTGTGGAGCGTCCTGTTGAACCTATATATCCAACAATCTGACCTTTTTTAACCCTTTGACCGTATGAAACGGTAATTGACGATAAATGAGCATAGTAAGCAACATAGGTTTTACCGCTGTTAGTACCGTGATTAATGGTAATATAGTTTCCGTAACCATTACCACAACAAGTGCGAAGTGGACTCTTACCGTAATTATGCTTACAACTGTTCCAATAGGTTGTTACAACACCGTCTGCAATAGCAATTACCTTTCCGCCGTAAGTACCGTTAGAAATATCAACACCGTTATGGTTTCTTCCCCAACGCCAGCCGAAATAAGAAGAAATTCTCGTAACAGTCGGTGTGGGCCACAAGAACTGTCCGCCGTCATATATAACATTTCCGCCGACATTGCCCGAACTGTAAAGAATTTCATTAAGGGCATTCTGCATATCCTTCAATTCTTTTTCAACAAGGGCATTATCCTGTTTGACTTCATCACGGTCGTGTGCGATAGAATTAATTACCGACTGAATTTGTTTTTCTTCTTTAGATAACTGTGCCTGTTTTTCGGCAATAGTTGCCTTAACGGCAACCTGTTCTTCAAGAAGTTTATTATTTTCTTTTTGTTTTTTCTCTAACTTTTTAATTTCGGCAACAATATCTTCAATCATTTTTTTATCGTGCGCTGAAACTGAAGCAGTCATCTGAGAAAGTTGCAAAAAGTCTGCAAAGTTGTCCGCACCCAACAAAATCTGAACATTACTGCCTGTATTGCTCATATAAATAGCCCTTAAACGCTTTTTAAATTCCAATTTATCGGCTTCGATTTGCTTATTGTTTTTGTTAATCTCTGCCTTGTTTTTGGAAATCTGACTGTTAATCTCATTTATCTGATTATTGCAAGCATTAATCTGACTCTGTGTAACAGCCATTTTGCGTTCAATAGCGTCTTTTAACTTTTCCTGAGCATTTATCTGACCTTGATATTTGCTGATTTCAGCCTCAAGTCTCTTAGATTCCTGCTCTAATTTACTTATTTCATTTTGAATTTCCGATTTTGACAATGCGCTTGTACTTGTCACAAAACTTGTCACAAAAAGCGTAATTGCCATAATCACAGAAATAAATTTTATTATTTTGTGCATTTAAATCTCCTAAAATTAAATTGCCGCAAATTCGCTTCCCTCTCGGCGCAGATATTTACTAATCATAATAACACTGCCGATAACACCGGCTAAAATACCGATACCAACAAACATAAGAAGTAAAATCCAAGCCATTTCACCGTATTTAACGATATCCGTTGTACCTAATGTGGTAATAATTGTCTCAGTAGCAATTCTATAACAGAAATAAAGCAAGCCCTCTGAAATAAGCGCCGAAACCAAACCGATAAGCATACCCTCAACAACAAACGGTATGCGGATAAAAGTATCAGTAGCGCCAACCGCTTTCATAATGCTGATTTCAAGTTTTCTGTTATACATTGTAATACGGATTGTATTAGAAACTATTACAAGTGAAATTATCATAAGAATTGCAATAATCCAGAAACCTGCAACAGTTATCCCCTTTTTGATTGCCGCAATAGTTTCTGCCAAATCACTTTGAGACTGAATAACATCAATTCCCTCAACTGCTTTGATTTTCTGGAGAGTTTCATCAAAGAGTTCCATATCAGTCATAGTAATTTTAGCGGCAGCAGACATCGGATTGCCGTATTCATCATCAAGGAATGTAAAATATTCCTCCTGACCTTCAAGCATTGATTTTTTAACCGTTTCAAGACCTTCTTCGCTTGAAACATAGGTGACTGATGCCACATTTTCAATTTTTGCAATTTCGTCACACAAAGCCTTGGCTTCGGTTTCGTTATGGATTATATAATCGCTATCTTTAATTCCGTTTTTATCGGCTTTTTGGGTTGCGTCATCAGAAGAAGTATCAACCTTTTTCTCGCTGTAAAGCGCCCAATTGTAATCCTTCATATATGCCATTACAACATTTTGCTGTTCAAGATTGCCGATTGCAATATTTATGTTTTCAGAAATAAGAACTGCAAGACCGATAATTACCATACAAGCAACCAAAACACCGATTGATGCCAAAGTCATAAGGCGGTTAACCCAAGAGTTTTTAACGCCTTCGCCGACGAGGTATCTCATACTGCTTAATTTCATCAGAAGTCACCTCCGGCATTATCGGCAACAATTTTACCGCCGTCAAGCATAATTACACGGTGTTGGAAATCACGCACTAAATTATGGTCGTGCGTTACCATCAAAATTGTTGTTCCCTTTTTATTGATTTCAGTAAGCAAAGAAACTATTTCATAAGACATATTAGGGTCGACATTACCAGTAGGCTCGTCCGCAATAATTAAATCAGGTGCATTAACGAGCGCACGTGCAAGTCCTACACGCTGTTGTTCACCGCCCGAAAGTTGTGACGGCATAGAGCGTGCCTTATGACCTAGCCCCACCGCAGAAAGTGCTTTTGAAACTTCTCTTCTGATGTTTTTACTGTCAGCGCCTACCACATGCATTGCAAAAGCCACATTCTGAAAAACATTCATAGTAGGAATCAAACGGAAATCCTGAAAAACGATTCCCATTGTTCTACGAAGCAAAGGTACATTCTTGCGCTTCATATTTGTTAAATCAAAACCGTTTACCGAAATTTTACCTGTGTTTGCCTTTTCTTCACGCATAATAAGTTTCATAAAAGTACTTTTACCTGCGCCCGAAGAACCGACAACAAAGACAAATTCACCGTTATTGATTTTAATATTTATATCTTCAAGAGCGTGTGTGCCTGTCTGATAAGTTTTTGAAACACCGCGAAACTCAATAATAGGTTTTTGAGACTGCGCAGTTGCGATATCGTGTTGTTCCATCAAAAAAATCCTTTACTAATACTTAATGGGGTTGCTTTTGAGATATTTATTAACCATAAGTGCAATTTTAAATACAATAGCGTGGTCAAACTCACGAAGGTCAAGACCTGTGATTTTCTTAATCTTTTCAAGTCTGTAAACCAAAGTGTTACGGTGAACAAACAATTTTCTTGAAGTTTCCGAAACATTAAGGTTGTTTTCAAAGAAACGCTGAATTGTGAAGAGGGTTTCTTGGTCAAGACTTTCAATAGAACCTCTTTTGAACACTTCTTTCAAGAAGGTTTCACAAAGAGTTGTAGGAAGTTGATAAATAAGTCTTGCTATACCGAGGTTATCATAAGAAACGATAGTTTTTTCGGTATCAAACACTTTGCCTACCTCTAACGCTGCCTGTGCTTCTTTAAACGAACGAGCCAAATCTTTAAGACTGTTTACAGTGCTTCCTATACCGATTACAACATGGGCATAAAATTCACCCGAAATAGTATCAGCGATAGTTGAAGCCAATTTTTCGATAGTTTTAGGGTCAATACCCTGTGCGGTTTCCTTAACTAAAGCAATATCGGTTTCATTGATGCTTATAACAAAATCTTTTGCTTTGTCAGGGAAAAGATTCTGAACAATATCATAAATTGAAACATCATTGTTTTCGAGTGCACGGATTATAACAACAGTACGGGAAACATCGCTGTTAAAATAAAGTTCACGTGCCTTAACATAGATATCACCAGGTAAAATATTATCAAGAATTATATTCTTAATAAAGTTACTGCGGTCATATTTTTCATCATAATAATATTTAATGTTTGCAAAAGCTACTGCCAACACGCCTGCATATTTTGAAGCAAGAATATCATCGCCGTCAACAAAAACAGTATACATAGCGCCTTGAGAAGCATTAAGTGTTTTGTATGTATAGCCATTGTCTGTAAAAGTGTCATTAGAAGGATAGAATTCAGGAACGGTCTCCCCTATCTTTCCGAGTTCACTTGAAGCGATAATAGTAAAGTTTTCATCAATAACACCGAAAGTACGCTCAATGGTATCTTTCATCTGATGAATCACGCCTTGAAAAAGTCGATTTGCCATTGTATAAAACACATCCTTAATTTGAATTTATAAGTAGACATAATACACTGATTATATTTTACACAATTTCAAACCATTTTGCAAGCAATATTATTAAAAAAGTTACAAAAAAATTACAGTTTCTATGTTTTGCATTTTATTGGCAGAATTTTGTGTTAAAATTAAACAAATTTACAACTCGGAGTGCAAAATGATTAAGAGCAAACAATTAACAGGAATTATATGCGCATTAACTGCAAACCTTATTTTCGGTTTCAGTTTCATTTTTTCAAAATTAGCCTTATCGGTATGTCAACCGCTTATAATCTTAAGCATAAGGTTTAGTGTTGCTTTTGCTTTTTTAAACATTCTTTTAGCGTTTGGCGTTTTTAAAATCAACCTCAAAGGAAAACCGAAAACCAAACTTTTATTAATGGGAATAGCACAGCCTTTGCTTTATTTTATCTTTGAACTATATGGGCTTTCGCTTGTATCTTCGGCGCTATCAGGTGTTATAATTGCGCTTGTCCCCGTTGTGGTGATGCTTCTATCTGCTTTATTTTTAAAAGAAAAACCAAATGTTTTACAAATCTTATTTACCGTTATTTCTATAATCGGTGTATCTGCAATAAGCATTATTTCAAACGATGGCAGTAAAAATCACTTTTGGGGTGTTATACTGCTTATCGGCGCTGTTTTATGCGCCTCGGTTTTCAATATCCTCAGCCGAAGCCAGTCACAGAACTTTTCACCGTTTGAACGCACATATATTATGTTCCTAATCGGTTTTATAGGTTTTAATCTAATATCCTTGTTCACCTTTAAAGAAAATTATTTTCCTTTTGTTATAAATGCGCTATGCGATATGAAATTTATTGCCGCTATAATTTACCTTGCAATAATTTCTTCCGTTTTAGCATTTCTGCTTTATAATTTTTCAACTTCAAATATAAGTGCAGTACAGTCTTCCTCTTTCTCAAATATTATAACCGTTGTCACAGTTTTAGCGGGTGTTTTGATTTTAAAAGAAACTTTTTCCATTTTAGAATATATCCTTTGCAGTATAATAATTTCAGGTGTTTGGGGCGTCAATAGATTTGCAGATATACCCCAAAAGTAAAAAATTTCAAAAAAATGAAATTAACTATTGACAAACTGCACCTATTTAGATATAATATACAAGTCGCTTTAAGTTATGGCTGTATAGCTCAGTTGGCTAGAGCATGCGGTTCATACCCGCAGTGTCATTGGTTCAAATCCAATTACAGCCACCATTTTTACGGCCCGTTGGTCAAGAGGCCTAAGACACCGCCCTTTCACGGCGGTAACACGAGTTCGAATCTCGTACGGGTCACCAAAACAGCGCTAAGCAAATGCTTAGCGCTGTTTTCTTTTTATCTTGACATTCTTTGGAAATATGTTATAATAATAAAAACTGTCTCATTTGAGACAAATATGTGGTGATATTTTGAAATACTCTGATTTATTTTTGTTCAAAGGCTTACCCAAAAACGAAATAGAAAAAATCACATCTTCCCTATTTGATTTGAGAAAATTTAAAAAAGGTGAGATTATATATTCTAAAACCGATTTTCCAAACGCCATCGGTTTTATTGTAAAAGGAACTGCGGTTGCTGTTTCTAATAATCAAAACGAAACCTTTTTAAATAAATTTGATAAAAACATGTGTTTCGGTGTTGCTGCTGTTTTCGGCGGCGGTGAAAATTATATAAGCACAATCACTGCAAAAACTGAAGTGACAGTCCTTTTTATAACCGAAGAACAGTTGAAATCCATCTTTTCCAACCATCCTCAAACCGCAATCAACTATATTTATTTTCTTTCAGGAAAGGTGCGGTTTTTAAATAATAAACTATGCGTAATATCTTGTACAAATGCTTGCGACACACTTTTAAATTATTTAAAGTCTATAGCAGATGAACAGGGTTACGCTCAAATTCCCCAAAGTATGACCTTGCTTTCAAAAATGTTGGGGCTCAGCCGTGCAAGTTTGTACCGTGCGCTCGACACCCTTTTAGAAAACGGAAATATTATACGGGAAAATAATAATATAAAGGTGATAAAAAATGAAAAAACTAATTAGTCTCTTACTCACACTCGCTTTACTGCTTTCTTTTTCCGCTTGTCAGAAAAACGAAAAACTTGATGTTAAATGCAATGTTTACGGTATTGCAGGTCCAACAGGTATCGGTCTTGCTAACCTTATGAAGACAGCTTCAAATAATGAAGGTAACCTTGATTATAACATCGCTTTAGCGGCATCCAACGATGAAATTGTTGCTAAAATTTCAAACAAGGAAGCTGACATTGCCGCAGTTGCAACAAACTTAGCCTCTGTTCTTTACAACAAAACAAACGGCGGCATTAAAGTTCTCGCAATTAACACTTTGGGCGTATTGAATGTTGTAACAAAAGGTGAAGAAATCACTTCTATTAAAGACTTAAATGGCAAAACTGTTTATTCAACAGGTCAGGGCGCCAACCCCGAATATATCCTTTCAAACATTTTAACCAACAACGGTTTAAAAATGGGCGAAGATGTAAAGGTGGAATTTGTTTCACAACCCACTGAACTCGTAAGCAAAGTTGTAACCCAAAAAGAAGCAATCGTAATTGCACCACAGCCTGTAGCAACCGCTATTACTGTTAAAGACAAGGATGCAAAAATCGTTATCAATCTTAATGATGAATGGGATAAATTCAATAATACAAAACTCGTAATGGGCTGTATTATAGCACGCACAGAGTTCATCGAACAAAACCCCGATGCAATCGAAGTTTTCCTTAAAGACTACGAAAAATCAATTAAAGCAGTTAGTGAGGATATTGACACTACCGCAACCTATTGCGAAGAATTTGGTATAGTTTCTCCTGCGGCAGTTGCTAAAAAGGCTATTCCCTATTGCAACATTGTTTTCCAACGTGATGATGAATTGAAAACCAACCTTTCGGCTTACCTTCAATTTTTATTCAAAGCAAATCCCAAAAGCATAGGCGCAAAATTGCCTGATGAAAACTTCTACTACAGTAAGTAAAATTTTAAGAAAATCTGCCATATTGATATTTTGGTTGGCGGTATGGCAGATTTTAAGCCTTTTAATAAATAAGCAACTTTTAATCCCCTCCCCGCTTTCCACTTTTGAAGCGTTAGTGCAGCTTTGCAAAACAACCGAATTTTATTATTCTGTCGTTATTTCATTATTACGGATAGTTTTAGGTTTTACTTTAGGTGTATTATCAGGTTTTTTAGGCGGTATACTTTCATCAAAATTTAAAATTTTTAAAGAAATTACCGCTCCCGTTTTGCAACTCATTAAAGCAGTACCTGTGGCATCCTTTATTATTCTTGCATTCTTCTGGTTTGAAAGCGCATATCTACCAATTTTTATATCTTTTTTGATGGTAGTTCCGATTATATGGTCTAATGTTGAAACCTCGCTTAACGGAATCGACCGAAAATATATTGAATTGGGGAAAATTTATAAATTAAGTGACTTTAAAATATTTTTTGAAATAAAACTTCCCTTTATTATGCCATCTTTCATTGCCGCAAGCCTTACTTCTTTGGGGTTTGCATGGAAATCAGGGATTGCGGCAGAAGTAATCTGCAAACCGATTAACTCTTTGGGGAAAATGTTGGAGCAATCCAAAACCCACCTTGAAATTGCTGAGGTTTTCGCTTTAACAAGCGTTGTTGCATTGCTTTCGTTATTGCTTGAAATCACTCTTAAAAAGGCTTTAAGGAGGTTTTACAATGATTAAAATTGATAAAATCTCATTTTCTTATCCGAATAAAAAAGTTTTTCAAGACCTTTCACTCAATATTGCAAGTAATGAACGGGTATGGCTTTACGGTGAAAGCGGTTGCGGTAAAACAACCCTTGCCCGTCTGATTTTAGGATTGGAAACAGCCACTATAGGAAAGATTATTACAAACGGTAATATTAAACCGTCAGTAGTTTTTCAAGAAAATCGTCTTTTGCCTTTTAAAACTGTTTTAGAAAATATAACGCTAATCGGTGCCGACATTGAATTAGCAAAAGAAAACTTAAAAGCGCTTGGAATAGCGGAAACTGAGAATATGTATCCAAGTCAGCTTTCAGGCGGTATGAAACGGAGAGTGGCTATTGCAAGGGCTTTATCTGTCCCCTTTGATTTGCTGATTCTTGATGAGCCGTTTACAGGTCTTGACCTGAATAATATTGAATTATCAGCCAAAAGAATTAACGAAATCGCAAAAGATAAAGCAATACTTCTTATAACACATTCACCAAAAGAGGCACAACTTTTAAATGCAAATAAAAAAATCCTTTGATTTCAAAGGATTTTTTTATTTGTGAAGTTGACATTGCCTTACCTTTATAATATAATTTTTAAGTAAAAAGGAGACGGATTATATGAAAATAGCAATCTTAGGCTACGGCAATTTAGGTCGTGGTGTTGAATGTGCAATCAAGCAAAATGCTGATATGGAACTTGTTGCAGTCTTTACCCGAAGAAATCCTGAAAATGTCAATATTAAGACCAAAACCGCAAAGGTTTTACACATTGACGATGCCATAAACTATAAAGACCAAATTGATGTTTTGATAATTTGCGGCGGTAGTGCTACCGATTTGCCGATACAAACACCGCAGTTTGTTAAACACTTCAATGTAATAGACAGTTTTGATACCCACGCAAAAATCCCCGAACATTTTAAAAATGTTGATACTATCGCTCAGCAAAGCGGTAAAATCGGTATAATTTCTGTTGGTTGGGACCCTGGTATGTTCTCACTTAACAGACTCTATGCCAACGCTATTCTCCCCAACGGCAGTGATTATACATTTTGGGGCAAAGGTGTAAGCCAAGGTCACTCAGACGCAATAAGGCGCATTGAGGGCGTTTTAGACGCAAGACAGTATACCGTACCTTGCGAAGATGCTGTAAATGCGGTTCGTGAGGGTACAAACCCCCAACTCACCACAAGACAAAAACACACGAGAGAATGTTTTGTTGTGGTATCTGACGACGCCGATAAGCAAAAAATCGAAAATGAAATTAAAACTATGCCAAACTATTTTGCTGATTATGACACAACGGTTTATTTCATCACACAGGAAGAAATGAACCGTGACCACAAAAATCTGCCTCACGGCGGTGTTGTAATCCGTAGCGGAAAAACAGGTTGGAATGAAGATAATAACGCTATTATTGAATACAGTCTGAAACTCGATTCCAATCCCGAATTTACTGCAAGTGTTCTTGTGGCATACGCAAGGGCGGCTTACAGATTAAACCAAGAGGGTAAAAAGGGCTGTAAAACTGTTTTTGATATCCCGCCCGCACTCTTATCTGCAAAACCTTATGAAGAATTAATCAAAAATTTACTGTAAACAAAAAGAGCCGTTTTAAAACGGCTCTTTTTGTTTTAAGGGGAGAAAAAATTTCATAAAACTAATGTTTTAGAAATTGTACCAAACGGGTGCGGCTCCCTCTTGGTACAAGTATATAATAAACTATAATTGTTTCCTTTTTATTAACAAATTTTAAATTTTTTAAAAGAATATAATTAAAATTTTCCGTCAATAATAAATACGAAAGGATGATTTTATGAAATATTCGCAATATTCCTCAAATAAAAAGGGGAATTCCGCTTTTTATATTATTATAGCATTTTGCTTAGTTATAATCGGTGTTGCGGCTTGGTTTGCCTTTTCAAGAATGAATGCCGAACCTCAGACTCAATCCGTTCCCGAAAGCAGCAGAGAAAACGACAGCAAAGAATATTCCAGTGATAATTCATCATATAATAATAGTAGTGATATGATGCCTGAAACTCCGTCAGAAATGATGCCGTCAGATATTGTAAATGAAACGGTTGAAAGCGAGCCTTACACACCGCCAAAATCTTACGCCTTGCCCGTTAACGGTGAGATTTTAAAAGATTTCAGTGCTGATACTTTGCAATATTCTGCCACATTTGGTGATATGCGTATTCATAATGCGGTTGATATTGCCTGTGCTGATGGTACAGTTGTAACAGCCTGCACCGATGGTAAAGTACAATCTATTGAAGATAGCGCATCGCTTGGAAAAGTTGTCACTATCGACCACGGCGACGGACTAATAATAAAATATGCCGCTCTCAAAGATATTGCCGTTAAAAACGGTCAAAATATAAAAATGGGCGACCGCTTAGGCGTTGTAACCACCGTACCAAGTGAATGTGAAGACCAAAGCCATCTTCATATTGAAGCCTTTGAAAACGGAAAAAGCATATCGGTTTTAGACCTTCTCAAATAAAACTTGCCCTCGGAAATTATCGTTTAGGGGCAAAAAAGAAAAAATGCCATCTGAAAAAAGATGGCTTTTTTTCTTGTAAATAAAATTCTAATATGTTATACTAAAAGAAAAATTTGGAAGGTGAGTATTATGTCAAAATATCAAGGCACTAAAACCGAAAAAAATCTCGAAGCCGCTTTCGCCGGCGAATCCCAAGCAAGAAACAAATATACATACTTTGCTTCTGTTGCTAAAAAACAAGGCTTTGAACAAATTTCGGCTCTCTTTTTAAAAACTGCTGACAACGAAAAAGAACACGCTAAAATGTGGTTTAAAGAATTAAACGGCATCGGTGATACCGCCCAAAATCTTGCGGCAGCAGCCGACGGCGAAAACTATGAATGGACCGATATGTACGAAGGTTTCGCAAAAGACGCTGAAGAAGAAGGCTTTACAGAATTGGCTAAAAAATTCCGTTTAGTAGCCGCTATCGAAAAGCATCATGAAGAACGCTACCGTGCATTACTTAAAAATGTTGAAACTGCAGAAGTTTTCAAAAAGTGTGATGTTAAGGTTTGGGAATGCCGTAACTGCGGTCATATTGTTGTGGGTACCGAAGCCCCTGACCTTTGCCCAACTTGTGCACATCCGCAAAGTTACTTCGAAATTCACGCAGAAAATTATTAATCAAAAAATTTAGAATGGCTTGCTTTTTTAGGCAAGCCATTTTCCATATAAATTTTATTGACAAAAATCGTCAAAAGTTTTAAAATTATAGTATCAATTAACCGAGGTGTTTTTTTGAATAAATTTACAATTCTCTACAATCCAAATTCAGGCGGCGGTAACGGTCTTAAAATTGCCCAAAAAATCGAACTTTTGATGGGTGAAAATGATTATACATATTCTGATATTACTTCAATTTCAGATTTTGATGATTTTTTTAATTCGCTACCCGCTGATTGTGATATAATTTTAAGCGGCGGCGACGGCACTTTAAACAGTTTTATAAATAAAATAAACGATACCGCACTTTCACGAAAAATTTATTTTTTTGCTTCGGGAAGCGGAAACGACTTCGCAAGGGATATTAAATATAAAAAATGCACCAAACCAATTTGCATAAATAAATATATTGAAAATCTTCCAACCGCTGTTATTGACGGTAAAAACTATAAATTTATTAACTGTGTAGGCTCTGGTATGGACGGATATTGCTGTCACGAGGTTGAAAGATTACGTGCTATTTCTAAAAAGCGTGCAAACTATGGCTTAGTGGCAATAAAAGCGCTATTATATGCTTATAAACCCTGTACTGCTAATGTTACCGTTGACGGTAAAGACTATGTGTTCAATAACGCTTGGCTTGTGCCTACTATGAACGGAAAGTATTTTGGCGGAGGCTTTATGGCGGCGCCAAAGCAAGACCGACTCAATTCCGAACACCGTCTTTCATTAGTGGCAATGTATAGTAAAAACATTCTAAAAATTATAATCGCTTTCCTATTGATTTTCATAGGGAAACACACCATACTTAAAAGTATGATAACTGTTATTGAAGGTCATAAAATCTCGGTCAAATTAAGCAAACCTGCCACACTTCAAATTGACGGCGAAACTATCGAAAATGTGCAAGAATATGAAATTTCAAGCGCAAAAGAATTAATAAGCGCTAAAAATTAAACTAAAGGCATCTACTTTTTGTAGATGCCTTTTGCTATTACAATTTCACCTTAAAAATTGCTTTTTTTTCTGTCCACCAATTTGTTTCATATTCAATTTCAAATTCAGAAACATCAGACGGAATCTCATAATATAAATAACCTTCAAGTTTTCTGCCGGAAGTTATAGTATTGGCAAATTCAAGTTTATTATCACCATAATATGTCTCATCCATCTTACTATTGTTGGCATAACACTCAAAGTCCCAACTACCTAATGTATAATCATTTTCATTCGTATTTTCAATAACAAAATACACACGAACAAATTTAAATCCTTTATCTGCTTCAACAAACATATTATCAGATTTCCATATTTCTGCTTTATTATAATGGATTTTCAATCCATTCGCATTAAGTACATCACCTCTTTTACATATTACAGTATCGTCTTTCTGTGTAACAGACTCTGTAACAGACTGATTACTGCTAACCGAAACATCAGATTCATCATCACTTAATACTGCACCCATAATAACAAAAAAACCTATTACACACGCTATTGTTATCAATGCAGTTTTCACACCGGATTTTTTCTTTTTTGGTTTCTTTGCAAAAGGACTATTACAGCCATTAGGACAAAAGTTACCGTCATATTCTCTACCGCATATTGGACAAAACATTTTCAAAACTCCTTATTTTTAAATATTCTACCAATATTATATCTGTATTACAGATAACACATAATATTTGTGGTGATATTTATGTGTTTTAAAAATTTAAGAGGTTTAAGAGAAGATAATGACATTAAGCAAAAGGATATTGCAAAATTTTTGAATGTATCTCAAAACACCTATTCACAGTATGAAACCGGTGTAATCTCACTTACTGCGGAAATACTTATAAAATTATCAGATTATTACAATGTAAGTATAGATTATCTGCTCGACAGAACAAACAATCCAAAAATAAATGAATAAATAAAAAAACAAAAAAGCAACTGCGAAAGCAGTTGCTTAATTCTTTTATTGGCTCACACCCTGAAAACTGAACAAGTAAAGAAGATAAGGATCGAAAAAATAGGTCAAGCCCTCGTTCTATTAGTACTGCCTAGCACACATGTCGCCATGCTTACACTTGCAGCCTATCAACCCGGTAGTCTTCCGGGGACCTTACTAGCTTATGCTATGGGAAATCTAATCTTGAGGTTGGCTTCACGCTTAGATGCTTTCAGCGTTTATCCAATCC
>JAZRMI010000004.1:0-25365 GCA_045647405.1 Acutalibacteraceae bacterium | reverse complement strand
GAAGCAACACCTACTATTCAGGTTACGGGTGATAATACTAATGTTTCTGCTGGGGCAGCGGCTGGTACATTTAATAACGATGTAAATATTAATGTCAAATCAGCAAAATCAGTAACATTTACCTCGAAAACAAGATTTCCTCAAATAAAAGGTAATTTAACGGCAGTGATAAATGCCAAGACAATTACCGGCGCTGATATTCTTTCGAATATTAATGCAAGCAGCAAATGGATTGTTACTAATACAACAGATAATATCGGTTTGATTTCTTTGTCATCCGCTGATGGTACATTTGATATTGCAGCCGGATGCAAAGTAACATTTTCTAACGGTGTTGACCAACAGGTTGCAACAGGAAGTGTGACCTTGGCGGCTGGAGTTTGGGATGTTATAGATGTTGAAAGGGTTGCTATTGAAAAGACATATTATGTAGCACCTAAGGGTACAGGCGACGGCTTGACACCTGAAACCCCTGCGGCATCTGTAAAAGATATTGTTGATAAAGCAATCGCAGAAGGTTTAACAAGCGATATTGATACTATTAATGTTAAAATCGTTGGTTCTTCATCGGGTACAGCAGATACAAATTATGCAGTATTTGTTAAACCTGTAAGCGGTTCTGCAACAATGACTGAACATAAGGCAAAGTTGATTGTCAGTCCTTATGATACAGAAGTTGCATATATCAGTAATGACTATGATGTTACAAATACGTCATTTGCATTAGGCGGTCCTACTGAGTTTATAGCAACTGATATCCATGTTCATAAATACTCAGGTATGTCATTGAACGGTTATAATGCTAAATTTGATAATAAATCGAGTATAAATGACAGAGTTATTAATGCAGGTAAATATTCATATACAAATCTAAATTTTGTTGATAAAGCACATACTTTAATATTTGAAAATGCACTTAATAATACTATCGCTTTCCCAAATAGCAACTATGTGTCAAGTCCAACAGATGTAAAGTTCACAAAAGACCAAAATATTATCATTAATAATGCCGCATCAAAAGCGACAATACAGTTAGGTAATACGGGTTCAGGCGGTTCGGCAGGTATTGCAGGTTTGCTTAATATTGATGTAAAATCTGCTGACAGTATTACTTTCACAAAAGGAAATAATCCTGTAAATATAACAGGCAAATTACAGGTTGTGGTAAATGCAAATTCTGTTGATGTTTCGGTATTGAGTGAATTTGCTACAGCAACAGGCGCAAAGAAATGGGTTGTTGCTAATGCCACAGGCATTAAGGGCTTGGTTGCTGCAACCAGTACCGAGGGCGAATTTGCAGTACTTTCAGGTTATGATGTTTCTGCAACTCCAATAGGCGGTGGAACAGCAGTTAAAGCCAAAGACGGCGTACTTAAATTAAGTATGGGTATGTATAACATTACTGCAACAAAAATCCCCGAAACAAAAACATATTATGTAAATGCAGGCGGTACTGCCTTGGGTACAGGCGACGGCTCGTCTGCTGAAAATGCGGCTGCAACTGTTGCCGAAGTTGTTGAAAAGGCTAATGATGCTTTTTTAATCAAGGGTGATACCATTGATGTTAAACTTGTTGGTACATCTGATACTAACCGTGCGGTAATTCACGTAAAGGACAGTTCGGTACCTTCTCATACTGCTACATTGGTTATCAGTCCTAAAGATGAAAACACTACTGCATACCTTTTCAGCACAAATGAGAATGCAGGAATTCATTTAGGCGGTCCTACTGAATTTAAATCGGTTGATGTTAAAGTTAACTCTGATTCCGCTCTTGTGACAAATTATAATGATGTAAAATTTGATAATAAATCATATTTGTCAAGTTGTAGTTCAATTAAATTCGGTCCTAATTCTGCTAAAGGAAAAAATAATGGCTCTACGGTTGTTTTTGACAGCGAAATTTCAAAAACAATTTATATGACATCAGGACATTATACATACGGTTCTAATCATAATAATCCTGATATTGTTACCGAATATATCGATGATGTTAAACTTATTATAAATAATGAAAAATCCGAACCTTCTGTTATGTTGGGTTCACCAAATATTTCACCTAATAACGAAGGACCTAAATTTAACAAGGATGTAATTATTGATATTAAGAATGCGACTTCTGTTAAATTCTTAGCTGATGGTGCGAAACCGATTGTAGACGGTAAATTAGTTGTAATTGCTAATGCTGGTAAAATTGAAGGCAAAGATGTTTTCGACGATGTTACAGTAAGCAAAAAATGGATTGTTTTAAACGACACGGGTATAAAAGGTTTGATTTCTGCAACCGAAATTGACGGTGTGTTCCAAGTTAATGCAGATTCAAGATACACAATAACTGCTAAACTCAGCGGAACTGATACTATAGTTACTGCGGTTGACGGCAAGTTAACGCTTGACCCGGGTAGATATGATATTTTGGTTTCGAAAATTCCTGAAACAAGAACATATTATGTTGCGCCTAACGGTACAGGGAATGGTTTAACCCCCGAGACCCCTGCTGCAACGGTTAATGAAGTGATTGCAACAGCAACAAATGCCGACGGTTTGATTGCGGGCGATACCATTTCGGTTAAAATTATTGGCTCTTCTGCTGAAAACCGTGCAGTATTTGCTAAAGCAGCATTGGTTCTAGGTCAAAATTACGGTTCAACCGAAAGTATGAATGCTCATACTGCAAAATTGATTGTAAGTCCGTATGATACCGAAATTGCCTATATTCATACCGACAGTTCAATTAATACATCAATGTCATTGGGCGGTGATACCGAATTTAAGTCGGTTAATGCTGCAATTCAGCAATATGCAGGTCTCTTCTTGCAAGGATATAATTTCATATTGGATTCAAATTCTGAATTAGTCCGTTCATCAGGTATAACCCTCAACACCAGCACAGTTAAGTCACAGGATTATCCCGGTCAGACTGTAGTGTTAGACGGTGTTATGAAGACAAATATCAATATTCCGACTTCTAACTATACACATGACGGTGCTTATGTAGATGATATCAATATTATTGTTAATAACGCTCAATCTACTCCGA
The DNA here is from genome assembly GCA_045647405.1 of Acutalibacteraceae bacterium. Lineage (GTDB taxonomy): Bacteria > Bacillota > Clostridia > Oscillospirales > Acutalibacteraceae > UBA737. The sequence continues at coordinate 22,325 of JAZRMI010000004.1, read as the reverse complement.
AAATTATATTCGGTGCAGGTAGAGGTGACCAGTTTACATTAGAAAAGAACTTGAATATAAACATTAAAAGTGCAAGTTCGATTACTTTTGCAAACCCTGCTGTTCCGATTAAGGTTAAAGGCGGCTTACAGTTTATCGTAAATGAGGCTACGACTGTAAGCGGAATAGACGTGTTTGAAAACTTAGAAGTCGAGGGCGGAAGATGGTTTATTAAGAACGCTTCGGGTATCGGCGATATAGTTTCATTTACTGACAATGCAGGTAAGTTTTCACCGATAGACGACAGAAAAATCTATGTGACAAATATCCCCGAAGATAAGTTAAAAACCTTCGAAAAAGAGGATATAACCATAGAAGACGGTATCTATTTATTATCTGATTCTCTAGAAGATAAAGATATGAAGATGGTTTACTTTAAGGTTAGCACTGGTAATTCCTTTGCAAGTTATACAAGCGTAAAACCCGGCGAGACCTATCGTTTCGAATATAGCATATTCACAAGTGATTATAACTATACTTCATTCAAGATAACTGATACAAGTAACAGAAATCAAGTTCTTAAAGATACAATGAAACTTGTTTCGCAAACCGACCACGGTAACTATAGAAGATATGTTTATGAGTTTTCTGTTCCTGACGATTTTGTTCCGAAGTGGGTTTCGAATTATAAATCAGGTAGTTCGTTCAGTGTCTTCCCATGTGTTGGCAACAGTTTCTTTACTGAAGGTTATATGTGGGATTTGACTTGCTATAATATAAATGACCCATATAAGAATGAATGTATTACTAACGCTAAATTCAAACAGGCCTTTGACTATTGGATTTGGGGTTGGGAATTCTGGGGAAAAGTAAAACCTGCTACCAAAGAAAATGAAGGCGTAACCAATTATAACAACGTTCTTGTTTTGATGGATTATGATTTATCAAAGATTGATGAACTTATCGCTGAAATTAACCGTGATGATGGCGAATGGTGGAATGAAGAAGATATCATAGAAGATATCAGCATCGCCACCGTAAAGGGTACATTTACCGACCAAGACGGCAACCCGATTTCTGATGTTAAACTTGAATTAGTTTCAAACGACAGAACGTATAAAACCGTGACTAATGTTAAAGGCGAGTTTATATTCAAGAATGTTATCGGCGGTTTCTATGATTTGTTTTTCATAAATTCCAAGGGCGAAAGGGTTGAAACAGGTTATTTCGCAAACTTGGCTGACGGTGATGTTTCTACCGTTAAGATTGTAACCGATGTTTCAGGTCTTACAGAGGACCAAGAAAGTGAAGAATCTGAAAGTGTGGAGCCGATGGGCAAACTGTTAGGTACTGTTTACACACCGCAGTTGCAGACGGTTGCCGATCTGAAGATTTATTTGGATACTATCGGTGAGGTTGTAACTGACCAAAACGGTGCTTTTGAATTTGCGGATGTTCCTGTTGGTGATTATGAATTATATACTGTTCTTGAAGACGGAACAAAGTATGTGTTTAGAACAGTAACAATCAAAGAAAATGTTGACTTGGCTGTTAAATTGAAGTATGATGTAGAAAAGAATGCTGATGTTGAAACAGAAACCAATTCGAATATTTGGATATGGATTGTTGTGGCTTGCGGTGCTTTGTTGATTATCGCAGCAGGCGTGGTAACTTTCATTATCATCAAAAAGAAAAAGGCAATTAAATAATTGTAAAGTTTCTTAAAATCAGCAGAGGGGACATTAAGTCCCCTCTGTAATCTTATTTATGAAAGGTGAATTGTTATGGAAAAATATGCTTGGAAAGCCATTATTAAAGATGGTTGCTTTGAGGAATACCGTAAACGTCACGATGAAATCTGGCCTGAACTTGTTGAGGTTTTGAAAAATGCGGGTATCTGCAATTACACGATTTGGAATGTGGGCAACGAATTGTTCGGTTATTATGAGTGTGAAAAGGGCGTTGAGTTTTCTTCGCGTGTTCAAGCGGAAAGTCCTGTTGTGGATAAATGGAACGAATACATGAAAGATGTTATGATAATGGAAATGGACCCTGTTACAGGTGCACAGCCAAAACTCGTAAAGGTTTTTGAACTCGATTAAAATATCTTGACAATAAAGTTAAATATCATACAAACGGAAATACTTATGATTACAGGTAGTAGAATGGAAACTAAAGTCCATTTTATACTGCCTGTTTCTTTTTTTACGGTTAAAATTGTGGTGGCGCAGGGCCAATGCAAAAGCGAAAACAGTATAACCGAAATTGCGGTGGTAATAGTCCAACCGTTAGCGATGAAAAGTTCTCTCATAGCGGCAAGTGAAGTCAGTTCGCATAAACTTCCTGTTTGCATATATGTCATAATAACAATGGGGATTACAATTTCATTTGCGGGTGAGCCTAAAATAAAGGCAAGCAATATAACACCGTCAAGCCCTAAAAGTCTTGCAAATGGGTCTAAAAATGAAGCACAATGTTGCAAAAGCGAAATATCCTTTATAAAAATATTAGCCATAAGCCAAATTAACAGACCTGCAGGCGCAGCGACTGCAACCGAACGCCCTAAAACAAATAATGTTCTGTCAAAAACCGAGCGGATTATAACCTTAATAATCTGCGGTTTTCGGTAGGGCGGAAGTTCAAGGGTGTATGATGACGGTTCGCCTTTTAAAATAGTTTTTGAAAGAAGTTCTGTGACAACAAAGGTTGCCGTAATACCCAAAAGAATAACTGAGGTTAAAATCAGTGATGAAAGAATATTGTATTTAAAACCGCTTCCAAAAACAAAAAACATTGTGATTATGGCAATAATAGTGGGAAACCGTCCATTGCAAGGAACGAAATTATTAGTAAGAATAGCGAGCAATCTTTCTCTTTTGGAATCTATAATTCTGCACCCTGTAACGCCTACTGCATTGCAACCAAAACCCATACACATTGTAAGCGCTTGCTTTCCGCAAGCGTTACATTTTTTTAAAGGTTTATCGAGATTGAATGCAATTCTTGGAAGATAGCCTGAATCTTCAAGCAGTGTGAAAAGCGGAAAGAAAATCGCCATAGGCGGAAGCATTACCGCAACCACCCACGAGAGTGTCCGCCATACCCCTAAAACAAGACTTTCGTATAACCATTCGGGAGCATTTATATAGGTGAAAAATTGGGTTAGTTTATTTTGGATATACATAAAGAAATCTGAAAGCAATGCCGACGGATAATTCGCACCGCTTATGGTTATCCAGAAAATCAGTCCTAAGAGCAAAATCATAACAGGATATCCGAAAGTTTTGCTTGTTAAAAAGCGGTCGATTTTGCGGTCTTTTGACTGGTATGGGTTATCTTCAGAAGAAACTACCTCTTTACAGATGTTTTCGGCAGATAAAACCAAAGCCGAAACCACCATATCCTTTAATTTTTCACCCCAAACGCCGTTCTCTTTAAGATAACGGTTTGCTTTGTCGAGTGCATTGCATATATTTTCGTCTTCCAAAAAAGATTTCAGTTCTTTTTTCATTAAAGCGTCATTTTCAAGAAGTTTGAGCGCAAGCCAACGGGGATTGATTTTCTGGTCGATTTTTTCTTTTAATACGGGTGTTAAAATATTTATAGCATTTTCTATTATGTCGGGATAACGGACAGAAAAGAAAGTGTTATTTTCTTTTTCTAATAGTGATTTATCAAGTGTTTTAAGTAAGTTTAAAATGCTTTTTTTCTTTCTCGCAACGGTGCCGACAACCTGTACACCTAATTTTTGAGAGAGTAAATCCAAATCAATTTTTATTTTCTTTCTTTTGGCTTCGTCTAATAAATTCACACAAACAATAACATTTTTTGAAATTTCCATTGTTTGTAAAACAAGGTTTAAGTTCCGCTCAAGACAGGTGGCATCACAAACAACCACAACCGCCTGCGGATGTTCAAAACATAAGAAGTTTCGTGCAACTTCTTCCTCGGCAGAATGTGCCATAAGGGAATAAGTACCGGGGATGTCAACCAGTGTGTAAGAAAAATTATCGCTTTCACAGTAGCCTTTAGCGTTGCTGACGGTTTTTCCCGCCCAGTTGCCTGTATGTTGATTCATACCTGTAAGCGCATTAAAAAGTGTGCTTTTGCCGACATTTGGGTTACCCGCTATCGCAACTGTTATGTTCGGTTTTGCGTTTATTCCCATAATGCCACATCCTTTATAAGTATGTTTTTGCAGTCTTCACTACGGATGGCTATGACCGCATTCCTTATTAAAAATGCTTTGGGGTCGCCTTGCGGACTTTGACCTACACATATCACTTCGGTATTCTCAATAAGTCCAATATCTAAAAGTCGGCGTCTCATACTACCCGACGAAAGAATTTTATCAACAAGGCATTTTTCACCCGTTTTTAAATCAAAAAGATTCTTCATAAAAATCCTCCTATACATTCTATACTATTCTTTAGAGCAGAGTTTGTCATAAACAAAGGTTTAGTTGCATAATATTTTACAAAGAATGAGTCAATTAAAAACGGAGGAAATAAGTTATGAACAGAACAAATATATATGAGGATATTGCCGAGCGTACGGGAGGGGATATTTATATAGGTATTGTGGGACCTGTGAGAACAGGTAAATCCACCTTTATCAAACAGTTTATGGATAAACTCGTGCTTCCTAATATGTCGGGTGAATATCAGAAAGAGCGTGCTATTGACGAACTACCGCAATCCTCCTCCGGCAGAACAATAATGACTACAGAGCCTAAATTTATCCCTGAAAAATCTGCTCAAATCAGTATCGACGGTTCGGCTAAAATGAATGTAAGACTTATCGACTGCGTGGGATACATAGTGCCGAGCGCTTTGGGATATATAGAGGGTTCAGAACCGAGAATGGTTATGACACCTTGGTTTAAAGAACAAATTCCTTTTAATATGGCGGCAGAAATCGGAACGCAAAAGGTTATAAACGAACATTCAACAATCGGTCTTGTGATAACCACCGACGGAAGTATCAGCGATATCCCCCGTGAAGAATATGCCGAGGCGGAAGAACGGGTTATCGGTGAACTAAAAACTATAAATAAGCCGTTTATAGTTTTGCTTAACTGTATGTATCCCGAGTCTATGGAAGCCAAAAATATGGCTGATGAACTGACCGAAAAATACGGTGTGCCTGTAACACCTATTAACTGTTTAGAACTCGGCGAAGATGATATTAAAAATATTCTTGCGAAGATACTTTTTGAATTTCCTATAAAAGAAATCAATGTCTGCTATCCCCGTTGGATAAATGCTTTGCCTACGGAACACTCTTTAAGATGCGAAGTCGTTAAAGGAATAAAAGAAGCCGCAAAAGATATAAGTCATATTCGTGATGTGGCGATGTTTGAGGGCGGTTTCAATGATTGCGAAAGTATTGATTCGGTACATATTGAGAGTGTGAATCTTGGTGTGGGCAGTGCGGATGTTTGCCTTAATATCAAACAGTCGCTTTTCTATAAGATTTTAACCGAGGTTTCAGGGCTTGAAATTAATGATGAACAAGAACTAATGGAAACCGTAAAAGAACTCGCTTTAATGAAGAAAGAATATAGCAAGGTTAAAGGTGCGCTTGACGAGGTAGAGGCAACGGGTTATGGTATAATAATGCCTGATATTGAAGAATTGGCATTAGAAGAGCCGGAAATTGTAAAACAAGGCGGACGGTATGGCGTAAGACTTCGTGCGTCAGCACCGTCAATACATTTAATGAAAGCCAATATCACAACCGAGGTTAGTCCCATTGTGGGAAGTGAAAAACAATCTGAAGACCTTGTTATGTATCTCTTGAGCGGATTTGAAGAAGACCCTGTGAAAATTTGGGATTCCAACATATTCGGTAAATCTCTGCACGAACTTGTGAATGAGGGGCTTCATACCAAGTTAGCAAGAATGCCTGTAGATGCCAGAATGCGTGTTCAGGAGACGATTGAAAGGGTTATAAACGAGGGCTGCAACGGTCTTGTGTGTATACTTTTATAATTTGTAATGCGGAATGCGTAATTCGTAATTATTTTTTTTACATATATTGCATATAAAAAAGCCACGGATTATCCGTGGCTTTTAATGCACTTTTAATTATTTAATTGTGCCAACCGAAGTTTCCTTTTGGATAACGTCGTGTGCGCCGCCCTCAACAATACTTGTTGCAGAAACCAATGTAAGTTTTGCTTTCTTTTGAAGTTCAGGGATTGTTAAAGCACCGCAGTTGCACATTGTTGACTTAACCTTTGAAAGTGAAAGAGCAACATTGTCTTTCAAAGAACCTGCATAAGGAACATAAGAATCAACGCCCTCTTCGAATGACAACTTCTTGTCACCGCCTAAGTCATAACGTTGCCAGTTTCTTGCACGGTTAGAGCCTTCGCCCCAATATTCTTTATAGTAGTTGCCGTTAATCGCAATCTTATTTGTTGGGCTTTCGTCAAAGCGGGCAAAATAGCGACCGAGCATCATAAAGTCAGCGCCCATTGCAAGAGCAAGTGTTATATGGTGGTCGTAAACGATACCGCCGTCAGAGCAAACAGGAATATAAACGCCTGTCTTTTCATAATATTCGTCACGGGCAGCACAAACATCAATAAGTGCGGTTGCCTGACCTCTGCCGATACCTTTGGTTTCACGGGTGATACAGATAGAACCGCCGCCGATACCAACCTTAATAAAGTCAGCGCCTGCTTCGGCAAGGAACAAGAAACCGTCTTTATCAACAACGTTACCTGCGCCCACCTTAACGGTGTCACCGTATTTTTCGCGGATAAATGCAATAGTTCTTGACTGCCATTCGCTGAAACCTTCAGAAGAGTCAATACAAAGAACATCAGCGCCTGCTTCAACCAATGCAGGAACACGCTCTTCGTAGTCACGGGTGTTGATACCTGCACCTACAACATAACGCTTGTCCTTATCAAGCAATTCGTTGGGGTTTGATTTGTGAGCATCATAGTCCTTACGGAATACGAAATATTTAAGGTTGCCGTTTTTATCAACAATCGGTAAAGAATTTAATTTATTATCCCAAATAATATCATTGGCTTGTTTCAAAGTGGTGGTTTCATCTGCTACTACCAATTTTTCAAACGGTGTCATGAACTCTTTAACCTTAACATCGGTAGACATACGGCTTACACGGTAATCTCTGCTAGTAACTATACCTAAAAGTTTTCCGTTTGCAGTGCCGTCAGAGGTTACAGCAACGGTTGAATAGCCGTTCTTTTCCTTGAGGGCTAAAACATCTGCCAAGGTGCTTTCGGGAGTTACATTGGAATCACTTACAACAAAACCTGCTTTATAAGATTTAGCACGAGCAACCATTGCAGCTTCATCTTCGATAGACTGTGAACCGTAGATGAAAGATACACCGCCCTCACGTGCAAGCGCTACTGCTAAGCGGTCGCCTGAAACAGACTGCATTATTGCAGATGTCATAGGTATATTCATTGAAATAGCAGGTTCTTCACCCTTTTTGAATTTTACAAGAGGGGTTTTTAAAGAAACATTAGCGGGAATACATTCGCTTGAAGAATATCCCGGAACTAATAGGTACTCATTAAATGTGTGTGAAACTTCGTTAAAATAATAAGCCATTTGATATTACTCCTTATAATTTAGTTATTATATCAATTATATACATTTTAAAAGCAGTTGTCAATTAAAAAAAGTGTAAAATAATACTTGATTTTTTGGAAATGATATGGTATAATTTATCGGCTACCGTAATGTAGCAAAAATATAACACACATTCCGTCTGCACTCGCAGGTGCCGTCTTTTACTACGGGCGGTTTCCGTTTTGCATTAGACGGGATGGAGGTAAAACCTTAGGAGGAAAAACAAATGGCAGTAGTATCAATGAAACAGTTGCTTGAAGCAGGTGTTCACTTCGGACATCAGACAAGACGCTGGAACCCGAAAATGGCTGAGTACATTTTCACAGAAAGAAACGGTATCTATATTATCGACCTTCAGAAAACCGTTAAGAAACTTAACGAAGCTTATATGTTCGTTCGTGACATTGCGGCTGAGGGTGGAGACATTCTTTTCGTAGGTACCAAAAAACAGGCACAGGATTCTGTTAAAGAAGAAGCAGAACACTGCGGTATGCCTTATGTAAACGCTCGCTGGCTCGGCGGTATGCTTACAAACTTCACAACAATCAAAACAAGAATTGCAAGACTTAACCAACTCCGTGCAATGCGTGATGACGGAACTTTTGAACTTCTCCCTAAAAAAGAAGTTATTAAGTTAAATCTTGAAATTGAAAAACTCGAAAAATTCCTCGGCGGTATTCAGGAAATGAAGAAGATTCCTTCGGCTCTCTTTATTGTTGACCCCCGTAAAGAAAGAATTGCAGTTGCAGAAGCAAAGAAACTCGGTCTCCCGATTATTGCTATCGTAGATACCAACTGTGACCCTGACGAGATTGACGCTGTTATCCCTGGTAACGACGATGCAATCCGTGCAGTTAAACTTATTGCAGAAACAATCGCTGCTGCTATCATTGAGGGTAGACAAGGTACTGAAATGGGTACTGCTGCTCAAGAAGAAGCAGTTGAAGAAGAAGCAGTTGAAACTGCAGACGCTGAATAATTATTACATTTGGAGGAAATAGAAATGGCTTTTACTGCTAAAGACGTACAGGCTTTAAGAGAAAAAACCGGTTGCGGTATGATGGACTGTAAAAAAGCCCTTGTTGAATGTGACGGTAATATGGAAGCCGCTACAGACTATTTGCGTGAAAAAGGTCTTGCTTCTCAAGCAAAGAAAGCAGGCCGTATCGCCGCTGAAGGTACAGTTGCAGTTTACACTGCCGACGGTGTAGGCGCTGTTGTTGAAGTTAACAGCGAAACTGACTTCGTTGCTAATGGTGACGGTTTTAAAGCACTTGCTAATGAAATCGCTCAAATCGTTGCTGAACAAAAACCTTCTGATGTTGACGCTCTTCTTGCTTGCAAGAAAGACGGTCAGACTGTTGAAGAAAAAGTTCAGGAATTGTTCTTGGCTATTCGTGAAAACATTAAAGTTCGCCGTTTTGAACGCTTTGAAGGTAAGGTTGTATCTTATGTTCACGCAGGCGGTAAAATTGGTGTTCTTGTAAACTTTGACACCGCTTTGGCTGCTGACAATGCTGAATTGGTAGCCGCTGGTAAAAACATCGCAATGCAGATTGCTGCTATGAACCCCGGTTATTTGGACTCAGCATCTGTTCCTGCATCAGTTATTGATAAAGAAAAGGAAATTCTTATCGCTCAGATGAAAGAAGATCCTAAAATGGCAGGCAAGCCTGATGCTGTTCTCGGCAAAATTGTTGAGGGCAAAATCGGTAAATACTATAAAGAAAACTGCCTTGTTGAACAGCAGTTTGTTATCGACGGTGATGTTACTGTTGGTAAGTATCTTGAAAACACCGCTAAAGAACTTGGCGCAGAAATCAAACTTGTTTCATTCGTTCGTTTTGAAAAGGGCGAAGGCATTGAAAAGCGTGTAGATGATTTTGCTGCTGAAGTTGCCGGTATGGTAAAATAATTAAATAAAAATTAAAACTCCCTTTTGAAAAGGGAGTTTTTTTATACCTATTTTAAGAATCCGTTTACAATTTGTTCTTCGGCTTCTTGTTCGGAAAGACCTAAAGTCATAAGTTTTATAAGTTGTTCGCCTGCAATTTTTCCTATTGCCGCCTCGTGTATCAATGACGCATCAATGTGATTAGCGGTAATTTGCGGTATTGCTGAAACGTGCGCCGAATCCATAATGATAGCATCACATTCAGTATGACCGTTACAGATATTGTTTCCGTTGATTTTGGATAAGAATAATTGACTTGACGTATCCTTTGCAACCGAGCGTGAAACAACATTTGCACTTGAGTTTTCACCGTCTAAATCAACTGTGAAATCGGTCTCGGCATATTGTTTTCCGTGTGTCATTAACTTTTCGTGAACAACGAGGGTTGCGTTATCTGAAAGGCGGGCTTTGGTTATACGCTTGGTGGAGTCAATACCTTTGATTTGGGTGGTTTCCATTTCCATATAACCGCCCTCAGCAATATTGATAACGGTTGTGGGATTCATATTGCGCTCGCCGTTTCCATCGCCGTCACCCACGTGTTTTTCAACATATTTAACCTTGGCATTCTTTCCGATAAAGAATGAATGTATACCGTCGTGGCGTGATTCTTCGCTTCCGCAGTTGTGGATACCGCAACCTGCAACTATCGTAACATCACAGTTGTCACCTACTATGAAATCGTTATAAACCATTTCGGTGAGTCCGCTCTCGCTTATGATGACAGGGATATGCACAGTTTCGTTTTTTGTGTTGGGTTTTATAACAATTTCAATTCCCTGTGAGTCTTTTTTCTCGTGAATATCAATGTTTTCTGTTACCTGACGAGAGGAAAGCGCTCCGTTTGCTCTGATATTATAAGCGCCCGAGGGGGTGCCCTCAATATCTGCAATCATTTTTAAAAGGTCTAATTCAGTATTGTTCATCATTACGCCTCCTCACAGTTTGCAGTAAGCACTTTACAGGCAATATCTGCCTTACCTAAAAGATTCGGTAAAATATCCTGTTTTTCGCCTTGCTCTTTAACAGAGCCGTTTGCTACCACAATAATTTTGTCGGCAATATTCAAAATGCGCTCTTGGTGAGAGATTATCATAATCAAACCGCCCAGAGTGTCGTGCATTTTTTCGAAAACTTTAATAAGGTTATTAAAACTCCATAGGTCAATACCGGCCTCAGGCTCGTCAAATAAGGAAACCTTTGTTGAGCGTGCTAAAACAGTGGCAATCTCAATTCTTTTAAGTTCACCGCCTGAAAGGGAAGCGTTGACTTCACGGTTAATGTAATCCCGTGCACACAGCCCCACTTGTGACAGATAACCGCAAGCATCATTAACGCTTATATCTTTGCCTGCCGCAAGGCTTATTAAATCGTGAACGGTAATTCCTTTAAAGCGAACGGGTTGCTGGAATGCAAAACTGATTCCTTTTTTTGCACGCTCGGTTATTGAAAGGTTAGTAATATCTTCACCGTCAAGTAAAATCTGTCCCTCGGTGGGGGTGATTATACCTGCAATTATTTTAGCAAGCGTGGATTTACCGCCACCGTTAGGTCCTGTTATAACAACAAAACCGTTATCTAATTTAAGATTAATATTTTTGAGTATTTGTTTTGTGCCGTTTTCACTTTCGGCAGAAAAAGAAATATTCTTTAGTTCTAACATACTTCCTCCGTCTAATTTTCTTTATTTTAAAATTTCCCAATAATATTTCCTATTACATGTCGGAAAATCATTTAATATACCGTGTTCAGGGTCGTAAAACACACCGTCAAAATATAACGACCAATGCCAACAACGAGGTGTTTCAAGACTTAATATTGCGATTTTTGGCAGTTCTTCTTTTGAAGATACTGCTTTTCTTTCCTTTATATATTTAATTGAGTAATAATCCAAAGTGAAAAACATTTCTTTTAAGGTTGTTTCTTTTTGATTACTGAGAAGATTAACAATATTATCAGCACTCACATCAGCAAGCATTGCAAGAACTGCCTGTCCGCATTGAAGCGGTGTTGGTTCTTTGATGTATTTTGGCTTTTTGGTTATACTCATATTATCACTCAATAATTTTATAAATAAGTTTTTTGGGTTTAGGTTTGTTTGCAGAGATATTAAAGGCTTTAAAAAGCATATCCTCGGCTTTTTTGATTTTTTCTTTATTTCCGTAAAGGGTGGCGATTTTATCGCCTTTATTAACAAAGTCACCGATTTTTTTATTGAGAATAATCCCTGCCGACATATCAATAACATCGTCTAAGGTTTCACGCCCTGCACCGCAAAGGCAGGCAGATTTGCCGACGTTATAACAATTAATTTCTGATATAAAGCCCTCATTATCTGCGAAAATATCTTTTTCAAATTCGGCTTTTTCGAAGTTTTCTTCGCCTGTTAAAAGTTTTGTGTTTCCGCCCTGTAATGAAACCAAATCACAGAACTTTGAAAAAGCAGAGCCATTGTTTAAGACCTCGTCAACTGCCGAAAGACATTCTTTATAAGGGGTATTGGTGCAAAGTTTATACATATTAGCCGCAAGGTGACGGCAAAGTTCCAAAAGTTCGGGGTCGCCGTTGCCTTTTAATAGTTCTATTGCCTCGATTACTTCTAAATTATTACCCACTGCTTTACCGAGAGGGCAGTTCATATCAGTAATAAGGGCAATAACATTTCTATTTGCGCCTTTACCGATTTTAACCATTGCTTTTGCTAAAGAAACGGCATCTTTTTTTGTTTTCATAAATGCACCGTTTCCGTATTTAACATCAAGAACGATATTTTTAGCGCCTGCGGCTAACTTTTTGCTCATAATACTTGATGCAATAAGCGGAATACTTTCGACAGTCCCTGTCACATCACGCAGAGCGTAAAGTCTTTTATCAGCAGGAGCAAAGTTGCCGCTTTGCCCGACAAGGCATATATTAATTTGTTTTGCAGTATTTATAAACTCTTTCGAAGAAACAGAAGTTTTATAACCGTCAATAGACTCTAATTTATCAACAGTTCCGCCTGTATGACCAAGCCCTCTGCCAGACATTTTAGCAACATTACAACCGAGAGCGGCAACTATCGGCGCTACAACTAAAGTGGTTTTATCGCCCACACCGCCTGTACTGTGTTTGTCGGCAGTTTTGTCGCCTAATTCCGATAAATCGAGCATATCACCGCTTTTCGCCATAGCAAGCGTAAGGTTTAAAGTTTCTTGTTCTGTCATACCGTTAATAACTATTGCCATAAGCAAAGCGGATATCTGATAGTCGGGTAAACTTCCGTCGGTGACGGATGATATAAAGAAATCTATTTCTTGTTTTGTGAGTTCCTGATGATTGCGTTTTTTAATGATTATATCAGTAATTAGCATATTCATTCCTAATATTTATTTTGTTAAATATTGCGCCAAGGTGACAATAATCGGCATACTGGCAAGCGAAAGTATAGTGCTTAGAGAAACAAGCGTTACAGAAAGTTCTGTATCAGCACCGTATTTTGAAGAAAACATTGTTGTGATAGCGGCGGTTGGTGCGCAACTGCAAATGGTAAGCGCCAAAAGAATCGTACCTCTTATACCGCATAGATACATTGCAAATAAAACAACAAGCGGTAAGATAAATAATCTTAAAAGGATTGCGAAAAGGCATTTTATATCTTTAAGTCCTTTTAGAAGATTACTACTTGCTAAATGGTAGCCTATGATAATCATAGGAACAGGGGTGTTGAGATATGCTATATGGGATATGGGTTCATATATGATTTTTGGAATCGGGATAGAGCATAAGAAGATTATAAGGCTAATTGTGATACCGATTATGCCTGGGTTTAAAATCAGTTTTTTGGGGTTTATGCTCTTTTTGTTACCGCTCATAAGAATTAAGCCGTAACTCCATATAAACACATTAAACACCGCAATATATGAAGAACCGTAAAATACGCCGTCATCACCTAAAATTGACTGTAATAATGGGATAGACATATAACCACAATTAGAAAAAATAACACCAAACTGCAAAACTTTTTGTCTTGAAATATCTTTAGAATGAAGTAAAAGTTTGCTTGCTATTATAAAAAAGATATGAACAAGTATGGTTATTAAAAAACTGATAAGCAAATTTTTGAGTACGGCGGGGTTAAATTCCCTTATAAAAGATTTTATAATAACGCAAGGGGTTACCAGCATTAAAACAAAGTCGGTCATATTTTTAACGCCGTTATCGTTAAGCAAATGGGTTTTAGCAGCAACAAAGCCAACTAAAATCAAAATTAAAAGAATGGCAACTTGGGTTGCAACAGTTATAAACATTAATAGGTGCTCCTTATAAAGCGCATAAAGTCGTCTGTGTTTTTAAACACACCGGCGTGCTCAAGAACTTTTGAAAATACGATTCCGATTTCATCTTCAATTATTTTGTCAATATTTTCGGAATTTATATCATTATATTTTGTTTTGATTTCGTTTGCCCAGTCGGCATGTTTTTCAAGAACTTCATTTTTAGAAATATCTTCTCCGGAAAGCATTGCTTTTTTAAGAAGTGTCATTTCATCTTTAAGTCGGGCAGGAAGAACTGCAAGTCCCATAACTTCAATAAGACCGATATTTTCTTTTTTAATGTGGTGAAGTTCTGCGTGAGGATGATAAACGCCCATAGGATGTTCTTCGGTTGTGATATTATTACGAAGCACAAGGTCAAGTTCAAACATATCGCCGTTCTTGCGGGCGATAGGTGTGATTGTGTTGTGAGGTTCACCGTCGGTTTCAGCAAACACAAAGGCACTCTCGTCGGTATAGCCACGCCAAGCGGAAAGAATTTTATCTGCAAGGGCAATGAGGCGGTTGGAATCTTTACTGCTGATTCTTATAACCGACATCGGCCATTTAACAATGCCTGCTTTAATATCTTCAAAACCTTTAAATGTGATTTTGTTTGCGATTGGTGCTTTTGCCATAGCAAAGGTATAATTACCGCCTTGGAAGTGGTCGTGGCTTAAAATAGAACCGCCAACGATTGGCAGGTCTGCATTAGAACCCACAAAGTAATGAGGGAACTGTTTCACAAAATCCAAAAGTTTTTTGAAGGTGGCAGTATTTATTGCCATAGGTGTATGCTTAGCATTAAAAACGATACAATGCTCATTATAGTAAACATAGGGTGAATACTGTAAACACCAGTCAGTATCGTTTATTGTTATCGGGATAACCCTGTGGTTTTGGCGTGCAGGGAAATTGATTCTGCCGGCATACCCCTCACATTCTCGGCAAAGCATACATTTTGGATATCCCGCTTGCTTTGTGTTTTTCGCCGCCGCAATGGCTTTTGGGTCTTTTTCAGGCTTTGAAAGGTTGATAGTAATATCAAGGTCGCCGTATTCGGTTTTTTGTTATCCATTTAACATCCTTTTGAATGCGGTAGCGTCTTATGTAATCGCTGTCACAACTCAAGGTGTAAAAATAATCGGTTGCGGCTTTTGGGGAAACTTTATAGAGTTCATTAAATTTGTCTGTAACTTCGCTCGGTCTTGGCATCATAGCCGCCATAAGTTTTGTGTCAAACAAATCTCTTTCGGTTATGGTGTTTTCAATTAAACCACTTTCAACTGCAAAATCAAGCAGTTCTTTCAAAGTTTCTTCTAAATTTATATTAGTGAAATCTTCTTCACATTCAAAACTGTCAAGATTTAATATTTCTAAAATTTGGTTTGTCACGAATATTCTGTCACGCTCACAAAAGAGTTGTTTTTCCATACCGTAGCAAACTAATTTTTTTACAGCTGTATCTATCATAATTTTTCACTCCTTGGCATACTTAATAAATTATACTATAATTATTATATGTATGTCAATTAATTAACTAACAAAAAGTGAACTTTTTTTGCTTGACAAAATGTTTTCTGTGTGGTAAAATGTGTAAGCCGCATATTGTGGGCTTTTTAAAGTTGCGCTTTTGGCGCACGCCTAAGGTAGCGAGACTGTATAAATGGCAGGTGTAAAAAATGTACGCAATTATTGAAACAGGCGGAAAGCAATACCGTGTTCAGAACGGCGATGTAATCTACATTGAAAAGCTTGACGCTCAGGTTGACGAAGAAGTTACCTTCGACAAGGTTGTTGCTGTAAACAACAGAACATTAAAGGTTGGTAAGCCTTATGTTAAGGATGCTTTCGTTAAGGGTACCGTTTTAAAGAACGGTAAAGGCAAGAAGATTACTGTCTTCACTTACAAACCCAAGAAAGGCAGCGCTCGTAAAATGGGCCACAGACAACCTTACACTAAAGTACAGATTACTGAAATCGGTTAATCGGTATGACGAGTGTAAAATTTCTGGCTGATAGCAAAAGTATTTATGGCTTTGAAATCAGCGGTCACAGTTCGCAAGACTGTGATGACAGTATCGGAAAAATTGTTTGCGCTGCGGTATCAAGTGCCGCTTATATGACAGCAAACACTATAACTGAAGTTATTGGCGATAGCGCAAAGGCAGAGGTTGATGACGCAAGGATGTTTTTTAGTGTGAAAAATCCAAGCGATGCTTCTGTAAAGGTGCTAAAAGGTTTAAAACTTCATTTATCAGAACTTTCCGAACAATATAGCAACAATATACACATTTATGGAGGTGCAAAAAATGTTAAAGATTAACATTCAGTTATTCGCTCATAAAAAGGGTGTTGGTTCTACAAAGAACGGCCGTGACAGTGAGTCCAAGCGTCTTGGTGTTAAACGTACTGACGGTCAGTTTGTTCTTGCCGGTAATATTCTTGTTCGTCAAAGAGGAACACACATTCATCCCGGTAACAACGTAGGCCGTGGTTCTGACGATACTTTATTTGCCCTTATCGACGGTAAGGTTAAATTTGAAAGAGTTGGCAGAGACCGTAAACAAGTAAGCATTTACGCTGTTGAGCAATAATTAATCAAATCCGAAGGCTTTAACAGGCGTTCGGATTTATTTTTTTAATACCTTGAAAGGAGATTCACTATGAAAAACTGTCATGTATGTAATTTTGAGTGTGAGGACAATGCGGAACTTTGTCCCATTTGCGGTGCGGATTTAACTAATCAGCCACAAGAGGATGTAAGTGAAGAAATACAGATTGAACCTGTTTTTCTTGCAACCATTGAGGATGTTGTATCAGCAGAGATTTTCAAGGATATACTAATGGAAAATAAGATAGTATTTTCGTCAAGCAATGAGTCGGACACCAGTATGAAGGTGGTATTCGGCGGCGGATTTGCAGCCGAAGAAATATTTGTTGATAAAAAGGATTTTGAAAAAGCGCAGGCGCTTTACAATGAATTTTTGGAGTCGGAACCAGAGTTTGACGGTGAATTTTCTGAAGAATTTGAAGAGGAACAGTAGATGTTTGTTGATATAGCGAAGATACATCTGAAAGCAGGTAAAGGCGGCGACGGAGCGGTATCTTTCCATAGGGAAAAATATGTAGCGGCAGGCGGACCTGACGGCGGTGACGGCGGTAAGGGCGGAGACATTGTCTTTAAAGCGGATAGCAATTTGTCCACTCTTGCTGATTTCAGATATAAAAGAAAATATGCAGCCGAGAGCGGTCACAACGGCGGTGCTTCACGGTGTACAGGTAAGAGTGCGCCGAATTTGGTTATAAGTGTGCCTGTGGGCACTTTGGTTAAAGATGCTGAGACTGGCAGAATTATTGCTGATATTTCGGACGATGAGCCCGTTGTAATAGCAAAAGGCGGTAACGGCGGTTGGGGAAACCAACATTTTGCTACTGCCACAAGACAGGTACCCCGTTTTGCTAAAAGCGGTAACCCCGGTGAAGAACTTGATGTAACGCTTGAACTAAAATTATTGGCAGATGTGGGCCTTATAGGATTTCCTAACGTTGGCAAGTCTACTTTGGTCTCGGTTGTCAGCGAGGCAAAGCCAAAAATCGCAAACTACCATTTTACCACATTAACCCCTGTTTTAGGTGTTGTGAGAATGGGTGAGGGCAGTTCGTTTGTTATGGCGGATATCCCCGGTCTTATTGAGGGTGCAGGTGAGGGCGTTGGACTCGGTCATGAGTTTTTGCGCCATGTTGAGCGTTGCCGACTGCTTCTTCATGTTATTGATATTTCAGGCAGTGAAGGTAGAGACCCGATAGAAGATTTTGAAAAAATCAACTATGAACTTTCGGTTTTCAGCAGTGAATTATCCGAAAGACCGCAAATTGTTGTTGGGAATAAATGCGACCTTACAACTGATGAAGAGGTTGAACGAGTTTCTAAATATTTTGAAGAAAAAGGATTTAAGTTCTTTCCGGTTATGGCGGCTATTGCTGAGGGTACGGGTGAACTTATTAACTTTGTGGCAAGCGAACTTGCTAAACTGCCGCCTATAAAGAAGTTTGAGGCTGAGCCGAAACCCGAAATTGAAATCAAGAAGAACAATCGTGACTTTACAGTCCGTAAAGCAAACGGAATTTTCTATGTTGAGGATTGCGATTGGCTTATGGATGTTATGAACCGTGTTGACCCTGATGATTATGAGTCTTTGCAATATTTCGAGCGTGTAATCCGTGAATGCGGAATAATTGATGCACTTGAAGATGCAGGGGTTGCTGAGGGTGATACAGTTAATGTTCTTGACATTGAATTTGACTATGTGCCGTAGGGAGAAAAAATATGGATAATCCAAATTTGTTAAGTCCCTCGGTTTTGGCGTTTGTGGGCGATGCGGTTTACGGACTTTATACTCGAACCTATCTGGCAGAAGTGAACAGACCCTCGGGCGAACTTCACAAACTGTCAGTAAAACTTGTAAATGCCACCGCCCAGGCGGACGCTTTTAAACTTATAGAAGATAAACTTTCTGAAAAAGAAGTTTCCGTATTTAAAAGAGGGCGCAATTTTCACACAGGCAATGTCCCTAAAAATTCAACAGGCGGTGAATACCATACCGCAACAGGACTTGAAACTTTGTTTGGTTTTCTTTATCTTTCGGGACAGAATGAGCGTGCAAAAGAACTGTTTGATATAATATGGAATGAAACTTTGGGTACACTTTAAAGTGTACCCTTTATTTTTTAGGTGATATTATGAAAACGAAACAGTTTTTAATT
This sequence comes from Acutalibacteraceae bacterium, assembly GCA_045647405.1. Lineage (GTDB taxonomy): Bacteria > Bacillota > Clostridia > Oscillospirales > Acutalibacteraceae > UBA737. Next base: position 3,711 of record JAZRMI010000004.1, on the reverse strand, counting down.
GATTTGGTTTATTATATAATAGGAAGTTGTGTATATTCTGTTGCGGTTATTATGTTTTTGTCTGCCAATGAAATTTCCCCCGGCGGTATTACGGGTATTGCAACCCTATTAAACTATTTGTTCTCGTTGCCTATAGGAACTGTTGTTTTTATTTTAAATATTCCGCTTTTAATTTTGGGATTTTTAAAATTTGGCAAGTATTTCATAATTAAAACTGCTATTGCAACGGTAATAGTGTCTATATTATTGGATATTTTCAAGGTTCTTTTAAAGGCAGTGCAGATAGATTTAATTCTGGCATCGGTTTTCGGCGGAATTTTAATGGGAATGGGTATAAGTATCATAATGCTTCGAGGAGGAACTACGGGGGGAGTGGATATAATAGCAAAACTTATAAACCGAAGATTCCCTCATATAAGCGTCGGCAAACTTATGTTGCTTGTTGATGCTGTGGTAGTTGCACTTTCGGCACTTGTTTATAAGAACACTCAAAGCGCACTTTACTCGGTTGTGTCACTGTATACTTCTTCACGGGTTATGGATTTAATGTTATACGGTGCGGATAAAGGAAAGATAGTTTATATCATAACTGATAAAACACAAGATATTGTGTCTCACATAATGCAGGAAATAAAAAGAGGGGTTACAATTATTGATGTTGTGGGCGGATATTCCAATCAAAATAAAAAGATGATAATGTGTACTGTCAGGCGCGATGAAGTTCACTTGGTTTATGAAACCGCAAGACAAAGCGATGATAGCGCTTTTATCGTAGTTGCAGAAGCGGGCGAAATCTTAGGCGAGGGGTTTAAAAAATAATTTTCAATAATTTTAAAAAAACTATTGAAATTCCAATAATTTGTGGTATAATAAATTGCGGTATTACAATATATTGTGTTTGTGAGTATATACAATTTTATTAAAAATAACTAATTTCAAGAGGTAATATTATGAAAATCATCAAAAGAAGCGGTGCGGAAGTAACCTTCGACCCGAAAAAGATTATAGTGGCAGTTACAAAGGCTAACGAGAGCGTTGTGCCCAGTCAGAGAATGAGCGAAATTCAAATAAAGCGTATTGCAGAAGATGTTGAAAGTGCGGCTGCTAATATCAATCGTTCTTTAAGCGTTGAAGAAATACAAGATATGGTAGAAGACCAAATTATGAATCAGCGTGCTTTTGATGTTGCAAGGCGCTATATTACATACCGTTATAATCGTGCATTAGTAAGAAAGGCTAACACAACTGACGAACAGATTTTAAGCCTTATTGAATGCAATAACGAAGAAGTTAAACAGGAAAATTCCAATAAAAATCCAACTGTAAACAGTGTTCAGCGTGACTATATGGCGGGTGAAGTGAGCAAGGACATCACCAAGCGTATTTTGTTGAGCCCTGAAATTGTTGATGCACACGAGCGTGGACTTATTCACTTCCACGATGCTGACTATTTTGCTCAGCATATGCATAACTGTGACCTTGTAAACCTTGAAGATATGCTTCAAAACGGAACAGTTATAAGCGGAACTTTGATTGAAAGACCTCACAGTTTTTCGACTGCTTGTAATATCGCTACACAGATTATCGCTCAGGTTGCTTCCTGTCAGTATGGCGGACAGAGTATCAGCCTTACCCATTTAGCACCATTCGTTGATATCAGCCGTAAGAAGATTTACAAAGAAGTTGTGACTGAAACTACTGAAGCAGGCGTAAATCTTCCTGAAGAAAAGTTATTGGAAATTACCGAAAAACGTCTTTTGAAAGAAGTTCGCAAGGGTGTTCAGATGATACAGTATCAAGTTGTTACCCTTATGACTACTAACGGTCAGGCTCCTTTTGTTACTGTGTTTATGTATCTTAACGAGGCTAAGGATGAACAGGAAAAGAAAGACTTAGCACTTATTATAGAAGAAGTTTTGAGACAGCGTTATCAAGGCGTTAAAAACGAAAAAGGTGTTTGGGTTACACCTGCATTCCCGAAACTTATCTATGTTCTTGAAGAAGATAACATCAAAGAAGACAGTAAATATTGGTATTTAACTAAACTTGCTGCTAAATGTACCGCAAAGAGAATGGTACCTGACTATATTTCTGAAAAGGTTATGCTTCAGAATAAAATTGATAAAAACGGTGAGGGACATTGTTACACCTGTATGGGTTGCCGCAGTTTCTTGACCCCTTTTGTTGACGAAAACGGCAAACCGAAGTATTACGGACGTTTTAATCAGGGTGTTGTAACCGTAAACCTTGTTGATATCGGTCTATCCGCTGATAAGGATATGGATAAATTCTGGCAGATATTTGATGCAAGAATGGAACTCTGCCATAGCGCTTTACAGGCAAGACACGAAAGACTTACAGGCACAGTTTCAGATGCTGCTCCTATACTTTGGCAGTACGGTGCATTACTTCGTCTCAAAAAAGGCGAAACCATTGATAAGTATTTACACGGCGGATATTCTACACTGTCTCTCGGTTATGCAGGTCTTTGGGAATGTGTTTACAGTATGACAGGAAAGAAACTCACCGAAAAAGCGGGTGAGGAGTTCGGTCTTGAAGTGATGCGTAAACTCAATGAATACACAGCAAAGTGGAAAGCGGCAGAGAATATAGATTATTCGCTTTACGGAACTCCGCTTGAAAGCACAACCTATAAGTTTGCAAAATGTTTGCAAAAGCGTTTTGGTAAAGTGCCGGGTGTTACAGATAAAAACTATATAACAAATAGTTATCACGTACACGTTACAGAAGATATTGATGCATTTGATAAGTTGGCTTTGGAAGCAAAATTTCAGGCATTGTCACCGGGCGGCGCTATCTCTTATGTGGAAGTACCTAATATGCAAAATAACATTGAGGCTGTACTTTCGGTTATGCAGTTTATTTATGATAATATTATGTATGCTGAACTTAATACTAAGAGTGACTTCTGCCACGAATGTGGATTTGACGGTGAAATCGCAGTAGAAGAAGATGCACACGGAAAACTTGTTTGGAAATGCCCTAACTGCGGTAATACCGACCAAGATAAACTCAATGTTGCAAGGCGTACTTGCGGTTATATCGGCACTCAGTTCTGGAACCAAGGCAGAACACAGGAAATTAAGGAAAGAGTACTGCATTTATAAAATTTTAATCTCTGCATTGCTTTAATGCAGAGATTATTTTAAAGGATTAAACAATGAATTATGCAACAATAAAAAAGTTCGATATCGCAAACGGACCAGGGGTTAGGGTATCGCTTTTTGTGAGCGGTTGCCGTCACAAATGCAAAAACTGTTTCAATAGCGAAGCATGGGATTTCAGTTACGGACAGCCTTTTACCGACGATACTTTGCAAGAATTACTCGATGCGCTTGATAAAGATTATATCGAGGGTTTTTCTTTGCTTGGCGGAGAACCTTTTGAGCCTGAAAACCAAGAGGGCGTTAATAAAATTTTAAGCGCAATAAAGCAAAAACTGCCAAATAAAAATGTTTGGTGTTATACGGGTTTTGATTTTGAAAAACAACTTCTCAAAGGCACAGTTGGTGACAGCGAACTTGTTTTGAAAAATCTTTCGCTTATAGATGTTTTGGTTGACGGAAAATTTGTTGAAGAATTGAAAAGTCTTGATTTGCTTTTCAGAGGTTCTTCAAATCAGCGTATAATTGATGTAAAACCGTCTCTTCAAGAGGGTAAAGCAATATGGCTACCTGGTGTATGGCAACG
>JAZRMI010000003.1:0-66765 GCA_045647405.1 Acutalibacteraceae bacterium | reverse complement strand
TGTCCTTCAATACTTTTAAAGTACTTAACTTTTCTCTCAATTTCTCTCGAGAATTGTCGGGTCCTTATTATTGTCGTTGTTTAATTTTCAAGGTCCGTTTTGCACCCCGCTTTTTAGGGCGCTCGATTATATTACCACATCACAAGGGCTTTGTCAACACTTTTTTTAAACTTTTTTTAAAAAATTTTTAATTTGTTTTTCAAGCACAATATATTGGGTTCGTACATATATATAGACACATTTCAAAGCGAAAAAACATTGTCATTTCTTTCTGTATTCTTTCTTATATTAACAACAATATTTCTTTTTTTACCGCAACATTGGCAAATTAACTTTATAGCAGACAACTCGGCTGACTCTTTGGTTATATTATTATTGTAAATTTTTTTATAGCATTTGTAACATAAATATAACATGATATCACCTCGCACTAATTTTATGGGATTTTGCCATAAAAGTCAATATGGGATTTTCCGATATGCGATAATCTATGCGAGGTGGTAATTATGAAAACACGAATTCGTGATTTGCGGGAAGACCGTGATTTAACCCAAAGTGATATTGCAAATTTTCTTAATATACATCAATCGACCTATTCTGACTATGAATCGGGCAAACTGAATCTCCCCGTAGAAGCCTTGGCAACTTTAGCAAAATTTTATAAAACAAGCACCGATTATATATTATATCTCACTGACAACCCAAATCCGTACAAATAGACAAGACGCCCACAAAAGTGAGCGTCTCTTCTTTTATTCGGCAAAACCTTGGTTGCAACGGTATATTATATATTTGTGTTTTAAAAATTTAACCTAAAATCACTATACCCGCAATTACAAGAGCGATAACTGCATAATGTTTCCAAGACATTTTTTCTTTCAGGAATATTCTGCTCCAAAGAACTGAAATTGCACAGTAAGCCGAGATGATTACCATACCTGCAGAAAAATCACTGAACATAACTGCCATATAGAACACCTGACCTACAGTTTCACAAAGTCCCCCGAAGAACAAATTCCTGTTTCCTTTGAAAATAACATCTTTCTTGACAAATTTAAGCCAAACAAACGCAAAAACAGCCAGAATAAAGAATGTTAGTTCGAATGCGGAATTTGCAGCATAATCTGTGATATCAGAGTTAGCAAAAATAAACTCGTCGCCTGCGGTACCCAAAGCATCTATTATAAGGTAGGAAATTGGCAGCAAGAACGCCAATATGCTTTTAGCATACTTACGGTTTGCTCTTTCCTGTCTTGCTTTTCTAACCTCTTCATCTTCTCTCTGTTCAACAAATCCTAAAGCAACAATGCCAACTGTTATCATCAAAATGCCGATAATAGTTGTTGCGGTGATATCCTCGGTTGAGAAGATACCAAAAATAAGGCACAAAAGAAACGCCAGTGCGCCCGAAGAATTGCAAATTGGGGAAGAAATAGAAAGTTCAATATAGCGAAGACCGATATAACCTAAAACCATTGCTAATATGTATAGCCCTGCAACAGGTAAGTAATTAACAAAATCAATAAGCTTAAAGTCTGTGTAAAACAGGCTTGCAACTATTTTGTGAACACCGTCAACGCCTACCGTATTATCAATTATTGCACCGCCGATAAGTGTAATGAAGAAATGAATTCCCATTATAAGGCCAACGGCGAACACAACTTTCCAATGACTGTTTTTATCCTTTTCTCTTGTTCCCATTTTTGAAAACAGGTCAGAGCCACTCCAACAAAGCAGAGCCAAAATTGAAAATATATAATACATTTTTTACACCTCTTAAATAATGAATATTATGTTCTCATTATTTAATTGGAGGTGGTCTGCGTCTAAAATGTCTGCAAGGCAGAATTTTTTTAAGTCTTTTAGTCATATTCTAATCCGCTAATTTTCGAGCGAACTCAGAAAGTTCCTCGTCGCTGAAAAATTCGATAGTCATTTTTCCTTTGCCGTTACCTGTTGATACTATATTAACCTTGCGGTGAAGTTCATTTTTAAGCGACAGTTCCACTTCGCTGTAAAAATTATTCTTTTGCGGTTTCTTTGAAGATGCACTCTTTTTGGCTGTCTTTGCCATTTTTTCAAGTTCACGAACAGAAGCACCGTTGGTTGCAGCCTCAAACATTTTGTTGCGAAGTTCTGTATCTTCAACCGACAAAAGCGCCCTTGCATGTCCTGCCGAGATAACGCCAACTCTCAATGCTTGCAATTCATCATCATTAAGATTAAGCAAACGAAGCGCATTGGTTACTGCAACACGAGACTTGCCCATTCTTTTGGCAACCTCTTCCTGAGTTAGCCCAAAAGCATCTATCAAAGAACGGTAGCCAAGCGCTTCTTCAACAGCATTAAGGTCTTCACGCTGAAGATTTTCTATGAGCGCCAATTCCATAAGTTCCTGTTCGTCAGCATCCTTAATAATAACAGGAACTTCATAAAGACCTGCCATTCTGCAGGCACGCCAACGTCTTTCACCCGCAATTATACTATATCTGCCGTTTGTTGTAGGTTTAACCACAATAGGTTGTATTAAACCGTGTTCAGATATACTTTCAGACAACTCTTGCAAAGCATCTTCATCAAAATCTTTACGGGGTTGCTTTCTATTCGGTTCTATATCATTAAGGTTTACTGTAATTATTCCACCTGCATCGGTGGCATTTTCGTTAAACAATGAATCAAGACCTCTGCCGAGACCGCCTTTTTTAACAGCCATTTTATACCCTCCTGTTTTTCTTCAAAAATTCTTTACCAAGCGCATTGTAAGCATCACTGCCCTTTGAACGCTTATCGTAATACTGAATAGGCATACCGAAACTTGGCGCCTCCGAAAGTCTTACCGCACGTGGTATGACTGTTTTATAAAGTTTATCTGCAAAATATTTTTTAATCTCTGCAACAACCTGTCCTGTAAGATTCAGTCTGCCATCAAACATAGTAAGCACTATTCCCTCAATTTCAAGGGTTGAGTTATAAAGCCTTTTAACCTGACGGACAGTTGCCATTAGTTGAGAAAGTCCCTCCAAGGCAAAATACTCACACTGTATCGGCACAAGGACTGTATCGCTTGCATTGAGAGCATTAATTGTTATAAGTCCCAAAGACGGAGGACAATCAATAAATATGTAATCATATTTCTCTCTAACACAGGCAAGAGCCATTTTAAGTTGAGCCTCACGGCGCTCAATTTCAATCAAATCGACCTCAGCCGCCGCCAAATCCATTGAAGCAGGCACAACATCAACATTCCTATAATCGGTATTTATTATTGCATCTTCAATTTTGCCGTTGCCGATAAGCAATTCATAAGACGAAACGGTAACTGTTTTTTTATTTATACCATAACCGCTTGTGGTATTACCTTGAGGGTCTGCATCTACAAGCAAAACCTTTTTGCCGGCAATTCCTATTGCTGCTGCCAAGTTTACCGAAGTTGTTGTCTTTCCAACGCCACCCTTTTGATTAACAATGGAGATTATTTTTCCCATAATCTTTTCTCCTCATATATGTATGTTTCACGTGAAACATTATTTTCTTTTACAATTATACCAAAATGGCGGTTGAATGTAAACAAAAAAATGCCGAAAGAAAACTTTCGGCAAAATTTTAAGTTTTATCGTCAGGCTTAACCAACAACGCAAACAAATATCCAAAAAAGACAGATGCCGCAATTCCTGTTGCGGTTGCCGTCAGTCCGCCCGCCAACGCACCGATTATTCCGTACTCTGTCACCGCAAACTGAACACCTTTTGCAAGGCTATAACCAAACCCCGTAAGCGGAACAGTTGCACCTGCGCCCGCAAATCTGACAAGCGGTTCATAAACGCCGATGCCTGTTAGAATCACACCGCTTACTACAAACGAAACCAAAATTCTTGCGGGGGTTAATTTTGTGCAGTCAATCAGTAATTGACCTATAACACATATTGCACCACCCACCGCAAAGGCTTTTAAACAGTTTAAAAACAAATCCATAAATCACACTCCGATGTTTCACGTGAAACATTTTTTAGTATTTTGTGTGGTTTATGGATTTTTATTCAATATTAAAGCATTTATATACTTCGTCTTTTACTTTTTGATAGTCAAGATGCCTTACACGGATACTATCCGCATTCTCGCTCCTTACAGATATCTTTATTCTACAGGTCTTATATAAATAATCTGTGGGAAATCTTATAAGTTTTATTTCACCGATATTCTCTTTCGGGCAGTAGAGTTCATAGGTTCTCAATCCTTTGTTACTTCTTGCGAAAATACTGTCTCCAAAAGCAACTCTGCCTTTATTGTATTCAAAAAGGCAAACATAAGCATAACAGACCACTACCGAACATAAAACTGCCGTTAAAAATAGTATAAACCTTGTTAAGTCTTCAAAACGCTGTGAAGACCAAATTGCCAACAAAGACACACCAATAAAATATATTGCGGGCCAAAACAGGAATCTGCTTTTTGTTAAATTACTTCGGTTTGGATGTATACCCTTTTCGGTGGATAGGAAAAACGGAAAGTATTCCGACAGTCTGTTCTTAATCTCCTTATTTCTGCCAAGCGGTATTATAACCTGAGATTCACTCTTAACATCGCCGTAACCGCCGACACTCACCTTCATAGCAAATCGTTTTAACAGCATCATTAAAACGGTCTGCTCAACCTTTATGTTATTAACCGCAGATTTTCTGAAAGAAGTTCTTGCTCGTATAATAAACCCTGAGCGCACTTCCATTTTATCTTTTTCCAAATAAAGTCTGAAATTTATATATTTAAAAAACGAATAAAGAAAAGAAATCAAAAAAGAAAACAAAATTATAAGGCTTATAGCGTTTACCACCGGCGGAAAATAGGTTTTAACCTTGAGCGACAGATTGTTTATTTCGTTTAACAGCATATCGCTGAGGCCTATGCCCAAAAGATTGCCCGCACGATTAATTATAGGAACACCGATAAGGATACCCGTTGCAGCCGAAGAAGTTGTTGCCGCAAGAACGGCAATCTTTAAAAACGAAAACTTAACCGCTTTTGGCTCACCCTTGCCGTAAAGCAAATCAGATACTATCTTACTATTCTTTACGCTCAACTTAAATTCAAAGTCTGATTTTCGGCTATTTCCCGCCTCGGTATTAATTTTATATGTTACCGAACGGAAAATCATATCCAAAGGACTTTTAGTAGTCTGTACTGAAGAAAGTTTTGCAATATTAATTTTAGCCGTTCTTTTAAAAAGAAAACCGCTTTTAATCGTAACTGTTCGGTTTTGCTCGTTACAAATAAGACTGAAACTCTGCCACCGCAAAATACCGATTGCCGTAAGACACATAAACAAGAAAATTTCCAAACCCAACACGCCGTCAACCGTTTTATTAGTTAAATACTGCAAAACACCCTTTATAACAGGCAAAAGCAATACAAACAAAAACGGCTTGACGAATTTTAAAATCATTAACGGGTGCGCTTTAAATGTTCTTTTCATTTGATTTCTCCTTTGTTAGAGAATCAATTATCAACTGTGCATCGTCTTTACTGATTTCAGGTATTAAAACATAACTTCGGGCGGCTTTAAGCGCCAACGCCGAAACCCCAAAAAGTCTCGCCAACGGGCTTGCAAAACTCTGAGCATAAATAAGACGGGAATACGGCATAATGTGGCTAATCCTTATAAAAACACCCGAATTTATGATAATAGCATCGCCTTTAAATTCAATTTCATAAGATTTAAAAAACTGTGGCAGATACCACACAACAAGCAAAAGCGCTAAAGCGCTGATTATCACGGCAACAGAGCCTATAAAAACAAATCTTTCAAGAGCAAACAGACATAGCGATACAATCAACGTGGTTAACATAACAACCCTAAGTTGCCATAAAAGTAAAGTTTTCTTCGGCAAAGTATTTTGTTTCAAATTTTTCACCCTTTAATTTTATCCCAATACTCTTTACACTTGGATTCAGTCTTGTTTTCACCGAATTTATAATATTTCTTATTTTTAATATTATCAGGCAGATATTGTTGGTTTACATAATGCCGTTTATAGTCGTGCGGATATTTATAATTCTGCCCCTTAATTTCGGCATCCTCGCCATCAAAATGTTTGTTTTGGAGATGGCGTGGTATATCTCCGCCGATACCTCTTTCAATATCAGCCATTGCGGCATTTATAGCATCATGGGCCGAGTTAGATTTAGGCGAAGTTGCCACAAGAATCACCGCATTTGCAAGCGGAAGTCTCGCTTCGGGAAGTCCTACCATCATTGCGGTATCAACCGCCGATTTAACAACAGAAATTATTTGTGGATAAGCAAGCCCCACATCCTCGTTGGCGCAAACCAAAAGTCTTCTGCAAGCGCTCGGCAAGTCTCCCGCCGCTAAAAGTCTTCCTAAATAATAAATTGCAGCATCCGGGTCAGAGCCTCGCATTGATTTCTGATAAGCCGATATAATATCATAATGCTCGTCACCCTCTCGGTCATAGCGAACCGCATTAGAAGAAAGTATTTCTTCAACCGTTTCAGGCGAAACCTTGACTTCATCACCCTGTCTACAGGTCAAAACACAAAGTTCAAGCATATTAAGCGCACGGCGCACATCACCATTGGCGGCGCTTGCCATTTTCTTAATATCTTCGGGAGAAATATCAATATTTAAATTATTTTCAGTTTTTAAAACTTCAATTCCCCTATTTATTACTGAAATAATATCCCCGCTTGAGAGTGTTTTAAACTCAAAAACAGTAGAACGGCTTAAAATTGCATTATAAACATAGAAATAAGGGTTTTCGGTGGTCGATGCAATCAGCGTAATATCGCCGTTCTCTATATATGATAACAAAATCTGTTGTTGTTTTTTGTTGAAATACTGAATCTCGTCAAGATAAAGCAAAATTCCGTTACTGCTTTCAATAGTACCGATTGTATTAACAATCTCCTTAATATCGGCAGTTGAGGCGGTGGTAGCATTAAGGTAACAAAGTTTTTTACCGCTTGTTTTAGCAATTATATTAGCAACGGTGGTCTTACCAACACCCGACGGACCGTAGAATATCAAATTTGGTATATCCTTAGAGTCAATAATTCTTCTTAATACCTTTCCGTCTGTCAGTAAATGCTTTTGCCCGAAGACTTCTTCGATATTTTGAGGTCTTAATCTGTCTGCTAACGGAGAATTCATATTTTCACTTCCCTTTTAACTACATTATATATGTTTTTTCATTTTGTTGCAACTGTCTGACATACAATTAAATATACACAGTAAAAGGAATGAAAAAACATTGAAAAAAACTATATTTATTAAAAACGCACTAATATTAACCGCATCTTCTTTGATTTTGCGGTTTGTAGGCATTATTTTCAAGGTATGGCTTGCGAAAGAAATCGGTAGCGAGGGTATCGGTCTTTACCAACTCGTCTTTTCTGTCTATATGTTGGCAACAACCTTTGCAATAAGCGGAACTTCAACCGCCGTAACACGCCTTGTTGCCGAAGAATTGGCTTTAGGCAGTAAGAAAAGTACTCTTAAAATTTTACGCCGAGCAATAGAAATAACTCTTATAATTGCATTTGTTTCGGTGGTTATACTCTATTTTGGAGCAGAATTTATAGCCAACAGATTTTTAAATGATGCCCGTGCAATCCCTGCGCTTAAAATTCTTCCTGTTTCACTTCCGTTTATAGGGATAACCTCCTGTCTTAGAGGATATTTTGTCGCAAGACGCAAGATAACCCCAACTGCGCTGTCACAAATTTTTGAACAGGCAATAAGAATTGTGCTGATTTTATTTTTAATCAACAAATTTTCGCACGGCGGACTTTCTTCCTCTTGTTTTGCGGTAATTTTAGGCGACTGTATGGCAGAAATACTGTCATTTTTAGTTCTTTATTTAAGTTATCTTTTCGACAAAAGGAACTTAAATTCACTTTCAGGCAGAAGCCGACCGCCATTCCCGATAGTTAAACAGATTTTACATATTTCCGTTCCCATAACTTCAGGACGGTATCTCAACACCGCACTTCGCACCGCAGAAAATATTTTAGTTCCTAAAAATCTTGCAAAATACCGTTTCGGCAGTGAAAATGCGCTATCACAATTCGGTATGATAAAGGGTATGGCGTTGCCGATACTGTTTTTTCCTTCAACCATACTAAATTCCGTATCGACATTACTGATTCCCGAAATCTCCGAGGCATCGGCAAGAAATCATAACTGGGTGGTTAAATCGGCAAGTGAAAAAATACTCAAAATGACATCCCTTATCGGTTTCATTTTTGGAGCAATATTCTTTGTTGCGGGTGAAGAAATCGGCTTTTTGCTTTATAAGGACCATTCGGTAGGTTTTCTGCTTAAAGCCCTTTCGCCAATAGTCCCCCTTATGTATCTTGACAGTATTTGTGACGGAATATTAAAGGGTTTAGACCAACAGGTCTTCACTTTCCGTACCGCAATTTCAGATTCGCTCATAAGGATTGTTTTAATTTCAGTTATGCTTAAAAGAATGGGACTTTGGGGTTTTATAATAATAATGTATTTTTCTAATCTTTTAACCTGTGTTCTAAATGTTGGCAGACTGATTAAAGTTAGCCGTGCAAAAATACAGATTTTAAATCACATAATTTTACCGCTTGTTATTGCGCTTACAGTTTGTCTGATTTTGAACTTTTTGCTGTCAGGTTTAAAGAAGATAAATATTTTTGTTTTTGTGATTGTAATCGGCATTTTTTCCTGTGCGTTGTATCTTGTTTTGCTTTTCCTCTTTGAAATACTTAAAAAAGACGATTTTTTGAAGCAAAAACCGCTATAAATAGGGGGTTTTTAGCCTTAAAACACAGTATTTTGTGTTTTAGCCGATTATTTCGACCTGTCTCGTATACCTCTACACAGAAGACAATTTCTATCGGCTGAGAAAGAGCGTTTTTTAGCGTAATTTTTTGAAAAACTCCTGTAAAATTTGCTGACATTCGTCTTCGCAGATTCCGGCATAAACTTCGACTTTGTGATTAAACGGATAGTCACATAAATTGATTATACTATCCATACAACCCATATTTTTATCGAACGCACCGAAGACTACAGTTTTAATTCTTGAATTTATAATCGCACCCGTACACATAGGGCAAGGCTCGAGGGTTACATACATTTCGCATCCGTCAAGTCTCCAACTGCCAAGTTTTTCGCAAGCGGAATTTATAGCCTCAATCTCAGCATGGGAAAGTGTATTTTGTTTTTGCTCACGCAAATTATGACCGACCGATATAATCTGTCCGTCTTTAACAATTACAGCACCAACAGGCACTTCACCCAATTCGAAGGCAATTCTTGCTTGCTTGATTGCCTCTTGCATAAATTTTCTGTCCATAATAACCTCAAAAACATAAGGCGGTCAAATGACCGCCTATTTTTTAAATTTGATTAAATCTTTCCTGTGGGGTGAGTTTCGGTTCTTTGTTTCTTAAAACGAACAAGAAAATCGGATAAAGGAAAGAAATGAAAATTGATAACACTAAGAACAATGTAGCATTATTGTTATCAAAAATTGCAAAAATACGCCACAAGGCTATGTAATAAACCACGCTTTGTGCGATAGCAAGACCGATAAATACCAAATATCCCAACACAATCGGTATAACCATCGTTAAAATGGCAGTTGAATCTCCAAATTCTTCTGAAACCGCAAACATACCCATATTAATAATTACGATTACAATTATTCCAACTATAAATAAAATTGCAAACACAAATAAAACTATATTAAGCGTTAAAAGAATCTTACTGAATTTTGCAGACGGTTTGCCATCGTTTTTAACATACTGTTCGGCAACTTTTCCAAAAGCATACATATTTGCAATAGGCACGAATGCAAGCCAAGCGTTTTTAAAACCTAATCTTTGCCCCATTCGGTAAATACCGAAAGCCTCAAACAAATACATTGTTATGGAAATACCGAAAATGACTACAAAATAAATAATTATGAACGCTAAACCTGCTGTAAACTCTGCCATTTAAAATTCCTCCTATTTAAAATATGCTAATGCTTCAATAACCGAAATTACTATAAAAATAATTATAGTTGCACTACCAAAAAACCATTTATACTTCTGTTTTTCAGAAGATTTTGTTTTTTCACCCTGTAAATTATATGCATCTTCTTTATTCTTGAGAAGATAAACCGCCACAAAGCCTAACAGAAGCGAAACACACAGAAAAACAGTATAAAAAACATTTTGGAAATTCTGTGTTGCGCCTTTAAGAGCATATTCAATAAAAACAAAAATAAAATTATTAAATGCGTGAACTGCAACTGCAATCCATAAAGTATCACTTTTAACAGTGATATATGCCAACACAAGTCCCACCAAAAAGGCAAACGGAATCTGTTGAAAATTGCCGTGCATAATACCAAACACGATAGAAGAAGTAATTATTGCAAAGCCGTCACCGAATTTTCTCAAAGAACCCAAAACAAGACCTCTGCAAGCAAATTCCTCCACCAAAGGCGGAACAACCGCAGTTGCAATCAAGGTTAATATAAAACCGAAAAACCCCTGCGGTTTTTCGCCAAAATCAACCTCATAATTTATACCTAAATTTGAGAAAAACTGTCCCGCAATAGATATTGCCATATTTGCAAAGGCGCAAAATGAAATTCCAAACAAAAACAAGGGTAAAATATCCTGTTTTTGCGGTTTTTTAAGGCTAATTAAATCACTTATCCTGTGCCCAGCGCATTTAAAAAAGATAATAAAAGGTACAGTAAACATTATGCTTGAAAGCACAATCTGTAAAACCTGTTTTACCGCCGCATCATTAAAATAAGAATAAATATCTGCGCCGCTAATACCTAAAAACATAAGCGAAAAGGAAAGCGCCAGTGAAAACAAAAATGTAATTCCCAACATCACAAGCAAACTGCCACCGATAATAAGGGCAGTCTTTTTGATTTGCTTTCGTTCTTCAAATGTTTCAGGTGTGAGACCGTATGGAATATATGTTACATAGGTCGTTTGCGGAGGAGCGTCATTAAAATTCTGCTGTCCGCCAAAAGTTTCATTATTAAATTCGTTATCTTGATTCATAAAAAGGAAATTCACTCTCTTTCGGAATATTGGGCGGTGTTTTAACCGCCCTTTCCGCAATTATTCGTCTTCCCCTAAAACTTCGGTGGGCTCATTTGCTTCTGCTTCTAATAAAGCATTATCAACTTCGCCCGCATCTTTATCGGCTTCTTCAGGTTTTTCTGTTACTTCTGCTTCATTATGGTCAGTAACCGCAACCGAAAGAATCTTTTCACCCTCTGCCACACGCATAACTCTTACACCCTTTGCAGGACGTGAGAATTGTGAAATATCGCCGCTGAAAATACGGATAATAATACCGTTAGAGGCAATCATTATAATGTCCATATCTTCTTCTACTGTGAGTACTGCCGCAACATCGCCGTATTTTTCAACACGGTAGTTAGTAAGACCTTTACCGCCTCTGGACTGCAAGCGGTAATCAGAAATCGGACTAATTCTTCCGTAACCTGTTTCGGTGATAGTCAAAAGACGGGTATTTTCATTGGTAACAGCCATTGCAACAACAAAGTCATTTTCTTTGGTGGTAATAGCCTTAACACCTCTTGCATTTCTACCCATTGCACGAACATTATTTTCGTTAAACTGAATTGCAAAGCCTTTTTTGGTTGCAACAAGCAAGTTATCGTTACCGCTTGTCATTCTAACAAATGTCAGTTCGTCATCATCGTCAATAGAAATTGCAATAATACCGCTCTTACGGGTATTTCTGAAATCATAAAGTCTTGTTCTCTTGATAATACCCTTTTTAGTAACCATTGTTATAAATTTATCCTCATCAAGTTCTGATGCAGGTAAAATAATGGTGATTTTTTCTTCGGGCATCAAAGGTAAGATATTTATAATATTCATACCCTTTGAAGTTCTGCTTCCCTCAGGTATTTCATAAGCCTTTATACGATACATTCTGCCTAAATTAGAGAAAAGCATAATATAATCGTGTGAAGAACAAACAAACATATTCTCAACAATATCGTCTTCACGGGTGGTCATACCTGTAATACCACGACCGCCTCTGTTTTGAACATTATAAGTATCAGCAGGAAGTCTCTTGATATAACCGTTTGCAGTTTTTGTTAATACACACTGTTCTTCTGGGATAAGGTCTTCAATATCAACTTCACCCGCAACGTCAGAAATATCTGTACGGCGTTCGTCAGAGAATTTATCACGAAGATTAAGTGCTTCTGTTTTAACAATATCCAAAATTCTTTCTTTACTTGCAAGGATTGCCTCACATTCTTTAATAAATGCAAGTTTTTCTTCCAATTCGTCAAGAATTTTCTGTTTTTCAAGACCTGAAAGTTTACCTAACTGCATCTGAACGATAGCAGTTGCCTGAATATCGTCAAGTTGGAATCTTTCCATCAAAGCCTCTTTACTTTCAGGAATACTCTTACTTGCACGGATAATTTTAATAACTTCATCAATGAAGTCAAGTGCAACTTTAAGACCCTCTAAAATATGGGCTCTTTCTTCGGCTTTACGCTTATCAAAAGCAGTTCTTCTTTCAATAATATCACATTGGAAGTCAATGCAATTTTGAAGCATTTCTTTAAGGGTTAAAATTTGCGGTTTGCCGTTTACAATAGCAAGCAAAATAGCACCGAAAGTAGTCTGCAAAGAGGTGTTTTTATAAAGTTTATTTAAAACAACCTGTGGATTAGCGTCTTTTTTAAGGTCGATAATAATTCTTATACCGCCGTCACGCTTTGAAGAATAGTCAACAACATCGTCTATGCCTTCAATTCTCTTATCAGCCGCTAAATCGTAAATATTTTTAACAAGGTCTTGCTTTTTAACTTTATAAGGAATTTCGGTAATAACAATTCTGAATCTACCGTTTTTAACCTCTTCAATTTCGGCTTTGCCTCGAAGAATAATTTTACCTCTGCCGGTAGCATAAGCCGCACGGATACCGCTTCTTCCCATAATAATACCGCCTGTTGGGAAGTCAGGTCCCTTAATATATTGGCAAATTTCCTGTAATTCAGCCTCAGGATTATCAATAAGACAGCACATACCGTCAATTACTTCACCCAAATTGTGAGGCGGAATTTCAGTAGCCATACCAACCGCAATACCCGATGAGCCGTTTACCAAAAGTTGCGGAAATCGAACAGGCAAAACATTTGGTTCTTCCAAACGGTTATCATAGTTTGGACTAAAATCAACTGTTTCTTTATCAATATCATCAAGCATACTGTGAGAAAGTCTGTTCATTCTCGATTCTGTATAACGGTATGCAGCAGCAGGGTAACCGTCAATGTTACCGAAGTTACCGTGACCGTCAATAAGCGGATATCTCAAAGAGAAATCCTGCGCCATACGAACCATAGCATCATAAACAGATGCGTCGCCGTGTGGATGATATCTACCAAGAACTGAACCTACCGTATCGGCACACTTACGGTATGCTTTATCGGGGGTAAGTCCGTTTTCATACATTGTATAAAGTATTCTTCTGTGAACAGGTTTCAATCCGTCACGAACATCGGGGATAGCACGGCCTACCAAAACCGACATTGAATATTGAAGCATACTTTGTTTTACTTCATCAACAATTTCAACCGGCTGAATGTTAGTTTCCTCATCACTCGGCCAATATACATTTTCTTGTTTAGCCATTTGTTATCCCTCCTTAAATATCCAAATCTGTTGCAAAAATTGCATTTTCTTCAATAAATTTACGTCTTGGCTCAACTTCTTCGCCCATGAGCATTGAGAATGTTTCATCCGCAATCTGAGCATCAGCCATTGTAACCTTTAGCATTGTTCTGTGTTCAGGGTCTAAAGTGGTTTCCCAAAGTTGTTCGGGGTTCATTTCACCAAGACCTTTATAACGCTGAATATCAACATTTCCGCCTAACTGCTCAATAAATGCATCTCTTTCTTCGTCGGTAAAGGCGTCATAATATTTTTTACCCTTTGCCACACGGTAAAGAGGGGGTTGCGCTAAATAGATATGTCCTGTTTCGATAAGTTCAGGCATATAGCGGAAGAAAAATGTTAATAAAAGTGTTCTGATATGGCTTCCGTCAACGTCGGCATCGGCCATAATAACTATTTTATCATAACGAAGTTTAGAAATATCAAAGTTTTCAGCAATTCCTGTTCCTAATGCCACAACAACAGGGGTTAATTTATCGTTTCCGTAAACCTTGTCCACCCTTGCTTTTTCAACATTAAGCATTTTACCCCAAAGGGGAAGTATTGCCTGATAAGTAGAGTTTCTGCCCTCAACCGCAGAACCGCCTGCAGAGTCGCCCTCGACGATAAAGATTTCAGTCTTTGTTGGGTCGTCTGAAATACAGTCTTTAAGTTTTTCAGGCATACGGGTTTTACCGCCGATACCCGATTTATTTCTCTGTAAATCACGGGCTTTTTGCGCTGCCTCACGAGCATTTGAAGATGCAATAGACTTATCAAGAATAATTTTAGCCTCTGCCGGATGGTCTTCAAGATACTGCATAAGTTTGTCAGCAACAATATTATTAACAAGCGTACCGATTGCGGTATTACCGAGTTTTGCTTTGGTTTGTGATTCAAACTGAGCATCGGTAAGTTTAACGCTAACAACCGCAATAAGACCCTCTGAAATATCTTCACCCTTTAAATTGTTGTCACTATCTTTAAGGAATTTAAATGTTCTGCCGTATTTATTAACAACACGGGCTAAACTTGTTTTAAATGAAGATTCGTGAGTACCGCCGTCAACAGTATGGATTGTGTTTGCAAAGGACATAACCTTTGTATCATAAGCGGTGCTCCATAAAAGAGCAATTTCTGCCATAGAATCTCCTGCAGTACCGCTTAAATAAATAACATCATTGTTTAAACGGTCTTTCTTACTCTTTTCAAGCAAATATTCAACATAAGACTTAATACCGCCATCAAAATGCAAATCTTCCTCTCTGTCGGGGATATCTGCATCACTTCTTTTATCCAGCAAAACAACACGTATACCTGCATTCAAAAATGCTTGCTCACGAAGTCTTTGCAAAAGGGTGTCAAAATCATATCTTGTGGTATCTGTAAATATTGTCGGGTCGGGTTTAAATGTAACTGTAGTACCTGTTTTATCGGTATCACCAACAATTTCAAGTTCATTTACAATATTACCCTGTTCATATCTTTGTTTATAAATGTGTTCGCCGTTACAAACTTCAACTTCAAGCCAACTTGAAAGCGCATTAACAACCGAAGCGCCAACACCGTGCAAACCGCCTGATACTTTATATCCGCTTCCGCCGAATTTACCGCCTGCATGAAGAATTGTGAAAACAACGCTAACTGTCGGAATACCTGCAGTTGGGTGAATACCAACAGGAATACCACGACCGTTATCAATAACTCTTATAATTCCATCATCTAAAAGTTCAACAACGATTTTATCACAGTATCCTGCCAACGCTTCGTCGATAGAGTTATCCACAATTTCATACACCAAATGGTGTAATCCTCGCTCACCGGTAGAACCGATATACATACCGGGTCTTTTTCTTACCGCTTCAAGTCCTTCCAATACCTGTATGGAATTTTCGTCATAATTTTCGCTTACAGGGGTTGTAATGTCGTTACTCATTTTAAAAACCTTTCTTTCCAAAACGGAACTTATTTTACAATTATTCCTGACCTTTTATTTAAGGTTGCAGGAGAAATTTGTGAAATAAAAATTTTATTCTTTTTATTTTTAGAAGTTAAAATAAATGATTTTGGTAATTCATAAGAAACATTTACAACTTCTTTTCTTTTTTCGCTTTTTTCTAAAAATGAACGGGTGTGTTTTGAAATGGTGGTATTTTCGAGGTCGAATATTCCGATAACCTCATCTTCTCTTACCACATATTCACCGCCTAAATGAATATACATTAAACCACACTTCCGTTTTTAATTATAAATTTTTTACCTGCAATCAGATTTTTTATATTATTTTCATCACAGCAAGTTAAAAATGACTGCATACCTTTGATATGATTTAAAACGAAGTTTTGCCTGTTTGGGTCAAGTTCGCTCATCACATCGTCTAATAAAATTACGGGACATTCCCCAATTTTATTTTTAATAACTTCAGCCTCGGCAAGTTTAACCGCAAGCGCAACACTTCGTTTTTGACCCTGCGAACCGAAATTTCGGGCATTAATTCCATTAATACTAAATTCCAAATCGTCTCTGTGAGGACCAATACTCGTTACACCCGAAAACATATCTTCTTTTCTTGCTTTTTTAAGTTGTTCTAATAGGTCATCACTTTGACAACTGTTTATATATTTAGTTTCAAGAAATTCTTTTCCGTTTGAAATACCGCCATAAAGTTCGGGCAAAAAATTAGTTATAACATCAACATATTTTTTTCGAAAATCTATTATTTTCTGTCCGTTCTGGGCTATTTCTTCTTCAAAAACATCAAGCATTACCGATAATGAAGCATCATATCTGTAATCTTTAATTATTTTATTTCGCTGTGTAACTGCTCTTGCATAATTTTTAAGAATACCTATATAAGACGGATAAATCTGACCTATTGCAGTATCTAAAAATTTTCTTCTTACATTCGGTCCGCTTGAAACTAAACTTAAATCTGTTGGAGAAAATACTATAGCATTAAATTTTCCTGCAAGCAAATGCGGAGATTTTAATTTATTTTCATTAAAAAATGCCGTTCTTTTTTCTTTAATTTCAATTTTGGCATCATTTTCAATGCCCTCACTTTGAAATTTTAAAGAACATTCCGCCTTTTCTCTTCCAAATTTTAATAACATATTATCTTTAGAAGTTCGAAAACTTTTAGCGCCGGTAAAAATCCATATACTTTCAAGTAAATTTGTTTTACCCTGTGCATTTTCTCCGCAAATAACATTCATTTCACTGCAAGGTGAAATTTCAATATTTTCTAAATTGCGGTAATTTTTACATTTTAAATTTAAAATATTCATACTATTTCAAATTCTTGATTTTCAAATTCAACTTTATCGCCAATACGAAGTTTTTTTCCTCTCATAGTGCAAACTTCACCGTTTACCTTAACAAGACCGTCTTGTATCACAATTTTTGCATGACCACCTGTCACAACCATATCGCTGAGTTTCATTGCACTGTCAAGCCTTATAAAATCTTCTTTAATAGAAATTTTCATTATTTCAACCTCATAGGCATTATCATATATTTAAAGTTATCTGATTCAATAGGAGTTATCAACACACCTGCATTAGGTCCGTTGAATAAAATTTTTATTTCTTCGTCTTCTATTGCTTTTAATGCATCTAAAAGATAATGACTGTTAAGACCTATTTCAAAATTTTCGCCCTCTAATTTTGTATTAAATGTTTCGGTTGCACGTCCCATAGCGGTAGCACAAGTGAAAACAACATTTAATTCATTAAAATAACAGCGAACAGGAGTTGTAAATGATTCGTTAATAAGAAGTGAAACACGTTCTATTGTGTTTATAAGGCTTCTTGTATTAACTGTTACAGACTGTTTATGGTCTTGAGGTAGAGTTTTCTGATAATTAACGAAATCACCCTCTAAAAGACGGGAAATAAAACTGTAACCGTTAATATTGAAAGTAATAAGGCGGTCGCCAACATTTATTTCAACATTTTCATTTTCGTCTTCAATGAGTTTTACTGCCTCGTTTATTGCTTTGCTTGTTACAGTAAATTCTAATTCTTTATTTATGTTTACAGGTTCTTTTTTAATTGCAAGACGGTATCCGTCAATCGCAACAAACTGAATAAAAGAATCAAAAAGGGAAATATTTATACCTGTAAGGATAGGTTTTGCACCCTCTGTTAAAGCAGCCGCAAAGGATGTGCCTTTTTTGAGTTGATTTAAGAGTTTTCCTTCAATTTCAAAAGAAGTACCCTCCGATACAGACGGCATTTCAGGAAAATCAGTTGCAGCCATACCCATAATGTCAAAAGTGGCTTCACCGCATTTAATATTACAGTTTAATTTTTCATCAGCAGAAATTTCAACCTGTAAGCCATTCATTTTACGCAAAATTTCTGCAAGTAAGCGGGCATTGATAACAATATCTCCCTCTTGTTCGCATTTTGCATAAATTTCTTTTTTCATACCCATTTCAAGATTATATGAAACGAGGGTTATTTTTCCCTGTTCGCAAGAAATTAAAATTCCTTCTAAAACAGGCATAGAAGTTTTAGAGCCGACAACACTTTGAAGTTTTGAAACGGCTTCAAGCAATTTTGCTCGTTCAACAGAAAAAATCATTTTTTTCCTCCTAAAAACAATAATAAAATAACAGTCATAATAAGATAGGTTAAAACGGTGGAAAAGTTAAATAAACCTTGTTTTAATCGCTTTTCCTATGTTAGTAAAAAATTTTATAAAAACTTAAAAATTCTGTAACCTTTTTTTCTATCCACATACCATTTAATAACTTTTAGGTTAATTAAGGTTAAAAAGGTTTATAACTTTAGAAGTTATTTTCGCTTGCAGTTCTTAAATTTTTAATTATATCTTCAACCAATTCTTTTTGATAAGGCCTGTCCTTTAAAAATTCTTCAATCTTGTTTACATTGTAAAGAACGGTTGTATGGTCCTTGCCAAAACTTTCCCCGATTGATTTATAAGAAAGGTCGGTAGTTTCTCTTGCAATATACATAGCAACCTGACGTGCAAGGGCTAAAGAGGCTGTACGGCGGTTTGATAAAATATCACTCACCGAAACATTATAAGTTTTTGCAACCTCGTGAATTATGTTGTCAACCTTTATAGGTTCGGGTTTAGTGTCAGAAATTATATCCCTTACGAAACCTTGAACAACCGAAATATTAGGCACTTTATTCTGAATGGTTATATAAGCCTGTAATTTCTTAACAACGCCCTCAAGTTGGCGGGTGTTTACTTTAATGTGTTCAGCAATATAGTAAACAAGACCCTCGTCTAAAGAAATTCCCATCTGTTCGGATTTTTTATTAATGATACCAACCCTTGTTTCAAAATCAGGCGGTGTTACGTCAGCAAAAAGTCCTCCTTCAAAACGGGAACGGATACGGTCGTCAAGAGTTTTGATTTCTCCTGGCGGTCTGTCAAGAGTTACCACGATTTGCTTGTTGTTTTGATAAAGGGTGTTAAAGGTATTGAAAAATTCCTCTTGGGTTTGTTCTTTTCCTGCGATAAAGTGAATATCGTCTATCAAAAGAACATCAACATTGCGGAACTTGTGGCGGAAGTCGTCGATAGTTCCGAGCCCTAACTTACCCTGTTGCAAAGCGGCGATAAGTTGATTGGTGAAATCTTCGCCTCTTATAAAAACAACATTCTTTTTAGGGAATTTTTTCTTGATATGATTTTTTATGGCTAACATCAAGTGTGTTTTGCCGACACCCGACGGACCGTAAATCACAAGCGGATTATATGCCGTCTGGGGAATAGGGCTTTCCGCAACCGCTAAAGACGCCGCATGTGCAAAACGGTTTGTTGAGCCAACGATAAAGTTTGAAAAAGTGAAGAAATCTTCAAAGGTTAGTCCTTCGCTGAATTGTTCGGCTTTAAGAATTTCTTCCTCGTCTTCTTCTAAAACAATCCTTGCCACCATATCAACACCCATAACAGTTTTGATAGAGGAATTGAGTTTTCCGGCATAGGTTTGTTCTATAACACCTTTTTTATATTCATCGTTAATAGAAATTGTAAATTCTCCGTCACTCAAAAAGACGGGCTTTAAGTCTTTTAAAAAACAATTAAAAGCAACTTCCGAAATTGTTTTTTTACATTCGTCACATATTGCGGACCAAACTTCGTCCAACGGATTTGATGACATTATGTAAATCACCTCTTATTAATATAATAATTATAATATAATATTATATAATATATTTATATTAGTATATCATATAACATTTAATAATGCAACTTTTTTAAGTGATTTGGGGGATAAAAAATGAATTTTAGAACCGATTTAGCGGTCGAAATAGATAATATTGAAAAAGAAAGTATTTTTTCTCGTGAAAAAATCGGACAAGCAGATATAATTTACACCGAAATTGATAAAAATAACACCTTTTTAAAACCTGCGGGCAGATATGTTACGGTTGAATTTAAAGACCTTGCGGAAATTGTCGATTTTTCTGATATAGATAAGGCGCTGAAAAAAGGATTTTCATATCTCTTACCTGAAAAAAGAGAAAATATCTTAGTAGTAGGCCTGGGTAATTCAGAGATAACGAGTGATTCCATAGGTCCTGCTACGGCACAGAAAATTCTCGCAACAAGACATATTGCAGGTGAGTTTGCCAAAACAATAGGATTGGAAAATTTAAGGGCGGTTTCGGTTGTGAGTCCTAATGTTTTAGGTAAAACGGGAATAGAGGTTTCGGAGATTATTCTCGGAGTGGTAAACCGAATAAAACCCGATGCAGTTATTGTGATAGATGCACTTTGTTCAAAAAGTATTTCTCGGCTTTTTAACACAATTCAGATGTGTGACAGCGGAATTTCCCCAGGCTCTGGGGTTAAAAATTCCCGAAAAGAGATAAGCCAAAAAACTTTAGGTGTGCCTGTGGTTGCAGTAGGTGTGCCGACGGTAGTTGACGCCGAGACTATCGCTTATGAACTGACAGGAAACGAAAGCCAAACAAAAAGCAATCTTATTGTCACCCCCAAAGACGCTGATTTGCTCTGCCACCGCATAAGCGAAGTTTTAGCCACCGCACTTAATGTTTTTTTACAACCCCAAATAGACGAAAGCGTTATTTTGAGTTTGGTCTAAAAGGTAAAAAAGTCGCATAAAATACCTTTGGGGAGGTGGGTAAAATGCATAGCCGAGACAGTTTTGTAAGACTTATAATTTGTTATTTTATCTGCCTGTGTTTAGCAGTATATTCATTTTGCAATCGCCTTTCACCGACAGGATTTGCTTTAAGTGATACCGCTTTTTTTGAATCAGAGACGCATTTTGCCTCTTCGCAAGAAGAAACCCCGTCGGAAACCGAAAGTCAGCCTCAGCCTCAAAAAGAGACGGTGTCACAGCCTGTTTCGTCGCAGGAAACGGTTAGTGTATCCGCACAGGCGGTCAAAGGAAAGGTTATCACAAGATATATTTCGCCTTATACGGCGCCCGTTTCTTATAACAAAGTTTATATGAAAAATTCTTCGGGACTGAGTATTAGCCTAAAAGACCTTTTAAACTCTAATATAAAATTTAAAATTTCACAGAATAGTTCGCCTCAGGTGCTTATAATGCACACCCATACCACCGAAACTTATATGGAAAAAAGTGCCGATTTTTATACGGAGGAATATAAATCACGCACAACCGACAATAATAAAAATATGGTTAAAATAGGGGATATTGTTGCAAAGATTCTCAATGAAAACGGAATTAAAACTCTGCACGATAAAACCAAGCACGATTATCCCGAATATACAGGGTCATACGGCAGAAGCGCAAAGACGGTTACAGAGTATTTAAAAAAATATCCGTCAATAAAGGTTGTTTTAGATTTGCACCGAGATTCTGTCTCGATGGGCGGTAATGACAAGGCAAAACTTGTAACCGAAATAAACGGAAAAAAAGCGGCTCAGGTGATGCTTGTTATGGGAAGTCAGAGCGGAAGTGTTAAAAACCATCCCAACTGGAAAGAAAATTTAAAACTTGCGCTTAAACTTCAACAAACAATGGAAACCAAATATCCAACCCTTGCCCGACCGCTTTTATTAATGCCTAAAAACTACAACCAAAAATTAACTACAGGCTCAATGCTTATAGAATTCGGCACAGATGTCAATACTTTACAAGAGGCCTGCTATTCGGCAGAATTAGTGGGCCAATCATTAGTGAGTATGTTAAAAACATTAAAATAGGAGAAAAAATGAAAGATTTTATAAGGAAAGCATATATTTCGGCGGTACTTAGCAGTTGTCTTTTGTTTGGGTTTTGGGCTATTTGCAAGGCTTATGAAAACACAAGGCAGGTAGGCTTTGGGGAATACCGAAACGCTATAGATTACAAGGACGGAACAATATATTTATTTGATTTTCAAAAGAAAATCAAATAAATAATGCGTAATTCGGAATGCGTAATGCGTAATTAAAAACGAGGAAATTCAAATTTTTGAATTTCCTCGTTTAAATCTATAAATTTATATAAACTCTGCAGTATTATTTTGAATCTTCTGTTTTTTTATCAGAAAGTAACTCCATATAGATATCAATTATTGATTTTTTTGGAACTTCTTGTGTTTTTTGCGGTTTTTGTTCAGATTTCAAGAAACTTTCATAATACAATTCGACTAATGTTGGCATTTATACCCCTCAAAAAGTTATATATGTACATTTTAGCGAAATCTTCGCTAAATGTCAATAGTGGAATTTTCGCTACGGTATAATAATTTTAATAATTTTTAGTAGGTGTTTATATGCTTTATCCACGAATAAGAGCATTACGGGAAGATAAAGATTTAACCCAAGTTCAAATGAGTAAAATTCTTTCTTGCAGTCAAAGAGTTTATAGTAATTATGAACGGGGAGATATTGATATTCCAACAGAAATTTTAATCAAATTAGCGGAATACCATAAAGTCTCTGTAGATTATCTTTTAGGTATAAAACACGAAAAGAAATAAAAATTCGTATGCAAAGTGCATACGAATTTTTTCAATTACGCATTACGCATTTCGAATTACGCATTAATTTTCTCAACTATTTTCTTGACTGCATCTTCAAGATAAATGTTGTCATACATTTCAAAATTGCCGTTATCAACCGTTCTTGCAAGGTTTACGTCAATCGGCATTTTTCCAAGAAGTTCTACGCCCAATTCATCGGCAATGGTTTCGCTTCCTGAACCGAAAATTTTAAATTCTTCGCCACATTCAGGACAAACCACATAGGACATATTTTCAATGATACCCAAAACATCAATGTTCATCATCTGAGCCATATTATAAGCCTTTTTAACTATCATTGAAACCAAGTCTTGAGGAGAGGTAACAATAACTGCGCCGTCAAGTGGGAGGCTTTGGAAAACGGTTAGCGGAACATCGCCTGTACCGGGAGGACAGTCAACCAACAGATAATCGAGGTCACCCCACACAACATCGTGCCAGAACTGTTTAACTGCGCCTGCAATAACAGGTCCACGCCATAAAACAGGGGATTCCTTATCTTCAAGCAAGAGGTTTATTGACATAATTTTAATACCTGTTTTGGTTTCGGCAGGCAAAATACCGATTTCGTTTTGGAATGCACGGGAATTAACACCGAAAGTTTTAGGTATTGACGGACCTGTGATATCAGCGTCAAGAATACCGACTTTATAACCCATTCTCTGCAAAAGCACCGCAAGAGAGGAGGTTACCATTGATTTTCCCACACCGCCTTTACCGCTCACAACACCGATAACGTGTTTTATGTTGTTATATTCTCCTGTGGGTTCTATAAGACTTTCGGGTTTTCTGTCAGAGCAGTTTTGAGAACAGGAACCGCAATTTCCCGAACAGCCTTGAGTTTTTTCTTCTGCCATTTTAAAGACTCCTAAAAATTAAAGATATAATAATATTATACCCTTAATTTTCCAAAAATCAACCGATTTTATTGGTTATTGAAAAAATCATATTGATTTGCAATGTTTGCCCAGGTCACAGGACCTACCGCACCTGAAACGGGGATTCCGAAAAGCCGCTGAAATTCTTCAACAGCGTTTACTGTTTGTTCGCCGTAATACCCTGTGACAGAAATTTCGGGTATTTCGGGGATATTCTGACGGATAACCGAAAGATAGGTCTGCAAATCACGGACATTTTCACTCCGTGTGCCCTCTGTCAAGAAAAAACCCGGGTAAAGTTTTGCGTTAGAGCCCTCATACCCCGGCGGTAAGGAAGCCACCGTTTCGGTGTAAATCCGAGTGATTGTGTTCCAAGTGGCAGTATCGACAATACCCGTTACAGGCAGTCCGTAAAACTCTTGAAAACGCTCAACCGCAAGCACCGTTTCAGGACCGAAAGTTCCACTACGGGGAACAGGTTCTAATGCTCCGTTAAAGTAAGCGATAATGCTTAAATAATACTGTATCGTAGTTACGGGGATACCGCTCATTCCGCTTGAAACTTCGTTTACAAAGGGTACGGTTGCCTCTGCGATTGAAATGCCCTCGGAAACTAAGTCGGCAAGGCTTTTAACCCCGTTATAATATTGTTTTATTCTGTACCAAGTGGACTTATCCACTTCACCTGTGACAGTAAGGTTAAAAATTTCCTGAAATTTCCGCACAGCCTCTTCGGTGTCTATCCCGAAAATTCCGTTGACATCTTCTATTCTCGGTATGGCGGGATAATTTCTTGCAATGCGGTTGAGTTGGGTTTGAATAATCTGAACATTGTTTCCCGAATCGCCCAAACGAAGTGGCACACCTGGGTAAGATTCGGTTGTAAAGCCAACGGGCGCATCCTCAACAATGTTTATATCGTCGCCGTAGTAGTTTTGCAAAATGGAATAGGGGGTAAGACCTTGCTCGGCAAGTGAGACAGTGCCCCATTGCGAAAGTCCCGCACAGGTGGAAGTAGTGCCGTTGCAAAAGGCGGTAAAAAGCGGTTGTATGTTACCTTGTCTTACAACATAATCATTAAAAATATCGTCAACGATTAAACTTATGTTTTCGTAAATTTCTCGGTCGGGTACAAATGCTTGGTCAAACTGGGTTGTGTTGGTTATGTCAAAATCATATCCTCTTGAGCGGTACCATTCGGTATAAACTCGGTTGAGCGCAAAAGAAATAATAGCATAAATGTTTGCTCTTAGAGCGTTTTCGGGCCAAGTGGGATAAATTTCGCTCGATGCTACATTTTTAATATAATCGATAAAAGGGACAGTGACATTCTGTGCGCCTGAATCGGGCGGACCTAAATGCACCGTTATGGTTTCGGGGATAATGGGGGTTAAAATTTCAGGCATAATGTTCGCTCCTTATAAATCATATTTTTGTGATTCGTCAAAGATTTGGGGTCCCTTGTTAACTCCGGCGGTCTCAGAAAGAATCAGATTTGAGCGTTGAAGTGAAGTGACACCGCTGAAAACAGGAATGTTAAGGTGGATATTACTTATGTATCCGTCGGCTTCAATCATCATATTGTAAAGGGCGTAGGGGATAATTGTGTTCTGCTCGTCAAGTGAAAGAGCCTTTTCGGGCGTGGGCAGTATAAATTCTTTGGTTTTTCCG
This sequence comes from Acutalibacteraceae bacterium, assembly GCA_045647405.1. Classification (GTDB taxonomy): domain Bacteria; phylum Bacillota; class Clostridia; order Oscillospirales; family Acutalibacteraceae; genus UBA737. The sequence goes on along the minus strand of JAZRMI010000003.1, from coordinate 41,519 downwards.
CTTTGGTCGGTAAAGTCTGTGTCGATAATCGTCATATCCTGAGGACTGCCCTCAAATACCGTTATTTTGGCATTCGGTACAGGGTAAAGCGAACGGATGGTTGTTACTAATCCTACGAGTTTTCCGCTTGCGGTATCTTCTGTAACATTTTCCGGCTCGCTTTCGGTTACGGGCTCGGTTACGGTGGGTACTGCTCGGTTGGCTTTACGGTACATCTCAAGCATTTGCGCCTTGTATTTTTCTAAAATTTGTTCATCCATAAAAAACACCTCTATATATTTTATGAAAAACAAAGATATTCGTTAAATTTAAGTTGAAAACAGGTGTAAAAATGGTATAATGTGTTAAAGGAGTGATTATGATGATAGTAATTAGCAATGAAAATTTACGGGTTGAGATTGCTGAATTTGGCGCTGAAATAAGGCGTGTTACTTTCTGCGGTAAAGAGCGGTTTTGGAACGGAGACTCACAGTATTGGACAGGCGTTTCACCAATCCTTTTCCCGATTTGCAGTTGCTTGCCTGACGGAAAATATACTTTTGACGGCAAGGAATATAATATGTCAAAACACGGATTTGCACGAAAATCAATGTCAACGGTCGAATCGGTTTCGCAAGATAAGGCAACTTTTCTTTTTACCGACACACCCGAAACATTAGAAAAATACCCTTGGAAATTTGAATTAAGGGTTACATACACCCTTGACGGAAACAACATAAAGACTGATTATGATGTTAAAAATCTTTCGGAGAATGATATGTATTATTCAATCGGCGCTCACGAAGCATACCTTTGCAAAGATGGTATTGAAGAATATGATATTATTTTTGAAAATGAAGAAACATTATATTCTTATCGACTTGACGGTGAATGGTTATCTGATAACAAAGTACCGATTATTGAAAACAGCAAGGTGTTACCGCTTAAAGAAAAATACTTTGAAGACGATGCTTTGATTTTTAAAGATGTTAAATCCCGTTTTGTAACACTTCAAAACCGCAATACAAAAGAGACTGTTTCGGTTGAGTTCCCGGGATTTGATTATCTTCTTTTATGGCATGTACCAAATGCGCCTTATATGTGTATCGAGCCTTGGGCTGGAATCACTTCGCCTGTGGGTTGGGATTATGATATAACAAAAAAAGAGGGCATTATGAAACTTGCCCCCAATGAAAACAAGGTCTTAAGCCACACAATTTATTTTTAAATGAAAAAAGTTGCTAAACTTTAAGTTTAGCAACTTTTTGTTTTAATCTATGTCTTTTCCGCAACAGCGTTTATACTTTTTACCGCTTCCGCACGGGCAAAGGGCATTTTTACCGACAACACCCTTACCTCTTACAGTCTGCGGTGCGCCTTGTGAGGTTTCTTCAGCAACCTTTTCACGTTTAACGTCCTGGTCTTTTCTGACACGAACAGTTAAAACAAGTTTTGCAGTTTGCTCGCGGATGGTGTTGGTCATTGCCTCAAACATATCATAACTGTCGTTACGGTATTCAATAACAGGGTCGTGCTGACCGTATGCACGAAGACCGATTCCCTGACGGAGTTGGTCCATAGCGTCAATGTGGTCCATCCAGTTTGTATCAACACTTCTAAGCAACATAACACGCTCGATTTCACGCATCATTTCGCTGCCAAACTCGTTTTCACGCTGGTCATAAATAGTATGCGCCTTGTTTTTGAGCATTTCGGCAACTTCCTCTTTAGAAGTGTTGCCGAGTTCTTCTGTGGTAAAGCGTAAATCTTCGGGAGATACAATCCAACCCCCAAAATATTCACGAAGTCCGTTTAAATCCCAGTTGTCGTGAACGGCATCGTCAGCCAAGAAGATATTACAGTAAGCGTCAACCGTTTCGTCAATCATTTTGATAACTGTATCTCTGAGGTTTTCACCGTCAAGCACCATATTTCTTTGGCGGTAAATCAGTTCACGCTGTTTGTTCATAACATCGTCATACTGCAACACATTTTTACGTATAGCGAAGTTCATACCCTCTTTTTTCTTCTGTGCGCCCTCGATAGTGCGGGAAAGCATACCGTTTTCCAACGGCATATCTTCTTCAACCTTTAGCGTGTCCATAAGGCTTGAGATTCGCTCTCCTCCGAAAAGACGCATAAGGTCGTCTTCCAAGGATACGAAAAACTGTGTATTACCGTTATCGCCCTGACGACCTGCACGGCCACGCAACTGGTTGTCAATTCGTCTTGAATCGTGGCGTTCTGTACCGATAATGGCAAGACCGCCCGCTTTTCTCACCTGTTCGGCTTCGGGGGCAATTTCGGTTTTAAATTTATTGTAATATTCGGTATATTTTTCTCTTGCAGATAAAATATCGGGGTCGCTCGTTTCGGCAAAGCCTGTGGCTTCGGTTATCATTTCTTCGCTCAGTCCGTCGTGGCGCAAAGCCGATTTTGCAAGATATTCAGCGTTACCGCCAAGCATAATGTCAGTACCACGGCCCGCCATATTAGTAGCAATAGTAACAGCGCCTAACTTACCCGCCTGAGCGATTATCTCTGCTTCTTTTTCGTGGTGTTTTGCGTTCAAAACGTTATGTTTAATGCCTTTTCTTTTAAGCATTGAAGACAAGAGTTCTGATTTTTCAATAGTTACAGTACCCACAAGCACAGGCTGTCCTTTTTGGTTGCAGGCAATGATTTTTTGGATGACTGCATCGAATTTCGCACGTTCGGTCTTATAAACCACATCGTTTTCGTCAATACGGGCAATGGGTTTATTGGTGGGTATTTCTATAACATCGAGTTTGTAAATTTCTTGGAATTCTGCTTCTTCGGTCATAGCAGTACCCGTCATACCCGAAAGTTTATTATAAAGGCGGAAGAAATTCTGGAAAGTGATGGTTGCAAGGGTTTTTGATTCTTTTGCAACCTTAACGCCCTCTTTTGCTTCTATAGCCTGATGCAAGCCCTCGTTATAGCGTCTGCCGTACATAAGGCGTCCTGTGAACTCGTCAACAATGATAACTTCGCCGTCTTTAACCACATAGTCAACATCACGCTTCATAATACCGTGCGCACGGATTGCTTGATTGATATGGTGGGCAATAGCAATATTTTCGCTGTCGTTAAGGTTTTCAATAGAGAAATATTCTTCAGCCTTTTTAACGCCTGACGGGGTTAGGGTGGCGGTTTTCGCTTTTTCGTCTACAACATAGTCACCGTCATAGTTTGTCTGGTCGTCACTTGCCTTATCGTCCATCTCTTTGACTTTGAATATTTTAAGTGATTTTGCAAAACGATTTGCCGAAGTGTATAAATCGGTAGATTTATCGCTCTGTCCCGAAATAATAAGAGGTGTTCTTGCCTCGTCAACGAGGATGGAGTCAACTTCGTCGACAATGGCAAAATTATGTTCTCGCTGAACCTTTTCGCTTTTATAGATAACCATATTATCACGCAGATAGTCGAAACCGAGTTCGTTATTGGTGCAATAGGTTATATCTGCCTCATAGGCTTCACGCTTTTCGTCTTTAGACATTCCGTGAACGATAAGACCAACCGAAAGACCCATAAACTTATAAAGTTTGCCCATCCATTCCGAGTCACGCTTTGCAAGGTAATCATTAACCGTTACAATGTGAACGCCTTTGCCTGTGAGGGCATTAAGGTAAGCCGGAAGTGTTGCAACCAAGGTTTTACCTTCACCTGTTTTCATTTCGGCAATTCTGCCTTGATGCAAAACAATACCGCCGATAATCTGAACAGGGAAATGGCGCATACCAAGTACACGGTCGCCCGCTTCACGGCAAGCCGCAAAGGCTTCGGGCAGTATAGAATCAAGGCTTTCTCCCTGTGAAATACGCTCTTTAAATTCATCGGTTTTAGCACGCAACTGCTCGTCCGTAAGCGCTTTATATTCTTCTTCTAAAGACAAAACCTTTTCTTGCAAAGGCAAAATTCTTTTAATCTCTTTTTGGCTGTAATCGCCGAAAAGTTTTTTAATCAAACTCATAAAAGGATACCTCTTAATTACATAGTTATACTTATTATACAATATAATAATCAAAAAATATAGTATAAATTGTAAATTTTTTGTTTTTCTAAAATTTGTGCAAAATAAATGCGTGAAATTCGGCAATAATTATTTTGAAGGGGGTTTTAAAATGCAAAACAAATCAATGTCGTTTATGAAAGGCTTGGGTGCCGGAATGATTGCAGGCGCTACGGCGGTAGTTATGGGAAAAGTTATGCTTAAAGACCATAAAAATATTGAAAAAGGCGGAGCAAAACTTTTAAAAGCTGCAGGAGATTTCGTTGACGGAGTTCAGACAATGTTTCATTAAAATATAAAAAACCGCAAACCAAAAGTTTGCGGTTTTAAGTTATAAATTTTCAAACATATCTGCCATTTTTCTTGCGGCATTACTTAATTCTTTCATACCATCAAAAATGGTATCTTTGGTATGATGCTTTCGCAGATAAGAGTCTGCTTCAAGAGTTAAATATCCTTTATAGTCAATTTCTTTAAGCGCTTTTACAATGGCTTCAAAATCAATCTTAGTTGAAAATGGAATTTCGTGCAAATCTTTCCATTGGTCGTTATCGTGAATATGAAGTGCTTTAAGACGAGGACCCAAGGCTTTTATCATATTTACAGCGCCGTCGCCCGAACCTCGCATTTCAGCGTGACCGATATCAAGACAAGCAACAAGAAACTCATCATTAACAGCATCGAGATGTGCGTTAAAACTGTCACTTGTGGCACAAGCCGCAAAACTCGACTCGTTTTTTTCTTTATCCCAGCTCCACATATTCTCGGTTGCAATTTTAACACCGCATTCTTTTGCAAAGGGGAGAAGTTCAAAATACATCTCGGCGTTTTCTTGTGGAGAACTGCCGTTTTTGGGGTGGATTATACAAATTTCTGCGCCCGCTTCAGCAGTACATTCAATAGCCTTTTTTAAACAGGATTTAACTTCGGGAAGTCCTGATGGGAAAGGTGCGTGTGACTGATTGCAGACAATACCGTTATCCAAACCAACCTTTTTAAGTTTTCTTGCAAAACTAAGATAATCGGGTTTTGTCAGAGGGTGGTCGCTGGGATATGGCTTGTTGGTTGCCCAGTCAATTTTGCACATATTAAACAAGGAAAAATCCCAAGCGTCAAAGCCTGCTTTTGCATAAAGTTCAATAGCTTTTTCTTCGCCTATAAATGCCGCCGCCGAAGCGATTTCTGTTGAAATTTTCATAAAACACACACCTTTTTTAAAGATGATTTTTTATACTACGGTTTGCGGTTTGTTTTTTGCACGGTTAGAGAGTTGGATTACAAATATAGTTCCAACTAAACATAAACCGATTAAGTCGGTTACGATACCTGGGTAGATGAGTAACAGTCCGCCCAAAGCGGAAATTATTCTTTCATACCAAGACATATTCCGCAAGAAATAACCCTCAAGCGCCGCCGAAACACCGAATATACCGATAAATGAAGTTATACAGATTAAGATAACTTCCCAAACGGTAGTGTCGATAAACAGCATAGCGGGGTTAAGTGCAAATATGTAAGGCACTATAAATGCGCCAATAGCAAGTTTGGTTGAAGTGAATGCGGTTTTCATCGGGTTTGCTTGAGCGATAGCCGCACCTGCATAAGCCGCAAGGGCAACAGGAGGGGTAAGGTCGGCAACGATACCGAAATAGAACACGAAGAAGTGAGCCGCAAGGTCGGGAACGCCCATTTTTATGAGAATGGGTGCGCAAGTAGCCGCCATAATACAGTAGTTTGCAGTGGTCGGAACGCCCATACCCAAAACAATACAGGTGAGCATTGTAAGGAAAAGGGCAATGATAATTTTATCGCCTGCAAGTGCTAAAATTCCGTTAATAAGCATAGTTGCAAGACCGGTCATTGTGATGGTGCCTGCAATAATACCTGCAACACCGCAAGCAACCGCAACGGTAATCATACCTTGACCGCCTGCAGCGAGCGCTTCCCAAATGCGTTTTGGAGTTATGCGGTTTTCTTTATTAAACAGCCCCACAATAATTGCGGTAACAATAGCGATTGCCGCCGCATAAGCAATAGAGCGAGAACCTGAACTAACAAGAACAATAAGTATAATAAGCGGAAGTAATAAATATGATTGTTTTAAAAGGGGTAAAAATCTTGGTAATTCTTCTTTTGAAAGACCACGAAGCCCCTCTTTTTTAGCCTCTAAGTGAACCGTTACGAATACACCGAGGAAGTAAAGGCAAGCGGGCAAAATGGCACGGACAACGATATTGCTGTACGCGACGCCGATATTTTCTGCCATAAGGAAAGCGGCGGCACCCATAATGGGCGGCATAATCTGTCCGCCTGTTGAGGCCGATGCCTCTGCCGCTGCGGCAAATTCAGGTTTATAGCCGGTTTTTTTCATAAGAGGAATGGTAACTGAGCCCGAACCTACGGTATTAGCAACCGACGAACCCGAAACCATACCCTCCATAGCGCTGGCAACAACGGCAACCTTTGCAGGTCCGCCCGAAAAACCGCCAACAACTGAATTTGAGATTTTTATGAAGAAATCGGCAATACCCGTTCTTTCCAAAAAAGCACCGAATATAATAAATATTGCAATATATTTTGAGCAGGTATTGACAGGTGTTGACAAAATACCCGATGTGGTGGTATAGAACAGTTTTCCAACTAATCCCTCAATTCTTCGCCACATATCCGCATTGGTAAGTCCCCAACCGATTGCGTAAACAATAAATACTGCCGCAACAATAATAATCGGGATACCCACACAGCGACGGCATAATTCCAAAAGGCAAAGTATACCGATAACGCCTATGATTATCTGATGCATCTGGAATTTATTTCCCTGTTGGATGATGGTCATAGCGTCAAAGGTGTAGTAAAAGAATGAGGCAGAGCCTACCGCCATTAAAATCACATCATACCAAGGCATATAGTTGACTTTTTGAGCACCCTTTTGAGCGGGGTAAACCAAAAATCCAATAAAAACAATACAACCCATAAAACTTGAAAGTCTGATAGCGTCAAGCCAGGTTGCAAAAAATGTCACATAAATACAGAAAAGCGAGAAAGCCGCAAGAAGACAGTTTATTACTACCTTTGGTTTTCCATCCCAAACACGAGTGTTTGATTCTCTGTCAAATTTTTTCATCACCGAATCTAAATCCATCGGTTCGTTAGATGAAGCATCTTTCTTTTTTGAGAAAAACAATTATTTTTCTTCCTTTCAGCAAAAATATTAAAATAGCTGCGACTTAATGCGCCGCAGCTATCATATCTTTTAAAATTAACCGAGGTTAATTATTTAACTGCTACTTCAATTCCTTTTTCTTTAAAATATTTAGCAGCGCCTGCGTGGAAAGGAACGGTAAGACCTGCGGTAGCATTTTCAAGGCTTAATTCAGCGCCTTTTGCGTGTTCCTTTGTGATAGCGTCTATATTATCGAAGATTGCAGCAGTCAGATTATAAACATCGTCTTCGCTTGCATCAGCGTTTACAATCAAGGTTGCTTTAACTGTAACAGTTGCAATTTCTTCTTTTTGATTTTTGTATGTTTCGGCAGGAATTTTATAAACTGAATAGAAAGTATTATCTTTCATAAGTTTTTCAGCAATAGCACCGTCGATTGGAACAATACGAACGTTTGCGTTTGTCATACTGAGTTCGGTAATAGCGGGTGTGGGAGCACCTGCTACGATAAATGCAGCGTCAATTTTTCCGTCTTTAAGAGCATCAGCGCTTTCGTCAAAGTTCTGATATTGAGGTTTAATATCTTCTTCGGTTAAACCTGCAGCAGCAAGAACGTCCATAGCGTTGAAGTACACGCCCGAACCGGGAGCGCCGATAGAAACCTTTTTATCTTTTAAATCAGCAACGGTGTTGATTTCGGGATTAACAGTAACAAGTTGAACAGCCTCTGCATAAAGACCTGCAACTGTGCGGAATGATTCAATTTTGCCGTCCTTTTCAAAAGAGCGTGTTCCGTTCCAAGCATAGTGCATAACATCTGACTGAACAGTACCTAACTGATAGTCACCTGCGTCAATACCTTGGATATTGTCTTTTGAACCGCCTGTAGATACGGCGTTCACATTAATACCTGCATTGTTTGTGATGTATTGACCGATAATACCGCCGTAAGCGTAGTATGTACCGGTAGGACTTCCTGTACCCATTGTCATACTGCTGCTAGAACAAGCAACTAATGATAATGCTGACACGATAGTCAATAAAATAGCAAAAATCTTTTTCATAATTTCTTCTCCTTTTAAATATATGGTATTATTATACAATAAAAACATTCATTTGGCAAGAAAAAATACTGTATCTTATAAAAAATCTATTATAAATGGGTAATTATTTATTGTTGACAGTAGAGTTTTTGGTGTGTATAATTTAATTATAAAGGAAGAAAATTAAGTGAAAATGTCAAAAAATGCAGTATTTTGGAAAAAATATTCAAAAATCATAGTCCCCATATTAATTGTGGGTTACTTTGCGGTAACAATCCCGTTAATGCTCTGTTTTAAAATACCTTGTGTTTTCAGGCGCTTTTTCGGAATTTCTTGTTTCGGATGCGGTATGACCAGGGCGGTTTTATCGGTGTTAAGGTTGGATTTTCTGGCAGCTTTAAAGTATCATCCATTGGTTTTCGCTTTACCGTATATAGCGTGTTATATATTGTTCGATTTTAAAAAGCCGATACATAAGTATATATTAATGGTAATAGGCATTTTATTTTTTGTAAATTGGCTAATCAGACTGTTTATACCTGTGTGATTAGCAGTTTAAAATATATTTTTTTAGGAGGAAAAATTATGTTCTGTAAAAATTGCGGAAAAGAAATTGATGTTAATGCAAGCGTATGTGTGAACTGCGGTTTTGCAAAAGGCACCGGCACAAAATATTGCCAGAACTGCGGAGTGGAAGTTGCTGAGGGTGCAGCAGTTTGTGTAAACTGCGGATTTGCTTTAAATAATGCAGTAGTTAGCGGAGATGCAAAATCAAAGTTGGTTGCTGTTTTGCTTGCTTTCTTCTTGGGAAGTATCGGTATTCACGATTTCTATTTAGGATACACAAAATACGGAATTATTAAAATTGTTCTCACTTGTTGCACAGGTGTTGGCGGTTCAATCTGGGCATTGATTGACTTTATCAGATTGTTAACCGGTTCATTACATACCGACGCTAACGGCGTAGAATTAAAGAAAGAGTTTTAATTTGAAATTTTAAAGAAAAAAGGCAAGGTTTTAAACCTTGCTTTTTTTGGCTGGGGAATAGGGATTCGAACCCCAACAAACAGAGTCAGAGTCTGTCGTGCTACCGTTACACAATTCCCCAAAATTTTGCAACAAGAATATTATACCCCTTTTTTTGATTATGTCAAGAAAAAAGTAAAAATTTCTTGAAAATATTTTATTTTTATGCTAACATATATTCATTCGGGGGTGTAGCTCAGCTGGGAGAGCGTTTGACTGGCAGTCAAAAGGTCATGGGTTCGAGCCCCACCATCTCCACCAAAATCGACAGGTTTCGACAGAAGCCTGTCGTTTTTTCTGTTTATATTTGTATCGTTGCGTTACATATAATGTTATGTTATAATTAATATTGTAAAAGGCGATTTATAGAGGTGATAAAGGTGAAACTTCATACTAAGAAAATGATAGCCCCGATTGTTGTTTGTGTTGTTGTGATACTTTATTATGTTGTTTACTTTGGCTTTTTAATTGCACTGCTTGGGGGAATATGGAAATATGTTTTAGGTATATTTCCGTTTATATTCTCAGCCGTTACGGTCAAAGTTTGCATAGAAAGAATAAATGAAATAAAGAAAGGTGAAGAAGATGATATTAGTAAATACTGATTATATCAGCGGAAAAGATTTGGAAACCTTAAGTCTTGTTAAAGGAAGTACCATTCAATCAAAGCATATAGGAAAAGACATTTCACAGAGTTTCAAAACCTTGGTTGGTGGAGAATTGAAATCATATAACGAGATGATGAACGAAGCAAGAGCGCTCGCTACTAAGAGAATGGTTGCGGAAGCGGAAGAACTCGGCGCTGATGCGATTGTTAATATCCGTTATGCTTCATCTGCAATTATGCAGGGTGCGGCAGAGGTTATCGCATACGGCACGGCGGTTAAATTTATTGAGAAGTAATTAAAGTTTATTAATATGAAAAATGGCTGGCACTTGCCAGCCATTTTTCTATTATTTTGATTTCGGTTTTTTGATTTTATTAAGTTTTGCGTTCAAATCGAGCAAATCTTCTTTGGTGAGGTTGATACCCATAGTACCAATCATACCCGAAAGGCGAAGTACTGTGAAACCGCCGAGCATATCCATCATACCGTCGGTCATTTCGAAACCGCCCATAACTTTTTCACCTTTTTTGGGCATCATTTTTGCAAACATACCCATAAAGAGAATTTTACCCTGTAAGGTTTTTAGAATGTCACCAATTTTATCGTTGAGCGAGAAGTGGCCCTCAACTTCGGTGATATCAAACCAGTTAAGAATAGCGTTCTTTTCTTTTAAGCGGTATTCTTCATTAAACTCGGTAACCTTGCGGATTTTGCCCTGGTCTTTAAAGTCGCCTGCAACTGCTACGAGTTCGGTTTCGCCAATGTTCTGAACATCGAAATAGAAGAAATGGTCTTCTGAAGTCTTCTTGCCAAGGCTCACACCGTTAGCAAAGAGTTCAACCTCGGGGAGATTTGAGTAAACAGTAACTTTGGTTACATCTTCAACGCGGTCGATATAACGCTTACCGCAAAGGTGAACAAACGGGTCGTCTGAAAGCCAAGCCTTATAAGCATAGAACGAGTCTTTTTTATACTTGCGGTCGAATGTCATAAGACCCTTGTGGTTCTGGCCGTTCTCTCCGCCTTCGCTGCTGGCTTCTGCGCCGAAGTCAAACATATTCCAAACGTGTGTTGCCCACATATATTTTCTTGTGAAGAGTTGTTTTATAAGTTCTTCGTGGTAATATGCCTGATATTCCTCGGTATAATCACCTTGGGTGGGGTTGGAAGTGTGCCAGTTAAGAGCCTCGCAGCCATATTCTGAACAGCCAATCGGAATGTTGGGCCAACGCTCGTGGAACTTGTCAAACCAAGGACCGTTCATAGAGGTGTCACCGCCGTACCAACCAAAGTAGTGGTTATATGAAACAACGTCGGGAATCTGGATATAGGGGCTTTCAATCGGGCAGGGTGAAACCGCCGCAATAGTTGTCGGACGGGTTTTATCCATTTCGTGACAAAGGTCATTAAGGATACGGTGGTTTTCAAGTAAGTCGGGGTCGGTATCACCCTTCATTGAAATTTCATTGGAAAGTCCCCAAACGACGATTGAAGGGTGGTTGTAGTTTTGAGTGATGAGTTCTTTCATTTGTGAAATTGTATTTTCTCTTGCGGTGGGCATATGTTGAGAAATGTATGGGATTTCTGCCCAGATTACTAAACCGTATTCATCACACAAATCATAGAAATATTGGTCGTGCTGATAGTGAGCAAGACGAATGGTTGTAGCGCCCACTTCGTTAATCAGTTCAATATCTTCCTTGTGGTGTTCGGGAAGAAGTGCATTACCAAGTCCCCATCTGTCTTGGTGGCGCGACACACCACGCAAGGGGTATTCTTCACCGTTGAGAATGAATCCACGCTCGGGGTTAATTTCAAAACTTCTGCAACCGAAACGGGTGCAAACACTGTCTATAACAACGCCGTCCTCGATTAATTCGGCTTCCATACAGTAAAGATATGGGTCTTTTCTGCCGTGCCAGAGGTGAACATCAGCAATATGGAAAATTGCTTTATCATCGGTGGTAGTGATTTGTGAAACTACTTCTTCATGCTTATCGTATACGGTGTAACGAATGGTTTGATTTTCTTTTTTGTTTGTGATGAAAACATCAACTTCTACTTCGGCGTCTTTACCCTTTATTTCGGGGGTGACTTTTATACCCTTACCGCCGAAATAGTCGAGGTCGAAGTGAGACTGTGATACACATATAATATTAACATCACGGTAAAGACCGCCGTAGAAAGTGAAGTCTGCAACCTGAGGATAAACCTTGTCGTTAGCGGAGTTATCAACCGCTATAACAAAAAGATTGTCTCTTTGGAGTGTGTCGGTAATATCAACACGCCAGGTTGAATAACCGCCGTCGTGATGAGCAAGTTTTTCTCCGTTGAGATAAACATCAGCCGAAGAATTAGCGCCGTTTATTTCAAGATAATATCTGTCGGCTTCGGGCAGGTCCATCTTATCAAGTTTTTTAGCATAAAACGCTGTGCCTCTGTAATAATCGTTTCCGCCGTCCTGACCGTCAATGGCGTTCCAACAATGCGGAAGATTAACAAAGTCCCATTTGTTGTTGATTTCGGTTGGGATTTCAGTAGCCATTTTGGTGAAAGCCCATTTTGCATTAAAATTAACTATATTTCGCATAATTTCCTCCAAGAATGTTTTAAAAAGGGGATGTTCAACACGATGAAATTGAACATCCTCTCAAATACTCATTTTAGTTATTTTCTGCAACCTCAGCAGGTACAGAAGTATCTTCGGTTTCACGGCCGAGTTCTATATTCATTTGTTCAAGGGTCTTTTTATCAAGATTGTAAACAAGACCGAGGCCTATAAACTGAAGAATAGCAGAGAAGAGATATGTAGCGGCAACAAGGTAACGCATATTAACTGCAACCTGCCAAACCTGATTGCCTTCGTTTGCGCCTACATAGCCTAAAGCCACCATAACAATAAGAACTAAAGATGGACCGATACCCTGCGCTAATTTTCTGAAGAAAGAATGTAAAGAGTAAACTGTGCCTTCTTCTCTTGCGCCTGTTTTCCATTCGTTATAGTCGATAGCGTCACCCATCATTGCCCATGATACTGTTGAATAAATACCGAGACCTAATGAGAAGATGAGTTGGAATACGATGTAAAGAACAAGGTCAAGACCTGTGTTGTCAGGGAAAACAATGAAAAGTCCAAAACCGGCTATTATTGAGCAGATAGAACCGAATGTTGCGAGTTCTTTTTTGCCAAAGCGGGCAACTGCTTTACGGGCAAGGGGAGTGAATACTACAATCGGAATCATAGCAAAGAGTTGAACTACACCCGAAATCTGAACATTCTTGAAATATGATTGGAATATAACAGTAACGGCAGTAGCAGCGCCCTGCATACCGATAAACATACCCATTGCGGCGATTGTGGCGCCAACGGCGGGGCGGTTTTTCATAAAGTTGCCGAAAGCCTTGAATACATTGAATTTTTGCGGTTCTTCGCTTAATTCAATGTTTTGTTCAACACGGATTTCAGTATTGCGAATCATAAACTGGAAGCAAACGAAACCGAGAGCACCCATTATGAGAGCGGCGATAAACACGCGTTCGCCGATAAGGTTGTTTTCGGAATCATAAATAATGAAAGGAAGAATAACCATCGGGAGCATATTTCCGAAGATAGAACCAACCGAGCGCCAAGCAGAAAGGGAAGCACGGTCTTTAACATCGTTGGAAATTAAAGAAAGGAGTGAACCGTAAGGAACATTTGCTACGGTATAGAAAGCATCCCAAACAACATAACCTGCGATAAAGATTATGAACTTAGCCCATGTGGGAGCGTTGGGGAAAGGCAGGAAGCAACAAGCGCCACCTATGATAAGACCGATTGAACCTGCCCATATGTATGCTAAGAATTTATTTCTTTTGTATTGGCGTTTGTCAGCATCAATGATAGAGCCGATAAGCGGGTCATTGATAGCGTCCCAAACCTGAACGATGATAAGCAATAAAGCATACCAAAGGTCCATACCCATAAATTGTGTCCAGAAAATAGACATTGTGCTTTTTAGTGCAAAACTCATATTACAGCCTAAGTCACCTGCTGCATAAGCCACGCTGTCGCGTATACCGAACTTGCGATGGCCGTTTGCATCTAATTTAACTTGTTTTTTCATGCAGTTTTTTCCTCTTTTCTTGTTGTTTTTTAAATGTAAACAAAGGGGGTGGAAATTCAACTGTTTTTAGTATAAAATATTTTCGCAGATAATGTGAGTAAAATTTTCAACATTTTTTGTATTATTTTAATACTAAGTTAAAAAACACTGTTGCAAATTAACAAAAATTGTGGTATAGTAAATCACACGATTATGAATGTTTTGCAGAGGGCGGTGACAAATGTTTTATAGTTTGGAATTGCGGTTTTTGTGCGATGTTTTAGAAAAAAGCCGTATAAATATATCGTTTGTCTCACCTAAAGATTCTGTAAGCCGAGTAATCGACCAGAGTTTTTTATCTGTGTTGGAAAACCTTGGTGTAACCGATACGCCTATAAGCAACTTTTTGGGTGATATAGCGCAAAATACGGTTTATAAAACTACTGATAGTTTTAATCTCTGTTATATATTCTTTTTGTTACCCGAAATGCCCGAAGAAACGGTCTTCTTTATAGGACCTTATGTTCATACCGCTTTGATATCTAATCAGATATTGGAAATATGCGAAAAGAATAATATTCTGCCACAAAACCAAAAAATGCTTATCGATTACTATTCGTCGATACCTGTGATTTCGGAAGACAGCCATTTGTTTGTTATGATGGATTCTTTTTATGAGCGGCTGTGGGGAAAAAACAATTTCACGGTAGTTGATATTGCCCACGAAAATGAAACGCTGATACCTACTATTAACAGTCAAAATGCAAGTAATCTTGAAGAATCGCTTATAAATATAGAGTTGATGGAAAAGCGTTATAATTATGAAAACGAACTTATGCAGGCGGTGACTCTCGGTCAGATACACAAAGTTGATTTGCTTTTTTCAGGATTTAACGAACTTTCTTTTGAAAAAAGGGTTGCAGATCCCTTGCGGAACATGAAAAATTATTGTATAATTATGAACACGCTTTTCAGAAAAGCGGCAGAAAAAGGCGGGGTAAGACCGATTTATCTCGATAGGGTTTCTTCTTCGTTTGCGGTGCAGATTGAGCAAGTTTCAAATGTTTCCCAAATTTCCGTTTTAATGCGAAAGATTTTCCGTTCTTACTGTCGGCTTGTGCATAAACATTCCACTAAGGATTATTCGCCGATAGTCCAAAAGACAATAATTTTTATCGAATCTGACCTTTCGGCAAACTTAACCCTTAATGCCCTCGCGAAAGTTCAGAATGTCAGCGGCGGTTATTTGTCTTCAATATTCAAAAAGGAGACGGGCAAAACCGTTACCGAATATATAAGGGAAAAGCGGATGAAATATGCAACACATCTGCTTGCTACCACAAATTTGCAAATTCAAACGGTTGCGCTTCACTGCGGAATAATGGATTTGCAGTATTTTTCAAAACAGTTTAAAAGACATATAGGTATGACGCCTAAGGAATACCGAGAGTCTGTAAAATAATTTGGAGGATGTATTATGAATATGAAACTTTCTTTCCGTTGGTACGGCAATGACGACCCGATATCTTTGGAATATATTTCTCAGATACCTGGTATGAAATCAATTGTTTCGGCGGTTTATGATGTAAAACCGGGTGAAGTGTGGCCTGAAGAAAGTCTTTTAAAAATGAAAAATGAATGTGAAGAGCACGGACTTATATTTGATGTGGTTGAGTCCATACCTGTTCACGAGGATATAAAACTCGGCAGAGGCGATGTTGACAGATTGCTTGAAGTTTATTGTGAAAATATCCGCCGTTGCGCAAAGCATGGTGTAAAGTGTGTCACATATAATTTTATGCCTGTTTTTGACTGGACAAGAACTCAACTTGATAAAAAAGCCCCCGACGGTTCAACAAGTCTTGTTATGTATTGGGAGCAGATGAAAGGTCTTGACCCATTAAAAGACGATATACATCTTCCCGGTTGGGATTCGAGTTACACTCAGGACGAAGTAAGAGAACTCATTACCGCTTATGGCGAAATCGGTGAAGAGGGACTTTGGAAAAACCTTGAAAAATTCCTTAAAAAAGTTATCCCCGTTGCCGAAGAATGCGGTGTGAAAATGGCTATTCACCCCGACGACCCGCCGTATTCAATTTTCGGTATTCCGCGTATCATCACTAATGAAGCAAACCTTGACCGTTTTCTCAGCATTGTTGACAGTCCGTCAAACTGTTTGTGTTTGTGCACAGGTAGTCTTGGTTGCGCTAAAACTAATGACATACCCAAAATGGTTAAAAAATATGCCAAGATGGACCGTATTGCCTTTATGCATATCCGTAATGTAAAGATTATGGAGGACGGCTCTTTTGAAGAAAGGGCGCACTTATCAAGTTGCGGTTCGCTTGATATATATGAAATTGTAAAAGCGCTTTGTGAATGCGGTTATGACGGATATGTCCGTCCCGACCATGGAAGAATGATTTGGGGCGAGAGCGGAAAACCTGGGTATGGTCTCTTTGACAGAGCGCTCGGCGCCGCATATATAAACGGCTTGTTTGAAGCCTGTGAAAAAGGAGAAAAGTAATGAATAAAAATGTTTTGAATACCGACCTTATGGGAAAGGTTGCAGTTGTTACAGGTGCAGGCGGTGTGCTTTGCAGTTATTTCGCAAAGGTGCTTGCAAGAGCGGGCGCAAAGGTGGCTTTACTCGACCTTAACGAACAGGCAGCGCAAGGCTTTGCTGATGAAATTACTGCCGAGGGCGGCATTGCAAAGGCTTATTCTTGTAATGTTCTTGATAAGGAAATCTGTTATTCGGTTGCTGATAAGGTTTTAGCAGACCTCGGTCCTTGCGATATCCTTGTTAACGGTGCGGGTGGAAATAATCCCCGTGCTACAACTGATAAAGAATATTATGAATCGGGAGATATTGATGCCGATACAAAAAGTTTCTTTGACCTTGATGCTGACGGTGTAGGCTTTGTTTTTAATCTTAACTTCTTGGGTACGCTTGTTCCGACACAGGCATTTGCAAAACAGATGCTTGGCAGAGAAGGTTGTAACATAATTAACATTTCTTCAATGAATGCCTTTACTCCACTTACAAAAATCCCGGCATATTCGGGCGCAAAAGCCGCAATCTCAAACTTTACACAGTGGTTGGCAGTTCACTTTTCTCGTGAGGGTATCCGCGTAAACGCTATTGCCCCCGGTTTCTTCTCAACCAAGCAGAATGAAAAACTTCTTTGGAATGAGGATGGAACACCGACAGCAAGAACGGGTAAAATCCTTGCCGCAACCCCAATGGGTAGATTCGGTGAAACCGAGGAATTAGAGGGCGGACTTTTGTTCCTTGTTAATGAGAAAGCCGCAGGCTTTATCACAGGTGTTGTTTTGCCTGTAGATGGCGGATTTTCTGCATATTCAGGTGTGTAAATATTGAAAATTACTAAAAAACGGTCTCGCATGAGACCGTTTTTTACATTATTTTTGTGAGATTATGAAAATTTGTGTACATTTTGTATAAAATACTTGAAAAATGCACAAAATATGGTATAATAAATGAGTCCTATTAAAATATAAAGGAGAGAAAAAACATGGATAAGTTCTTTAAAATCACAGAACGCGGTTCCAATGTCAAAACCGAAATTATTGCCGGTCTTACAACATTCTTTGCAATGGCTTACATTATTGTTGTAAACCCCAATCAACTTGTTGGTTTCAGTTTTGATGTTCCGGGTGTTCCGCAAATCTGGAATGCAGTTTACATTGCTTCTATTATAGCGGCTGTAATCGGCACAATGCTTTATGCACTTTATGCAAAATTGCCTTTCGCACAGGCATGCGGAATGGGTCTTAACTCATTCTTCTTTACATCGTTTGTGCTTCCGCAAATTGTCGCAGGCGGCGATGTAATCAAAGGCTATCAAGCAGGTCTTACAATAATACTTGTTTCTGGTCTTGTTTTCTTGGTTTTGTCTGTAACAGGCGCTCGCAGTTACATTGCAAAAGCAATGCCTGACTGCATTAAAAAAGCAATCCCTGCTGGTATCGGTCTCTTTATTGCTTTCATCGGTTTCCAAAATGTTGGTATTATTCAGGCTAATCAGTACACCCTCGTTCAGTTCGTAAAAATCAACGGCGCTAAATGGGCAGATATTGCTCCCGCAATCATTGCACTTTTAGGTTTCATTATTATTGCTATTCTTTCAAAACTTAAGGTTAAGGGTGCTGTTCTTATTGGTATTCTTGCAACAACTGTTATTTATTATCTTGCAACTTGGCAGGTACCGAGTTTTGATATTAGTTCGGTTGCTGCTCCTTTTAAAGATTTCGCTGAAATCGGTATCACAGGCGTATTCAAGGCTGAATCTTGGAAGAACGCTTTCGGCGGCGAAATGCTCGGCGGTATCTTCTCTGTTGTTATGCTTATCGTAACATATTGCTTGGTTGATATGTTTGATACTATCGGTACACTTTACGGTGCTGCTTCTGAGGCAGATATGCTTGATGAAAACGGCGACCCGATTGATATTGACAAATCAATGGCTTGTGACTCTATTGCTACTTGTGCAGGCGCTGTTTGCGGTACTTCAACCGTTACTACCTTCGTTGAATGTGCTTCAGGTGTTGCTGCCGGCGGTAGAACAGGTCTTACCAGTTTGGTAACTTCACTTTGCTTTGTTCTTTGTTTGTTCTTGTCACCTGTTGCAAGCATCATACCTGCTGCTGCTACTGCACCTGCTCTTATTTATGTTGGTGTATTGATGCTCAAGAACTTCTCAAAGGTTGATATGGAAGATGCAAGAAGTGCAGTTCCTGCATTCTTGACACTTGTTATGATGCCTCTTACCTATTCAATAGCAAACGGTATCGGTATCGGCGCAATTTCTTACCTTATCATCACATTGTTCACCGGTAAATATCAGAAGAAAGATATTGCTGTAACAGTTATAGCATTACTCTTTGCTTGCAAGTTTATCTTTGGTACAATCTAAGAAATTAAAAGCCGCTCTCGAAAGAGAGCGGCTTTTATTATATCTATGCAAACAGTGATTTTTATAAGACAGCAAACAAGATAAATAAAGTATGAAAAGCCGTCCATACGGGTGAAAAGATTTCCGAAAGTGACAGTGCTTATTGCCTGTGCATAAGGGAAATCAAGCCGTCCTGAAAATTCATTGCCGAAAAGCAAAAGCGAGTTTAAAAGGCAAATGCCGATTAAAATATATCCTATTGTAAGTCCGCCTAAAGCGGTCTTTTTTTGTTGGCTTTCTATTTTTGCAAATATTGGAAGTAAGAGTGACGGTAATACAATTTTTTGGGTATAAGGCATTGTCTGTTCTAAAAGTGTGTTTGCATCCGGTAAGGTTTTTATAAAAATATTACTTAAAGTGAAATCTTTAAGAGTTGTTAAAAAGAATAAAACTATTGCCACGACGCAAAAACCGAAAGATAAAAGCGAGAATTTTAAAATGGCTGAGTTTTGGGTTTTAGCAAAAATTATTGCCACTAAAACAAAAGGCAGAATTATTAAAAACCGTTGTGTTTCGGGCAAGAGGTTTTGCGAAACAAACAAAATAAAATCTAAAAAAGCGTCAAGCAAACAGTAAAGCGCAGGCAAAACTGAAAGGTATAAAAGAATTTTTTGGGATTTTATCCCTGATATTATAAAACACAACACAAAAGAAATCAAAAAACAAATTAAAAAACCTAAAAAGGTAAATTGGT
Organism: Acutalibacteraceae bacterium; assembly: GCA_045647405.1. Classification (GTDB taxonomy): domain Bacteria; phylum Bacillota; class Clostridia; order Oscillospirales; family Acutalibacteraceae; genus UBA737. Next base: position 21,903 of record JAZRMI010000003.1, on the reverse strand, counting down.
TTGCATTTTTGCTTGGCAGAGTTGTTACGGCATTGCTCAAAAGAAATAAAGCCGAAAGAGCAATAAAGTGTTTTGTAAAAGGGGTGTTTTTAGTTATTTTCAAGATAATACCCCTTTTCTTTTAGTGTGATTTTGGGAAGTGTGGATTGCTCTTTCAACGCCATAACTTCGAAAAAACGGTTTTTGAAATTTTTATTTTTAAGTTTTGAATATTGCTCAATAAGTCCCATAATATCATATCCCACACATACCGACGAAACAGGCTCTTGTGATAAAAGTTTCTCGGCGTTTTGGGTTGTTATAAAAAATGCAGATAGAGTAATCTCGTCCTTTTGATAACAATATTCTAAAATTTCGTTTAACTGATTTCGGGTTACACCTTCGCCTATTGCAATAAGGGCACAATGCGATAGCATAATCGGTTGTGTGCATTGGCGGTTAATCTGTGCAACCGCTTGTTCTATTGTGTCACCGCTACCCTTTAAAAGCATAAGTTTTTGCTCGGGGTTTTCAGAATTAATAATAACCGCTTCAAAGCAAATATTATATTGTTGGTTTTTTGTATCTATCCCGATGCTTGAAATCAGATATTCGGGTTTGGATTTTTGACAACCGCTAAGGAAAATTAAAAGAAAAAGACAAAGCAAAACTTTTTTCATTTTCTGTTTGCTCCTTTTTGCCTTATAATATTTCGGTTAAAAACAGGACGGTGTTTCATTGAATACCAAGGCGCACGGAAAACGGTGTCTTTGAGACTTTGCAGACCTACTTGTTTTAAGGAGGCGGTATAATCAGTACCGAATGATTTAATTGAAAGAATATAGATTGCCAAAAGACAAATTCCAAGCAAATATCCGTAAAGACCTAAAAAAGCGCAAAGCGCAACAAATGAAATTCTTAAATAAAATATTGCGCCTTTCAGCCGTGGCAACATAAGTCCTGCAATACCGCTTAATGCTACAACAATTAAAATAGGTGCGCTTATAATTCTCGCTTCTACCGCCGCTTGCCCTACCACAAGACCGCCGACGATACTTAATGCGTGACCTAAGTTTTGAGACATTCTGACTCCTGTTTCTTTTAATATTTCAAACACTAAAATCATTGAAATACATTCGCCCACAGGGGAAAAGGGCACACCGCCTCGCAGTTGCATTACCGATATGGCAAAGGAAGTTGGCAAGAGTTGGCGGTGAAAAGTGGATATTGCAACAAATACCGCAGGTATGCTTATACTTATGAAAAAACATAAATAACGAAGAAGTCTTTCAGCAGAAGATAGTAAAAAGTTTTGGTAATAGTCTTCGTCGGATTGAAAATTCTCTGAAAATAAATATGGCACAGTTGCAACAACGGGTGTTCCGTCAACAACTATGGCAATTCTGCCCTCTAAAAGTCTTGCGGCTACGACATCGGGGCGCTCGGTACTTCCGCTCGTTTTAAAAATACTGTGTTTGTTATCCTTTATTTGCTCGATAACATAATTGGTGTCCAAAATACCGTCGATATCAATTTGTTTTATTCTTTTTTTAATGTTATTAACGGATTTTTGGTCAGCAAGCGAGCCCAAGTAGCAAACGAAAACCGCCGTCGAAGTCCGTCTGCCAACACGCAACATTTCAATACACAAATCAGGGGTTAAAAGTTTACGGCGAATCATTGCGAGGTTTAAAAGTCCCGCTTCTTCAAACCCTTCACGTGGCCCTTGTAAAATTCGTTCTTCCTGAGGCTCGCTTATTCCTCTTGTGCGCCACCCTTTAACATCAATCGTAAGGGCGGTTTTACTTCCGTCTATTAAAAGCAGTGCCTCGCCGTATAAAATGCCCTCTAAAATTTTGGCAATATTATCAGCCTTTTTGGCATCACGGGCAAAAAGCAGTTGCTTTGAAATATAGTCTGCAATATCTTCGCTGTCGGGCGGAGAGGAAACTGTGATTATCGGACGGATAATGGCTTCATTTATCTGGTCGGCATCGGTCATACCGTCCATATACACCAAAGCGCAGTTTAAATTTACGATATTTCTTGCGCTTATTTCTTTAATCCTTAAAATAACATCTTTTTTAAAAAGTTCTTTAAAAAAGGCAATATCTTCTTTTAGATTTCCGCTCAAATAAAGGTCTTTATAATCTGAAATAGAACCTGACATTTTCGCACCCCGTTTTTAAATTATTGTGTGCAAAAAGTCTTTCATAATACAAAAAAGACTTCCCTTAAGGAAGTCTTTCTACATATTCTTCTAAACAAAGTCCCGAATCTTTAATTTCTTTTGCAACATTAATTCCAACAAAACGCCAATGCCACGATTCATATATAACGCCTGTTATTTCTTGCTTATCTTCGGCGTAACGAAGAATAAAACCGTAATCTTGGGCGTTTTCTAAAAGCCATTTATATGCCTTTGTTTCTTTGAAAGAATGATCGGCGCAGTTTATATCAAGTGCTAAACCTGAATTGTGTTCGCTCGTACCTGGTCTTGCTACAATAGTTGCCGCTTTGTCTTCGGCTTCCGCTTTTGGAACACCATTGTTTATTTGTTTTGTAACCTGTTTTTCAAAAAGCCACTTTTGCGTTGCATAAGAGCGGTAGGGCGACCATACACCGATATCAATGCCCTCTTTCCTTGCATTGTCAAGCATAGCCTGTAAATAGGGCCAAGCGTCTTTGTCGAACTGTGTTAGGGAGCCTTTGATATATTTTTGAGGGATTGTGGTTAGATTTCCTTCGTAATCGTAATCTTCAGGGAGCGGATTTTTGCCGTTTACAAGCAAAAGATTGCTGTAATTGGCATCAAGCGTATATTCGCCTCTTTGCACCATTTCAGGACCAGACTCAATAGGTTCTTCTATTTCTTCCTCGCTTGAAACAATTTCACTGCTTGAAATGATTTCGGGAGAAGTGTTATTTTCTTGCGGTTTTTTAGTTACGGCAGATATTATAAAAACAACAAGTGTCACAAACAAAACCAATATAAGCGCACAAATACTCAAAAATATATTTCTTTTTATAATCGCTTGTTTTCTTTTAGATTTCATAATATTTTTCCTTATTCGTCTAATTTTAAAACTGCCATAAATGCCTCTTGCGGAACTTCAACATTACCTAAACGGCGCATACGCTTTTTACCTTCTTTTTGCTTTTCAAGAAGTTTTTTCTTACGGGTGATGTCACCGCCGTAGCACTTAGCAAGCACGTCTTTTCGCATAGCCTTTACGGTTTCACGGGCAATAACTTTACCCGAAACTGCCACCTGAACAGGCACTTCAAAGAGTTGGCGAGGAATAAACTCTTTTAACTTTTCGGCAATCTTACGGGCGCGGGCATAAGAATTATCGGTATGAACAATAAATGAAAGAGCGTCAACATTGTCGCCTGCTAACAAAACATCAAGTTTAACAAGTTTTGATTTTTCATAGCCTTTCATTTCATAGTCATAACTTGCATACCCTTTTGTTCGGGATTTTAAAGCATCAAAAAAGTCATAAACGATTTCGCCCATAGGCATTATATAATGAATGTCCACACGGTCACCCATATATTTCATATCGGTGTAGACGCCTCTGCGCTCCTCACAAAGTTGCATAATAGTTCCAACATAATCACTCGGTGAATATATATGAACATCTGCAACAGGCTCTAAAGCATCAACGATAATTGCAGGGTCGGGGTAATTGGTGGGGTTATCCACCGTTACAGTCTCGCCTGTGGATAAAACAAACTTATATTCAACGCTCGGCGCAGTTGTAACAAGGTCTAAATTATATTCCCTTTCAAGTCTTTCTTGAATAATTTCCATATGCAAAAGTCCCAAGAAACCGCAACGGAAACCAAAACCTAAAGCATTTGAACTTTCAGGTTCAAAAAGAAGTGAAGCATCGTTTAACTGCAATTTATCGAGCGCATCCCTCAAATCGGGATATTTTGCGCCGTCGGCTGGGTAAATACCGCAGAAAACTACAGGGTTTACTTTGCGGTAACCCTCAAGCGCTTGCGGTGTGGGATTGTCGGCTAAAGTTATAGTGTCACCCACACGGGCTTCGCTTACAGTTTTAATAGATGCCGCCAAATATCCAACTTCGCCAACTTCTAAAACGTCGCATGGCTCCATTGAAGTAGCACGCTTTCTTCCTATTTCAACAACATCAAATGTGGCGCCTGTTGCCATCATTTTGATGGTGTCGCCCTTTTTAATTTTTCCGTTCATAACACGGAAATATACGATAACGCCTTTGTAAGCGTCATAATAAGAGTCGAAAACAAGGGCGGAAAGGGGTGCATCGGCTTCACCTTTAGGTGCGGGAAATTCGGTGACGATTTTTTCTAAAACCTCGTCAATATTTACACCTGTTTTAGCCGAAATCAAGGGGGCATTATCTGCAGGGATACCGATAACATCTTCAATTTCTGCCTTGATGCGTTCAGGCTCAGCAGAGGGTAGGTCAATTTTATTTATAACGGGCAAAATTTCAAGCCCGTGGTCAACTGCAAGATATGTGTTTGCAAGAGTTTGAGCCTCTATTCCTTGCGAAGCGTCAACAATAAGCACCGCACCCTCACAAGCGGCAAGCGAACGGGAAACTTCATAGTTGGAGTCCACGTGGCCTGGGGTGTCAATCAAGTTTAGTTCATAACGGTGGCCGTCTTTGGCATCATAATAAAGGGTAACAGCGTGCGCCTTAATGGTAATGCCACGCTCCCTTTCCAAATCCATACTGTCAAGTATCTGTTCTTCCATATCACGACTTGCTACCGACTGTGTGTGTTCAAGCAATCGGTCAGCCAAGGTTGATTTACCGTGGTCGATATGCGCCACAATACAAAAATTTCTTATTTTATCAAGCGGAAATGACACTTACATTTCTCCTTATCCATAAATATAGACTATTGTAACACAACTTGTTTGAATTTACAATTTATTTATTAAAAATAGTTGTAAATTCCTTGACAATATATACCGGACGTGGTAAAATAAATCAAGTAAATAAAATCTTTAAACGTGGTGCTGTGACACCTGCAAGATTGAAATATTGAACGGCTTTGTGTAACCCAAGGGGTTATACTGTTTGTTGTGCATATATCACCTTGCTGTCAAGCAGGGTGTTTTTTAAAAGAAAGGCGGTAAGTTTATGAAAAATGCGATGGTTTATGAAAATGGTAAATTTGTTTGTAAAGACTTTCCGCTAAACGTAGGAAGTATTGTTTCTAATTTTGATAATTGTTATGTTTTTCCGGCTTTTTGTGACGTTCACGTTCACTTGAGAGAGCCGGGTTTTTCATATAAAGAGACCATTGAAAGCGGAACAAAGGCATCGGCTAAGGGCGGTTATACCGATGTTTGCTCAATGCCTAACCTAAACCCTGTTCCCGATAGTTCTGAGAATTTGAAAATTCAACTTGATTTGATAGAGAAAAATGCTGTTATAAATGTTCATCCTTACTGTGCGATAACCAAAGGTCAGTTAGGCGAAGAATTGGTAGAATTTGAAAAACTTCCTAATGCGTTCGCTTTTTCGGACGACGGTAAAGGTGTTCAGTCGCAAGATTTGATGCGAGAGGCTATGATAAAAGCAACTAAGATGGGCAAAATGATTGTTGCCCACTGTGAAGAAAATTCGCTTTTAAAGGGTGGATATATCCACGACGGCGAATATGCAAAGCAAAACGGCCACAGAGGAATTTGCAGTGAAAGTGAATGGAAACCTATTGAAAGAGATTTGAAACTTGCAAAGGGAACCGGTTGCAAATACCACGTTTGCCATATTTCCTGTAAAGAAAGCGTAGACCTTATCCGCAAGGCAAAAGCCGACGGAGTTGATGTCACTTGTGAAACCGCTCCCCATTATTTAGTCTTTAACGATATGGATTTAAAAGAAGAAGGCAGATTTAAAATGAATCCGCCAATCAGAAGCGAAAGTGACCGACTGGCTTTGATTGAGGGCATAAAAGACGGCACGATAGATATGATTGCTACCGACCACGCACCTCATAGTGCCGAAGAAAAATCAAAAGGACTCGAAAAAAGTGCTTTCGGTGTGGTAGGAATTGAGACTGCCTTTTCGGTAATGTATACACATCTTGTTAAAACGGGAATAATAACCCTCGAAAAACTTATAGAAATTATGGCGATTAACCCTCGAAAGAGGTTTAATATATCCGAGAGCGGTTACACCGTTTGGGATTTAGATAAAAAATACACCGTAAACACAGAAGATTTCCTCTCAAAAGGAAAAGCAACCCCCTTTGAAAACTGTGAACTTTATGGTGAATGTAAATTAACTGTGCTTGGAAATCAAGTTAAATATGTGAAGGAGTAATAAAAATGGCTAAAAGGAAAGATTTGAAAAAGATTTTAATTATCGGCTCAGGACCTATCGTTATCGGTCAGGCGGCTGAATTTGACTATGCGGGCACACAGGCTTGCTTAGCCCTTAAAGAAGAGGGATATGAAGTTGTGCTTTGCAACTCTAACCCTGCTACCATTATGACTGACACTACGATTGCTGATAAGGTTTATATGGAGCCGTTGACACTTGAATTTATGGCAAAGGTTATCCGTTATGAAAGACCTGACGCTATTGTTCCGGGTATCGGCGGACAGACAGGTCTAAACCTTGCAATGCAACTTGAAGAAAAAGGCATTTTAAAAGAATGCGGTGTAGAACTTTTAGGTACTTGCAGTGAAAGTATTGAAAGAGCCGAAGACCGTGAACTCTTTAAAGAACTTTGCGAATCTATTGGCGAGCCTACTATTCCTTCACAAATCACATATTCTTTGGAAGAAGCCAAAAAAGCGGCAGAAAAAATTGGTTATCCCGTTGTTTTGCGCCCTGCTTTCACATTGGGCGGTACAGGCGGCGGTTTTGCATATAACGAGCAAGACTTGGTTGAAAACGGTCTTAATGCATTCAAACTTTCCCCTGTTCATCAGGTGCTTATCGAAAAGAGCGTTAAGGGTTATAAAGAAATTGAATTTGAGGTTATGCGTGACAGTAAAGATAACGCTATCACCATTTGCGGTATGGAAAACATCGACCCTGTAGGTGTTCATACGGGTGACTCTATTGTTGTGGCACCGATTATGACTCTTAACGACCACGACCTTAAAATGCTTAACGACAGTGCTATTAAACTTATTCGTGAACTTAAAATTGAGGGCGGTTGTAATGTTCAGTTTGCTTTAAATCCTGATAGCAGTGAATATTATTTAATCGAAGTAAACCCCCGTGTTTCACGTTCATCTGCATTGGCTTCAAAAGCAAGCGGATATCCTATTGCAAGGGTTACCGCTAAAATTGCAGTTGGTATGACTTTGGAAGAAATTGCTATCGCTAACACAAATGCTTCATTTGAGCCTAAACTTGATTATATAATTGCAAAACTTCCCCGTTTCCCGTTTGATAAATTCAACACCGCTTCAAATGTGCTTGGAACACAAATGAAAGCCACAGGCGAAGTTATGGGTATCGGTTCTACATTGGAAGAAAGTCTTCTTAAAGGAACACGCTCACTTGAAATCGGTATTACCCACCTTTACCATCATAAGTTTGATAATATGAGCGATGATGAACTTCGTGAATATATCAGCGAATTCAGGGATGACAACCTTTTTGCCATTGCTGAACTTCTTTATCGTGGTGTAAGTGTTGAAGAAATTCACAATATCACAAAAATCACCGCTTTCTTCCTTGAAGCGATTAAGCGTATTATTGATATGGAAAAAAGCCTTAAAGAAAATGCTTTCAACTTAGAAATTTTAAAAAGCGCAAAACAAATGGGTTTTTCGGATAAATATGTTGCAAGAATGTGGAACTGCGGCGAACTTGATGTTTATAACTTCCGTAAAGAAAACAAATTGTTCCCTGTTTACAGAATGGTGGACACTTGCCACACAAATGCATATATTCCTTACTTCTATTCTTCTTATCACGGCGAAAACGCATCTATTTTAACTGATAAAAAGAAGATTGTGGTTTTGGGTGCAGGTCCTATCCGTATCGGACAAGGTGTTGAATTTGACTATTCGACAGTACACGCTGTAACAACAATTAAAAATTCAGGTTACGAAGCAATTATTATTAATAATAACCCTGAAACTGTTTCGACTGACTATACAACGGCTGATAAACTTTACTTCGAGCCTTTAACTCCCGAAGATGTTATGAATATTATTGAGTTTGAAAAGCCTGAGGGTGTAATCGCATCTCTCGGTGGACAGACTGCAATTAACTTAGCAGAACCGCTTCGTGATAGAGGTGTTAAGATTATCGGTACAGACTGTGATGCTATTGAGCGTGCAGAAAACCGTGACAGTTTTGGAAAAATCTTAAAAGAACTTGGCATTCCGCAACCAGAGGGTAAAGCGGTAACCAAAATTGAAGATGGTATCGAAGCTGCAAAACAAATCGGTTATCCTGTGCTTGTTCGTCCGTCATTCGTTTTGGGCGGCAGAGCAATGCAGATTGTGGCCGACGAAGAACAACTTCGCCATTACCTTAAAACTGCGGTTGAAATCGACGAAGACCGTTCTGTTTTGGTTGATAAATATATTCAGGGTAAAGAAGTTGAAGTTGACGCTATCTGTGATGGCAGAGATGTGTTTGTTCCGGGTATTATGGAACTTGTTGAACGCACAGGTGTTCACAGCGGTGACTCAATAAGTGTTTATCCTGCATTTAGTATTTCTAACAAAGTTAAGGGCATAATTTTACAGTACGCTAAAAAATTAGGTCTTGGTATTGGCATTGTTGGTCTTTACAATATTCAGTTTATTGTTGACGAAAACGAAAATGTTTATATTATCGAAGTAAACCCACGTTCTTCAAGAACTGTTCCGTTCCTTTCAAAAGCAACGGGTTACAGTCTTGCTGATATTGCAACCGAAGTTATCTTGGGCAAATCGCTTAAGGAACAGGGTATATTCGATATTTATCCCCAAGAAAAAGACCGTTGGTATGTAAAAGTTCCTGTGTTCTCGTTCAATAAAATTCGTGGACTTGATGCATACTTGTCACCCGAAATGAAGTCCACAGGTGAAGCAATCGGTTATGACGATAAACTCAACCGTGCGCTTTCAAAGGCTTTACAGGCATCGGGTATGCGTGTGCAGAATTATGGTACAGTGTTTGTAACTATAAGCGATAAGGATAAGGCAGAGGCTTTACCGCTCGTGCGCCGTTTCTATAACTTAGGTTTCAATATTGAGGCAACTTCGGGCACTGCAAAATTCCTTAAAGAAAACGGAATTAATACAAGAGTTCTTAAAAAGATTGAGGAAGACCCCGACGAAATTCGTGATGCATTGCGTCAGGGACATATTGCGTATGTTATTAACACCCGTGATATTCAGTCAAGCGGACAAATGACCGACGGCTTTAAAATCAGAAGTTACGCTACAGAAAACAATGTAACAATTTTCACAGCGCTTGATACTGTAAGAGTGCTTTTAGATGTACTTGAAGAAACAACATTAACAATTTCAACCATTGATGCATAAGAGGTTAAGTTATGACAAAACAGGGAATTTATAAAATTCTTTATAACTTTGAGTTGGCACCCAAAGTTTTCAGAATGGTGTTAGAGGGCGATACTTCTGCCCTTATAGCACCCGGACAGTTTGTAAATATCAAACTTGAGGGCAATTTCTTGCGAAGACCTATTTCGGTTTGCGATTATGACGATAAAACCATAACTTTGATTTATAAAGTTGTGGGTGAGGGTACTGAGCAAATGTCGAAAATGCAAGCGGGCGAAGAACTTGATTTGCTTGTAGGTTTAGGCAATGGCTTCAACCCCGAAAAAGCAGGCGAAAAACCTTTGCTTATCGGCGGCGGTGTTGGTATACCCCCTCTTTATAACCTTTGCAAAGAACTTATTAAAATGGGTAGCAAACCCACCGTTATATTAGGTTTTAATACCAAAAGCGAAGTTTTTTACGAGGATGCTTTTAAGGTGCTCGGCGCTGAGGTTATCGTAACTACAGTTGACGGAACACACGGTGTAAAAGGTTTTGTAACTAATGCTATGGATAGAGATTACACCTATTTCTTCACTTGCGGACCAATGCCTATGTTTAAGGCTATTGAATCGGTTGCGAAAACAAGCGGACAGTACAGTTTTGAAGAAAGAATGGGTTGCGGTTTCGGTGCGTGTATGGGTTGCAGTTGCAAGACTAAATACGGCAATAAACGAATCTGCAAAGACGGACCTGTGCTTTATAGGGAGGAGATTATATGGTAAACACAAAGATTGATTTATGCGGTATAGAACTCTCTAACCCTGTAATCCCCGCAAGCGGAACTTTCGGTTTCGGTTATGAATTTGCAACACTTTACGATATTAACTGTCTTGGAACATTCTCTTTCAAGGGTACAACGAGAGACGAAAGATTTGGCAACCCCACACCGAGAATTGCAGAATGCAGTGAGGGTATGCTTAATTCGGTAGGTCTTCAAAACCCGGGTGTTGAGAGGGTTATATCCGAAGAACTTCCAAAACTCAAAGCATGTTTTAATAAAAAAGTTATGGCAAATGTAAGCGGATTTTCGGTTGAAGACTATGCTTACACTTGCGAAAAACTGAACGGAGAAGACCAAATCGGTTGGTTTGAAGTTAATATTTCCTGTCCTAATGTTCACGGCGGAGGACTGGCATTCGGCACAAGCGCAAAAAATGCCGCCGAAGTTACAAAAGCGGTTAAAAAGGTAACCGATAAGCCTGTGTTTATAAAGTTATCCCCAAATGTTACCGATATTGTTGAAATCGCAAAGGCTTGTGAAAGCGAAGGCGCTGACGGTGTCAGCCTTATAAACACTTTGCTTGGTATGAGGATAGATTTAAAAACCAAAAAACCTATTTTAGCAAATAAAATGGGCGGATTTTCAGGCCCTGCAATTAAACCTGTGGCACTTAGAATGGTTTATCAGGTTTATGATGCGGTTAAAATCCCGATTATTGGAATGGGCGGTATTGAGACAGCCGAAGATGTTATTGAAATGATGCTTGCAGGCGCTACTGCCGTTCAGGTGGGAGCGGCAAATTTGGTTAATCCTTATGCTTGCAGGGATATTATAAATTCATTGCCGAAAACAATGGAAAAATACGGAATAAACAGTTTAACTGAAATTATAGGAGGCGCTCATAATGGGTAAGGATGTTATTATTGCTTGTGATTTTGCAAGTAAACAGGCAACACTTGAATTTTTGGACAAGTTCACCGACAAAAAACCTTTTGTTAAAATCGGTATGGAACTTTTTTATGCTGAGGGACCCGAAATTGTAAGAGAAATCAAGGCAAGAGGCCATAAGATTTTCCTTGATTTGAAACTTCACGATATCCCGAATACTGTTAAAAAATCTATGGCAGTTTTGTCTAGGCTTGATGTTGATATGACAAATCTTCACGCCGCAGGCACAATTTCTATGATGGAGGGCGCACTCGAAGGTTTAACCCGTCCTGACGGAACAAGACCTCTTTTGATTGCCGTAACACAACTTACTTCCACCGACCAAGAGCGTATGGAAAACGACCTTTTGATTAAAGAGCCTATTGATAAGGTTGTTATGCACTATGCAAATAATGCTAAAATTGCAGGTCTTGACGGTGTAGTTTGCTCACCTTTGGAGGCAGGCAAAGTTCACGAAACTTGCGGTGAAAAATTCTTAACAGTAACACCCGGCGTTCGCTTTGCTGACGGCGATAAGGGCGACCAAAAACGAGTTATGACACCTGCCGAGGCTAAGAAAATCGGCAGTGATTACATAGTAGTCGGAAGACCGATTACTGCCGCCGAAGACCCCGTTGCAGCATACAAACGCTGTGTTGAAGAATTTGTGGGATAAGGAGTACATAAAATGGAAAGTTATAAAAGAGAGTTTATAAAATTTTTAGAAAGCGCAGGCGTTTTGAAGTTTGGTGATTTCACCGCTAAATCGGGCAGAAAAATCCCATATTTCATTAATGCGGGCGATATTAAAACAGGCGAACAGATTCAAAAACTCGGCGAATTTTATGCCAAGGCTTATTTTGAGAAAATCGGCAATAAAAAAACCGTTCTTTACGGCCCTGCCTATAAAGGTATTCCGATTGCGGTTTCAGTAGCCGTTGCCCTTGCAAAACAAGGACTTGATGTTCCGTTTTTCTTTAACAGAAAAGAGGAAAAGGACCACGGCGAAGGCGGTGTGTTTGTAGGTTATAAACCACAGGCTCAAGAAGAAATCGTTATTGTGGAAGATGTTATAACAGCAGGTACTGCTATTAGAGAGAGTATGGAAATTTTATCTTGCCTTAAAGATACAAAGGTTTCGGCTGTTTTCGTTATGGTGGACCGCAAAGAAAAGGGCAAGACCGAAAAATCTGCAATGGCAGAAGTCGGCGAAGAATACGGCTTCCCTGTATATTCTGTTGTGGATGTATATGATATTATTGAATACTTAGAAGAAGACGAAAGCAACCGAGAAAATGTTGAACGCATAAAGAAATATCTTGAAATTAACGGCGCAAAAGCATAAAGAAAGGACTTTTTAAAAAATGAGAAGTTTAATTGACATAGCGGAACTATCTATAGAAGAAATAGACCGCTTGCTTGCCACCGCTAACGATATAATTGAAAACCCCGAAAAATATGCCGAAAAATGCAAAGGTAAAAAGTTGGCAACCTTGTTTTTTGAGCCATCTACCAGAACAAGACTCAGTTTTGAGGCGGCAATGTATGAACTGGGTGGAAATGTTTTAGGTTTTTCTGAGGCGCAAAGTAGTTCTGCTGCTAAGGGAGAAAGCGTGGCAGATACCGCAAAAACAGTTTCCTGTTATGCGGATATTATCGCAATGCGCCACCCAAAAGAGGGCGCACCGCTTGTGGCATCAATGAATGCAAGTATACCTGTTATAAATGCGGGTGACGGCGGACACAACCACCCAACTCAAACCCTTGCCGATTTGCTTACAATTAAGCGTGAAAAGGGCGGTTTTGATAATTTAACTGTGGGACTTTGCGGAGACCTTAAATTCGGCAGAACGGTACACTCGCTTATAAACGCACTTCGCCGTTATAATAATGTTAAGTTTGTGCTTATTTCTCCTAATGAACTCCGACTACCGAATTATGTCAAAGATTCTCTTTTGAAAGATAATTTTGAGATAGTGGAAACAACCGATTTAGAAGCGGTTATGCCTGACCTTGACATTCTTTATATGACTCGTGTTCAGCGTGAAAGATTTTTCAACGAAGAAGAATATTTAAGACTTCGTGACAGTTATATTTTAACACCCGAAAAACTTCACAACGCTAAAAAAGACTTGTCAATACTTCATCCGCTACCCCGTGTTAATGAAATAAGTGTTGCGATTGATGATGACCCTCGTGCTTGTTATTTCAAACAGGTGCTTAACGGAAAATATATGCGAATGGCTTTAATTCTGATGCTTTTGGGGGTAGAATAATGACTATTGACGAAATTAAAAATGGTATTGTTATCGACCATATCACAGCAGGGCTTGGTATGCAGATTTACAGTCTTTTGAAACTCGACGAACTTGAATGTTCGGTGGCGTTTATTAAAAATGCGCCAAGTAGAAAAATGGGTAAAAAAGATATTATAAAAATTGATGCCGATATTGAATTAAATACTGAAATTTTGGGTTATATCGACCCCGATATTACGGTTAATATCATTAAAGACGGTAAAAATGTTGAGAAAAAGCGTATTGCTTTACCTGAAAAACTTACCAATGTTATTTCCTGTAAAAATCCCCGTTGTATTTCAACAACCGAACAGGAATTACCCCAAGTTTTCAAATTAACTGACAAGGAAAACCGAGTTTACCGCTGCATTTACTGTGAAACTAAAGCAAAATAAAAAATAAACCTAAGCCAATGGCTTAGGTTTATTTTAGTATATTGGGATTGTCGGTGCGTTCAAGCAGATAATCTACCGAAACATTAAAATAGTCTGCAAATCGTACCAAAGTGGTATAGTCTGCTTCTCTTTCACCGTTTTCATATCGGCTGATACTGTTTTGATTCATTGATAAGTCCATTGCTAATTTTAATTGTGAAATCCCTTTTTGTTTTCTCAATTCCTTTAACCGCATAATTTCACCTCTTGACATTATTATCCCATATTGGTATAATAAATATATCCCATTTTGGTATATACCCTCGATTGTTGCGACACAAAACAGACAACGGATACTGTAATTACAGTATCCGTTGTCTGTTTTAATCGGTCTATAAATTTTTTTAAAATTCGGACAAAGTTCTATCATTTTTTTACATCCTTTGTAATATACTTTTATTAACTGATGTAAAAATGAAAGGTGATAGAATAATGAACGGTTTTTACCCCGAAGGAAAACTCTATAAAACAATTGAAAACAAAAGAAGTATGTCATCTCCCGCACTGCTTGCAGATGCCCATGTAAGAGGGACGGTATTGGAAGCCCCTGTTATTATGTGTGATACCGAACACAATTTAATTGTGGATTTAGGTTGTATGAAAGGAATTATTCCCCGAAACGAAGGTGCTGTGGGGATAGAGGACGGCTCTACCCGTGATATTGCGCTGATTTCTCGTGTTGGAAGAACGGTTTGTTTTGTGGTAACCGGTTTTAAAATGGATACAAATGGAAAACAGACAGCGCTCCTCTCACGAAAAAAGGCGCAGGAACTTTGCAAGAATTATCTGCTCGGCTCAATGCAAATCGGCGATGTTATAAAGGCAAAAGTCACCCACCTTGAATCGTTTGGTGCATTTTGCGATATCGGATGCGGAAATATAGCACTCTTGCCGATTGATGCCATTTCGGTTTCCCGTATTTCCCATCCGAAAGACAGATTCTTGGTCGGTGACGATATAAAAGCGATAATAAAATCTGTGGGTGAAGACGGAAAAATCACCCTTTCTCATAAAGAACTTTTAGGCACTTGGGAGCAAAACGCTCAGAATTTTTCGGCAGGTCAAACGGTAACAGGTGTTGTAAGAAGTGTGGAAGATTACGGAGTTTTTGTTGAAATCACACCGAATCTTGCGGGGCTTGCCGAACCCAAAGAAAATGTAAAGGTCGGTCAGCAAGCAAGCGTTTATATAAAAAGTATTTTACGGGATAAAATGAAGATAAAACTAATTATTATTGACAATTTTGAGTCGTCTTATTCACCTGAAATAAAATATTTTGAAACCGAAGACCGCATAACCGAATGGGATTATTCCCCTAAAGACTGTTATAAACGAATTTCAACTAAGTTTTGCGGATAAATAATAAAAGTGAGCAGATTTCTGCTCACTTTTTAAGTTTGTTTCCAATCCGCCCTGCCGTAAACACAGGTGTTTTGTGCGATAATATCTGCAAGCCAATTGTTAATACAAGCGGGGTCGATACGCCATTGCCAGTTATCACCAACTGTTGACGGCGTGTTAATTCTGCCTTCGCTGTCAAGCGCTATAAAGTCAGGCATCATTAAAATACAGGTGTCAGCAACCGACATCATAGCCGCACGCATCATCGCCCAGTTAAATCCCATATTCCGCTTTGCATTAAGGTAAAATTCCGCCATTTTAACATCGTTTTCGTTTGCGGTTTCACCCCAACCGATTATGGTATCGTTGTCGTGAGTGCCTGTGTAAACAACGCAGTTTTTATCATAATTATGGGGTAGATAATCACTTTCTTCACGGGTGTCAAATGCAAATTGCAACACTTTCATACCGGGGAAACCCGATTTTTTAAGCATTTTTAAAACAGCGGGAGTTAAATATCCTAAATCTTCGGCGATAATCGGAAGATTTTTGCCGAATTCTTTTTCGATTTCTTTAAATAAGTCGATATCGGGCCCTTTAACCCATTTGCCCTTTTTGGCGTCCTTGTCACCGAAGGGTATGGCATAATAAGATTCAAAACCTCTGAAATGGTCTATGCGAACGGTATCGTAAAGTGATAAAATATGTTTGAGCCTGCGCTTCCACCAAGTATAATTTTCGCTTTTCATAAATTTCCAGTCATATAGCGGATTACCCCAAAGTTGCCCGTCCTCTGAAAAGGCATCGGGCGGACAACCCGCAACCGCTTTTGGTGACAGATTTTTGTCTAATTGGAACTGTTTGGTGTCGCACCACACATCTGCCGAATCGTATGCCACATAAATCGGTATATCACCGATGATTTTAATGCCGTTTTTGTTGGCATACTCTTTCAATTCAAACCATTGTTTATAAAAAAGATATTGCACGAAACAATAAAATTTTACTGTGTCGGCATAATCGTTTTTGGCTTTCTTGATAGCGTCAGGTTTGCGAAAACGCAAACTGTCATTCCATTCAGTCCAAGCGGTATCGCCGTTTGCATTTTTAAGCGCCATAAATAAAGCGTAATCGTCAAGCCAATGGGAATTTTTATTACAAAAGTTGCAGAAATCGGCGGTTTCTTTAAATCTTGAAAAAGCCATTTTCAACATATCTATACGGTTTTCATACAGTTTACCGTAATCTATTTTATATGGGTTATTTCCAAAGTCGAAAGATAGAAATTCGCTTTCGGTTAAAAGACCGTCTTCAATTAAAATTTCGGGGTCGATAAAATAAGGATTGCCTGCAAAAGATGAGAACGATTGGTATGGCGAATCACCGTAGTTTGTGGGATTAAGAGGTAATATCTGCCAATAACACTGTTTTGCTTTTTTTAGAAAGTCAACAAAACGGTATGCTTCTTTACCGAATGTTCCTATACCGCCTTTGCCGGCCAAAGAAAATATCGGCATTAAAATTCCGCAAGTTCTCAAAATCTTCACCAAACCTTAAAAATATTGTCAAGAATAATCTTCCACAAACAACTAAAACTATACTATAAGTGTAATTCGAAAGATAAAATCATTTTACAACATATTATGTGATATTTCAAGTAATGGTAAAATTTTAAAAAAATACTTTACTTTTTTGGAATGTTATGGTATACTAACTAGGCTTGCGTATACTATGCTTTAGGCGTCTGCCCAAATGGGACTCACTATTGACCTATTGCTTGGTTTGCGGAGTGTAATCTAAAAAAGGAGTGAAAGTGATGACTAAAGAACTTAAGAATCAAGTAATGGCTGAATATGCCACTCACGAAGGCGATACAGGTTCACCTGAAGTTCAGATTGCTCTTCTTACCACAAGAATCAACGAACTTAATGCTCACCTTAAGACTCATCCGAAGGATAAGCATTCTTATCGCGGTCTTCTCAAAATGGTAGGTCACAGAAGAAATCTTCTCGCTTACCTTATGAAGAATGACATTGAAAGATATCGTTCTATCGTTAAGAGACTCGGTCTTCGTAAGTAATTTGCGCATAAAAGGCAGGCTGTATAAATTTGCAGTCTGCCTTATTGCAATATTTAAAAAAGGGATTTTCGTGGTTTAGCGGTAAATCGAGTACCTATTATATAGGTATTGGATTTATTGCTAACCGAAAGTCTCAAAAAAGAAAAGGAGATTATCAAATGTTTGAAAATTACAAGGTTTATGAAACCACATTAGCAGGCAGACCTTTAAAACTTGAAACAGGTATGATGGCTGGTCTTGCAAATGCGGCTATTATGGCTCGTTATGGTGATACAAGCGTGCTTTGTACTGTTACTGCTTCTGCAAAACCTCGTGAGGGAGTTGATTTCTTCCCTCTTTCTGTTGACTATGAGGAAAAAATGTATTCTGTGGGCAGAATCCCCGGCTCGTTTACTCGTCGTGAGGGTAAGGCTTCTGATAAAGCAATTTTGGCTTCCCGTTGTATCGACCGTCCGATTCGTCCTTTGTTCCCCAAAGATATGCGTAACGATTGCTCGGTTGTTGCAACTGTTATGTCGGTTGACCCTGACTGTTCACCCGAAGTGACAGCCGCTATCGGTGTATCGGCCGCTATCGCTATTTCTGATATTCCTTGGGCAGGTCCTATCTCAAGTGTTAATGTTGGTTTGGTTGACGGTGAAATTATTATCAACCCAACACTTGAACAAAGAGAAAAAACCGACCTTACTTTGACTGTTTCTTCAACCGAAGATTTGGTTGCTATGATTGAAGCAGGCGGTAACGAAATTCCTGACGACTTGATGTTTGACTGCATTATGGCAGGCCACGAAGTTAATAAGGAAGTGGTTAAGTTCATTAATGGCATTGTTGCAGAAATCGGTAAAGAAAAATTTGAATTCGAATCAAACGACCCCGACCCTGCAATAATGGAAGAAATCGAAAATTTCTGTATGGAAGATGTTAAAAAAGCGCTCGATACTGACGATAAGTTGGTTCGTGATGCGGCACTTCTTCCTATATATAATGCAGTTCACGAAAAATTCGACGAGCGTTTTGAGGGCAACGAAGCAAAATTGGACGAAATTATGTATCTCGTTCAGAAGCACGTTGTTAGAAACTGGCTCAAAAATGAAAGAAAGCGTGTTGACGGCCGTGGTATTGATGAAATCCGTCCGCTTGATGCAAAGGTTGATTTGTTACCCCGTGTTCACGGTTCAGGTATGTTCACCCGTGGACAAACTCAGGTTCTCTCAATCGCAACTTTGGCACCTGTAAGCGAAGCGCAAAAGTTAGACGGTCTTGACGAAGAAACCGCTAAGAGATATATCCACCATTATAACTTCCCGTCTTATTCTGTTGGTGAAACCAAACCCTCACGTGGTCCTGGACGTCGTGAAATCGGTCACGGTGCATTAGCAGAAAAGGCATTAGTTCCTGTAATTCCGTCTGTTGAAGATTTCCCTTATGCTATTCGTGTTGTAAGCGAAGTGCTTTCTTCAAACGGCTCTACTTCACAGGGTTCAATCTGTGGTTCAACCCTCGCTCTTATGGCGGCAGGTGTTCCGATTAAAGCCCCTGTTGCAGGTATTTCTTGCGGTCTTATCACAGGTGATGACGGCGTATACGGCGACTTTATGACAATGGTTGATATCCAAGGTCTTGAAGACTTCTACGGCGATATGGACTTCAAGGTTGCAGGTACACATAAGGGTATTACTGCAATTCAGATGGACCTTAAAGTTCACGGTCTCACCCCTGCAATTATTAAAGAAGCATTTGAAAAGACTAACAAAGCAAGAAGGTATATTCTTGACGAAGTTATGCTTAAATGTATTCCGCAGTACCGTACAGAGTTATCACCCTATGCACCTAAAATGCTTACAACTGCAATCAATCCTGAAAAAATCGGTGATGTTATCGGTAAACAGGGTAAGGTTATTCAGTCTATTCAAGAACAGTGCGAGTGTACTATTAATATTGAAGAAGACGGTAGAGTATTTGTTTCAGGTCTTGATATTGAAAAGGCTAAACAGGCTATCGCTATTGTTGAACTTATCGCAAATGACCCTGAAATCGGCGGTATTTACAGCGGTAAGGTAACAAGACTTATGACCTTCGGCGCTTTTGTTGAAATCGCACCCGGTAAAGAGGGCTTGGTTCATATTTCTAAACTTGATGTTAAGCGTGTTGAAAAGGTTGAAGATGTTGTAAACGTTGGCGACCAGGTAATCGTAAAAGTTACCGAAATTGACGACCAAGGCAGAATTAATCTTTCTCGCAGAGATGCATTGGTAGAAGTAAACGGCGCTGTTGTTGAGGACGATGCTGATGAACAGACCGAGCGTAAACCCCGTCGAGACAATAACCGTCGTGGTTTCAAAAAGCGTGATAATTAATAATTGAAAATGTGCCACCTTTTTAGGTGGCATTATTTTAAGGGTGTTGTTATGAATATAAATAATGTTTTACAAAAAATCGAAAATAATGAGTTTATAGATGTTTTCAAGAAACTTTACGGTGAAAACGGTGAAGTTTTGAAAGCGCAAAAAGAACGTTACCTTGATGCAGTTAAAAGTTTTGCAGAAATTTATCCTCAAAGAGAAGATATCAAGATTTTTTCGGCATCGGGCAGAACTGAAATCGGCGGAAACCATACCGACCATCAACACGGTTGTGTTTTAGCGGCAGCAGTAAATCTTGATGCGGTGGGTGTTGTTTCTTTTCACGACGAGGGTGTGCTTCGTATAAAGTCTAAAGGTTATGATGCTTTTGAAGTTTGCCTTGACGATTTATCGGTCCAACCGGGTGAAAAAGGCTCGCCCGCTATTGTAAGAGGTATGCTTGCTAAGTTTGCAGAACTCGGTGTAAAGGTTGGCGGTTTCGATTTTTATAGCACATCTGATGTTTTGGGCGGAAGCGGTATTTCTTCTTCGGCTGCATTTGAAATCTTAATCGGCACTATTATTGATAAACATTATAACGGCGGTAAAGCAGGCGCTGTTGAGATTGCAAAGTTCGGTCAGTTTGCTGAAAATGTTTATTTCGGCAAAAATAGCGGACTTATGGACCAGATGGTTTCTTCTGTTGGCGGTCTTGTTGCTATCGACTTTAAAGATACCAAAAACCCTGAAATTAAAAGTTTTAATTATGATTTTGAGGAAAACGGATATTTCCTTTGTATAACCGATACTAAGGGAAGCCACGCAAACTTGAGTCCTGATTATGATGCAATTCGCAGCGAAATGGAACAGGTTGCTGCACAGTTCCAAAAAGAATATCTGCGTGATGTTGACGAAAACGAATTTTTTGAAAAACTTCCCGAACTTCGAAAGACCTGTTCTGACAGAGCGCTCGTAAGAGCAAGCCACTTCTTCGGTGATAACAACCGTGCTCAGAAAGAAGCGTTGGCTTTACAGAACGGCGACTTGCAAGAGTTTTTGAGACTTGTTAATGAATCGGGCGATTCTTCGGCGCAAATGTTACAGAATTTATATTCACTTTCTCAACCCACAAATCAGGAAATCGTGCTTGCTATTATGATTAGCAAAAAGATTTTGGGAGGCAAAGGTGCAGTAAGAGTTCACGGCGGTGGTTTTGCAGGAACTATACAGGCTTTTGTTCCAAAAGAATTGGCAGATACATATATAAATGAAATGGACAGAATTTTCGGTGAAAATTCTTGCCTCAAACTTCGAATCCGTTCAGTAGGCGGTACAGAAGTTACTGAATAAATCAAAAATAGAGCAGTCTTTAAAAAGATTGCTCTATATTTATGCTCAAAAAACACTGAAAATACAATATATTGTAACGCTAAAATTTTTTTAAAAAATATCTTAAAAAATGCTTGCAATTTGGCTTGATATGTGGTATTATTCGTAGGTACGCTGTGAAAGTATGGCGTAAAACATGCGTTGATGCAGGAGGTGGCCCGTCACGAACGGGGAAATTTCTGCGGAGTATGTCCGATTTTAAACCGGGCGAAAGAATTAGGAGTACATAGGGTAACTTGCGACCTTGTGTGCAACGGCAAAGCGATTTGCCGTCCGGAATTGACTGTGACCCCAGCAATCCGGTTTTATATTGTGCAGTGAAGAAAAACACGGCACGGTGTAAGTTTTGCCCGCCAACTATTAAAGGAGGCGAATTTCACATGGCAGTGAAAGAAAAAATTCGAATTCGAATCAAGGGTTACGACCACGCACTTGTAGACCAGTCTGCAGAGAAAATTGTAGAAACCGCTAAACGTACAGGCGCAAGGGTATCAGGTCCCGTACCGCTACCCACCGAAAAAGAAGTTGTAACAATCCTTCGTGCTGTTCACAAATATAAGGACAGCCGCGAACAGTTCGAAATGAGAACACACAAAAGGCTTATAGACATTATCAGACCTTCAAACAAAACTGTTGAATCTTTGACAAGTCTTGGGCTTCCCGCCGGTGTAGAAATCGAAATCAAACTTTAATATATATTAAGGTGTTTCGAAATTTGCACTTACGGTCATGTTGGTGAAAACCAACCAATAACCAAAGGAGGAAAAAACAATGCAAAAAGGAATCGTTGGCAAGAAGTTAGGTATGACTCAACTTTTTGATGCAAACGGAAATGTTGTTCCGGTTACTGTTATTGAA
>JAZRMI010000002.1:0-118846 GCA_045647405.1 Acutalibacteraceae bacterium | reverse complement strand
TATTTGAGATTTGTACAGGCTGATTCTTTTGAGGCAAGTTATGCGGGTGGCGAGGCAAATGTTGCAGTGTCACTTGCTAATTACGGAATGAATGCGACATTCGTTTCAAAAGTTCCTGAGCATGAAATAGGGCAAAATGCGGTTAATGCACTTCGTAAATACGGCGTTGACACCTCTTTTGTTGTAAGAGGCGGAGATCGTTTAGGTATATATTTTGTAGAAAAAGGTGCATCACAACGTGCATCTAAGGTTATTTATGACCGTGCAAATTCGGCAATCGCAAATGCCAAAAGTTCGGATTTTGATTGGGACAGTATTTTTGAGGGTGCTGATTGGTTCCATTTTACAGGAATTACCCCGGCATTATCTTCTAATCTCGTTGAAATTTGTAAAGAGGCCTGCATAAAGGCTAAGGAAAAAGGCGTTAAAATATCTTGTGACCTTAACTATCGTGGTAAGCTTTGGTCGAGAGAACAGGCAAAAGAGGCTATGACTGAATTGTGTAAGTATGTTGATGTGTGCATAGCAAATGAAGAGGATGCTAAGGATGTATTTGGAATAGAAGCAGAAAACACAGACCTCATAGCAGGTAAGGTGGACGATGTAGGTTACATAAGTGTTGCACAAAAGCTTTCAGACAAATTTGGCTTCGAGAAGGTTGCTATAACTCTTCGTTCAAGTATATCTGCTTCTGACAATGAATGGGGTGCTATGCTCTATAGCGATGGTAAGGCTTATTTCAGCCCTAAATATCTTGTTCATATTGTTGACCGTGTTGGCGGTGGCGACAGCTTTGGTGGCGGCCTTATTTATTCATTACTTTCCGGATATGATGAGCAAAAAGCAATCAATTTTGCTGTTGCTGCATCTTGTCTTAAGCACAGTATTGAACAAGATTTTAATCTTGTAAGTGTTAAAGAGGTTGAAACTCTGGCAGCAGGAAATGCGTCGGGAAGAGTGCAGAGATAGTGTCATCAAATAAATTATTGTAAAACTAATAAGCAAAGTGGAAAGCCTTATAGAACACCTGAAGAAGCATGGATGCAAAATGTTTGTTGCCGTCAAAATGGATAGTAAAGACAAATTTATTCATAACTATGGATATAATTACTAAAAAGCAATTATTGGATTATTTACGGAATGGTAGTGTCTGGAAATTTTCGCATGACGAATTATGTCAGTTGTTTATAATAACGTTACGGTATAATCTCTCATATAAGAGGATAGAACTGATTATTATTAAATAAATAATTGAAGTTGCATGCATGACAAAGCTTGATTTTTGCTATGGTAATTATGTTGGAAACTATGAACTGATTTTTCTAATAAGTATGTGGCAATAAGTGAACCCTGTTTATTATAAGCAATAAAAAATAATGAATTTAATTTTGATGGCTATGTAGCAAAGTTTGAACCATAATTCAATTCCACATTTTATTCCCATATAATAAAACTATGTTGTGAAAGTTGAACCTGAAAGCAGCCTATTTTTTATCCCCTTTATAAAAATGATTGTTGCAATAAATGAACCATAGAAATTGTGATAGTATGAGTTAAAAGTTGGGTTAAAAGGAAAAGTTGGATTATTTGCTTTGATGGTGCAAAAGTTGGAACACGAATAAGCTTATACCTGAACAAAAGAGCGAAAAAAGCATTTCTCAAAATTATCCTCCCCCTTATAGGTTAATTATTGATTTAATTTAATAATCGTCTTTTATGGGGTTTTAGACGACAAAACCTTACTTGAAATTAGCTCAAATGCTTAATCTTGCTCATTTTTGTTTAATTTTCTCCTTAAAATGATTTTTCAATAACAATCTATAAAAATGATTGTCCGTTCGGGATGATTAGAGTTTGAGAGTCTTTTTGCGGCGAGGTATCCCTTCGAGAGAACTATCTTTTTTGAGCAAAAAGTAACGCTCAGTTTGTCGGAGAATTATCTTTTTACTATGACTTTACTGAGCGTTAACTTTCAGTTGTTTATGACAGAAAGATTATTATCATTTTGAGGTTTACAAGAGGGGGAGCAATCTGAGCATATCGAACGAAAAGTTCGGTATGCTCATTTCAAAACGAGAGTCATCCTATCATCTCGAAAAGACAGTCCATTTGTCATTTCAAAATGATAAAAGAATCATCTCAAAATGACAGTTGCGCCCCTCATTTCAAAACGATAGTTTTGCCTAAAATTAATCTTCTATTAATCTATAAAAAATCTATGACTGTCATTTCAAAATGAGTGTCATATTGTCATTGCAAAAAGAAAATCATCGTCATTTAAAACCGACACTCATATAAAAATTATTCCAATAAGAATAGACGGTCCGTGCCGAAAGGTGCGGACCGTTTAAGTTTTCTTGAAATGAAACATTTACCTTCCTTATAAATTAAGTGCGCCAAAGAGAAGAAAAACCTCTCACCGTTAATCTTTTCTTGAAATGCAGAAAAAACTTTCCTCAAACTCATCATAAGGTTTTCGTTCAAAAACATTCCACTCTGTTTTTAAACGATAATCTTTGTTGCAGCACAAATCTGGGCAGCGCAGTTTTGTGTATCAAAATGTTTTTTCGCAGCAGGGGCAGCGATTAGCTGACGTAGTGAAAATATTTTCGTCAGCAAACAGGCACAGGTCAACCGTCATAGTGAGGCGTGCCCGACTACATATCTTTTTTGAAAACTTAAAATGATGAAGGAGAAATTTAATTAAAGATATGAATTTAAAATTATGGACAAAAGCAAGCTCGGATTCCGTGTTTTGTATTAAAACGCTCAAATGTTGTCCATAATTATTTCAGAAAGGAAGGTAGCATACTTTGAAATTTAAAGTTCGAATTTTTATGGGCGACAAAGAAATTACCCACGAGGAACTAAAGAATTATGTCATCAAAGGTAACAATACGATTGATCGTATTGTTAATAGCATTGTTGACAGAGCCATCGTTACGGAAGACGGCGAGGTAGTATTGCCTGAGCCTTCCCGTGACAAGAATCCGGTCTAAGTTTTAGGCTTAATAATCGGAATCCAACCGATGCAGTTTTGCATCGGGATACATAAACAATTTCGACAAAATATGGTATTTTGTCAATACACCTTGTTTTTGGTGTGAAAGTATGCTACAATGTAAAAAAAGATGAAAAGGGGTGTGCTAATGGGTTGGCTCGAAAAGAACTTAAATTTAGATAAGTGGACAGAAATTTTATTTGATACCGATAAAATCGATACCGACAGCGACGGTAACTTTTTAATTAACGTCGCTTACCGCCGTGTTTCTACCGATAAGCAGGCAGAAGAAGGCTTTGGCTTGGATGTTCAGCGTAATGACATCATCCGTTATTGCCAATATAATAATGTGAACAACTGTGTGCTTTTTACCGATGACGGTGTTACGGGTACTACGATGGACCGTCCCGGTCTTAATCATTTTGTTGAGCTTGTGGACCGATTTAATCGCGGCGCTTCAAAAATTAAAATCAACTGTTTTATCGTGCCGAGGATTGACCGACTTTCCCGTTCGCTGCTTGGCACACTTCAGTTCATTCAGGATTATATCGTTGACCGCAAGGACAGTAAAAACAGCCTCGTTAATACAAATACATACGACATCAACTTCGTAAGTATTGCCGAGCCTTTTGTCAGCGTGGACAGAAACAATCCTACTTCTAAACTGATGTTGGTGTTGTTTGCCGGTCTTGCCGAGTACGACCGTGACCAAATCGTTTATAAAATGAAGCGTGGTCGAGAGGAACGCATAAAGTCGGGTAAACCGATGGGCGGCGGTAACCAGCCCTATGGCTACAGATACAACCGAGAAACCGGAAACTACGATGTTGTTCCCGAAGAAAAAGAAAAGGTGCAGGAAATCTTTCGTCTGTATGTTGAGGAAAAGATGCCGCCTGCAAAAATTTCTGATTTGTTGGGCTTCAAGGGTGAGCGTATTGTTGTGCAGATATTAAAACGTCGCACTTCACTCGGATATTTGGTCTATAAGGGTAAAGAGTACGCAGGCAATCATGAGCCGCTTATTGACGAAAAAATCTTTTATGAGGCACAAGAGGAGATGGAGCGCCGCAGCATAACCTACGCCCGTTCACAGTATCTTTTAAGCGGACTTTTGGTTTGTGGGGATTGCGGTGCCAAAATGCGCTATCAAAAATGGGGCAATAGTGTAAAAATTGTCTGCTATTCTCAACAAAGCACAAAACAGTATCTTATAAAAGATCCCGATTGTAAGAATCTAAAATACTTTGCCGAGGACGTTGAAGAGGCGGTTGTGCAAGAATTGTTCCAGATGTCTTACCTTAATAATAAGAACACAAAAAAGACAGTTTCACAGTTTGAGGTGTTGGATAACCTTAAATTGAAGATTCGCCGCAAGCAAGAAGAGATTAAACGCCTTTATAACATTTATGCAGAAAAGGGCACAGAACAGCTCTTAGAGGTTATCAGCGAACGTGAGCAAGAAATTGACCGACTGCAAGAGGCGGTTGAAAACGAGAGCAAAAAATCTACCATTGCTATTAAGGTTGAGCGTTCACGGGAGCTCTTGCGTGACCTTCAAAAGTCTTGGGGAGTAATGAGCATTGAAGAAAAGAAGCATGTGTGCGACCAGCTTATAGACAAGGTTATCATCAGCGGTGCTAACTCAGAGCCGAGTATTATGGTTAAATTTAAACTGCAAGAGTATCTTTTGGAAGATAATAAATAATGAAATAATTAGTATGAGGACACAGTTATTTTAGACTTGTGTCCTCAAATTTTTTTAAAACACTTGATTTTCTAAAAATTATGATATATAATATTATCAAATCACGATTTAGTAAATCGAGATTTGAATTTACGGAGGTTTTGATATGTTTATTGGAAGAGAGGCAGAATTAAAGTTTCTTCAGGATAAATTTGATAACGAGAATGGTCAGCTTGTTGTTCTTTATGGCAGACGTCGTGTAGGCAAAACCGAAACATTAAGAGAGTTTTGCAAAGGAAAACAGCATGTGTTTTATTCCTGCACGCAAAGTACCGATAAAGTTCAGCTTTCCAAATTCTCAAAGCATATTCTGAAAGAGGATATCCCTGCAAAACAATATATTTCCGAGTTTGCAGATTGGGAGAGTGCTTTTCGTTCTGTTTTGGATTTTCCTTTTGGAGATCAAAAGAAACTACTCATCATAGATGAGTTTCCTTATATGTGCAAGGGAAACAAGAGCATCCCCTCAGTTCTTCAAAACCTTTGGGATGCTGAGCTTAAAGATAAAAATGTAATGATTGTATTGTGCGGTAGCGCAATGAGTTTTATAGAGAAAGAATTACTTGCCGAAAAAAATCCGCTTTACGGAAGAGCGACTGGTATTTACAAAATGACCGAGATGGGATTTTATGATGCGGTTAAATTCTTCCCGAATTATTCTGATAAAGATAAGGTGTTGGCATATTCCATACTTGGCGGTATTCCGCATTATCTTCGTCAGTTTAGTCCAAAGCTTTCATTAGCGGAGAATATTAAGAGAAATATCCTTACTAAAGGTTCGGTTTTGTATAGCGAGGTTGATTTTTTACTTCATCAGGAGCTTCGTGAAACCCCTATATATAACTCAATTATTGAGGCGGTAGCTCTTGGCAATACAAAGCTTAATGACATCAGCCAAAAATCTCTTGTAGAGGACACGTCAAAAACAAGTGTTTATCTTAAAAATCTTATCGAGCTTGGAATTGTTGAGCGTGAATTTTCGGTTGATTCCAAAAGCAAAGAAAAAGCCAACTCTAACAGAGGCACTTATCGCTTGACCGATAATTTCTTTAGATTTTGGTATGCGTTTGGTTTTACAAATTTTTCTCAGCTTGAAGATGGCGATGTGGACGGCGTTTATGATTATGTTATTGCACCGGTACTGCACGAGTTTGCATCATTTACATTTGAGGATGTGTGCAAAGAGTTTGTAAGAGAGATGCAGAAGAAAAACGAGCTGCCTTTCCGTTATTCAAAAATGGGCAGATGGACAGGAAAAACTACAGTGCGTGATAAGGATGCACCTAAAGGCGTCAGAGTTGCTGAAACCGAAATTGATATCCTCGGCATCGGAAAAGGCGTCAATGAGTATTTGGTTGGTGAGTGTAAGTTCAAAAATACACCGTTTTATTATTCCGAGTATCTTGATACAGTTACCAAACTGACATCACTTAAAGATACTGCAAAGTTTTATTACGCTCTTTTCTCTGAATCAGGGTTTGATAGCAAGGTTGTATCAGAGGCAGATAATAACGACAATATTACGCTCTATAATCTAAATCAAATCGTAAATTACAAATGACAAGTAATTTACAGTTATTGTCAGTTGACCGAAAACTCCATAAAAAGTATAATACTAAGTAGATAGTTTATAGGACACTCAGAGGATGGATAAAAGTTCATCCTCTATGTATATTACTTTTTCGCCATTCTATAACCATTCCTATGATAATTGGAGAAATTAGGAGATATTTAAGGGATAATAATGCAATTAGGGTAAGTCGTTCCATAAAAGATACCGCATATAAGGCAATGCAGGTAAAAGAAAGGCTTATGAGTGAAAAACAGGAAGAGCCGACAGTAAATGAAATTGCTAAGGAACTGGAAATTCCTGTTGAGGATGTAGTAATTGCTCTTGAAAGTATAGTCAGTCCAATGTCACTTTATGACCCTGTATACTCTGACGGTGGTGATACTATATATGTGCTTGACCAAGTGGGAGATAATAATGACGATAAAAATTGGTTGCAGGAAATCGCCTTTAAAGAGGCAATACAGAATTTAAGCGGTAGGGAAAAGCACATTCTTAATTTACGCTTTATGCAAGGCAAAACCCAAATGGAAGTTTCCGAGGAAATCGGAATCAGTCAAGCGCAAGTTTCACGCCTTGAAAAAGGCGCCCTTGATAAAATAAAGTCATAAAAAAGCGGATTCTTTCGAATCCGCTTTAAATTATTTCTTAGCAAAGTTTAAAACCCTTATGATTACAGGAGTGAGTATTATGTTAGTTACAAGTTCGAATAAGAAGTTGCCCATTGCCAACGTCCAAAACAGAGCCATACCTGAAACATTTAACCCTAAATTTGATGCTATCAAATCAGCAGATTTCATGAAGAAAACATAACATCCAAGTAAAAATACAGCAGTATTAGTTATTGGACATATAATTGCAGAGGCAACAATAGCAACATATTTATTTAGTTTAACAATCAACTTATAAACGATACCGGCTGTAAAACCGCATGCCATACCTTTTAATATAACTGTGATAATAGTTCCGGGAATGTTGAACATTAAAAACAGGTTGGCGCCACCAGATACTAATACAACAATACCAAATATTAAACCGAGCCATGTTGAAACGCCAGTACCACACATTGCTGCGCCTATTACAATGGGAATAAGTGCAACAGCAGTTGAGAAAGGTCCGAAAAAAGTTGTCATAGTCCCCAACAATTGTAAAACAATTACAAATGCTGTCAAAATTGCGCCTAAAACAAGCGTTTTTGTTTGTAGTTTTCTGTCCTGTGAATTTTTCATAAAATAACCTCCGATACTGTCCCAAAAGGGTACAGTTCAATTTATTTGTAATCCGCATTAGCGGTAATTACTAATGATTCTTTTCATATATTGCACGAAGACCGTCGAGCAAAAGATTTTCGTTATAGATTATGTTATTTTTGCAATGTGTTATAATTTCTCTTGAAAGTCCACCTGTTGCAACAACTGTTGGTTTTTCGCCGAGTTCTGCTTCAATTTTTTCTAAAACGCCGTCAATCATAGCGGCAGTTCCCAAAACCAAACCTGCCTGCATACATTCGGTAGTGTTTGTGCCGATAATTGATTTAGGGGCTTCTATCGGAATTGAGGTCAGTTGCGCAGTGTTTTCTGCCAGAGCCTTTAAAGTAAGGCGCACACCTGCCGCAATAACACCGCCTAAGAAAGTTCCGTTTTTATCAAGAACGCTGATTGTTGAAGCGGTACCCATATCAATAACAACACAAGGCATTGTGTAAGCATCAATAGCGCCGACAGCGCCTGCAACCAAGTCTGCACCGAGTTGGGCAGGGTTATCTATTTTAATATTAAGTCCCGTCTTAATCCCAGGTCCTAACATTAAGGGAACTATCTGACAGAGTTTTGAAACGGCGTGACTAATACTTCTGCCAACCGACGGCACAACCGAAGAAATTATACAGTCTTCAATATCGTCGCTTTCGATTTCATAAAGGGCTAATAAATGTTTAATTTCAATAGCGTATTGGTCGTCAGTCTTGCGGGTGTCGGTTGCAAGACGGGCGGTAAAGGTTAAATAATTTGAATTATACGCACCGAGCGTTACATTGGTATTACCTATATCTATTGCAAGTAACATAAATATCAATCCCTTTCTAAATAACATTATATATAATTTTTTCGAAAAATCAATAATTTTGTTGACAAAGAGTTTTTTTATTGTTATAATATTGGTTGCTAAATGGGATAGTATGTTCTCATTAGTTCCTTGTTCCGTGCAAGATACGGGACCAAAAGTCCAGAAGGAGGTGCAAGTAAATGACCACTAAGTATGAGGCAGCTATGATTTTCTCTGTTGCTAACGGAGAAGAAGCTACATTGGGCTTGAAAGAAAAGTTCAATGACCTTATCGCTAAAAACGGTACCATTGAAAATGTTGATGATTGGGGCAAGCGTCGCCTTGCATATCTCATCAATGACGAAGCAGAGGGTTACTACGTTTTCTTCAATTTTGAAAGCGAAGCAAACTTCCCCGCAGAATTAGAGCGTATCGCAAAAATTACTGACGGTGTTCTTCGTGTAATGGTTATTAAAAAGTAATGGAGGAAAAGTAAATGTTTAATTTGGTTGTTTTAACAGGTCGCTTAACAGCAGATCCCGAACTTAAAACCACTGCAAACGGTACACCAGTTACCACTTTCTCTATTGCTGTTAACCGTAACTATTCATCCGGTGACGAACGCCAGACCGATTTTATAAATATCGTTGCTTGGCGCAAAACAGCGGAATTCGTAACAAAATACTTCCAAAAAGGAAGTCTTATCGGTATCGAGGGTTCTATCCAGACCAGAAGATATCAGGATAAGAACGGCAATAACCGCACTGCATTTGAAGTTATTGCTAATAATGTGCAGTTTGTTGAATCTAAAAGAGATTCCGCACCCAGCACAGAAACTGCATCATTCAGTAATGCGGATGTTAACGACTTTGCAGAAGTTGACGCTACTGATGATGATTTACCATTTTAATTTTTAGTGTGTAAGGAGGCTTTTACAATGGAAGAAAGAAACGAAAGACCAATGCACAGAAAACCGCGCCGTAAGGTTTGCCATTTCTGTGTTGACCGTGTTGAAGCCATTGATTATAAGGATGTTGCTCGTCTTCGCAAGTTCATTTCTGAACGTGCTAAGATTTTGCCCCGCCGTGCTACAGGTACTTGCGCTGCTCATCAGCGTGAATTAACCACCGCTATCAAGCGTGCACGTCAGATTGCATTACTTCCTTATGTTAATGACTAATCTATAAAAATTTAAGCCGTCGGTTTTGCCGACGGCTTTTTTTATATCACATATCCGCCGTTAACACCCAAAACTTGTCCTGTTATATAATCGGCATTGTCGCTTGCTAAGAAGTATATAGACTGTGCAATTTCATCTGCACTTCCCATTCTTCCGAGCGGGACTGTTTCCACAAAAGCAGTTAATTCTTCAACTGTTAGGTTGGAATTCATATTAGTTTCAATAATACCGGGTGCTACGGCATTTACTGTAATACCGCTTGGCGCCAATTCTTTTGCAAGGGCTTTTGTAAGGCCGATTACACCTGCTTTTGATGCAGAGTAGGCAACCTCGCACGAAGCACCGACCTGTCCCCAAATTGAAGAAACATTTATAATCTTTCCTGACATTTGATTAACCATTACAGGTGTTACCGCTTTGCAACAGTTGAAAGTGCCCTTAAGGTTTACATCAATGATTTTGTCAAAATCAACTTCGTCGGTATCGGTGATAAGTCCCTCAAAAGCAATTCCTGCATTATTGACCAAAACATCAATTCTGCCATATTTATAAAGTGTTTCTTTAATGAGTATTTCGGCTTCTAAACGGTTGGCAACATTGGCTTTCTGGGTTGTTGCCGAAAATCCGTTTTCATTGAGTGAGCGTGCAAGCAGAGCGGCAGACTCATAAGAGTTGTTATAGTTTATAACAACATTATATCCTTTTTGGGCAAATAAAATTGCAGTTGCGGCGCCTATGCCTTTTGAAGCGCCTGTAATAATTGCTGTTTTTTTCACACAATCATCTCCAATATCTTTTACAAAATTATTATACAATATATTTTCAAAAATTTAAAGTCTTTTTACAATAAATTGGGTATAAAAATTTTACGCATAGCATATCTTGTGAGGTTTACATAACACCGTATAAAAATTAAAATATTATGGTTGACATAATTTCAATTTTGTAGTATAAATATATTAGAATTGATATTTAAGGGTTTTATTGGTAATCAACGCCTTGATTTTCGAGGTGTTGCTTTTTTACTATTTATGTAATTAGTTTACATAATAACATATAATTACTGCATTTTGTAATCAAAAGTTTTCACAATACAAAATGTGGTGTTGGTAATATCTTGTCCACCTTTAGCATATTATTTCTTGGAAGTGAGAGTGATAATATGCAAAAGGGTAGAGTTTTAAGTTTAAGGCGGTTTGGAATAGCCGAATTTTTAAGTCGGAATGCATTTTTAATTTCAATACTTGCAGTTTTGATTTTAGGAATTGTTTTGGGAATATTTCTGTTTGATAATTTTGAAAACATTAGTGATTATTCCGCAAAATATATTACCGAATATATAACCAAGCGGACAGATACTTCTTTTTTGAAAATAATAGCGGTTTCATTCGTTGAATCGTTTGCGGTATTGTTTGTGTTCTTTATACTTGGCTCATCGCTTTTCGGTATCATTACTGTGCCGTTTGCGGTGGCGGTCAAGGGGTTTATGCAAGGAGGCGTAACGGCTTATATTTATTCGCAATATGCTTTAAAGGGCATAGCATTCAATGCAATAATTTATATCCCATCAACTATTTTATTTTTAATAGTTTTGCTTTTGGCGAGCAGGGAATCAATTAAATTTTCTTTGAAAATCACAAGTCTTACAGTTCCAAAAACTATGCCGTCGAATCTTGCTTTTGATTTTAAAGATTACAGTATAAAATATCTTTTATATATGGCATTATGTCTTCTGTCGGCTTTAATTGACAGTATTTTAGCAGTTAGTTTAATGAAATATTTCAGTTTATAAATTTTAAGGGGGTGCAGTATGAAAAATTATGTTGATAATTTCAAGGTTTATTTATCGGATGAAAAAAAGTCTTCTTCTAATACACTTGAATCATATATCCGTGATGTAAATCAATTCGTTTCATATTGTGCCTTGAATAATGTTAAAAAGATATCCCAAATCGATGATAAGATGTTGCGGGATTATCTTGCAAAAATTGAAAAATCAGAGTCCACAAAGGCAAGAATAATTGCTTCACTTCGCTGTTTCTTCAGGTTTTTGATTTCGTGCGGTGTTGTTAATAAAAACCCTTGCGACCAGGTTTCTTTTAAAAAGACGCAAAAGAAATTACCAGGTGTTCTTGATGCAAATGAAATTATTTTATTGCTTTCTCAGCCCGACGGTGAAGACTATAAAAGCATTCGTGATAAGGCGATGCTTGAGGTGCTTTATGCAACGGGTATAAAAGTTTCTGAACTTTTGGAACTAAAGGTAAATGATTTTAATTTATCGGTAGGCATTTTGCATTTACATAACGATAAAAAAGAGCGTATTGTTCCTATGTATCCTGCAGCGGTTAAGGCGGTTGCTGAGTATCTTGTCAATGTCAGACCTGCCATTGTTGAAGATGAGGAAGAGGAAATTTTATTCACAAATCTTAACGGACAGGCTATGTCACGCCAAGGTTTTTGGAAAATCATAAAGTATTATGCAAATAAGGCGGGGATTAAGTCAGAAATCACGCCTCATACGCTCCGTCATTCTTTTGCGGCGCATTTGCTTGAAAACGGCGCAAAACTTCAAGATATAAAGGAAATGTTAGGTCATAGTGACATTTCTTCAACTCAGGTCTATGCTCAGTATATGAAAAGCAAATACAGTAAAAACTATGCAAAATTCCATCCGCTTGCGAAATAATATAATTATAGCAGAGAAGTTTATTTTCTCTGCTATTTTTTTACATTTTACAGTTGATAAAATGTATTAAATATGGTATTATAAAATGAATAATCTTTTAAGGAGATGTTTGCATGGCTGATAAGCGTGCAATAGGTGTTTTTGATTCGGGACTCGGCGGTCTTACAGTAGTCAAGGAAATGATTAACACTATGCCTTGTGAAGATATTATTTATTTTGGCGATACGGGGCGTGTGCCTTATGGCGGACGCAGTGTTGAAACCATTAAAAAATATGCTTTGCAGGATGAGAAGTTTTTATTAAGCCATAATGTTAAAATGATTGTTGCGGCTTGCGGTACGGTTTCTTCGGTAGCAAGCGATACGGCATTGCAACTTCCTGTGCCTTTTTTTGAGGTGGTTTCCCACGCTGCAAAACAGGCTGTTGAGACTTCGAAAAACGGAAAGATTGCAGTTATCGGTACTAACGCAACGGTTAAGAGTGAGCAACATAAAAACACGATTTTAAAACTCAACCCGCATTCACAGGTTATCAGTTGTGCCTGTCCTTTGTTTGTGCCGTTGGTTGAGGAAGGGTGGTATTCACCCGATGATGTAATTGTGCTTGAAACGGTTAAAAAATATTTAAAACCTGTTATAGAGTTTGGCGCTGATACTTTGATTTTGGGTTGTACGCATTATCCTGTTTTAAGCGGTGCTATCAGTAAAGTTCTGGGAGATAGTGTAAAACTTATAAATGCGGGAACTGCTACTGCAAACGCTGTTGCCGATTATTTGAAACAAAACGGCTTGCAGACTGATAATAAAAAGGCAGGAAAACACAGTTTCTTTGTCAGCGATAAACCCGATTTCTTTAAAAATCAGGCACAGGTGCTTTTGGATAGGGAAATTGACGAGAGCAAAGTTTTAGAGGTGGATATAAATAATTTATGATTAAGGATGTTATAATTGATATTAAAACCGAACAGACGGTTGACGGCGTGACTGATAAGATTGAGTTTACAACTGACGGTCGGTTTGGTTTTAAAGAGGGCAGTTTTTTTATAAGTTATGACGAAAGTAAACTTTTAGAGGTTGACGGTGAGGTTAAGACCACTGTTTATGTTAAACCCGATAATTCGGTTGTTTTGCAAAGAAAAGGCGCATATAACAGTAAAATGATTATTGAAAAAGGAATCAGGAATAACTGTTTTTATGAGACACCTCACGGGGAACTTTCTTTAGGAATTTTCGGTGAAAAGGTTAAATCGAATTTAAGCGATAACGGCGGAAAGATTAGTATGAATTATACGATTGATACTAATTTGCAACTTTTAAGCCGAAACGCTGTAAATATATCAATCAGAGAGGTTAATTAAAATGTCGGTAGTTGTATCAAAGGCAAAAGAACAAATAAAAGAAATCATTAAAAATGCCGCACTCAGCGCTATTAAAGATAACAGTTTTGAAAGCGGAGAACTTACAGATTTTAATATAGAAGTTCCTGCAAACCGTACCCACGGGGATTATGCGGTTAATGCGGCTATGGTATGGGCAAGGCAGTTTAAAAAAGCGCCGAGGCAGATTGCTGAAATTTTGATTTCTCACGCTGACTTTGAGGGTGGTTTTATTGAAAAGTGTGAAATTGCAGGCCCCGGTTTTATAAACCTGTTTTTATCACAGGAATATTATTCTGCAATAGTTCGTGATGTTCTTGAAAGAAAAGAAAATTACGGCAGAAGTGATTTTGGCAAGAATGAGCGGGTTTTGGTTGAATTTGTTTCTGCAAACCCAACAGGTCCTATGCATATCGGTAATGCAAGAGGTGGTGCTTTGGGTGACTGCTTGGCGGCTGTTTTAGATGCGGCTGGCTATTACACCGAAAGAGAATTTTATATTAACGATGCAGGAAATCAAATAAATAAATTCGGTTTGTCGCTTGATTTGAGATATTTGCAGTTGTATAAAGACGGAATAGAAATGCCTGAAGATTCATATCACGGTGGGGATATTATTGACCACGCAAAAGCATTTGCTGAGATTTACGGTGACAGTTTCGTTGAAAAAAGCGAAGCGGATAGAAGAAAGGCATTGGTTGAGTTCGCATTGCCTAAAAATATCGAGGGCTTGGAAAAAGACCTTTTGAAATACCGCATTAAATATGATACTTGGTTTAAGGAGAGTACACTTCATCAAAGCGGCGAAACTGCAAGAATAATCGAACTTCTTAAAGAAAGCGGTTACACCTATACACAAGAAGATGCCTTGTGGTTTAAAGCGACTGATTTTGGTTGCGATAAAGACTTCGTGCTTGTGCGTGCAAACGGCGTACCAACCTATGTTGTGCCTGATATTGCTTATCATTACAATAAACTTGTAACAAGAAAATTTGATAAAGCCATTGATATTTTGGGTGCTGACCATCATGGATATGTGCCGAGACTGAAAGCGGCGTTAACCGCACTCGGCGTTGATGCAAACCGCCTTGATGTTGTGCTTATGCAGATGGTGCGCTTGGTGCGTGACGGCGAAGTGATTAAGGCTTCAAAGCGTTCGGGCAAGGCTATAACCTTGGTAACACTTCTCGATGAGGTGCCGATAGATGCCGCAAGATTCTTCTTCAATTTAAGAGAACCTAATTCACATTTTGATTTTGATTTAGATTTGGCTGTTAATGAATCTAATTCAAACCCTGTATATTATGTGCAATATGCTTATGCCCGTATATGCAGTATCATAAGAAATCTTGAACTTGAGGGTGTAAAAAACACCCAGCCGTCAAAGGAACAGTTAGACCTTTTAATCGCTCCCGAAGAAAAGGAACTTATTCTTCATATTGCGGCTTTAACTGATGAAATTGTTTTGTCCGCAAAGGCTTATGACCCTGCTAAAATCACCCACTATGTGCAAGAACTTGCAACCAAATTCCATAAGTTCTATGCGGCTTGCAGGGTAAAGGGTATTGATAGCGATTTAATGATGGCAAGACTGTCTTTGTGTGTTGCTACTGCTACAGTAATTAAGAATGTGTTAACACTTATGAAGATTGATGCTCCCGAAAAGATGTAAAGGTGATAAGAATGCAAAAATCAAAATTTAATCTCACAATGATAATGGATTTGTATGAACTGACAATGGCTAATGGTATTTTCACGAGCGATATGCGTGATACCGTGACATATTTTGATATGTTCTTCCGCCGTGTTCCCGATAAGGGCGGTTATGCAATTATGGCAGGTCTTGAACAGTTGATTGAATATATGACCAACCTTCATTTTGACGATGACGATATTGAATATCTTAGAAGTTTAAATCTGTTTTGTGATGAATTTATCGATTATCTCAAAGACTTTAAGTTTGACTGTGATGTATGGGCAGTTCCGGAGGGAACTGTAATCTTCCCCCACGAACCGATTGTGACGGTTAAGGGCAACGCAATGCAGGCGCTTATGCTTGAAACTATGATTTTGCTTACAATCAATCATCAGTCTTTGATTGCCACAAAGGCAAACCGAATCGTGCGTGCGGCCCAGGGCAGACCTGTTATGGAGTTTGGTGCACGCCGTGCTCACGGTAACGGTGCGGCTTATTACGGTGCGAGGGCGGCAATAATTGGCGGATGTCTAGGAACATCCTGTTTGCTTACTGCCAAAGATTTTGGCGTTAAAGCAAGCGGAACTATGGCTCACAGTTGGGTGCAGATGTTCTCTGATGAATATACTGCATTTAAAACCTATGCTGAAAAATATCCTGACAGTTGTATGTTGCTTGTTGATACCTATAATGTTTTAAAATCGGGTATTCCTAATGCGATTAAAGTTTTTGACGAAGTATTAAAACCGCTCGGTAAAAGACCGGTTGGTATCCGAATTGACAGCGGTGACATTACCTATATCACCAAAAAAGCACGAAAAATGCTTGATGATGCAGGATATAGCGACTGTAAAATCTGCATTTCAAACTCACTTGATGAATATCTTATCCGTGATATGATTTCACAGGGCGCTGAGGTTGATTCTTACGGTGTTGGTGAACGCCTTATAACCGCATCAAGCGAGGCGGTTTTCGGCGGTGTATATAAACTTTCTGCTGTTGAGGAAAAAGGAAAGATTATTCCTAAAATTAAAATCAGCGAAAATACTGCTAAAATCACATTGCCGGGCGTTAAAATTCCGTGGCGTCTTTATGACCGTGAAACAGGCAAGGCTATTGCCGATGTTATAACACTCGGACACGAGAAGATTGACAGTAGTGAGCCTTATGAAATTTTTGACCCTGTTCATACTTGGAAGCGTAAGGTAGTTACAAACTTTGTTGCCAAAAAATTACAGGTGAAAATATTTGAAAAAGGTAAACTTGTTTACGAAAATCCGTCGGTTAAAGAAATCTCGGATTACAGAAAAGAACAGGTAGATTCAATGTGGGAAGAGGTTAAGCGTTTCGAAAATCCGCATACTTATTATGTGGATTTGTCGGAAGACTTATGGAATCTTAGAAACGAACTTCTCACCAAGTTAAATAAAAATTAAATTGGGGTAATTTTATGAAAAAAATTATTTCTTTATTGCTTTGTTTTATGCTTTTCCTTTCTTTTACGGCTTGCAAAAAAGATAAAGAGAAAGATAAAAAATCTATCGACCTTGAATTTTATGCAACCGAACTTTGCAAAATTCCCGAGGGTGAATATGCATTGGGTGCAAATGTTGACGATGTCATAAAAGAATTGACCGAAAAAAATAAGGAAATCGAGGAAAACGCCGTCGAAGATAAGGACCATTCTCATACCCACGATGAACAGCAGTTTTATTTTGAAGTT
This sequence comes from Acutalibacteraceae bacterium, assembly GCA_045647405.1. Taxonomy (GTDB): domain Bacteria; phylum Bacillota; class Clostridia; order Oscillospirales; family Acutalibacteraceae; genus UBA737. Next base: position 101,825 of record JAZRMI010000002.1, on the reverse strand, counting down.
CAAGAGGGCGAAAAGAATGTTATGATTGATAACGGAAATTTTTGTTATTATTATAATAAGGCTAATAAAGCAAACGGCATTTCTTATATCGTTGACTATGATACCGCTTTCGGTATTGAAATCGGAACTGTTATTTTAGAGGTTAAAGAAATGCTTTCAAAAACCCAAGTCAAAGAAGAACCTTTAAGCGAAGAAAATGCTTTCTTTGCATCTTATGTTGCGAACGGAACAGTCTTAAAGGCTGAGTTTGACGGCACGGTTGTCTTGTTTGTTTTTCAGGATAATGAACTTTTGGCAACTGCAATGTATAATGAAAATTGGTCCAATTAAGGAGTTAGTATGTCCACAGTAGTAGAAAACACAGCAGTCCAGATGCCTTTGTTGGCATTAAGAGGACTGGTTGTATTCCCAAACACTATGGCATCTTTTGATGTCGGCAGAGAAAAATCAGCAAATGCTTTAAAATTTGCTATGGAAAAAAATCAGTTAATATATCTTGTGACACAAAAAGATTTTTATGTTGAAGAAGTTGAAAATGATGATTTATATGAAATCGGATGTGTTGCAAAGGTTAAACAGGTTTTGCGCATATCGGATAATTTAACAAAAGTTTTGGTGCAAGGTCTTTACCGTGCAAAACATACCGATTTTTATGCTTCAAAGGATTTTTATACCGCAAAGGTTTCAAAATGCGAAGATTTACCTGTTAAAAATCGTGAAATTTATAAAGAAACCCTTTTAAGAAGAATAAAAGCGGAATTTAAAAAGTATATGTCATTAATGCCGAAAATCACACCCGATATACCTATGACGGTTGAAACCGCCGAAGATTTAGGCTTTATATCTGACTTTATTGCTTTTAATATTCCTGCTCCTTTTGACGATAAACAGTATATCCTCGAACAGTTATCGCCCGTAAAGCGTGCTAAAATTTTAGCAGAATTGCTTTCAAAAGAACATCAGATAAATGAGATAGATAAGCGCATAAGCGAAAAAACAAGGGCATCTATTGATGATAATCAAAGGGAATATTATCTTCGTGAACAGATTAAGGTTATCTCAAACGAATTATACGGTGACGAAGTAGCAGACGAAATTGATACTTATCATACTAAGATAGAATCCCTTAGTGCCAATGATGAAGTTAAAGAAAAACTTCATACGCACGTTAATAAACTCGCAAAAATGCCTCAAGGCTCACACGAGGGAACTGTTGAACGTGGTTATCTTGATACTTGCCTTGAACTGCCTTGGGAGGCTTGCACATCAGTATTAACAGATGTGAAGAAAGCAGGGAAAATTCTTGACTGTGATATTTACGGACTCGAAAAGGTGAAAGAACGCATATTGGAGTTACTGTCTGTTTATGCTCTTTCTCCTGATATAAAGGGACAGATTATATGCCTTGTAGGACCTCCCGGTGTGGGGAAAACTTCTATCGGCAAAACTATCGCTGAATGTATGGGCAGAAGATTTGCAAGGGTGTCTTTAGGCGGAGTTCACGATGAATCTGAAATCAGGGGACACCGTAAGACATACATCGGTGCTATGCCGGGTAAAATTATGAATGCGCTCAAACAGGCGGGGAGCGGTAATCCGCTTATTTTGCTTGATGAGGTTGACAAACTCGGTAAAGATTATAAGGGAGACCCGTCTTCTGCTTTGCTTGAAGTGTTGGACCCTGAACAGAATAATACATTTGTTGACCATTATATTGAAATTCCTTATGACTTGAGCAAAGCGGTATTTATTGCAACTGCTAATAGTTTGGATACTATTCCGGCTCCCTTGCTTGACAGAATGGAAGTTATTGAGATTTCGAGTTACACAAGGGAAGAAAAGTGGAATATCGCTAAAAAACACCTTGTTAATAAACAAATCGCCCGCCACGGACTTTCTAAAAATCAAATTAAAATTACCGATGGCGCAATTTATTCTTTGATTGATTTTTACACCCGTGAGGCAGGGGTTAGAAAACTTGAACGCAGTATAGCGTCTCTTTGCAGAAAAGCGGCAAAGTTGATTGCAAGCGGTGAAGTTTCCAAAGTTAATATTAAAGAAAATGATGTAATCAAAATGTTGGGGCATCATAAGTATAAACCCGAAGTTATTTTGGATAATGACGAAGTTGGCATTATTAACGGCCTTGCTTGGACAAGTGTTGGCGGAGAAATAATGCAACTTGAAGTTTCGGTAATGGACGGTACGGGAAAAATTGAACTTACGGGTTCTTTGGGTGAAGTTATGCAGGAGTCTGCTAAAACTGCTGTAAGTTATGTCCGCAGTAATGCCCAAAAATACGGCATTGACAGTGATTTTTATAAAAATAAGGATATACATATTCACGCTACTGAAGCCGCCGTTCCAAAAGACGGTCCATCAGCAGGTGTGACTATGGTTACAGCGCTTATTTCTGCCCTTAGCGGTAAGAAGATTAAGCGTGATATTGCTATGACGGGTGAGGTTTCTTTGCGTGGCAGAGTGTTGGCAATAGGCGGACTTCGTGAAAAATCAATGGCGGCATACCGAGGCGGAGTAAAGACTGTCTTTATTCCAAAGGCTAATGTTGCCGATTTGGAAGAAGTTGACCCAGTTGTGAAAGAAAATGTGAGATTTATTCCCGTGTCTTATGTGGAAGAAATATTGAATTTTGCTTTTTGCGAAAATCCGCAGGAAGATAAAAAAGATACACATATCTTCGCAAAAATTGATACTTCAAACCACGCTAATACAGTAAGTCAGTAAAGGTAAAAACATTATGAATTATAATAATGCTCAGTTTGAAAAAGCATTCGGAACTTTTGCGCAACTTAGTGAATCTGATTTGCCTGAAATCTGCTTTTGCGGTAGGTCAAATGTTGGCAAATCTTCACTTATAAATAAGGTTTTGGGCAGAAAATCTATTGCAAGGGTTAGTTCAAAACCAGGTAAAACTGTTACAATCAATTTTTACAAGGTGGATAACATCCGACTTGTAGATTTACCAGGTTATGGTTATGCTAAAGTTCCATTTGCTGAGAAAAACAGATGGTCGGAACTTATGGAAGGCTATTTCGGCTCAAACCGTAATATAAAAATGGTTTTTCAGTTAGTTGATATGCGCCATCCTGCAACCGATTTTGACCTTTCAATGCTTGAATTTTTAAAACACTACGGTTTGCCTTATACAGTGGTTTTAACAAAGTGTGATAAACTTAATAAAACTGAAACCGAAAATCGCTTGAATCTTATTAAAAAAGAATTAGGCGAGTTTGCCGATAACACCGAGATAATACCTTTTTCGGCACAAAACGGCACAGGTGTCGAAAAACTGCGAACGATTATTGAAAATACCATTCTTTAGGTGGTTGACAATTAGATTTTAAAATGGTATAATTCTATTTGTTAAATGCTATGATGAAGAGAATTAGTATTATTTACGATGTTTAGAGAGCCGCTGAGGGTGGAAATGTGGCGGTCGGGTAATATGAATAACACTTCGGAGCAACGAACTGAAAGGATATTTTTCTTATTAGGGGAGTCGTAATTGATGCGTTAAATCAAGTATTAAAAGTGACCTTTTTAAGGTAATTTAGGTGGCACCGCGGATACTGCGTCTATTCGTCCTAATATTTAGGACTAATAGGCGCTATTTTTATATTTGGAGTGATTTTTTTGAAGCATATTGATATTTATAAAATCTTCGAAAACAGTGAATTTTTAGACAAGGAAGTCACGGTTTGCGGTTGGGTAAGAACATCTCGCGATTCCAAAAATATGGCTTTTATAGAACTTAACGACGGCACAACTTTGAAGCATCTTCAAATCGTTATTGATAAGGCGGTTATGCCTGAAATTTCAGAATTTATGAAACTCGGAACTTCTCTAAAAGTTGTTGGTACAGTTGTTAAATCGGCTGTTGCTGTCGATTCTGTTGAAGTTAATGCAAAAGAAATCAACGTTTTAGGTGAATGTCCGCCTGAATATCCTTTGCAGAAAAAACGCCATACACTTGAATATTTGAGAACAATTCCGCATTTGCGTGTGAGAACTAATACCTTTAACGCAGTACTAAGAGTTCGTTCGGTTGTGTCGGCTTGTATACACGAGTTTTTTCAAGACAGGCGTTTTACCTATATCCATACACCGCTTATTACAGCAAGTGACTGTGAGGGCGCAGGTGAAATGTTTAAGGTGACCACAATAGGTTACAGTAACGACTATAAAAACGAAGAAGACTATAACGCTGATGACTTTTTTGGTAAGCGTGCCGCTTTAAGTGTTTCGGGACAGTTAGAGGGCGAAGTTGCAGCAATGGCGCTCGGTAAGATTTATACTTTCGGTCCGTCTTTCCGTGCTGAAAAGAGTAATACTCCACGCCATGTGGCAGAATTCTGGCATGTTGAACCCGAAGTTGCGTTTGCAGAACTTCCTGATATTATTGAGATTGCAGAAGACCTCATAAAACATATCATAAATACTGTTTTAGAGAAGTGTCCGCAAGAACTAAAATTCTTTGACAATCATTTTGAAAAGGGCTTGATTGAAAAATTGCAGGGTGTTGTTAATAACAATTTTGCGGTTATGACATATACCGAAGCGATTGATATTCTTAAAAAATCGGGAAAAGAGTTCCAATATCCTGTTGAATGGGGTTGTGATTTGCAGACCGAACACGAAAGATATATTTCGGAAGAAATTTGCAAAAAGCCTGTATTTTTAACTAATTATCCCAAGGAAATCAAATCTTTCTATATGAAACAGAATGATGACGGAAAAACTGTTGCCGCAACTGACCTTTTAGTGCCTGGTGTTGGTGAAATTATTGGTTGTAGCGAACGTGAGGCAGACCTTGATAAACTGCTTGACGCTATGCAAAAGCGAGAAATGAATCTCGAAGATTATGAACACTATATTTCACTTCGCCGTTTTGGTTCTGTGCCACATAGCGGTTTTGGTTTAGGTCTTGAACGCATAATTATGTATGTGACGGGTGTTCAGAATATCCGTGATGTTATTCTCTATCCTCGTACTGTAGGAAATATTTTTTAAAGAAGTGCTTATATGAGTAAATATGTTTCAAAACTTAACGAGTTTGACACTCAAAACGCAATCGCTCTTGTAAAAGAGAAATTTGCAAGCGAACTTTGTGACAGTCTTGATTTATCCCGTGTTTCAGCACCTTTGTTTGTAAAACAGGGGAGCGGTCTTAATGATGACCTTAACGGTGTTGAAAGACCTGTTTCGTTCGACATTTTAGAGACGGGTGAGATTGCCGAAGTAGTTCACAGTCTTGCAAAGTGGAAAAGAATGGCATTGCTTAAATACGGTTTTCCGCTTCATACAGGTCTTTATACCGATATGAATGCTATACGCCGTGACGAGCAATGTGATAACATTCATTCGATTTATGTTGACCAGTGGGATTGGGAAAAAATTATAACCGCCGAGGACAGAACCGAAGAATATTTGAAAGCCACTGTCAGAAGTATCTACGGTGCACTTCTTCGTACCGCAAAAGCAGTTGAAGAAAAATATTCTTGTCTTGACTGTTATCTTCCAAAACAAATTTCATTTGTTACCACTTTCGAATTAGAGGAAAAATACCCGTGTCTTACGCCTAAACAGCGTGAATATGAGGCTGCTAAGGAATATGGCGCTGTGTTTATTATGAAAATCGGGGGAAGGCTCAAAAACGGGCAAAAGCACGATGGCAGAGCGCCTGACTATGATGACTGGAATTTGAACGGAGATATAATCCTCTATAACCGAGTTCTTGATATTCCTTTTGAGATTTCCTCAATGGGAATCAGGGTTGACAGAGAAAGTTTACTTTCGCAACTTGAAACCGAAAATAAAATGGAACGCACAAAGTATGACTTCCATAAAATGTTACTTTCGGGCGCTCTGCCTCTTACTGTAGGCGGCGGTATCGGTCAGTCGAGACTTTGTATGTATCTGTTGCATAAGGCTCACGTAGGTGAAGTTCAGGTGTCAATTTGGCCCGAAAAAGAAATTAGCAAATGTAAAGCAAACGGAATAAACTTATTATAATGGTTACGGTTAGTCGAAACATCACTGTTTTGACGCAAAATCTTTGATTTTATGACAAATTTTTAAGGAAAATTTGCCCATAACCATTGCAATTAGTGTTGCGCAAAATCAAGTTTTGCAATTTGATTTTGCCAAAGCCACTTTTAAGTGGCTTGTCGAAGCGCTTTTAAGCGTTTCGACAAATTACAATCATTATAATTTAAGGATGTTATTATGAAAAACAGATTTTTTAACTTGATGTCATTTATAGCGTATGACCTTTTTGCATCTGTAATTTCGGTGTTTTTAGCATTTTTTATTTCTAATGAAAAGATTACTCTTATTTGGCCCGATAAATTTGTTTTTGTTGTTGTTTTGTGGCCGGCTGTAGTTATGTTTTGTATGTATATTGTAAAGATTTATAATATACTTTGGCGTTTTTCAGGTTTTAATGAGGTGCTTCGCATATTGGCGGGATGTTTTGCCGCTATGTTGGCAACTGCTATTGCCCAAAAAGGTGTATTTGGTGCAGAAGGTGTAAATCTTTCACTTTATATAATATTATTTTTCTTTACTGCTATATTTATTACTATACATCGTTATTTGGTTAAATATTATGCCGTAAAGGATGCTGAAAAACATTCCAATAAACCAAAATCTGCGGTAAGCGGAAATATTATGATTATAGGCGCAGGCAGTGCGGGTGAGGCTATAATCAAGGAATTGTCAAACGATAAAGATGTTAAAATTAAATGTGTTATTGATGATAATCCTATAAAGCACGGCCAGTATATCGCAGGTGTTCATATTTTAGGCGGTAAAGAGATGATTGTTACGGCAGCCGAAAAATATGATATTAACACAATAATTTTTGCAATTCCAAGTTGCGATAATGTAAAGAAAACAGAAATTCTTAATATATGCCAAACCACAAAATGTGACCTTAAAATTTTGCCGTCTGTAAATCAGTTGCAGGATATTAATGAGATTTCATCGGTTATCCGTAAGGTTGAAATCGAAGACCTTCTAGGAAGAGAAGTGGTTAAATTTAACGTAGATTCTGTGATGGAATATGTCGAGAATAAAGTGGTTTTGGTAACTGGCGGTGGTGGAACTATAGGTAGTGAATTGTGCCGACAGATTGCTTCGCATAATCCAAAACAGTTAATTATTTTCGATATTTATGAAAACAATGCTTATGAAATCCAAAACGAATTAAAATATGACTATCCGAATTTAGAATTGATAACCCTTATTGGTTCTGTGAGAGACAGTAAGCGTATGGATTATCTTTTCCGTACATATAGACCGCAGATTGTATATCATGCGGCGGCGCATAAGCATGTACCGCTTATGGAGGACAGTCCTAACGAATCTATTAAAAATAATGTTTTCGGTACATATAAAACTGCACAGTGTGCGGACAAATACGGCGCTGAAAAAATGGTGCTTATTTCAACCGATAAGGCGGTTAACCCCACTAATATCATGGGTGCTAGCAAACGTATTTGTGAAATGATAGTTCAGACCTTTAACGAGCGTTCAAATACTGAGTTTGTAGCGGTAAGATTTGGTAATGTTTTAGGCTCTAATGGAAGTGTTATACCACTGTTTAAAAAGCAGTTGGAGCATGGCGGTCCGCTAACTGTTACACACCCTGATATTATCAGATATTTTATGACTGTTCCTGAGGCGGTTTCGCTCGTTTTACAGGCGGGTGCAAATGCTAAGGGCGGGGAAATTTTTGTTCTTGATATGGGACAGCCTGTGAAGATTTTAACTTTAGCAGAAAATCTTATTAAACTGTCGGGTTACACACCTTATAGAGATATCCAAATTGAATTTACAGGGCTTCGCCCGGGTGAAAAACTTTTTGAAGAACTTCTTATGTCAGAGGAAGGTCTTACTGCAACTGAGAATGAACTTATTCATATAGGCAGACCTATTGATATTGATGAAAACGAATTATTTGATACTTTAGAAGAAATGCGTCTTGTGATGTATGATGAGAATGCAGATATAAGAAATCTTGTTAAAAAAATAGTTCCGACATATCAAATCCCCAAAAATATAGCAGAAAAACAGTTGGCAACATCAAAAACAAACTAAAATATAACAATTTTTTCAAAAAAGTGTTGCATTTTAAAATCTTTTGTGTTATTATAACTTGTACGTGAGTAATTGATAGGAGGTGTCATTATGCCCAATATTAAATCTGCAAAGAAGCGTGTGCTTGTAAGCCAAGCAAATTATGAAAAGAATAAAGCATACCGTTCTGCTTTAAGAACTGCTGTTAAAAAGGCTGACGCTGCTATTGACGCTAAGTCTGACGATATGTCAGCAGTTGTAACTGCTGCCGTTAAAAAGATTGATCAGGCTGCTACAAAAGGTATTATCCATAAGAATAATGCTGCAAGAAAGAAGTCTGCTTTAGTTAACCGCTATAACAAAGCAAACGCATAATTTTAATATTCAAAATTTTAGGACTAAGATTTTTTCTTAGTCCTTTTATTTTACTATTTAAGTGTTTGACATTATTATATATATGTAGTATAATAAGATAAATATATGCTACATTGGGGAATTGTGTAAATGTACGAAAAAATAATTAAGAGAATGATTGATTTTATTCTATCAATTTTTGCAATAATTTTTTTAAGTCCCTTGTTGTTACTGATAGTATTTGCAATAAAAATTGATGATTATGGTCCGGCTTTATTTACTCAAAATCGTATCGGAAAAGATAATAAAATTTTTAAAATCTATAAATTTCGGACTATGAAGATCGCTACTCCAAGCGATACGCCAACACATTTGTTAGAGAATCCCGAACAATACATAACTAAAGTTGGTGCAATCTTACGTAAGACAAGTCTTGATGAATTGCCACAGATTTTCAACATTCTAATTGGTGATATGAGCATAATCGGTCCACGTCCTGCGCTTTGGAATCAGGAAGATTTAATTGCTATGCGCAGTGAATGTGGTGTTGATAAAATTAGACCCGGTCTTACAGGTTGGGCTCAAATAAATGGCAGGGATGAACTTTCTATTGAAGAAAAAGTAAGGTACGATACTGAATATTTTGAAAATTTAAGTTTTCGCTTTGATATTAAATGTTTTTTTGCTACGATATTTTCTGTTTTAAAATCAGATGGCGTTGTTGAAGGAAAAATCGTAGAATCGAAAGAGAAGGTTACAAAGTAATGCAAAAGAAAATCAAAATTTGTGCACTTACCACTATTTCAAAAACTATGGATTGGTTTGTTGTCGATTCAATGCGTAATCTTGCCAATAATGGTTATGATGTCACTTTGGTATGTGATATGGATGAAGATTTTGTAGAGCGTAACAGTGATTTTGCAAATTGCGTGCCTGTCAAAATGTCAAGGGGCATTGATTTTAAAGGTGCTATAAACGGAATACTAACCTTTTACAAACTTTTTAAAAAAAATAATTTTGATATTATACAGTATTCAACTCCGAATGCCGCTTTGTATTCTTCTATAGCAGGAGCGTTTGCTAAAATTCCTGTTCGAATTTACGGTCAATGGGGAATAAGATATGTTACTTTTAGCGGTCTAAAAAAGTTCATATTTAAAACACTCGAAAAAATAACTTGTTTGTTTTCTACCCATGTTAAAGCGGTGAGTTTTAAAAACCGTCAGTTTGCAATAAACGAGGATTTATGTAAAAAAGATAAGATTTCAGTTATCGGTGTTGGTGGAACGGTTGGTGTTGATTTTAAAGAATTCGATATTGATAAGAAACAAGCATACCGTAAAGAAATTAGACGAAAATATAACATTTCAGAGAAAGAGTTTATTTTTGGGTTTGTGGGTAGACTTAATGTCGATAAAGGAATAAACGAACTTATTGAGGCTTTTAAAGAAATTGATAATGCGAAACTTATGCTTGTTGGTATGCTTGATAATAGTTATGGACCTACAAAAAAAAATCTCGAATTTATAGAAAGCAACCCTGATATAATTATGACAGGCAATGTGCCACCGAGTGAAGTTTGTAAATATTTATCCTGTTTTGATGTTTTGGTTCATCCTACATATCGTGAAGGTTTCGGAAAAGTTTTGCAGGAGAGTATGGCAATGTGCTGTCCTATAATTACAACTGACATTCCCGGTCCAAGCGAAGTAATTGAAAATGATATTTCTGGGATATTAGTTCCTCCCCAAAATGCTATCTCATTAAAGAATGAAATGTTAGACCTTATGGGAGATTTTGAACGTAGAGAACGATATTCAACAGAAGGAAGAAAGCGTGTTGAAAAATTCTTCGAGCGCTCTGTAATGCTAAAAAATATTTTAGATGATTATAATGAAATTTTGCATATCAATGCAAAAGAAAAGGTAAAGATTTAATTAGTGAGGATGTTTGATAATGAAGTTGTCTTTGTTGACGGGCGACCCTAAATTTGCAAAAAAAGCAGAAGATTGTGGTGTTGACCGAATTTTCCTTGACCTTGAATATATAAATAAGGCTGACCGTCAAAAAGGCAGAAATACATTTATTACACAAAACACCATACAAGATGTTATGCCATTGCGAAAGGTTTTAAATAAGTCTGAGTTGCTCGTTAGGGTAAATCCTATAAATTCGCTTTCAAAAAGTGAAATTGACGCTGTGTGCGAAGCAGGTGCGGACTTAATAATGCTTCCAATGGTATATGATGACGAAGATGTTAAAACATTTGTAAAGTTGGTTGATGGCAGAGCAAAAACGGTACCTATGATTGAAACAGCGCAAAGTATGGCAAGGTTGGATGATATTCTTGCAGTTGACGGTATTGATGAGATTTATATCGGTCTTAATGATTTGCATATAAGTTTAGGCCTATCTTTTATGTTTGAAATTTTAAGCGGCGGACTTATGGATTATATGGCTCAAAAAATCAAAGTAAAAGGTATCCCATTCGGCTTTGGTGGTATGGCGAAAATCGGTGAGGGTATGCTTCCTGCAGAAAAGATTTTAGCAGAGCATTATCGCTTAGGTTCTTCTTCTGTTATTCTTTCTCGCACTTTTAGAAATGAAGTTGATGCAGACGGTAAACCGATTTTAAATTTAAAAGAAGAAATTGCAAAAATCCGTACTTGTGAACAACAAATTTCAAATTGGACACAAGAAAAGTTTGAAGAAAATAGAATTGCTGTTAAGAATATTGTTAGCCAAATAATTAGTGAGAAAATATGAAAATGGAAAATAATTTGAATATTCTTGTTATAACGGTTGCTTCTTGGAATTGTAAAGTTGGCAGTAATACTTGGACATCCTTGCTGAAAGATTATTGTAGTGAAAACATTGCAAATATTTGTATTCGTGAAGAAATTCCTGACAGCAAAATTTGTTCAAGATACTTTTGCATTTCTGAAAATAAGGTTTTGAAGAGTATATTCAAACGCAATATAAAAACAGGTTATGAGGTTATTCCAGAAATTCAAGAAGACAGTGAAGATTTGAATATCCATAAAGAGCGTTATAAGCAAATGCAGAAAAAACGCCGTTACTCACTGTTGTTGGCACGTGAACTTGTGTGGAAATTCGGCAAGTGGAAAACAAGAGAACTTGATGAGTTTTTGGATAGTTTTAAACCTGATATTATACTTCATTCAATGGAGGGGTATATCCATTTAAACCGTATAATACAGTATGCGATTAAGCGTACAGGCGCAAAAGCGGTGGGATATATTTGGGATGACAACTTTACATATAAACAACATAGTAATTTTGGATATAAGTTTTATAGATTTTTTCAGAGAATGTCTTTGAAAAAATTAGCGTCGGTAACGCAAGAGTTTTTTGCAATTACCCCTAAAACCAAAAGTGAAGCGGACGAGTTTTTTGGCATTGATTCAGTTTTGCTTACAAAACCTTTAAACTCAGTTCCGAAAGTTTCGGGAAGTAAACCTAATAATCCTTTGCGAATGCTTTATACAGGTAATTTGCAAATTGGCAGGGATAGGTCACTCGAAAAGGTTTCAAAAGGTTTAAATGAAGTTAATAGAGACGGTGTTAAAATAATTTTAGATGTTTACACAAACACCTACTTAGATGATGAAAAAATGCAGAAAATTTGCTCACCGTTTTGTAAAATACACGAGCCAATATCACAAGAGGAAGTTTTAAAACTACAAAAACAAGCAGATGTGTTACTGTTTTTGGAAGATATTGACGGTAAAGATTCAAAGGTTGCAAGACTTTCTTTTTCAACCAAAATTACAGACTATCTTTCAAGCGGTAAATGTATTTTCGCAGTAGGTAACAGTGATATTGCACCAATGCAGTATTTTAAGGATAATAATTGCGCTTTGATTGCTTCAAGCGAAGAAGAAATTTTTCAAGCGTTAGAGAATTTAACCCCAAAAATAATAAGTTCTTATGCTGAAAATGCAGTAAAGTGCGGTTTAGAAAATCATAACGAAAAGGATATTAAAAAAGTGTTTTTAGAAACACTTTCAAAAGCTATTAGAAAATAGAAATTTTTAGAGGTATGTAATGAAGGTTTTGTGGATTGTAAATATTGTTATGCCTGATTTGGCAGAGCATATCGGTATTCCAATAGCCGCAAGTGGTAGTTGGATGGTCGATTTGTCTCATGGTCTTTCTGAGAACGCAAATAATAAACTTGCTATCGCTTGTGTTTATGGTAAAGAGTATAGAAAAATCGAACTGGGAAATATAATATATTACATATTGCCTGGTAATGGTAAGGATATGCTATTTTACAGTAAAAAGGTTGAAAAAAACTGGCGAAAGGTCTACGATGATTTTAAACCTGATATTGTGCATATTCATGGTACTGAATATTCTCACGGGCTATCTTTCTTGCGTAAATATCCAAATATTCCGTCGGTTATAAATATTCAAGGTGTGTTAAATAAGATTAAAGATGTTGATTTTGCGGATGTCCCTTTGAGACATTATATTTTTGGCAGAACGCTTAGACAATGGCTTAAAATGAATGGCGAAATCGAAATGCATTTTATACATAAAAAAAATGCAAAGTATGAAAGCGAAATGTTTTCCCGAGTGGATGCTGTCAACGGTGTAGGAATGTGGGATACTGCTATAGCAAAAAGTATTAATCCAAGCCTTAAAACTTATGCAATTCAGTATAATTTGCGTGATGAATTTTATTCTTCTCGCAAATGGGACATTGAAAAGATTAACCGTCATACTATATTTACAAATCCCGGGGGAATTCCGCTTAAAGGACTACATATGTTGATTGAGGCGTGTGCTCTTTTAAAGGATAAATATCCGGACATAAAAATTCGCGTTCCAGGTATGAAAGGTATTAATGGAAATGTTGTTGTGACGGGTGCCTATTCAAAATATTTGAATAAATTGATTAAGCAGCTTGGTATGCAAGGGAAAATTGAATTTTTAGGAAAGCAGACTTGTTCTCAAATGATAGAGAATTCTTTAAATTCCAATGTTGCAGTCATTCCGTCATCAATTGAGGGAACTTCACTAATTTTGCGTGAATCAATGTTTTTGGGTGTGCCATCTATCGCAACTTTCAGAGGCGGTATGGCTGAGTATGTATCAAATGGTGTTGACGGCTTTTTATATGATTTTCCTGAATACACGAATCTTGCCGAATATATAGACAGGCTTTTCAGTGATGATAAATTGTGTAAAACCCTTTCCGAGAATGCAATTAAAAAGGGTGAATTAGTGCATGCCAGAAAATCAAATGTTGAAGCGCATGAGCGAATGTATATAGAAGTATTAAATAAGTAAGTTTTGAAAGTGTGTTATAATGGTTCCTTATATTGTAATGGCTTTATTGCCAATGGGTTTAGCCTTTTTTTATAAAGATGTCGATATTGATAAAATACAAAAACGCAACTATTTAATTTTTGTAGGTTTGTTTTTATTTGTTTTTTTGGCAGCTCGTAGTAGTAGTGTGGGCAGCACAGATACCTTGAATTATTGTAATATGATGCGCAGAGCGATAGCAACAGATAGTTGGCGTCAATTTTATGATGAAGAAGGTGTTGAAACTGGATTCCAGTTTTTCACTTTCTGTCTTTCTCGTATTTTTAGAGGCTCGCAATTCATAATTTTTGCAAGTGCGTTTATTTATGTGGTTTCAATTTGTTATTTTATATATCATAATTCAGATGATGCACCTTTGAGTTTGACGATGTATATAACGCTTGGAATGATGACATTTGAAATGCAAGGTATGCGTCAGTCAATAGCAATGAGCGTTTGTTTATTTGCTTATGAATTTGCAAAACATAAGAAATTTATGAAATTTTTGTTGTTAGTGCTGCTAGCTATGCAGTTTCATCAGACTGCAGTGGTATTTATAATTATTTATTTTTTGATTAATTTGAAATTTACAATTCCTAACCTTGTGTTGATTTTTATGGGCAGTTTTTCAGCAGTGTTTTTTGCTGATAAGATAATCGGTGTTGCAAATAATGTTTTTGATATGGAGTACAAGAATACGGTAGATGAGGGTGGAGCAATTGCAACATTAATTTATATAATAATAATAATAACAGCATTTTGGTTTAACAAGAGACTTCAATATAATGGCAATGCAACTAAATTGTTATATGTCGCAATTTTAGGTGGAGTTTGTTATATATTACGGTATTTTGGCGCTCTTGCATCTGAACGAATAAGTTTCTATTTTATTTTTTCATTATTAGCATTATTACCTAATACTTTAAAGAGTTTGCAAATTGAAGAATCAAGTTTTGTAAGGACGTTGGTTATTATTCTTTCTATAGCATTGTTTGTTTATAGATTGCAGGGAAGTGATTTGATTCCGTATAGTTTTTATTAGTAGAAAATTTTTTAAGGAGATACTATGAAATTTGTTTTTGTTTCGTCTTTTTTAAATCATCATCAAATACCGTTTTGTGAAGAAATGATTAAAAAATGTGATGAATTTTATTTTATAGCAACTGAAAATGGACAGAGTCAGGGCTATCAGGTAAGCGAACATAGAGATTATTTGATAGACTATAAAAAAGATGCTGAAAAAGCAGAGGAATTAATAAAAAATGCAGATATTGTTATTTTTGGTTCTTGTCCTGACAGTTTAGTTGAAATAAGAATGAAACAAAACAAACTTTCATTTATTTATTCTGAACGATTTTTTAAAAAAGGTATTTGGCGTAGATTTATTCCAAGAACTCGAAAAGCAATTATAAATAGAGTTTGCAAATATAAAGATAAAAATTTATTTGTTTTATGTGCTTCTGCATTTTTATCGTATGATTTATCTTTTTTTAACTTTCCAACAGAAAAATGTTTAAAGTGGGGATATTTTCCTGAATGTGGAAAAATAATTCACAGCGAAGTTGAAAAAAAACAATCTAAAACAATCCTCTGGGCTGGCAGAATGCTTGCATGGAAACATCCAGAAGTGGTAGTTAGAGTTGCCAAAAAACTTAAAAAAGATAATATTGATTTTACGGTTAATATTGTTGGAGAAGGACCGGAAAAAGATAAAATTAAAAATTTAATAAAGAAATATAATTTACAGGGTTGTGTAAATTTACTTGGCTCAAAATCTCATGAAGAATTAATGCAGCTTATGAAAGAACATCAAATTTTTATGTTTACAAGTGATTTTTATGAAGGTTGGGGAGCGGTTTTAAATGAGGCTATGGCTAATGGTTGTGCAGTAGTAGCAAGCAGTGCGATAGGTTCAGTTCCTTTTTTAATTAACGATGGTGAAAATGGAAGGATATATCGTAATGGCAGCATAAGTCAGGCATATATCGCTGTAAGGGAAATCTTACAAAGTCCTGATTTGGCAATTAAATACGGTAAAAATGCTGCCGACCTGCTTTCTAAGGATTTTAATTATAAAGTGGCAGCAGAACGCATTTGTGAATTTCCTGAAAAATATCAAACAGGCATTTTAAGTAAAGCTGAAATTATTAAGAATAATTGGAGGTCTTAGGGATTTGTTAAAGGTCAGCGTAATAATTCCGGTATATAATGTTGAAAAATATTTGGATAAATGTATTTCGTCTGTTGTTAATCAAACATATCAAGATTTAGAAATCATTTTAGTTGATGATGGTTCACCTGATAGATGTCCTGAAATGTGTGATAAATGGGCGAAAAAAGATAATCGCATCAAGGTTATACATAAAGAAAACGGTGGACAAGGTACTGCGCGAAATATGGCGTTAGATATTTGTACAGGTGACTATATACTTTTTATTGATAGTGATGATTATATAAAAAATGATATGATATCCGTTATGGTTAATGCTACAAGCAACAGTAAATATGACCTTGTTTTGTGTGGTTATATTGTTGATAGTGAATTTCGCATAGTTAACGCATTATGGTATGATGAAGATTTTATATTTAATAATAAGCAATTAATGTTAGAATATTTAGAAACTAAAAAAATTCTTCCTGGACCTGTTTGTAAACTTTTTAAGAAAGAAATATTTAATAATATTCGTTTTCCGGATTTTCGTGCCAATGAAGATGCTTTTATAATGCATCGTTTAATTGGTAAATGTAATACCGCTTATTTATTAAGCGAGCATTTTTATGTTTATAATATAAGAGATGATAGTACTGAACATAGACCATTTAATAAAGATAAAATGCACTTATTAGATTGCGAACTTGATATGAGAGAGTATATTACTGAAAAATATCCTGAATATATAAATTTTGTTTTAGAAAGACCTTCTAATGCTGCTTTTTTGTTGCTCAATAAAATAATTATGGAAAATGATATAAATAAAAATAAAGATTTGATTACTGTTTTAGAAGAATTTTTGTTAAATGAAAAACAATTTTTAATAAGTAGAGAATCAAATTCTTTGGTTATTAATTTAATTGATTATTATTTTGATAACAAAAATACTTATATTTTTAAGCAAAAATTATTAGGATTAAAAATAAAAATAAGAAAAAAAATAAAAATTGTATTTATAAAAATCAAAAAATTTTTTAATTAAAGGGGTTAAAAATTTGAAAAAAATAAAGGTATCAGTTTTTTGTACGGCATATAATCATGAAAAATACATCAGAAAAGCACTTGAAGGATTTGTTATGCAAAAGACGGATTTTGCCTTTGAAGTTCTTATTAATGACGATGCTTCAACTGATGGGACAGCTGATATAATTCGCGAATTTCAAGAGAAATATCCCGAAATAATAAAACCCGTTTATCAAACAGAAAACCAGTATTCTCAAAGAATACCAATTATTAAAACGCATTTGCTACCCAGAGCACAAGGGAAATACTTTGCTTGGTGTGAGGGCGATGATTATTGGATAGACCCTTTAAAACTTCAAAAACAGATTGATTTTTTAGATAAAAATCCTGAATATTCTATATGTGTACATAAAGTGTCAGTTAATAATTTGAAAAACAATGTCGTTTGTCCTTGTCCTAATATTGAAAAATCTAGAGATTATACGCTGGAAGAAATTATTATTGGCGGGGGTTCTATATTTGAAACTTGTTCATTAGTTATGAGAAGGGAAGTTTATACTTCAAAACCAAGTTGTTTTAATGCTAAGGGATTTGGCGATTATCAGTGGTATATGTATGGTGCGATTTGTGGTAAGTGTAGATGCCTTTCTGATAATATGGCGGTGTATAATTTGTTTACTGTAGGCTCTTGGTCTTCACGGACAACAGGTAATGAAAAACTCCTAGCATATTATAAAGAATTAGCACGAATGTTAAAAAATGTAAATGAGTATTATGAATATAAATACTCTGAACCAATTAATATTATGTTAGAAGAAATTGACTATCAAATTGCTTATTTATCAGGTGATAAAGAAGTATTGACAAGTGAAAAATACATAAAACGATATAAAAAACAATTATTATATGAAACAAAAATGAATTTAATGTTAAAGGTTAAAAAATATTTACCTTTTTTAGTTAAAATTAAACGTTTTATATTGAAACAAAATTCTAGTATAAGAATAGAAGGTTAATAATGCAAATTAATAGCAGAACAGTTACAACAAACTTGTTTTGGCGTTTTATGGAACGCTGTGGTGCACAGGGTGTAACATTTGTTGTATCAATAATTTTAGCAAGGCTTTTAGAACCTGAAGTATATGGCACGATTGCTTTAGTTACAGTATTTATCACGATTTTACAGGTGTTTGTTGACAGTGGGTTTGGTAATGCAATAATTCAGAAAAAAGATGCTGATGATACAGATTTTTCTACAGTTTTCTATTTTAATATGGCTTTTAGCGGGTTGTTATATTTGCTGATGTTCTTTTCAGCACCGTTTATTGCAAAATTTTATGAAAATGAAGCGCTAATACCAATAATAAGAGTATTGGCACTTAATGTTTTAATATCGGGTGTTAAAAATGTTCAGCAATCTTATGTTTCTAAAAAACTTATATTTAAAAAGTTTTTTATTGTCACGATAAGTGCAAGTATAATCTCTGCAATTATTGGTATCGGTATGGCATATGCCGGTTTTGGAGTATGGGCGCTTGTAGCACAAACACTTTCATCCTCGGTTGTAAGCACTATAATTTTGTGGTTTACTGTTAAATGGCGTCCTAAATTGCTATTTTCGTTTTCACGGCTTAAAGGTTTGTTTTCTTTTGGTTGGAAGTTGCTCGCATCTTCTTTATTAGATACTGTATATAATAATCTGCGTTCATTAATAATTGGTAAAATGTATACTGCAAATGATTTAGCATTTTATAATAAAGGAAAGACATTCCCGAACTTAATTGTTACTAATATTAATGCATCTATTGATAGTGTTTTGTTGCCGACTATGTCTGCTATTCAAGATTCTCGTGATGCAGTAAAGGCTATGACTCGCAGAGCTATTAAAACCAGCACATACATTATGATGCCTATGATGATGGGACTTGCCGTTTGTGCAGAGCCTATCGTGGAATTGCTTTTAACAGAAAAATGGTTATTTTGTGTTCCATATCTACGTATATTTTGTTTTACTTACTCATTTTATCCAATACATACCGCAAACCTTAATGCGATAAAAGCAATGGGAAGAAGTGATTTGTTTTTAAAACTTGAAATTATTAAAAAAGCGGTTGGATTAGTCTTTTTACTTTCTAGTATATGGTTTGGTGTAATGGCAATGGCGTATACACTTCTTATTACCAGTGTTATAAGTCAAATTATAAATTCTTGGCCTAATAAAAAACTCCTCAGTTATAGTTATTTAGAACAACTTAAGGATATTTTACCGCAAATTGTTTTAACAATCATAATGGGCGTTTTTGTTTTTTCTTTGCAATTCTTGAATTTATTACCAATTATAACACTTGTTATTCAGATTGCACTCGGCGTCGTGATTTATGTTGCGGGCTCAATTATTTTCAAATTAGAGTCTTTTAACTATATTTTAGGTATTTTGAATAAAATTTTGAATAAAGGTTGAAATATGAAAGCATTAGTCTTAGCAGGCGGTTTTCCGCAAATTGCATTAATCAAGGAATTGAAAAAGCGTGGTTATACTATAGTTTTGGCTGACTGGAATGAAAACCCGGTTGCTAAACCTTATGCGGATATTTTTTATCAGGTTTCAACCCTTGATATAGAAGCAATCACTGAAGTTGCTAAAAAAGAGAATGTTGATTTTTTGATTACAGTTTGTACTGACCAAGCGCTTTTAACGGTTGCCCAAGTTTCTGAAGATTTAAATTTGCCTTGTTATATTGATTATAATACTGCCTTAAATGTTACTAATAAAACTCATATGAAAAATATGTTTTGGCAAAATAATATTCCTACAGCAGGGTATAAAATAATGGCCTCTCTTGACGAAACACAATTAACGAATTTGCAGTATCCGTTAATTGTAAAACCTGTTGACTGTAATTCCTCTAAAGGCGTTAAAAAGGTAAATAATATTGAAGAATTAAAAATTGCTTTTAATGATGCTATAAATTTAAGTAGAACTAAAACTGCAATTGTTGAAGAATTTGTTGAAGGCTCTGAAATGACAGTTGATGTTTATGTTGAAAATGGCATTGCAAATGTACTTTCAGTCGCTAACAGTGATAAAATTGCTGATAGAGATAAATTTGTGATTTTTAGAACACGCTATCCTGCCAGTGAATTGAATGATAATATAATGCTGTTGATTAAGGAAACTTCCCAAAAAATTGCTGATGCTTTTGGAATTAAAAATTCACCGATGCTTATTCAAATGATAACTGATGGTAAGAAAATTTCTGTCTTGGAATTTAGCGCACGCACAGGTGGTGGTGTTAAATACCTGCTTATTAAAAAAGTTAGTGGTTTTGATGTGATTTCTGCTGTTGTTGATTTGACTTTAGGCAAAAAACCTGTTTTTATCCAAAAACAACCTGAAAATAAATATATAACCAATGAATTTATATATTGTAAGCCAGGTGTTTTCAAGTGCCTTAAAAATTTTGATTTATTAAAAAAAGATGGTGTTATTTCTGATTACTATTTATTCAAATGGCAAGGTGCAAAGTTTGATACGGTTGAGAACAGTGGTGACCGTGTGGCAGGTTTTACTATTCAGGCAGAGACTTTAGAGGAATTAAGGCAAAAGCACAGAATATGTGTGAAAGAATTGAGTGTCATTGATATTAATGGTAATGATATAATACGTCGTGACTTACTTGCTGATTTATAAACATATTTAAATTTAAAGGTTGATAAATTATGACAAATTATGATACGCTTCTCGATTTATTGAGAAACAACGGAATGGATTTCAAGTGGGCAAAAATGTTTGTTAAAAAACTTTCTGATGATGAAAAAGCATTTTCTGTTAGTGAGGATATAAAACATTGGGCATTACAACGCGGTTTTTTTCCTGGGCGTGTAGAACTTTATGGGTTGAATGAAAAAAATTATAAAGATTATTTACCTGATTTTAATTATTTTATGATTCATCCAATAAATCATCATTTTAAAATTTGGGTTAATGATAAATTGACGTTAAAATATGTGTTAAATAGTAATAATTGCGATGATACTATGCCTGAGTATTATCTTTATGTTGAAAATAACGGTGATTATACTTATTTAATGGACGTACCAGATTTTATCGAAAAAGACGAAAATTTTATATTTAATCTTTTAAAAGAAAAAGGTACATTAGCTATAAAACCTAATTCCGGTACTTCTGGCGGAAAAGGTTTCATGAAACTTGAGTATAAAGATGGCGAAATTTATGAAAATAACAAGTTAATTAATATAAGTGAATTTAATGAAACAATTGCTTCATTGAAAAATTATATAGTAACTGAATATTCATACCAACATTCTTCGCTTGCGAAAATATGGCCTTCAAGTGAATGTACTCTAAGAGTGATAATGGTAAAGTTGCCAAAGAAAACGCCATATACAGATTGTGAATGGAAGTGTGTTATTTCATTTGCTAGATTTGGCACTTCAATATCCGGAGGAGCAAGTAATCTTTCATCAGGTGGTGTCGGTGTTGCCTTTGATTTTCAATCCGGAGAATTTAAAGATTTTGGTATTAGATATAGACGCTTTTGTGATGGTGATTGTAAATGTACCGAACACCCAGATACACACGTAGAATGGAAAAATAGAAAATTACCAAATTGGGAATTAGTTAAAACAAAAATTGTGGATGTGTGTCGTCATATCTCATCGCTTGATTATTTGGGACTCGATATTATTATTACACCCGATGGTTTTAAATTTTGTGAGATTAATACACATCCTGCAGCGGATTATGCTCAGGTTATGTGTGGGCCGATTCTTACTAATGATAATGTAAGAGAATTTTATAATAAACACGGTTTATATAATTTCGAAACTGAAAAATTCTATGAGTTATATTTGAAAAGCCAAGAAAATTAATTATATTAAAGAGTAGGTTGAAATATATTTTGAAAAAAATCAATGTTACCCGTTCTTCAATGCCTTCGTATGAGGAGTATTGTGAAGAGATAAAATCTATATGGGAAAATCGTTGGCTTACCAATATGGGTCCCATACATAACAAATTAAAAGAGCAACTTAAAAGTTATTTGAAAGTTGAGAATATTGAGCCGTTTACAAATGGACATTTGGCGCTTTATGTAGCGCTTAAAGCATTGGGTTTAAAGGGTGAAATTATAACTACGCCTTTTACATTCGCTTCTACAACAAATGCTATTGTTCAGGCGGGGTGCACACCTGTTTATTGCGATGTTAAAGACGATTTCACCATTGATGAAACTAAGATTGAGTCTTTAATTACCGAAAAAACTGTTGCAATTTTGGGTGTTCACGTTTACGGTAATATTTGCAATGTTGAAGCAATTCAAAGAATAGCAGACAAGCATAACTTAAAGGTTGTGTATGATGCTGCTCATGCATTCGGTGTTGAGTATAAGGGCAGGGGGATTTGCACTTTTGGTGATGTTTCAATGCTTTCTTTCCACGCAACTAAGGTGTTCCACACTATTGAGGGCGGTGCGCTGTGTTTTAGTGACAGTTCACTTGCTGATAAGATTTGCAAAGAGCGTAGTTTCGGTGTAAACGGTGACGAAATTGAATGCTTTGGCACAAACGCTAAAATGAACGAATTTCAGGCGGCTATGGGTGTTTGTAATTTGCGCCATATTGATGATGAGATTTCATCACGTGGACAGGCATATCGTTTATATGAAAAACGGCTTTCTGGTATCAGCGGTATAAAACTTTTGGAATTTTCTAATGATATTAAGCAAAATCACGCTTATTTTCCTGTTGTATTTGATAAGCAAAAGTTCGGCAAAAACCGTGATGAAGTGATTGCAAAATTGGCGGAAAATCAAATATTTGCCAGAAAATATTTTTATCCGTTGGTATCTGCAAATAAGGAATTTAAAGAAGATTTAACAGTCGCTACACCTAAGGCTAAATATTATAGTGAAAATGTTTTGTGCTTACCTTTGTATGCACACTTATCTGAAGAAGATGTAAACAAAATTTGTGATATTATTTTGAAGTAGGGGAATATGAATGCAAATATCTCAAAATCAAATTATAGGAGGTAAAACCTCCGTATCAAATTTGCAAAAACAACGTGATTCTAATTTAGAATTATACCGAATCATAACAATGATTTTAATTGTTGCACACCATTATGTTGTAAATTCTGGATTAACCTTGGCAGATGGTCCTATTTTTAGTAACTCATTATCAATGCGTTCATTATTTTTATTGATATTCGGTGCATTTGGTAAAACAGGTATAAACTGTTTTGTTTTAATAACGGGCTATTTTATGTGCAAGTCACAAATTACTGCAAAAAAGTTTGCTAAACTGTTTTTTGAATTTATGTTTTACCGTTTGGTTATTAATTCAATTTTTTGGATAACAGGTTATGCGCAGTTTAGCATTAAAGCATTGTTTAAAATACTAATTCCGTTTACAAATATTGCTCATAATTTCACAGGTTGTTATTTGGTTTTTTTCTTGTGTATTCCGTTTTTTAATATTTTAATTAGGAGTTTAAATGAAAAACAACATATAAGATTGATTTTGATTTGTGCGTTTACATATATACTTTTTGGAACGCTTCCGTCATTTTCAGTAACTATGAATTATGTATCTTGGTATATGGTGTTGTATTTTATAGCATCTTATATTCGTTTATATCCCAAGAAGATTTTTGAAAACACAAAACTGTGGGGATTGATGGCACTTGTCAGTGTTGCGTTGTGTGTAGTTTCGGTGATTTCTTGTACTTGGCTTGGTACAAAAATCGGTTTAAATTTATCTTATTTTTTTGTGGTTGATTCTAACACATTTCTTGCGGT
The DNA here is from genome assembly GCA_045647405.1 of Acutalibacteraceae bacterium. GTDB lineage: Bacteria > Bacillota > Clostridia > Oscillospirales > Acutalibacteraceae > UBA737. The sequence goes on along the minus strand of JAZRMI010000002.1, from coordinate 78,038 downwards.
TTTGACCGGGGTAACATCATTTTTATTCTTTAAAAACTTAAAAATAAAATATAACCCATTAATTAATATGTTTGCAGCATCGACATTTGGTGTGCTATGTATTCACGCTAATAGTGAAACAATGCGTCAATGGTTGTGGAAAGATATTTTGAATAATGTTGGTATGTATGATTCCGTTTTTATGCCATTACATGCCATAGGAAGCGTTTTGGCAATTTTCATTATCTGTGCATTTATTGACTATTTGCGTATTAAGTTTGTGGAAACACCAATTATGAATGTTTGGGATAAACACTGGCAAAAGGTTGAAAATTGGTTTTTAAAAACTGAGAGTAAAATTTGTGAAATATTGAAAATCAATTAAATAAGGGGGACTTTTTTATGAAAGGTATTATTCTTGCAGGCGGTAAGGGTACACGTCTATATCCTATAACACAGGCGGTTTCTAAACAGTTGCTTCCAATATATGATAAACCACTTATTTATTATCCGCTTTCTATTTTATTACTTGCAGGAATTAGGGAAATTCTTATCATTTCCACCCCTGACGATACTCCTGTGTACGAGAAATTATTGGGTAATGGCAGTCAAATAGGTGTTTCAATAGAGTATAAGGTGCAAGAAACCCCAAGAGGATTGGCAGATGCCTTTATTTTGGGTGAAGATTTTATCGGTGATGATAGTGTTTGCTTGATTTTAGGCGACAATGTTTTCTTTGGTCAAAATATGACAAGGGTTTTGCAATCTGCAATGTCTAATAAAACAGGTGCTACTATTTTTGGATATCCTGTGAAAAACCCTCGTTCATTTGGTGTGGTTGAATTTGATAAAAACCACAAGGTTATATCTATCGAAGAAAAACCTGAAAATCCAAAATCCAATTATGCAGTGCCGGGACTATATTTTTATGATAACCGTGTGGTTGAAATTGCTAAAAATGTAAAACCGTCTAATCGTGGCGAAATAGAGATTACTGCTGTTAACAACGTTTATCTTGAAATGGGTGAACTCAATGTTACCTTGTTGGGAAGAGGTATGGCGTGGCTTGATACTGGTACTCATGACCGTATGCTCAAAGCATCTGAGTTTGTTAAAGCGGTTCAGGATTCACAAGGATTATATGTTTCCTGCATAGAAGAAATTGCTTGGAGACGAGGATTTATTGATGATGAAAAATTATTGGAAATCGGTGAAAGTCTCAAAATGACAGATTATGGTCAATATCTTATTTCACTTGTAAAGGAGAAAAAATAATGACAGTCTTAGTGACCGGCGGTGCAGGATTTATTGGCGGAAACTTTGTTCATTATATGTTGAATAAATATTCCGATTACAAAATTGTTTGTGTTGACTGCCTAACTTATGCGGGCAATATGTCAACCCTTGAAAGCGCACTTAAAAATCCTAATTTTGTTTTTTATAAAACCGATATTTGCGATAGAAAAGGGATTTATGAAATTTTTGAAAAAGAAAATCCTCAAATTGTTATTAATTTTGCGGCAGAAAGCCATGTTGACCGTTCAATAGAAAATCCCGAAGTTTTTCTTAAAACTAATATTTTGGGTACGCAAGTTCTTATGGATGCTTGCAGAAAATACGGTAATATCCGTTATCATCAGGTTTCTACCGACGAAGTTTACGGTGATTTACCGCTTGACAGACCTGATTTATTCTTCACTGAAGAAACACCTATACATACAAGCAGTCCTTACAGTTCGTCAAAAGCATCGGCAGATTTATTAGTGCTTGCTTATTATAGAACTTACGGACTTCCTGTTACAATAAGCCGTTGTTCTAATAACTATGGGCCTTATCATTTTCCTGAAAAGTTAATTCCGCTTATGATTGCAAATGCTTTAAATGATAAACCGTTGCCAGTTTACGGAAAAGGCGAGAATGTTCGTGACTGGCTCTATGTTGAGGACCATTGTAAAGCGATAGACTTGATAGTTCATAAAGGCAAAATTGGTGAGGTTTACAATGTGGGCGGTCATAATGAGATGGCTAACATTGATATTGTTAAACTTATTTGCAAAAAATTAGGCAAGCCTGAAAGTCTTATAACTTATGTTGCTGACAGAAAAGGTCATGATATGCGGTACGCTATTGACCCGACAAAAATTCATAACGAATTAGGTTGGTTGCCTGAAACCAAGTTTGCAGATGGTATTGACAAAACTATTGAGTGGTATTTAAATAATAAACCGTGGTGGGAAACCATAATTAGCGGCGAATATCAAAATTATTATGAAAAAATGTATGGAGATAGAAAATAATGAGCCTTTTTAAAGATAAAACATTACTTATAACAGGCGGTACGGGCAGTTTTGGTAATGCGGTGCTTAACCGATTTTTGAAAACTGATATAGGGGAGATTCGTATTTTCTCGCGCGATGAGAAAAAGCAGGACGATATGCGTCACGAGTTTCAAGCAAAAATGCCTGAAGTTGCTGATAAAATAAAGTTTTATATAGGCGATGTGCGTGATTTAGCATCAATTAAAAATGCAATGCACGATGTTGATTATATATTCCACGCTGCTGCTTTAAAACAAGTGCCCAGTTGTGAATTCTTCCCCATAGAAGCGGTTAAAACTAATGTTTTAGGTACTGAAAATGTGCTTACTGCTGCTATAGAAGCGGGGGTTAAAAATATAGTTTGCCTTTCTACCGATAAGGCAGCATATCCTGTTAATGCTATGGGTACAAGCAAAGCCATGATGGAAAAGGTTATTGTTGCGAAATCCCGTACAATTTCTCCCCAAAAGACTAAAATATGCTGTACCCGTTACGGTAATGTTATGTGCTCACGTGGTTCGGTTATTCCGCTTTGGATTGAACAAATTAAAGCAGGTAAGGAAATTACTATCACAGAGCCTTCAATGACAAGATTTATAATGTCTCTTGATGAGGCAGTTGACCTTGTTTTGTTTGCTTTTGAAAACGGACTTTCGGGTGACATCTTGGTTCAAAAAGCGCCTGCTTGCACTATTGAAACTTTGGCAAAAGCAGTAACTGAACTATTTAACCCACAAACTAAAATCAAGGTTATCGGTATTCGTCACGGAGAAAAAATGTATGAAACGCTGCTCACTAATGAAGAATGCGCTAATGCTACAGATATGGGTGAATTTTACCGTGTACCTTGCGATAATCGTGGGCTTAATTATGATAAATATTTCAAAGAGGGCGATGCAAACCGTAATCCTCTTACAGAGTTTAATTCAAATAATACTGAACTTTTAAATGTAGAGCAGGTCAAGGAAAAATTATTGTCTTTGCAGTATATAAAAGAAGAATTAAAAGCATTGGAGAATTAATTTAATGGATAATTTCCAGAGGAATGTTATTGAACTTGTGAAAAGCGCAATAACCTTCGAAAAAGCCGTGGTTGATTCACAGTTTGATTGGAACAGGCTGATGATTTTAGCGAAATACAGTCAGACTTTTCCGCTTGTTTATTACGGTGTAAAAAATTCTCAGTTAACTGTAAGTTCTGAGATTTTACAGATGCTTGAAATGGCTATGTTACAGCATTTAGCAATCGACCAACGCCAGTTGTATGAACTTAAAAAAATTGAATTAGCCTTTCAAAATGCGGGTATTGATTATATGTTGCTTAAAGGCGCAAGACTTAAATATTTATATCCTGAAACAAGTTTGCGTGTTATGAGTGATGCTGATATTCTGATTAAAGGCGTACAGTATGATAAAATTAAACCTGTAATGCTTGAATTAGGGTTTAGCGAAGCATACGAAAGTAATCACGAATTTGTGTGGAAAAAGAGCGCCTTGGTTTTAGAACTTCATAAAAGTATGGTGCCGTCATATAATATAGATTTTTATAATTATTTCGGTGACGGTTGGAACTTTGCTTCAGAAGATACACATACAAAGCATAGATATACAATGAGCAAAGAGGATGAATTTGTTTATATTTTCACCCATTTTGCAGACCATTACCGCAATGGCGGTATTGGTATTCGTCATATAACAGATTTGTGGATATACCTCAATAAAAATCGTGATTTGGATGAAGTATATATAGAGAAATCTTTAAAAGAATTGCAGATTTTTGAGTTTTATCAAAATGTTATTAAGACGGTTAATGTTTGGTTTGAAAATGCCCAAAGTGATGAAATAACCGATATTATAACTAATAAGATTTTCACAAGCGGTTCTTATGGTACTGCCGAACAAAAGAATTATTCTAACGCTTTGCGTACTGCTAAAAACGCTAAGACTGTTAGGTTTGTTAAATTGGCTAAAATTATAAATCTGATTTTTCCGCCGTTTGACAGTATGAAATTGAGAAACCCAATTTTAAAGCGAGTGCCGATTTTACTGCCGGTTTATTGGATTATCAGATGGTTTGATATTGTTTTGTTTAAAAGAGAAAAGATAGCACAGCAACAGGTTAAAATTGCGGCGGCTTCACAAGAAAATGTAAGTCGCTATCAAGAAGAATTAAAAAAAGTTGGACTTGATTTTAATTTTGAGGAGAAATAAATGAAAATACTTGTAACAGGTGCGAAAGGTTTTGTTGGTAAAAACCTTTGCAGAGCGCTTGAATGTATTAAAGACGGTAAAGACCGCACGAGAGATTTAAGTGTTGAAGAAATATTCCAGTATGATATTGATACTGATGAGTCTTTGCTTGATTCTTCTTGCAAGCAGGCAGATTTTGTCTTTAATTTAGCGGGTGTTAACCGACCGCAGAATAATGATGAGTTTTTTAAGGGTAATTTCGGTTTTGCCTCAACCCTTTTGGAAACCCTTAAGAAATATGATAATAAATGCCCTGTGATGCTTTCGAGTTCAATTCAAGCAACCTTAATCGGCAGATATGCCGAAAGTGATTACGGAAAGTCAAAATTAGCAGGGGAAGAGTTATTTTTTGATTATTCCAAAGATACAGGCGCTAAAGTTCTAGTTTACCGTTTCCCAAATTTGTTCGGTAAGTGGTGCAGACCGAATTATAACAGCGCGGTTGCAACATTTTGTCATAATATTGCAAACGATTTGCCGATACAGATTAACGACCGTAATACTCAGTTGGAACTTTTATATATTGACGATTTAATAAACGATATGCTTGATGCACTTGAGGGCAAAGAGCACCGTTGTGAGTTTGATGGTGTTAATTCGGTATTGAGTGATAACGGTAAATATTGCGCTTCACCGATAACACATAAGGTGACTTTGGGTGAGATTGCAGATTTGCTTGAAAGTTTTAAGTCACAAAGCGAGACACTTTTAATGCCGAAGATTCCAAACGGCAGTTTTGAAAAGAAACTTTATTCAACATATCTTTCTTATTTGCCAAAAGAAAAGGTTTCTTTTCCGCTAAAAATGAATGTTGACGATAGGGGAAGTTTTACTGAACTTTTAAAGACTGCTGATTGCGGTCAGTTTTCGGTTAACATTTCAAAACCGAGTATCACAAAAGGTCAGCATTGGCACCACACTAAATGGGAATTTTTTATTGTGGTATCGGGTAAAGGACTGATAGAGCAAAGAAAAATCGGCAGTGATGAGGTGCTTGAGTTTTATGTTTCGGGTGATAAAATCGAGGCGGTGCATATGTTGCCTGGATATACCCATAACATAATAAATCTTTCAGACAGCGAAGATTTGGTAACACTTATGTGGGCTAATGAACAGTTTGACCCCTCAAAACCTGATACATTTTTTGAGCAAGTGTAGGAAAGGACGGATAATAATGTCAAAATTAAAACTTATGACCATTGTGGGCACAAGACCTGAAATTATAAGACTTTCGGCAGTAATTAAGAAGTGTGATAAATATTTTGACCAGATTTTAGTGCATACAGGTCAAAATTATGATTATTCTTTGAATCAGGTTTTCTTTGACGATTTGGGACTTCGCGCACCCGATTTTTACCTTGATGCAGTAGGTAACGATTTGGGCGAGACGATAGGGAATATTATTGCAAAATCATATAAATTAATGGTGACTGAAAAACCTGATGCGTTGCTTGTTTTGGGGGACACTAATTCCTGTCTTTCAGCAATAAGCGCAAAGAGATTGCATATCCCGATTTTCCATATGGAAGCGGGCAACCGTTGCAAAGACGAATGTTTGCCCGAAGAAACTAATAGACGAATTGTTGATATAATCAGTGATGTCAACTTAGCATATAGCGAACACGCAAGAAAATATCTTCACGAATGTGGTTTGCCTAAAGAACGTACTTATGTTACAGGCTCACCTATGGCAGAAGTTTTAAGCGAAAATCTTGATAAAATCAAGGCTTCGGCTATTCTCAGTAAGTTGGGACTCGAAAAAGGAAAATATATCCTTTTATCTGCTCATAGAGAAGAAAATATCGACACCGAAAAGAACTTTTTGTCTTTGTTTGGCGCTATCAATAAATTAGCAGAAAAATATGATATGCCGATTCTTTATTCTTGCCATCCAAGAAGCAAAAAACGCTTGGAAGAGAGCGGTTTTCAGTTGGATAAGCGTGTTATTAAGCACGAGCCGTTAGGCTTCCATGATTATAACTGTCTGCAGATGAACGCTTTTGCGGTTGTGTCTGACAGCGGAACTTTGCCAGAAGAATCAAGTTTCTTTACAAGTGTTGGTAATTCGTTCCCTGCGGTATGTATCCGTACTTCTACCGAGCGTCCCGAAGCGCTTGACAAGGCTTGTTTTATACTTGCAGGCATTGACGAAAATTCGCTTTTGCAGGCGGTTGATACTGCTGTTTTAATGAACCAAAATGGCGACAACGGAATCCCTGTGCCTGACTATGTTGAAGAAAATGTTTCAACTAAAGTTGTTAAAATTATTCAGTCATACACAGGCGTTGTTAATAAAATGGTTTGGAGAAAGTTTTAATCGAAATGCACCCTTTTAAAAAGGGTGCATTTTTTCATTAAAAAATATTGAAAAACTTGTGAATTAGTGGTAAAATTATTATGTATAATTGGGTGAATATATCTTAAAGGACGGTGAAAAATATGGGCTTTAAAAAATGGGTGGTAAATGAGACCGACAGGCAGTTGGCAAAATCGTTGGCGCTTGAATGTGATGTTGAGCCGATTGTGGCTTTAATCGCTTCTGCAAGGGGGTACAGTGACCCTTGCGATTTGGAAGAATTTTTATCAGACGAGCCCTGTTTTTCAGACACTTATGAGATTGCGGATATTATGCACGCCGCCGATATTGTTAATATGGCGGTTGCCGATAATAAAAAGATTGCGGTTTATGGTGACTATGACTGTGACGGTGTTACCGCAACGGCTTTACTTTATAACTATTTGAAATCTAAAGATGCCGACTGTATGTATTATATACCCGACCGTTTTGACGAGGGTTACGGTATGAACTGTAAAGCGGTTGAGTATTTACACAGTTTAGGTGTGGAACTTATTATAACCGTTGATAACGGCATTTCCTGTATGGAAGAAATCACACTTGCAAACCAACTTGGTATGACGGTTGTGGTGACCGACCACCATTTACCGTCTGATGTCTTACCGCCTGCGGCGGCAGTGGTTGACCCGCACAGAAAAGACTGCCCGTCAACCTTTAAGTCGATTTGCGGGGCGGAAGTGGCATTCAAACTGATTTGTGTTATGGAGGGCAAAGAGCCTGAAGAACTTTTGCCTGATTTTGCTGATATTTTAGCGGTAGCGGTTATTGCCGATGTTATGCCGCTAACCTATGAAAACCGTGCTATTGTGAAGTGTGGTATCGGTAAACTAAAATCAAATGCACTTACAGGGTTGTCAGCGCTTTTGAATGTATCGGGTGTGGAAATTGGCACGCTTACTTCTCAAAAAGTAGCTTTCTCAATTTGCCCTCGTTTGAATGCGGCAGGCAGAATGGGTAGCGCTTCAAAAGCGGTGGAATTGCTTTGCACTGATAATATGCTCACCGCTTTGCAGATTGCAACCGAAATTGATGAGCAAAACGCACTTCGTCAACAGATTGAAAAAAAGATTTTCAGCGAAGCGGTTTTAAAAATTGAAGAAAATAAATATATGTATGACAGAATAATCGTGGTTGACGGCGAGGGCTGGCATCACGGTGTTGTGGGCATTGTGGCTTCACGCCTTTGTGAGCGTTACGGTGCACCCTGTATTGTTATATCTTCTGACGGTGATATGGCGCACGGTTCTGGCAGAAGTTTTGAGGGATTTTCGCTTTTTGATGCTATAAGCAATTCGGCAGAATATTTAACTAAATTCGGCGGCCATTCTCTTGCGGCAGGCATCAGCATTAAAACAGAAAATATTGATGCTTTCAGAAAACATATAAATGATTATGCTAAGGAATTGGAGTTTGTAACGCCCGTATTAAAACTTGATTGCAGACTTAATCCGTCGGCGCTTACAGTGGACCTTTCGGAGTCAATAAAACAGTTAGAGCCGTTCGGTTTTCAAAATAATGTTCCGCTTTTTGGTGTTTTCGGTGTAACATTGCAAAGAATAACGCCTATCGGCAATAATAAGCATTTAAGACTGCTTTTTTCAAAGGGTGAGAACACATTTCAAGCCTTGCTTTTTGGTGTTAATACAGATAGTTTTTGTTTTGATTTGGGTGATACTCTCGACCTTGCGGTAACGGTTGAAACGAATGTTTATAACGGAAATTATTCCGTAAGTGTGCAAATCAAGGCAATAAGGGTATCTAGCACAGATGATGAAAAGTTGTTTTCAGATATTGAAAATTACAACAACTTCAAAAAACAACAAAATTATAAAAGTCCGCTTTTAACACCCACAAGGCAAGAAGTGGGCACAGTTTATAAGTTTATAACTCCGAAAGGTGTATTGCTTGAAAAGGTTAAATATTCTTTTATAAACACTTTGGGTTATGCTAAAACTATGATTTGCCTTGATGTTTTAGACGAACTTGGTTTAATTAAAATCAATAATCAGGTTTGTTATGCGGTGGATACTGATACCAAAACAAATTTATTAAATTCAAACACATATAAAATTTTAACAAAGGAGGGTGAGAATAGTGACTGCTGAACAGTTAAGAAATTATGAAGACCTTGTGAATATGATGCAAAATTTCGGCGGCGATTATGATTATAGTATGATTAAAAAGGCTTTTGAACTCTGTGTTAATGCTCATAACGGTCAAAAGCGAATTTCCCACGAAGATTACTATTACCACCCTTATAATGTTGCAAAAATTGTTATATCTTTAGGTATGGACAGTCAGTCGATTGCGGCATCTTTGCTTCATGATGTGGTGGAAGATACTGAAATCACTCTCCAGCAAATTAAGCAACAGTTCGGCGCAGAAGTGGCATTGTTGGTCGACGGTGTTACCAAAATTGGCAGACTTAATTTTTCCTCAAAAGAGCAACAACAGGCTGAAAGTTTGAGAAAAATGCTTATTGCGATGGGTAAGGATATAAGAGTTATTATCATAAAACTTGCCGACCGTCTTCACAATATGCGCACTATTGATGCCATGGCACCTCAAAAGCAGAGGGACAAATCGGTTGAAACGCTGGAAGTTTATGCTCCGATTGCACATAGGCTCGGTATCCGCCCTGTAAAAGAAGAACTTGAAGACCTTGCAATCAAGCACCTTGACCCTGTGGCTTACAGCGATATAGAAGACCTTTTGATGCATAGAAAAGCGCACCGTGAACAGATTTTAAATGAAATCAAAAACCGCATTGAAGAACGGCTTCGTGAAGTAATGCCAAATGTGACATTGTCTTTTCAAGGCAGGGTTAAGTCTATTCATGGCATATACCGTAAAATGTATGCTCAGAACAGAACTTTTGACGAAATTTATGATATTTATGCTATAAGAATTATTACTGATACTGTGGCTGACTGTTATAACATTCTCGGCATTATGCACGATATGTTCCGTCCTATTCCAAACAGGTTTAAGGACTATATATCAACGCCAAAACCCAATATGTATCAGTCACTTCATACTACGGTTATAAGCCGTGCGGGTATACCGTTTGAAATTCAAATCCGTACCTTTGAAATGCACCATACTGCTGAGTTTGGTATTGCGGCGCACTGGAAATATAAAGAGGGTATTACCGATAACGATAAGAAGATGGAAGAACGTCTTGCGTGGATTAGACAGATTATTGATACGCAGGATACTGTCACTGATGCTTCGGATATTATAAGAAGTATCAAGGTTGACTTATCGCAAGAAGATGTATTTGCCGTTACGCCTAAAGGTGATGTTATCAATCTGCCTGTCGGTGCTACTGTGGTGGACTTTGCTTTTGCAATACATTCCGCCGTCGGTACTCGTATGGTGGGTGCTAAAGTTGACGGTAAAATTGTGCCGATTAACCACGAGGTTAAAACGGGCGAAGTTATTGAAATTTTAACCACAAATCAGGCAGGGCACGGCCCCAGCCGTGACTGGCTTAATATTGCAGTAACTTCTTCTGCTAAATCTAAAATCCGTTCTTGGTTTAAAAAGGAAAAACGCAGTGAAAATATTGCTACGGGTAAAAATGATTTTGAAAAAGAATTAAGAAGAAATAATATTTTTATCCCCGAAGCCGAACTTGAAAGTTATGTTGAAGAACTTGCTAAAAAGTATCGTTTTGCCAACGGTGAAGAATTTTATGCGGCTATCGGTTACGGCGGAATTTCAATTTCGAAAATTTTACCGCGTGTTAAAGATGATTATAATAAAAAGGTTGCATCAACAAAACAACCAGAGGTTATCCCGTCGGGCAATATCACACATACCAAATCATCTGAGGGGGTTGTGGTTGAGGGAATTGATAATTGCCTTGTTAAACTTTCAAAATGCTGTAATCCGCTTCCGGGTGACGATATCATAGGTTTTATCACACGGGGACACGGTGTTTCTATCCATAAGCGTGACTGTAATAATGTGCCCGAAAACATAACCGAATGTGCAGAGCCTGACCGTTGGATACCTGTGCATTGGGACGGCACTAAGTCAGAAAGTTTCACTTCTACACTAAAAGCAGTTGCAATCGACCGTGACGGAATTTTGATAGAAGTTATGAATGCGCTTAACAATATGCGTGTAGGTGTTCATAGCATAAGCGCAAAGCAGACCAAAGAGGGGAACTGCGTGATTATTATGACAATCAGTGCAGAAAGTGTTGAACACTTGAGAAGTATTATTGCAAGGATTGAAAAAATTCCGGGAATTTTCAATGTTGAAAGGATAAATCAGTAATGAAAGCAGTTATACAAAGAGTTAGCGAAGCGTCGGTAAAGGTTGACGGAGAAGTGGTCGGCAGTTGCCAAAACGGATATATGATTTTGTTTGGCGCTTGCGAAAACGACACTTTAGAAGATGTTGATATTCTTGCAAAAAAAGTTGCTAATCTTAGAGTTTTCTGTGACGAAAATGATAAAATGAATCTATCGATACTTGATATAAACGGAGAGATTTTGGCTATCAGTCAGTTTACTCTATGCGCAGATGTTAAAAAGGGAAACAGACCGTCTTTTATAAGGGCTATGGAGCCCCAAAAGGCAGAAGAATATTACAATATTTTCTGCGAAAAACTAAAGGAACAGGGCATTAAAAGGGTTGAAAAAGGCATTTTTGGTGCCGATATGAAAGTAAGCCTTGTTAATGACGGACCTGTGACAATTTTGTTTGATACTGAAATTTGGAGAAAAAATGGAAATTAAAGCATTGAAATTAGGAATAATCGGGGAGAACTGTTATCTCTTGTCTACTGAAAGGGCGGCAGTTGTAATTGACCCCGGTTTTCCAAGACAGGAAATTACCGATTTTTTAAATAACAACAGTAAGAAAGAACGATTGATTTTATTAACTCACGCTCATTTTGACCATATTGGTATGGCGGAAGAACTCCGTCGCAACACCGATACTAAAATTGCAATAGGTGAGGGTGATAGTGCATCATTGCTTGATTTAGATGCAAACTTAGCAAGAAAATTCCGTATAAAATTTGAGCCGTTTTCTGCTGATATAACCTTCAAAGACGGCGACGAGTTTTCGGTTGGGGATATAGACTTCAAAGTTTTTGAAACCCCCGGTCACACCAAAGGTTCGGTTTGTTACCTTACAGAAAGTAAACTATTTTCGGGGGATACTTTGTTCTTTGAAAACATCGGCAGAACCGATTTTGACGGCGGTAGTTTTGAAGAAATAGAAAAATCAATTAAAAGACTTTATACCCTCCAAGATAATATTACTGTTTATCCTGGACACGGTCCGCAAACTACAATTATACACGAAAAAAACAATAATCCTTATGTTAGAGGTTAAAAATGAGGCTGTGTTTAGTAAACCATAATTTTAGGTATGAACTTGAAAAATTAATAAGAATTTTTTTGCCTTTTGAAAAGATTGAGTTTTTTGAGGAAGAACAAATTAGTGAATTTTGCGCTGTGACAGAAATTGAAAATGACATTGCAAAATCTACGCTTTATTTTGGTGAGAAAATTTTCAAAAGTGAAAAACAAATTGAAAATATAAATAATGATTCTGAGAAGGATGCTGAATTATTTTTAGCGCTTACACTCTTTGAGTGTTTAACCAATGCGACGGGTTATATTTCTGATTGGGGAATTTTAACGGGTATCCGCCCTGCAAAACTTTTTTCTCGGTTAAAAAGAAGTATGGGCGAAGAAAAAGCAACAGAATATTTCAAAGAATATTTAAAGGTTAGTGAGAAGAAACTTTCACTTTGCAAAGAAACGCTTAAGGGCGAGGGTGAAATCACTTCGCTTTCAAAAAACGATTCATTTAGTCTTTATATTTCGGTTCCGTTTTGTCCAAGCAGATGCTCTTACTGTTCGTTTGTTTCACATTCGGTTGAACACGCCGAAAAACTGATACCGCAGTATGTTGATTTGCTTTGTGATGAACTTTGTGTTACTGCGAAAATTGCAAAACAGAATAATTTGAGGCTTGAAACTGTATATATCGGCGGAGGCACGCCGACAACACTTTCTGCAAAGCAGTTAGAAAGGGTTATGCAGACGGTTCGTGATAATTTTGATTTATCTAATTTAAGAGAGTTTACGGTTGAAGCGGGCAGACCTGATACCGTAACCAAAGAAAAACTGATTGCCATAAAAGAAATGGGTGCTACGAGAATCAGTATTAACCCCCAAACTATGAACGATAGTGTGCTTGAGGCAATAGGTAGAAAACATACCGCAAAACAGACTATAGATGCCTTTTTGCTTGCACGGGAATGCGGGTTTGATAATATTAATATGGACCTTATTGCAGGACTTCCGACCGATACATACGAAAGTTTCAAACAAACGGTTGATGATGTTATAAAATTAGCGCCCGAAAGCGTTACAGTACATTCGCTTTCTATGAAGCGTTCTTCGAAAATGACTAAATTCAATGAAATTCCTGAGATTCAAATGGGCAGACTTGCGTCACAAATGGTTGATTATGCATATAATGAATTGCGCCGGAATGAGATTTTTCCTTATTATATGTACCGACAGAGTAAAACTGTCGGAAATCTTGAAAATGTTGGATATTCTAAAAAGGGGTATGAATGTCTTTATAATGTTTATATTATGGACGAGACCCATACAATTCTTGCTTGCGGTGCTTCGGCGGTTACTAAATTGCGTGAGCCAAACGGCGAGCATATTGAAAGAATTTTTAACTATAAATATCCATATGAATATATTAATCAATATGACGAGTTGATTTCGAGAAAGGACGGAATTTCTAAGTTTTATGAAATATACCCTGTGTGATATAAATATGCTTGCCAAAGAAAATCCTGAAAAGTTGATTGAGGTTTCAGAGAAGGCATATTTTGATGAAATTAACGCTATTGCTAAAAAAATTTCTTCTAATGACGATTTGAAGATTGTATCAATAGCAGGACCGTCGGGGTCGGGTAAGACCACAACTGCGCATATTTTGTGCGACCTTTTGAAAGAATACGGCGAAGAAACTATAGTGGTGTCGCTTGATGATTTTTATTTATCGGGTGAAGACCTGCCGATATTACCTGACGGAACACGGGATATTGAATCGGTAAATGCACTCGATATACCGCTTATAAATAAATGCTTCAGTGAAATTATTTCTTGCGGTAAAACAATGCTTCCCAAGTTTGATTTTAAAACAAGAACTCGTGTTTTAAACGACAGGGTAGCGGATATCACAAATCACGGTATTGTTATTGTCGAGGGTTTACACGCACTTAACCCATTGATAACAGATTTAGTTCCGCATAGAAATATTTATAAAATTTATATTAGTGTTAATGACGCTATATATGATAAAAAGGGCGATAAAGTGATTTACAGCAAACAAGTTCGTTTAGCACGCCGTGTGCTTCGTGACCGTATTTTCAGAGGCACGAAGGTTAATGACACTTTGACTATGTGGGATGGTGTTGTAAAAGGTGAGGAAAAATTTCTTTACTGTTTTAAAGATACTGCCGATGTTCTTTTGAAAACATTTCATTTGTTTGAGCCTTGTATATATAAGGATGAATTTATTTCACTTGAAAATGAAGTATCAAAAGATAATGTGTGTTACAGATACTTCATGAATACTGCAAATGCTTTGAAAAAATTTGATTCTCTTTGTAGGGACTATGTTCCCCAAAATTCACTCATAAGGGAATTTATCGGTGACGGAAAATACAACTAACTTGAAATATTTAGCAGTTTATGGTATAATAAAATAAATAGGAGGTATTATTATGGATTTTTTAGATAATGCGATTGATAAAGCAAAAGAGGCTATTGATATTGCCTGCAAAAAAACAAACGAGGTTGTTAACACTCAAAAGCAAAAATTTGATATCGCCTCTTTAGAAAGCAAGCGTGCAAAAGATTTTGAACAGTTAGGTCAGATGTATTATAATCTGATTAAAGATACTGAAATTGAAGACCAAGACACTAAGGTTTTGGTTGAATCTATTATTGAAAAAAATAACAGAATATACGAATTGAAAGAAGATATAAACTCTGCAAAATATAAAAGAGTATGTCCTGTTTGCGCTGCAAATATCAGCGAGACGGCAGTTTACTGTTCTTCTTGCGGTGCTAAATTAGAAATCGAGGAATAATGGCTGTTTATCAGCCATTTTTTCATTAAGGAGAAAAAATGAAGGAACTGAAAATTGGTATAATCGTTGCCGATATTGATGAGTATAAGCCTTTTGCAAGGTCTATCGAAAACGGCGAATTTAAAAAGTATTCTGTTTTAAACCGTATAGGTCACGAATTTACTGTCAAAACTCAAGATAAAAGCGCAAGAGTTATTTCACTACTTTGTGGAATAGGTAAAGTGAATGCGGCAGCAGCGGCAATGCACCTTGTGGATATTGGATGTAATATTATTCTTAATTACGGGCTTTCGGGCGGTATTTCGGGTGTTAATAGGGGAGATATCTGTCTTAATGATAAATTTATTGAACACGATTTTGATTTATCGGGTATAGGGTATGCTCTTTGCGAAAAACCGTTGCAAAAGTATATTTACAATGCGGATAAAGCCTTGATTGATGTGGCTAAAAATGTTGTTCTAAATGCTAAGGTGGGTACTGCTGTTTCGGGTGACCATTTTATATGCGATGCCGCTAAACGAGATAGCCTGAAGCAAAACTTTTCGGCAATGTCTTGTGATATGGAAACAGCGGCTATTGCCTATGTGTGTGATTTTTCAAATACTCCGTTTTTGGCTTTAAGACGCATTTCTGACGATGCGGGCGCCGATGCTACTGAATCTTACCGTCAAATGAATAACAGTGATGAAACTATGCTTTCGGACTATCTTATAAAAATTATTAAGGAAATCATTTAAAAGTATGAAATTTAAAAAGCAAAATCTGGAACATAGCGCAATGATTTTAATGCTTTCAACCTTAATGGCAAAGGTGATAAGTGCTTGTTTTAAAATACCACTTGCAAGCGATACCTTTTTGGGTGACTTGGGGTTTGGATATTTCTCGGTAGCGCACGACCTTTTTATGCCTTTTTATGTGTTGGCAATTTCGGGTTTGCCCTCGGCGGTATCACATATTACAGCAGAGTATATTGCCGAAAACAAGTTTAACGATGTAAAGAAAAACTTTGCAGTTACACGAAAACTTTTTGTTGTCTTGGGCGTTTTAATTTCTGCATTAATATCGCTTTTAGCAATACCTATTGTTTATTTTACCGATAACAGCGGTAATACAATGTATAGCATTATTGCGGTTATACCGTCAATCTTTCTGATGTTTTTAATATCGGTTTACCGAGGGTATTTTGAAGGCTTTTGCAATATGTATCCAACGGCGGTATCAAAACTGATTGAGGCGCTTGGAAAACTTGTTTTAGGTATTTTAATTTCTTTTGTTGTTATAAAAATTACGAATAATCCTGCATTATCTGCCGCAGGCGCTATGTTGGGTGTGACTTTGGGTAATTTGATTGCGGCGGCTTATTTGCATATAAGTTATCGGAAAAATAATTTAATAACTGAAGAACAGTTATTGCAAAGTCCAAAACCAAACACAAGCAAAAAAACGCTTAAAATTGTGTTGTTTCTTGCAATTCCTATGGCGCTTTCGAGTTTGGCTTCAAGTGCAGTATCGCTTATAGATGTTATAACTGTGCGTTTGCAGTTGACTGATAATCTTGAAGGTTATTGGCAAATTTGCAATCAGATGTATTCGGATGCTATTGCCAGTTATAACTTAAATTCTGCTACCGATTTGACACAGGCAGATTTGCCGACTTTTCTTTATGGAATACGAAGTAAAGCGTTTACACTTTATAATTTAATACCAACGATGACAATGGCTTTAGGCGTGGGGGCATTGCCTGTACTTACTGAATGTTGGGTTAAAGGTGACAAACAGGGTGTTAAAAACAATCTTAATGTGATAGTTAAATTAGTATCGCTTATAACTTTGCCTGCGGGGATTGGTTTAGCAGTAATTTCAGGGCCTATAATGAATTTGCTTTATTCTGATACCCATATTTTAGGCAGAAATTTGCTTATGATTTATGGAATTTCGGCGGTGTTTGCAGGTTTCGCAATTCCGCTTACGAGTGTTTTGCAGTCGCTTAACCGTCAGGTTTTTGCGCTCAATAACATAATTGTGGGTACCGTTATTAAACTTGCGGTCAATATTATTCTGATGAATAATTTAGAAATTAATATTTACGCTACGGCAATCGGTACAGCAGTATGTTATTTGTATATAATGATTTCACATATATTTGTGCTTATTAAAATAGTGGGATATGTTGTCGATATTAAAAATACAGTTTTAAAACCGCTTTTTGCATCTGTAATTTGCGGTGCTTTGGCTTATGTTTTATGCCTGATTTCTAATGAAAAAATTGTCACAATTTGTGCTTTAGGATTAGCGGTTTTAGTATATCTTGTGGTTTTAATTGTGACAAAAGCCTTTGAAAAGCAAGAAATTTTGAGTCTACCTTGTGGTAAAAACCTATATAATTTTGGCAAAAAATTGAAAATTTTTAGATAAAATTATGCAATTTTCATAAATGATGACAATCTTTTTTTGTGTTTTCAATGAAAAGTGTAAAAACATATTGATTTTTCTTAAAAAGTATGGTAAATTTGTATAGTACTTAATAAAGTATGTACGGATGAATTCTAACGAATATTTTCGTTAAAAAAATTATTGGAGGTTCTAAAAATGAACAAGACTGAATTAGTAGCATCTATTGCTGAAAAAGCAAACATCACTAAAAAGGATGCAGAAAAAGCACTTGCTGCTTTCGTTGACAGTGTTTCTGCAGAATTAAAGGAAGGCGGAAAAGTTCAACTTATCGGCTTCGGTACTTTTGAGGTTCGTGAACGCGCTGCAAGAACCGGTATCAATCCTCAAACAAAGCAAACAATCACAATCGCTGCTTCTAAGAATCCTGTGTTCAAAGCAGGCGCTGCTTTAAAAACTGCTATTAAATAATTAAGGTTAATTAACAAGCCGTCCTTTAAGGACGGCTTAAAATTTGGTGTGTTATGAGATTAGATAAATATTTAAAAGTTTCACGCATTATTAAAAGGCGCACAGTTGCCAATGAGGCTTGTGATGCAGGCAGAGTTATGGTTAACGGTAAGGTTGCCCGTGCTTCTTATGATGTAAAAGTGGGGGATATACTTGAAATCACCTTTGGTATGCGTGTTGTTAAAGTTGAAGTAACACAAGTAAACGATACTGTCCGTAAGGAAGATGCAAGTTTAATGTATTGTATTGTGGAATAAGATTGACACCCTTTAAATATATTTTTAAGGGGTGTTTTAATTTTGGACGAAAAGATAAATTTTAATCACAGTGTAATTATTGAGGACCGAAAAAAGTTGAGCCTTTCAGGAGTTAAGGACTGTCTTGGGTTTGACGATGAAACAATAGTTTTAAATACCGCCTTAGGTAAACTCACTATTAAAGGTACTGCTTTGCATATAGGAAATTTTGATACTTCTACGGGTGAATTTACTGCTGAGGGCAGAGTTCACGCCATAGTTTATACTGCCGAGCAAAGTAACAACGGTTTTTTAAGCCGAATTTTTAAATAATTATGTGGGAAATCAGTAATCAACTTCAGGCAGTATCTTTTTTGTATTCGATGATTTTAGGTGTAATTTATTGTGCTTTTTATGATATTTTCAGAGCGGTAAGACTGGTTTTCAAACCTAAGGACTGGCAGGTCTTTTTGCAGGATATAGTTTACTTTTTAATTATTTCTTTTACAACCTTTATTTTTTTATTGAGCCTTACAAACGGCGAAATAAGAGGGTATATTTTATTTGGGATGGTTATTGGTTTTTGCGGTTTTTATCTTACTGTTTCAAAATATTTCCTGCCCCTCTGCAAGAAAATTATATGGTTTGTAAATTGGTGTTTTAAAAAGATAAATAACGTATTAAACTGGCTTTTTTCTAAAATTGAGAGTTTTATTTTAAAATTTTATAAAATTACAGTAACTTTTTTCAAAAAACTCTTGAAAAAGATAAAAGGTTTGTTGTATACTAAAAAATAATTAGTGGGCTTCTAAAATAAGGTTGGAGTTAAAAATATGAAACGCAAAACAAAGCAGAAAAGAAGCATAATTCTTAAAGTTTTAATTTTAGGTGTTTGTGTTTATATGATTGCAACTCTTGCAAATTTATGGACAACACTTAATTCAAGCAAGACGCAACTTTCAAATCTTAAAAAACAGTATGAAACTGAACAAAACGATATTGAGCAGTTAAGAGCAATGCTTGAAGACGAATCAAACACCCAGATTATTGAAAAAGCCGCTCGTGAGCGTTTAGGGTATATCTATTCGGACGAGCAAGTTTTTATTGATATTTCTGGTAATTAGGTAGGAATTTTAGGGGGATTTTTTAAATCTATGCAACTTACTGTGGGAGAAATTGTTGAAGGTAAAATTACCGGAATAACTAATTTCGGTGTATTTGTGGACTTGGGCGAAGGTAAATCAGGTATGGTACATATTTCTGAGGTTGCCCGTACTTATGTTAGCGATATTAAAGAGCACGTTAAAATTGACGATGTTGTTAAAATGAAGGTTTTAACTGTGGGTGAAGACGGGAAAATCAGTCTTAGCATCAAGCGTGCTATGGAGCCTGAGAAGAAACCTGAGAAAAAGGAAAACAACCGTCGTGCGTTTTCTTCGCCGAAACCTGACAGTTCTTATACTTGGACACCAAAGAAAAATGAACCTGCAAGTTTTGAAGAAATGATGAATCTTTTTAAACAAACAAGTGATGAAAAGTTTTCTGACCTCAAGCGTAAAAACCCTGAAAGCACACGCACTAAGCGCCGTGCAATGAGATAATTTAAACGATAGGCGAAACCGTATGGCTTCGCCTTTTTTTAGGAGAAAAAATGAGCAAGATTAATTTATTAGCGCCTTGCCTGTTTGGAATTGAGAAAATTGCGGCAGACGAGTTTCGCAGAATGGGATTTGAAGATATAACTGTTGAAAACGGCAGAGTTCTTTTATCGGGAGAAGAAAATATGTTAGCCCGTGCTAATATATGCTCCCGTTTTGCTGAAAGAATTTTGATAAATGTGGGTGAGTTTACTGCAACCACATTTACTGAACTTTTCGATGGTGTGAAAGCGCTTCCTTGGGAAGATTTTATAGGTAAAGACGATGCTTTCCCTGTTAATGGATGGAGTATTAATTCGGGTCTTTATAGTATTCCTGACTGTCAGTCGATTATCAAAAAAGCCATTGTTGAAAGGCTTAAACTTAAATATAAAATTAATATTTTTGCCGAAACAGGCAGTGAATATAGAGTTCGTTTTTCGATTCATAAAAATGTTGTTACTATGATGATTGATCCTTCGGGCGACGGTCTGCATAAGAGGGGATACCGCCGTAATTCCAATGATGCACCGCTTAAAGAAACTTTGGCGGCGGCAATGTGTGATTTGGCGAGAATTTACCCTGACACAAAGATTTTCGACCCCTTTTGCGGTAGCGGTACAATTTTAATTGAATCTGCTTTAATGGCAACTAAAACCGCACCGGGACTTCGCAGATTTTTTATAAGCGAGCGGTTTGGTTTTTTGAATCCGAAAATTTGGCAAGAGGAAAGAACAAGAGCCCAAGATTTGATACTTAAAAATATTGATTTTAAAGCGCAAGGGTTTGATATTGACCCGTCTTGTGTGGAATTAACCCTTGCTAATGCTAAAAAAGCGGGTGTTGAGAAATATGTTAAGGCGGCAATGGGCGAAGTTAAGGATTTCACACCGCCTAAAGAACGTTGTATTACCGTTACTAATCCGCCTTATGGCGAACGCCTTTTGGATGTTAAAACCGCTGAAGAACTTTACAAGGCGATGGGCGAAAGATTTATGCAGGGTGACGGACAAAAGTATTATGTAATCAGTCCTCACGATGAATTTGAAAAGCATTACGGAAAGACTGCCGATAAACGCCGTAAACTTTATAACGGTATGATTAAGTGTCAGTTGTTTATGTATTTTAAATGATTGACAAATCGTAAGTGTTGTCATATAATAACAATATAATCTTCAGGGCGAGGTGTAATTCCTCACCGGCGGTAAAGCCCGCGAGCCGAAAGGTTGATTTGGTGAAATTCCAAAGCCGACTGTGAGGCTAGTTAAAATCAAATCATTTGCGCCTAACATCTGCTAAATTCCATTTTTAATTTGACTTATCACTTGTAATACAACAAGTATTACTACGTTCTTCGTCTTCTTAAAAATGAAATTTTTCTAGATGTTAGGTCGGAGAGTTTGCGTTATCGTATTTTGTTATCAGACAAAGCGCGAATTTGCAGGAATACTGAAGTATTTCAAAAATGAGCGCAAAGTATTATGAGAAAATACGACACACAAACCGCAAACGATTTGATTTTCACTAGCCAAGTCAGGATGAAAGAAGAGATAATAATTGTATTCTTATGCCCTTGTTGTATTATACAGCAAGGGCATTTTTTATGGGTGATAATATGAAAAAAGAAAAACTTATAAAAATTTCAGTAACAGGTGTTTTTTGTGCGCTTGCCTTTATTTTGACCACAGTTTTAAGGTTTAAGGTGGCATTTTTGTCATTTGACTTAAAAGATACTATAATTGCAGTTGTTTCATTGATGTACGGTCCGCTATACGGCGTGGTATCATCTGGAATAGTTGCATTTTTAGAATTTTTGTCGGTTAGTGATACAGGTGTTTACGGGCTTATAATGAATTTCATTTCTTCTGCAACCTTTGCTTTTGTTGCGGGAATGATTTATAAATACAAGCGCACCTTTTCGGGAGCAATTCTTGCGGTTTTGTTTTCGGTAATAAGCGTAAGCGTTGTTATGTGTCTTGCTAATATAGTTGTTACGCCGTATTATATGGGTGTTTCTGCCAAAGAAGTTATTGCTTTAATACCTACATTGCTTTTGCCTTTTAACCTTTGTAAATCGGTTATAAATGCGGCGGCAACAGTTGTTATATATAAACCGATTAGAAAGATTTTAAGAAAAAGTGGTGTGGCGGTTTCTGATACTGCACAAAATAACAAGAGCCTTGCAAAAAATATTTTAGTTTGTGTTATTTCGCTTTTGATTATTGCGGTCACAGTAGTATTTTTAATTCTTAGTTTAGGCGGAAAAATTCAATTTTTTTCTTGAAACACTTGACAAATAATTATAATATGTTACAATATTAGACGAAAAAAGAATATAGTCCTTATCAAGAGTGGTGGAGGGAACCGGCCCGTTGAAACCCAGCAACCTGTTTTTTCAAGGTGCTAAATCCGGCGGATTATCCGAAAGATGAGGTTTTAAATTACCGCCTCATTTTGTGGCGGTTTTATTTTTGGAGGAATTTTAAATGAGTAAATTTTTGTTTACGTCAGAATCTGTTACAGAGGGGCATCCCGATAAAGTTTGCGACCAGATATCAGATGCTGTTTTAGATGCGATTTTGTCACAAGATAAGTCTGCACGTGTTGCTTGTGAAACTTTTTGTACCACAGGTTGCGTTACAGTTATGGGCGAAATTACAACCACAGCGCAAATTGATATTCCTGCAATAGTAAGGGAAGTTGTTTGCGATATCGGTTACGATAAGCCGTCAGCATATTTTAACGGTAACACCTGTGCGGTTTTGACTTCGCTTGATAAACAGTCTCCTGATATTGCTATGGGTGTTGATAAATCTTTGGAACTTAAAGACGGCGAAGAGGATAGTTATAACCTTAACGGTGCGGGCGACCAAGGTATGATGTTTGGTTATGCTTGTGACGAAACCGAAGAACTTATGCCTTTGCCGATATCTTTAGCGCATAAAATGGCTAAGAAATTAACCGATATCCGTAAAAATGGTGAACTTTCTTATCTTAATCCCGACGGAAAAACACAGGTTACGGTTGAATATAATGACGGCGTACCTGTAAGGGTTGATGCAGTTGTTGTTTCAAGTCAGCATACCGAAGATGTTTCCTTGGAAACTTTAAGAAAAGATATTCTCGAAAAGGTTATTAAGCCTATTGTTCCGCAAGAGTTGTTTGATGAGAATACAAAGGTTTATATCAACCCAACAGGCAGATTTGTTGTGGGCGGTCCGCAAGGGGATACAGGTCTTACAGGCAGAAAGATTATTGTTGATACATACGGCGGTATGGCTCGTCACGGCGGCGGTGCATTTTCGGGAAAAGACCCGACAAAAGTTGACAGAAGTGCCGCATATGCCAGCCGTTATGTTGCTAAAAATATCGTAGCCGCAGGAATTGCTAAAAAGTGCGAAATTCAGTTAGCTTATGCTATCGGCGTTGAAAAGCCTGTTTCGGTTATGGTTGATACTTTCGGCACAGGTATTGTGGCTGACGAAAAAATTGCCGACGCAGTAAAAGAAGTTTTCGATTTGAGACCGTCAGCGATTATCGACAGTCTTGACCTTAGAAGACCGATTTATCGCCAGACAGCCGCATACGGTCACATGGGCAGAACTGATATTGATTTGCCTTGGGAAAAGACCGATAAAGCGGAAATTTTGAAAAAACACTTGACAAATTAATAAAATAGTGTATAATTGTTTTTACAACGAAGTAGTACGTTAAACGTCCTCACCCTGAGATTTTGTTTAAAAGGGTTAATAAGCAATTTCAAACTTTGTTTGGTATTCTTATGCGTGGGCGTATTGCGTCCACGCTTTTGTTATTTAAACTCACATAAACCATTTTGGAGGTGCATTCACATTAGCAGTAAAGAACTTGCCATAAACGAAGGTATTAAATTCAAGGAAGTTCGTGTTATCACAGCAGAAGGTTCACAGTTAGGAATACTTCCTGTAGCAAAGGCTTTAGAAGCGGCAGAAAATGCCGATTTGGACTTGGTGTGCATTTCACCAAACGCTCAGCCGCCCGTATGTAAAATTATGGATTACGGTAAATACCGTTTTGAACAGGCAAAGCGTGAAAAAGAAGCCAAGAAAAACCAAAAAACTGTTGAAGTTAAGGAAATCCGTTTGGGACTTAGTATCGACGTTCATGATTTTGAAACTAAAGGCAAGCAAGCGATTAAGTTTATCGAAGCGGGAAACAAAGTAAAGGTTTCAATCCGTTTCCGCGGTCGTGAAATGGGACATCCTGAAATCGGCCTTGAAACAATGAATCGTTTCGCTGAATTCTGTAAGGATTATGCTTCGGTTGAAAAGGCTGCTAAGTTAGAAGGACGTAATATGCTTATGTTCCTTGCTCCAAAAGGCAAATAATGTAGTTAAAAAATATCTGGGAGGATTTTAAAATGCCTAAAATTAAAACACACAGTGGCGCTAAAAAACGCTTCAAACTCACAAAAACCGGCAAAGTAAAACGTGCTCATGCTTTCAAGTCGCACATTCTCAACAAGAAAACAACAAAACGTAAGAGAAACCTTCGCAAAACAACTGTTGCCGATGTAACAAATACAGCGAATGTTAAGAAACTCATTCCTTATAAATAAGGAAAACTCATAATTGGAGGTATAAGAAATGGCACGTGTTAAAGGTGCGTTATCTACACGCAAAAGAAGAAATAAAGTTTTAAAACTTGCTAAAGGTTACTTTGGCGCTAAATCTAAACTCTTTAAAACCGCTAAAGAAGCGGTAATGAAATCAGGTAACTATGCTTATGTTGGCAGAAGACTTAAAAAGCGTGATTTCCGCCGTCTTTGGATTACCCGTATTTCTGCTGCTTGCAAAATGAATGATATCAACTATTCTTCATTTATGAACGGTCTTAAAAAAGCAGGAATTGAAATCAACCGCAAAATGTTGGCTGACCTTGCAGTTAACGATGCTAAAGGTTTTGAAACTCTTGTTAAGGCTGCTAAAAAAGCACTTGATAAATAATATTTTTCGCCCGAGTTATTAAACTCTCTCGGGCGACTTTTTCATTTTTAAAGAAGGTGAAATTTTGCAAAATCTTAAATGTATCACCAGTAAAGACAATTCACTTATCAAACTCGTTTGCGCTTTGCAAACCTCTGCAAAAGCCCGAAAAGAAAACGGTCTTTTTGTGCTTGAGGGGCTTCGGATATGCCTTGATGCAAAGGAAAACGGAATAGGGTTTGATAAGTTAATTATCAGCGAAACTGCCGAAAAAAAGTATTCTGATACGCTTGAAAGTTTTTATGAAAATTCAAAGGAATGTTATAAAATCCCTGACAGTCTTTTCAAGAAAATCAGTGATACCGCTTCGCCACAGGGTATAATTGCGCTTGCAAAAATACCCCAAAAATCAAGTGAAATCAATCTTAAAGGCAGATATGTTGCATTAGAAAATGTTAATGACCCATCTAATCTCGGCGCGGTTTCACGGACGGCAGAGGCGTTAGGTGTTGACGGGATTATTCTTTCGGTTGACGGGTGTGACCCTTATTCGCCTAAATCTCTGCGTGCATCAATGGGTACGCTTTTAAGAATGCCTGTAATTATTTTTGATAACTTCTGTGATGGTATTAAAAATTCGGGACTCAAGACTTTTGCTTGTGTTGTTGATAAGAATGCACAGTCTATAACTAATACTGTATTTCCTGACGGCTGTGCGGTTATGATTGGCAACGAGGCCAATGGTCTAACGGATAGCGCTAAACAAATTGCTGACAGTTTAATAACTATCAAAATGTCGGGCAAGGCAGAGTCTTTGAATGCCTCTGTTGCGGCGGCAATTTCTATTTGGGAAATGATGAAAAAGTAATGAAATATTATATTTGGCTTCAGTTGTGCTTGGGACAGGGAAGTAAAAAGGTTAATAAAATTTTTGAACGCTTTAAAACTGCAAAAGAAGTTTATGACCTTGAAAATTATGATAGTGTAAAGTTGTTTTCAAAAACAGAAATCGAAAAGTTATCTAAAACACAACTTAAAGAAGCAGAAGAAATTATCTTAAAATGTAATAGGGAAAATATTAAAATAGTGCCTTACGGCAGTAAGGATTATCCGTCGGTACTTGCTGAGATTTATAATCCGCCGTTGGTGTTGTATGTAAAAGGTGAGTTGCCTGATTTTGAAAATATACCAACCATTTGTATTGTAGGACCGAGAAAGGTTAGTGAATTTGGGAAGAAAGCGGCTTATTCTTTGGGTTACCGCCTTGCTAAATCGGGAATGACGGTGGTAAGCGGCGGTGCTATTGGCAGTGATACTTATGCCCACATTGGCGCTTTGAAAGCTGAGGGTAAAACTGTGCTTGTTATGGGTTGCGGTTTTTGCGCAAGTTACTTGGAAGAAAACCGCTCGCTGCGTGAATATATAGCAAACCACGGTTGTCTTATAAGTGAGTATCCACCTGATACACCGGCATCAAGATTCACATTCCCTGTAAGAAACCGCATAATGTCGGCTTTATCTTTGGGAACGGTTGTAATCGAGGGTAAGGTTGGAAGCGGTGCTCTTATTACTGCTAACCACGCTTTAGAACAAAATAAAGATGTTTTTGTGATTCCCGGCTCACCTGAAAAAGAAGAATATAAGGGTTCCAATGCGCTTTTAAGGGATACTGCAAAACCTCTTTTAGATGCTTCGGATATTTTTAATGAATATATTCCGCTATTTCCTGATAAAATCAATATAGAAAAAGCATATCAAAAAGAGCCTAAACCTAAAAAACCGCAAAATAATAAAAAAATATTGAATGAAACTCTTTCAAATCAAGCAAAAATAGTATATAATTGTTTAGATAAGCAAAAATTTTATGCTGACGAACTTAATACGGGTTTAAATTCTTCTCAGTTGCTTTCGGCTTTGACTGAACTTGAAATGGAATTTATTATAAGAGCATTACCCGGCGGTCAGTATGAAATATGTAAATAACGGAGGTAATTTATGTCAAAACTTTTAATCGTTGAGTCACCGACAAAGGTAAAGAGCATAAAGAAATATTTGGGTGCAGATTATGAAGTTATGGCTTCTATGGGCCATGTGCGTGATTTGCCTAAATCAAAATTAGGTGTAGATATTGAAAATGATTTTCAACCGCAATATACAAATATGGCGGATAAAAAAGATTTGATAAAATCCTTGAAACAGGCGGCTGCAAATAGCAGTGAAGTTTATCTTGCAACCGACCCTGATAGAGAGGGTGAGGCGATTTCGTGGCATTTGGCACAGATTTTGGCACTCGATATGAATGCTAAAAACCGTGTAACTTTCAATGAAATTACCAAAACAGGTGTGCAAGCAGGTATTAAAGAACCCCGTAAACTTGATATGGATTTGGTGGATGCTCAACAGGCACGACGTGTGCTTGACAGAATTGTGGGTTATAAATTAAGTCCTCTTCTTTGGAAAAAGGTTAAAAGCGGTCTTTCTGCAGGCCGTGTTCAGACGGTTGCACTTCGACTGATTGTTGAGCGTGAGCGTGAAATAGAAAAATTCTGTTCCGAAGAATATTGGACAGTGGACGCAAAATTTGCTGTTGGAAGAAAAACTTTCGTTGCAAAACTTTATGGGGATAAAAACGGCAAGATTGACAGTATCCCTGATGGGCAGACTGCAAATGCAATTTTATCTGACCTTGAAAATGCTGAATATATTGTATCTGATATTAAAAAAGGTAAGCGCAATAAACAGCCTGCACCGCCCTTTATCACTTCAACTTTGCAACAGGAGGCATCACGTAAACTCGGCTTTACCGGTCAAAGAACAATGCGTATTGCACAGCAACTTTATGAAGGTGTGGATATTGCAGGTATTGGTACAACAGGTCTTATAACCTATATGCGTACTGATTCACTTCGTATTTCTGAAGAAGCAAGAACTGCGGCAAGCCAGTATATTACTAAAACTTATGGCAGTAAATATTCAAGTCCCCGTTATTATAAAACTAAAAACGGCGCTCAGGATGCTCACGAAGCAATCAGACCGACGGTTGTTAACTTTAATCCCGAAGAAATTAAGGGTTCACTCACAACAGAACAGTATAAATTATATAAACTTATTTGGGAACGTTTTATAGCATCGATGATGTCGGCTTGCGTTCAGGATACCGTTAATATTGATATTACGGCTAACGATTATCTCTTTAAAGCAAGCGGTTATTCTGTTCGTTTTGACGGTTTTACAGTCCTTTATGTTGAGGGTAAAGATGAGGAAGAAGATAAGGAAAACACCTTGCCCGATATGGAAAAAGGCGAAGTTCTTAAATTGAGAGATTTAACACCCAATCAACACTTCACACAACCTCCCGCAAGATATACCGAGCCAACACTTATAAAAGCATTGGATGAAAACGGTATCGGCAGACCTTCAACCTACGCTCCAATCCTTTCAAATATTATGAACAGAGATTATATTGAGCGTGAAAAGAAGTCATTGAAACCGACTGAACTCGGCAAAGTTGTATCAGATTTGATGGTGCAGTTCTTTAATAAGATTTTCGATGTTAAGTTTACTGCAGGTCTTGAAGTTAAACTTGATAAAATCGGTTCGGGTGACCTTAATTGGATTAACACGATTAAAGATTTCTATAAAGAATTTGATAATTACTTCAAAAAAGCCGAAGATTCGCTTGACGGCAAAAAGGTGAAAGTTCCTGCCGTAGAAACCGATGTTGTGTGTGAAAAATGCGGAAGAAAAATGGTTATCAAATCAAGCAGATTCGGTAAGTTTTTAGCCTGCCCAGGTTACCCCGAATGTAAAAACACAAAACCTGTACCCGAGGATGAAATCACACAACCTTGTCCTAAGTGCGGAAGTAAACTCATAAAAAGAATTTCTAAAAAGGGCAAGAAGTTTTACGGTTGTTCCAACTATCCCGAATGCGATTTTGCTTCGCCTGGTATACCAACAGGCGATAAATGTACCGAATGTGGTGGATATATCATCAACGGAATAAGAGGCAGAAAATACTGTATGAATTCCGATTGCCCGTCAAGGAAAAAGAGTAAGGAAAATTAAGATGGAAAAGATTACCGTTGTCGGCGCCGGTTTAGCCGGTTGCGAAGCGGCTTTGCAAATTGCAAATAGGGGTGTCAATGTTGATTTAATTGAAATGAAACCTCAAAAAATGACCCCTGCCCATAAGTCACAAAACTTTGCAGAACTTGTGTGTTCTAATTCTTTAAAAGCCGCCCGTATAGATTCTGCGGCAGGGCTTTTAAAGGAAGAAATGCGAAGATTCGGTTCTGTTTGCCTTAAGTCCGCCGATAAGGCATCGGTTGCGGCAGGTGGCGCTTTAGCGGTTGACCGTAATTTATTTTCGCAGTATATAACCGAAAAGGTAAGGTCACACCCCAATATTACGGTTATAGAAAAGGTTTTAACCGATTTGCCGACTGATACTGTTACGGTGGTTGCAACAGGACCTTTGACCGACGGCGAATTGGCAAATTCTATTGCCAATCTATGTGAAAGCGAAAATTTGAGTTTTTATGATGCGGCGGCGCCTATAGTGACTGCCGAGAGTATAGACTTTAATAAGGCATTTTACGCTTCACGCTATGGCAAAGGTAGTGACGATTATATAAACTGTCCTATGAATAGGGAAGAATATACTGCATTTCATAATGAACTTATAAATGCCGAGTCGGCGTTGCTTTCCGAGTTTGATAAACCTGTAAAAGTTTATGAGGGTTGTATGCCGATTGAAATTTTGGCAAAGCGTGGCGAAGATTCAATTCGTTTCGGTCCTCTAAAACCCGTAGGACTCAGAGACCCTAAAACAAATACAAGACCTTGGGCGGTCGTTCAGTTAAGGCGTGAAAATTCTGATGCAACACTCTTTAACCTTGTTGGTTTTCAGACTAATTTAAAATTCCCCGAACAAAAAAGGGTATTTTCAATGATACCGGGCCTTCAGAATGCAGAATTTGTACGCTTTGGTGTTATGCACCGCAATTCCTTTATAAACTCTCCCAAACTTCTTAATAAAGATTTGTCTTTAAAGAAAAACAGTAATATTTTCTTTGCGGGTCAACTTTCGGGAGTTGAGGGGTATATGGAATCGGCGGCAAGCGGTATTGTTGCAGGAATAAATGCTTTAGCGAAGTTGAAAAATGAAGAACCGTTGATTTTGCCGAACTTCACTATGATTGGTGCTCTGCTTTCTTATATAACAGATGAAACTGTGGTTGATTTTCAGCCAATGGGTGCTAATTTCGGTATAATACCTTCTTTAGAGGAACATATAAAAGATAAAAGAGAGCGCTATATGGCGTTAGCCGAGCGTTCGCTTAAATGGTATGAGGAGAAATAAAAAATGCGTGTAGTTGTAGATGCTTACGGTGGCGATAATGCGCCTTTGGAAATTGTAAAGGGTGCGGCGTTGGCTT
Organism: Acutalibacteraceae bacterium; assembly: GCA_045647405.1. Classification (GTDB taxonomy): domain Bacteria; phylum Bacillota; class Clostridia; order Oscillospirales; family Acutalibacteraceae; genus UBA737. The sequence continues at coordinate 47,807 of JAZRMI010000002.1, read as the reverse complement.
CGGCTGAACTTAAGGTGGATATAACCCTTACCGGTAAAAAAGCGGAAATTGAAAAAATTATAAATGATAATAATTTAAACTTTTACGGTGACCTTTCGATAGTTGATACTGATGATGTTATTGATATGCACGATGACCCCACAACCCTTTTAAAAGCACATTCTAATTCTTCTATGGCTTTGGCTTTTAAAGAATTGGTTGAAGATAGGGCAGATGCTTTTGTCTCTGCAGGTTCTACGGGTGCGGTTGTTGTAGGCGGTACGCTTATTGTAAAGCGTATTAAAGGTATAAAACGCCCCGCGCTTGCGGGTATGATTCCGTCACCTAATGGCCATTATATGCTTATGGATATGGGTGCTAATGCAGAATGCCGTCCTGAAATGCTTTGTCAGTTTGGTATAATGGCTAGCGCATATTTAAAAGGCGTTGAGGGTAAGGATAACGCAACTATAGGTCTTTTGAATATAGGTACGGAAGATACAAAGGGAACCGAACTTCAAAAAGAAGCATATAAACTTTTGAGCGAAGCACCGATTAATTTTGTGGGTAATGTTGAATCCCGTGAAATGCCAAAGGGTGTTTGCGATGCAGTTATAACCGACGGTTTTACAGGAAATATTGCTCTGAAACTCATTGAGGGTACTGCAAGCACGTTTTTCCGTTTGGTTAAAAACGCTTTATATAAAAGTTTAAAGAACAAATTGGCGGCTCTTGTTATCAAAAAAGATTTATATTCACTTAAGAGTATGATGGATAGCAGTGAAGTCGGCGGCGCACCACTTTTAGGTGTTAAAAAGACTGTTATAAAGGCTCACGGTAATTCTGATGCCAAAGCAATGAAAAATGCTATAAAACAGGCAGTAACATTTACACAAAACGGTGTTATTGAGAACATAACAAAATCATTAGAACAGATAAAGGATTAATTTGATAATGGAAGTTTTACAAACAAAACTCGGTTACAAATTTAATAACATAAAATTACTTGAAAATGCTTTGTGCCATTCTTCGTATGCAAATGAAGTGCGTGGAGGGCTTTCCTCAAACGAGCGTTTGGAATTTTTGGGAGATTCTGTGCTTTCGGTAATAGTTGCAGATTATCTTTTTGGGAATTTTAAAAATATCCCTGAGGGTGAACTTACAAAACTTCGCGCTTCGCTTGTTTGTGAAAAGTCTCTCTGTGCTTTTTCGAGGCAGATTGAACTCGGTAAATCCTTGAAACTCGGCAGAGGTGAGGATAATAACGGCGGCAGAGAGCGTGACTCTATCTTGGCAGATGCCTTTGAGGCGGTGCTTGCCGCAATCTATCTTGACGGCGGTATGGAAGTTGCAAGGGAGTTTGTTTTGCGATTTGTTAAGGAAGAACTAAATCATAAAGATGATGAAGTGTTTAAGGATTATAAAACCGCTTTACAGGAAATTATTCAGCGTAATCCCGAAGAAAGTGTCAGTTATATTTTGAAAAGCGAGAGCGGTCCTGACCACGATAAAGTTTTTGAGGTTGAGGTGCATCTCAATTCTAATGTAATTGGTAAGGGTATGGGCAAAAGCAAAAAGCAAGCCGAACAAATGGCAGCAAAACAGGCACTTGAACTTATGGGTGCTCCGATATGAGCAAGAAACATTCTAATATTTCAATTTTTGTGCCGCATATTGGTTGCCCTAATAAGTGTAGTTTTTGCAACCAAAGGTATATTACGGGAACTTGCAAAGCCCCACACGCTACTGATGTTGAAAAAGCGGTTATAACTGCCGTTAAATCAAAAAAATATGATTCTGCTACTACTGAAATTGCTTTTTTTGGCGGAAGTTTTACTGCAATTAACCGCAATTATATGCTTTCTTTATTAGAGGCGGCGTCTTCATTTGTGAGAATCGGTCTTGTATCAGGAATCAGAGTTTCAACAAGACCTGATGCTATTGATGATGAAATTTTAATGCTTTTGAAGGAATATAATGTTACGGCGATTGAATTGGGCGCTCAAAGTCTTAATGACCATGTGCTTAAGATGAACAATCGTGGACACACCGCAAAAGATGTTGAAAGAGCCTCAGCGCTTATAAAAAAGCACGGGTTTGAATTGGGTCTTCAGATAATGACAGGTCTTTATGCAGATGACGATGAATCGGCAATCCGTACTGCAAAAAAGATTATAGAAATTCATCCTGATACTGTGAGAATTTATCCTACTATTGTTTTGAAGGATACTGACTTAGCGGCACTTTATATTGACGGAATTTATAAACCGCAAACTTTAGGGGAGGCTATAAAACTTTCTGCAAAACTTTATATTATGCTTACTAAAGCAGGTATAAACGTTATAAGATTGGGTCTTCATTCAATCGAGAAAGAAGCCTATATTGCAGGACCTTGGCACCCTGCATTCAGCGAATTGTGCCAATCACAGATTATGCTGACAAAGGTTTTAACCCATCTTTTTGATAAAGGTGATTATACGATTTTTGTAGGTAAATCTGATGTTTCAAAAATGACAGGACAAAGAAAATCCAATTTAAAATATTTAAAATCACGTGGTTTCAACTGCAAGGTTAAAATTGACGAAAGTTTAGAAAATTTGGAATTTAAAATAGAAAGGGAAGTGTTATAAGTGCTTTTAAGTTCTATCGAAATACAGGGCTTTAAATCTTTTGCTGATAAAACAGTTTTGAAGTTCGGCAAGGGTATTACTGCGGTTGTAGGTCCGAACGGTAGCGGTAAAAGTAATATTTCTGACGCTGTGCGTTGGGTTTTGGGTGAACAGTCAACCAAAAGTCTTCGAGGTCAGTCTATGGAAGATGTTATCTTCGGTGGCACAGAAACACGCCGTCCGCACGGATACTGCGAAGTTACTCTTAATATAAATAACACCGACCGTTCACTAAATTTTGATAATGATTTCGTGGCTATTACCCGTAGGTATTACCGTTCCCACGAAAGTGAATATGCTATAAATAATGTTTCGGTTCGCCTTAAGGATATCCACGAACTGTTTATGGATACAGGTCTTGGAAGAGACGGTTATTCAATGATTGGTCAAGGTAAGATTGATAATATCATCAGTTCTAAATCGGGCGAGAGACGGGACATTTTTGAAGAAGCGGCAGGTATTTCGAAATACCGTTACCGCAAATTAGAGGCTGAGAGAAAATTAACTGCGGCAGAAGATAATCTTTTGAGACTTCACGATATTGTTGACGAGTTAGAAGCACGTGTGGGACCTTTGGAAGAGCAAAGCCGAAAAGCAGAAAAGTTTTTGCAGTTAGCCTCACAGAAAAAGGAACTTGAAATTGGTCTTTGGCTTCACACACTTAATAATTCTAAAGAAGCATTAAGAGCGCAGGAAAGCAAGATTGCCGCCGCTCAACTTTCTTATAAACAGATTGAAGAATCTTTGGCGGAATTTGACCGTAAAACAGAACAAAATACATCACTTTTTGCAAAACTCACTTCAGATATCGAGGGTGAGCGTCTTAACATATCTTCTTTCAATGAGGAAATTGTTAAAGCACAGGGTGCAATCACAGTGCTTAATAATGATATTGTTCATAATAATGAATCTGTGCAAAGACTTAGCGAAGAAAAAACATCGCTTTTGAGTTCTGACGATTCTGCCAAGGCAGAAATCACTCAAAAGTATGCGCTTGTTAATGATAAGGAAAGCGAGAAGGCAGAGTTTGAAGAAAAACTTCATGCTTTGGAAACCGAACTCTCACAACTTTTAAGCGATAGTGACAGTATAAGCAGAAACATTGAAAATCAAATCAGAGAACTTAATGTTTTATCTGCACAGTCGTCAGATATGCGAGTTCAGATGGTAACTGCCGATACTGCTATTGAAGAAATCAATTCAAGAAAAGGCACTTCGGATGAAATGATTATCTCACGCTGTAATGAAATTTCGGCTTTGGATAATGATTTTTCTGAAACCGATAGTTTGCTTAAAGGAATTGAAGAAAATATTTTGAGTGTTTCTAATTCTTTAAAAGGATATGAAATGCGTCTTAGTTCCCGTAAAGAGACTTGTGATAAGTTAAACGGTGAACTTCAACAGATAAATCTTGATATTGAGGCTAAAAACCGCAGAATACAGATTTTAAAAGACCTTGAAAACAATATGGAAGGCTTTGCACATTCGGTTAAATTTGTAATGTCTAAGGCTGAAACAGGCATTTTGAGAGGTATATGCGGACCGATATCAAAACTTATAAATGTTGAAAGCCGTTACAGTGTTGCGATTGAAACTGCACTTTCAAACGCTATTCAAAACATTGTAACCGAGACCGAAAATGATGCAAAACAGGCTATTAACTTCCTTAAAAACAATAAGGGAGGCAGAGCCACATTTTTACCCGTTGCAACAATAAAGGCTCGTGAATTTAAAGAACACGGTTTTGAAGATATGTTAGGTTATGTTGGCATTGCTTCTGACCTTGTTAAAACTGATAATAAATATAATGAAATTATCAAGTATTTGCTTGGCGGTTGCGTTGTTGCAGAGGATATAGACTGTGCAGTTAATATCGCTAAGAAATTCGGTTATCGTATTAAAGTTGTAACCCTTGACGGTCAGGTTGTTAATCCGGGCGGTTCTTTGACAGGCGGTTCGCTTGTTAAAAATTCGGGTATTTTGAGCCGTGCTAACGATATCAAGAATTTTGAACAAGATATAGAAAAGTTGACTTCTAAATCAAAAGATTTGTCAGTAAAACTTGATGAGGCAAATAATGCTTTAGCAGAAGTTTCGGCAGATATTACTGCTCTTAAAGCCGACCTTACAACTGCTAACGAGGATAAGATTCGTGCTATAGCAGAGTTAAAACGAATTGATGACCTTAGAAACAGTTTAAAAACTTCTTTAAAGGAACTCGAGCAAGAGCAAAGTTCTAATAACGAAAAGTTAGAACAGTTGAAAGAGACCTCTGCTATCTCTGCAAAACAGATTGCCGAAATTGAGGGCAAAAAGGCTGAAATTCAGTCCGAGATTGACCGAATGACAGGCGGTAGGGATAACCTTAATGCAACAAGGGAAGATATCACCTCGTCAATCACCTCACTCAAATTATCTGTTATTGAGATTGGTAAAGATATTGAATCTTTAAAGGCATCTGCTGAGAGTCTTCAAAACAGTATGCTCGACAGGGCTTCAAGAATTCAGGCAATCGACAGCGAAATCGCAACCTTGCAGTTTAAAAATGAAAATCTTAAAAATGAGATTGAAAATGTCAATGACGGTATTGATGATTATAAAACCAAAATTACCGATAGTGAAAATAATATTGCCAATTTACTTCAAAAGCGTAACGAAACTGAAAAATCGGGCGTAGAACTTCGCAACAGCGAGCGTGAAAACACTATGCGCCGTGAAAAAATCGGCGGTGAATTGGCTCGCCTTACTGAGCGTAAAGAGGTTATGATGCGTGAGTATGACGATGTTATAAGACGCCTTTATGACGAATACGAATTGACACGCAGTGAAGCCGAGCAAATCGGAATAGAGATTGAAAATCCTGTTGAGGCTAAAAAGACTTTGACAGAAGTTAAAAATAAAATCCGTTCACTTGGCAATGTTAATGTTTCGGCTATTGAAGAATATAAGGAAGTAAGTGAGCGTTATAACTTCCTGTCCGAACAAATTAACGACGTTGAAGCCTCTCGCACACAACTTCATAAACTTATAAATCAGTTGACCGTTCAAATGCAGGAAATATTTACCGAAGGTTTTGAAAAAATTAATCAAAACTTCACTAAAACTTTCTCAGAACTTTTCGGCGGCGGTACGGCGTCGTTGACTTTGTCTGACCCCGAAAATATCCTTGAAAGCGGTATTGATATCAATGTTAAACTTCCGGGCAAAAATGTGCCAAGTCTTGACGGACTTTCGGGCGGTGAAAAAGCGCTAATTGCTTTATCAATTTATTTCGCAATCATGCGTGTAAATGCGCCACCGTTCTGCTTCCTTGATGAAGTTGACACCGCACTTGACGATATCAATGTAGACCGTTTTGCTGAATATATGCGTTCTTCTGATTTTGCCACACAGTTTATTTGTGTAACCCACAGACGTGGCACAATGGAATCGGCAGATATGCTTTACGGTGTTACAATGCAAGAAAAGGGTGTTACCAAACTTTTGGAACTCAATGTTTCAGAACTTGAAAAGAAATTGCTTGAAAATCAAGCAGTATAAGGTGATTTAATGGGATTTTTCAGTAAAATCAAACAGGGCTTGCAAAAGACGAGAGATTCTATTGCAAACGGTGTAAACAGTGTTATTAATTCTTTCACAAAGATTGACGAGGAACTTTTTGAGGAACTTGAAGAGATTCTTGTTATGTCGGATATAGGTATGGCAACTGCTACTGAAATTTGTGATATTTTGCGCAAGAAAATAAAAGAGCAGGGCATAACCGATCCCACACAGATTAAACAATTAATGAAAGAAATTATTACCGATATGTTGGGTGCAGATGAGGGCTTAAAACTTGATACAAAGCCTTCTGTAATACTTGTAATCGGTGTAAACGGCGTGGGTAAAACCACCACAATCGGTAAACTCGCTTCAAGCCTTAAAGCACAGGGTAAAAATGTTGTTTTGGGTGCGGCAGACACTTTCCGTGCCGCCGCTATCGACCAACTTGGCATTTGGGCCGAGCGTGCAGGCGTTACAATGGTTAAAAGTGTTGAGGGGACCGACCCCGCATCTGTTGTGTTTGATACAATCGCCTCTGCTAAGTCAAAGGGTGCGGATGTTATTATCTGCGATACGGCGGGCAGACTTCATAACAAGAAAAATCTTATGGACGAACTCGCAAAGATTTATCGTGTGATTTCAAGAGAATTGCCCGACGCTTCGCTTGAAACCTTGTTGGTACTTGATGCCGCAACAGGACAAAATGCGGTTAATCAGGCAAGTCAGTTTAAAACCGCTTGTGATATTACGGGTATTGTTTTAACAAAACTTGACGGAACTGCAAAAGGCGGTATAATAATTCCTATTAAGAATGAACTTTCAATCCCAGTTAAGTTTGTCGGTGTGGGTGAGGGTATTGACGATTTGCAACCATTTGTTGCAAGTGAGTTTGTAAACGGAATTTTTGACGGTGAAGAATAATGAAAATATTTATTGCAACCAAAAACCAAAAAAAATTAAGAGAACTTAAAAGAATTTTAATCCCTTTGGGATTTGAAGTTTTGTGCGAATCTGATTTGGATAAGCCTTTTTTAGATGCGGTCGAAGACGGTATAACTTTTGAAGAAAATGCAATTATTAAGGCAAAATCGGGACTTATGCAAACAGGCTATATCTCGGTTGCGGATGATTCGGGTATATGTGTTGATTATCTTGACGGTGCCCCCGGTGTTTACTCAGCAAGATATTCGGGTGAGCACGGAAACGATGAAATGAATAACGATAAGTTGTTAAGCGAACTTATCGGTGTTCCGATGGAGAAACGTACTGCATATTATGTTGCGGCAATCGCTTGTGTTTTCCCCGACGGCAGACAGTTTACTGTCAGAGGAGAATGTCACGGACACATTGCTTTTGAAAGGCAAGAGGGCAACGGCGGTTTTGGTTATGACCCGTTGTTTATCAGTGAAAACGGTCCGTTCAGTCAATTAACTGCCGAACAAAAAGATGAAATCAGCCACAGAGGAAGAGCGTTAAGGCTTTTCGCTGAGGAACTTAAAAAATATATTGAGGTTGAATGATGTTAAATAGCAGACAAAGAGCGCAACTTCGCGCAATGGCAAATGATATGGAAACTATTTTACAGGTTGGAAAATCGGGTATTATTGAAAACACTGTAAAACAGGTTGATGATGCTTTAGAAAAAAGAGAACTAATAAAACTTTGTGTTTTAGAAACCTGCCCTGTAAATTCGAGACAAGCAGCAGACGAATTATCTAAGGAAACTAATTCTGATGTTGTTCAGGTTATCGGCAGAAGATTTATCCTTTATAGAGAAAGCAAAGATAATAAAACTATAAAATTGGTGAAATAGTTATGGGTTATGTCGCTATATTCGGCGGAACTTTTAATCCTTTTCATATAGGTCACTATGAAATGCTTGAAGCCTTGCAAAATGACCAAAGTATTGATGAAATTTGGGTTATGCCTGATAGGATTCCGCCACATAAAGAATGTGACTTTTTAGCAAGTGATGACGACCGTATTGAGATGTGCCGTATCGCTTCTAAAGATTTTAATAAAGCGAAACTCTGCCTCGTGGAATTTGAGCGAGAGGGCAAGAGTTATACCTATGATACTGTAGTTTATTTAAAGAAAAAATATCCGCAAAATAAATTTTTGTTTGTTTGCGGTGCAGATATGCTTGTTTATTTTGATAAATGGTATAAATTTGAGGAATTAATGAAGTTACTTCCGTTTACGGTTTTCAAGCGGACAAGCACAGACAATGAAGAATTTGAAAACTCGGTTAAAACTTTTTCTTCAATGGGTATGGAAATTTCGGTTAAAGACGAGATTATTTCAAATGTTTCGTCCACGCAGTTCCGTAAAGAAAATTTAAGGGAAATTTTGCCCGAAAATATTTATAATTACATCAAGGAAAGGGGTATATACAATGTATAGCGAATATAAGAATATTTTAAAAGACCGCCTTGATGAAAAAAGATATTATCATTCGTTATGTGTGGCTGACGAGGCAAAGCGTTTGAGCGAAAAATACGGCTGTGATAGTGAAAAAGCATATCTCGCAGGCTTGCTTCACGATATTACGAAAAATGCCTCTAAAGAAGAACACTTGAAAATTTTCGGCGACTTTGGTATAATTTTAAACAATATCGAATTTAAGGCGCAAAAACTATGGCACGCAATGTCAGGCGCTTGCTATATTGAGAATATTTTAAATATCAAAGATGATGAAATTATTGATGCTGTAAGGTATCACACCACTGCAAAAGCGAATATGTCACTATTGGCAAAAATACTTTATCTTGCAGACTTTACCTCGCTTGACCGGGATTATGAAGATGTTTCTGTGATACGCTCGCTTGTGGATAAATCTTTAAATGATGCGTTTATTTACGCTTTACAGTATTCTATTAAAGATTTAGTAGATAATAAAAAGGCAGTTCATATTGATACTTTGAATGCTTTTAATGAAGCAGTTAATAACTTGGAGGGAAAATAATTTGGAATCTTTTGAAATTCTGAAAATTGCCGCTAACGCACTCAACGAAAAGAAAGCGAAAGAACTTTCGGCCATTAAGGTTGACGACCTTACTGTTTTGTGTGAATATTTTTTACTTTGTACTGCAACTTCTTCTACGCAGGTTAGAGCGCTTGCAGACGAGGTTGAAGAAAAGTTAGAACTTTCGGGTGTAAGACCTCACCATATTGAAGGTAAATCAACAGGTTGGCTCGTTCTTGATTACGGTTCTGTGATAGTTCATATTTTCGGCAGAAATGAACGTGAGTTTTACGGACTTGATAAAATGTGGAGCGATGCCGAGGTTATAGACCTTGAAAAAATTCTCGTTAATACTTTGGGGGACTGATTATGGAAAGAAATTATGAATATTCAAATATAGAAAAGAAATGGCAAAAAATATGGGACGATAATCACACTTTTGAAGCAAAGAACGATTATACTCTGCCTAAGTTTTTCGGTCTTGTTGAGTTTCCTTATCCGTCAGGTCAGGGACTTCACGTAGGCCATCCCCGTTCTTATACCGCAATAGACATTGTTGCCCGTAAAAAGCGTTTACAGGGCTTTAATGTGCTTTATCCTATGGGTTGGGATGCTTTCGGTCTTCCTACCGAAAACTTTGCTATAAAGAACCATATTCATCCTGCAGAAGTTACGAAAAAGAATGTTGAAAACTTCAAGCGTCAGTTGAAATCTTTAGGTTTTTCTTTTGATTGGAGCAGAGAAATTAATACTACTGACCCGTCTTATTATAAGTGGACACAGTGGATTTTCTTGCAACTTTTTAAAGAGGGACTTGCTTATAAAAAGGAAATGTCGGTTAACTGGTGTACTTCCTGTAAATGCGTTTTGGCTAACGAAGAGGTTGTAAACGGTGTATGTGAGCGTTGCGGAAGCGAAGTTGTTCAAAGGGAAAAAAGCCAATGGATGCTTAAAATTACCGAATATGCTGAAAAACTTCTTGATGGTCTTAACGATGTTGACTTTATTGAGAGAGTAAAGACTCAGCAAAGAAACTGGATTGGCCGTTCTTACGGTACACAGGTTACTTTCAGTACCACTATCGGTGATACTTTTGAAATCTTCACCACCCGTGCAGATACACTTTTCGGCGCAACATATATGGTAATGTCTCCCGAACATCCGTTGATTGCAAAGTGGGCTGATAAAATCACTAACTTGCAAGAGGTTAAAGATTATCAGGAATTAGCCTCTAAAAAGTCAGACTTTGAAAGAACTGAACTTGCTAAAGATAAAACAGGTGTTAAACTTGAGGGCGTTATGGCAATCAACCCTGTTAATAATAAAGAAATTCCGATTTTTATTTCGGACTATGTACTTATTTCTTACGGCACAGGTGCCATTATGGCAGTTCCCGCACACGACACTCGTGACTGGGAATTTGCAAAGAAATTCAATTTGCCGATTATTGAGGTTGTAAAAGGCGGAGAGGATGTTCAAAAACAAGCCTTTACCGACTGTGCAACAGGCGTTTTGGTTAATTCTGATTTCTTAGACGGTTTATCGGTTGAAGATGCTAAAAAAGCAATTCAGCAGTGGCTTACCGAAAAGGGCATAGGCAGTGTTAAGACTAACTATAAACTTCGTGACTGGGTATTCTCACGCCAGAGATATTGGGGTGAACCTATCCCTGTGGTTTATTGTGAAAAATGCGGTTGGGTGCCGCTTGATGAAAGCGATCTTCCGCTTGTTCTTCCGAATGTTGAGTCTTACGAACCTACCGATAACGGCGAATCTCCCTTGGCTAAGATGACCGACTGGGTTAATACCACTTGTCCGCACTGCGGCGCACCTGCTAAGCGTGAGACCGATACAATGACTCACTGGGCAGGTTCTTCGTGGTATTTCTTAAGATACTGCGACCCACATAATGATAAAGAGTTTGCTTCTAAAGAAGCGCTCGAATATTGGTGCCCTGTTGATTGGTACAACGGTGGTATGGAACATACAACACTTCACTTGCTTTATAGCCGTATCTGGCATAAATTCCTTTATGATATTAAGGCTGTTCCTAATGCAGAGCCATACGCTAAGGGTACAAGCCACGGTATGATTTTGGGTGAAAACGGTGAAAAGATGTCTAAGTCACGTGGTAATGTTGTAAATCCTGATGAGATTATTAACGATTACGGCGCTGATACAATGCGTGTTTATGAAATGTTTATTGGTGACTTTGAAAAGGCAGCACCTTGGAGTCAGTCTTCTATAAAGGGCAGTAAGCGTTTCTTAGATAAGGTTTGGGCGCTTTATGATATTATGACCGATGAAAAGGGTTATAGACCGGAGTTAGAGGCGGAATTCCACCGCACTATTAAAAAGGTGACAGAGGATATTGAATCTTTGAAGATGAATACCGCTATTGCCGCTTTAATGGCGTTAATGAATTCTATCCACGCTACAGGAAAAATCACTGCCGATGAATATAAAACATTTATCATATTGCTTAATCCTTTTGCACCTCATATTACTGAAGAAATTTGGGAAATGTGCGGTTTCGAGGGAATGCTCAATCAGACAAAATGGCCTGAGTTTGATGAAAGCAAATGTGTTGATGCTTCGGTTGAAATTGTCGTTCAGATTAACGGCAAAATCCGTGCAAGACTTAATGTTGATGCTAATATTTCAAGTGACGATGCTATCGCTCTTGCAAAGAGTCAGGAAAGCATTATCGCTGAAATTTCGGGTAAAACAGTTATTAAAGAACTGTATGTTCCCAAAAAGTTAGTAAATATAGTTGTAAAATAATGTGAATTTCTAAAATTTTTGTTGCAAATTAGAAATGTATGTGTTATTATATAACTTGGTTATTTGTTAGTTGGAGGTGAAACAGGTGAGCGCAGTTGAAATTATTTTAGGAATTTTAGTAATACTCGTTTCGCTTGCTATTATAATTGCTGTTCTTTTCCAACAAGGAAGAAGAGCAGGTATCAACGGTGCAATTTCCGGTGGTGCTGATACTTTTCTTTCTAAAAACAAGGCAAGAACAGTTGACGCAATATTAGCGCGTTGGACAAAGTATATCGCAATACTTTTCTTTATACTCGCAATAGTTGCAAATGTTATCGCTTTAAGGGGTAAATAAACCCTTAATACATAGTAATTCAGTTTACTAATAAAAAATAACCCCTGCTATATAAGTGGAGGGAGGGAATATAATGAGTCAAGTAAGAATTAAAGAAAATGAATCACTTGATAACGCTTTGCGTCGTTTTAAAAGACAAACCGCAAAAGACGGTGTTATTCAAGAAGTTCGCAAGAGAGAGCACTATGAAAAGCCCTCTGTAAAGCGTAAAAAGAAGTCGGAAGCTGCTCGTAAAAGAAAGTTCCGCTAAATAGATTCAAAAAAGCGGTTGTTTTATAACCGCTTTTTTTATTGAGGAAAAATTATGTTATTAAAACCCTTGATTAAATTAAATAAAATAACCGATATTACGGTTGATATATTAAAAAAATATGAAATTGATTCTTTGATTTTGGATGTTGATAATACTTTGTCTACCCATCACGGACAAGTTTTAACCGACGGTCTCGAAGACTGGCTTGCAACAATGCGCCAAAACTCAATAAAAATGACCGTTCTTTCAAATTCAACTTCCAAAAGGCTTGAACCGTTTGCTAAAAAAATCGGTTTGGATTATATAAGTTTGGGCTTAAAACCTTTGCCTTTTGGATATATCCGTGCCTTAAAGGCATTAGATTCTAAAAGAAAGAATACCGCTATTGTCGGTGACCAGATTTTTACCGATACATTAGGCGGTAATATAGTCGGCGTCAAGACTGTGTTGTTAACGCCTATTAAACCTGAAACTTCATTGCGCTTTCGTATGAAACGCAAGGTTGAGCGTTTTGTTATAAAGGCGCTTAAAATTACCGATACGGAGGTATAATATGTCTGCAAAATTCGGTCCTGCAGGTACATCGGACAGTTTTAAACAAATGGGTTATAAATCAAGTCTGCAAGTGCCTGAATATATTGAGAAAATGGGACTTGACTGTTTTGAATATCAATGCGGCAGAGGCGTAAATATAGGTCTTGAAAAGGCGGAAGAATTAGGAAAATTAGCAAGCGAAAAGGGGATAACCCTCTCTTTGCATGCGCCTTATTATATTTCAATGTCTTCTGTTGAAGAAGAAAAACGCCTTAATTCTGTCAACTATATTCTTGCATCTGCCCGTGCGGTTAATGCTATGGGCGGGGATAGAATCATTGTTCATACAGGTTCTTGCGGTAAGATTTCTCGTGAGGAAGCATTAGAACTTGCAAAGGACACAATGAAACTTGCAATTAATGCTCTTGACAGCGAAGGTCTTTCTAATATCCACATTTGCCCTGAAACTATGGGCAAAGTGAACCAGTTGGGTACGCTTTATGAAGTTTTAGAACTTTGCAAACTTGACGAAAGGCTGATTCCTTGCATAGATTTTGGTCATTTGAACGCCCGTGATTTAGGTATTCTCAAAACACGGGAAGATTTCGAAAATATATTCCTTTCAATAAAAGATGCTCTGGGTACGGACAGGCTTAGAAGTTTTCATTCTCATTTTTCTAAGATTGAATATACTACGGGCGGCGAAAAGCGCCATTTGACCTTTGAAGATACTGTTTTCGGACCTGATTTTGAGCCTGTTATGGACCTTACTGTTAAATATGGTTGCAGTCCAATATTTATTTGTGAGTCGGCAGGCACACAGGCAGAGGATGCAAAAAGAATGAAGGATTACTATAAAGGGGTGTTGTTATGATTTGGCACAGTGCGTCGGTTAAGGAAGTATTAGATAACTTCGGTGTTGATGCCGAAAGCGGTCTTGCTAACGGTGTGGCTGACCAAAGGCTTGAAAAATATGGTGAAAATGTGGTGAAGAGCGCTCAGAAAATTTCTCTGATAAAGCGTTTTCTATCACAATTTCAGAGCAAAACTGTTATAACCCTTATTATTGTTTCTTTGATTTCTTTTGTTGTGTCACTCGTTTATCAGCAAAATAATCCTTATATACCGCTTCTTATAATTCTCATCGTGTTGGTAAATGCTTTGATTAGCGCTTTTCATTTGTTTAGTTGCGATACAACCCTTGATGATATTAAAAGCATTACCAATCCAACAGTTAATGTTTTGCGTGACGGAATAGTTAAGAATATATCTTCGGCTCAGTTAGTTCCAGGGGATATTATCCTTTTGGAAGAGGGAGACTATATTTCGGCAGATGCAAGACTTATTTCATCTAACGAACTTCGCTGTAATGAAACTGCTCTTACAGGCGATGATGTTCCTGTCGAAAAGGATGCAACCCCTGTTTTAGAGGATATTGTTTCTTTTGAAAACCGTGTCAATATGGTCTTTTCGGGAACAACTGTTGTTCACGGCAGTGCCAAAGCGGTAGTTGTTGCAACCGCTCTTAATACCGAAAATGGAAAAACTTCTGCTATTTTGGAACAACAAGGCACTAAGGAATTGCCTATACAATCAGAACTTGACTTTTTGGGTAAGGCTGTTAATATTGTGATTCTTGTTGTGTGCGCTTTAGTATTTATAATAAATCTTTTGCAAAACTTTAATTCGAGCAATTTTGCTGTAACCACTGTCGGCGTGCTTTTAAATACATTTGCATTGGCTTTCGCCGCCATACCTGAGGGATTGCCGGCTATTGCTACAATAGTTATTGCAATCGGAACACAGAGAATTTTACAGGATAAAATTATTATTAAAAAAACAAGCGCTCTTCAAACAATAGGAAAAACTAATGTTATATGCGCTGATAAAACAGGGATTTTCACCCATAAAGATATGGTTTTGAGCAAAATTTATGACGGCAAAAAACTATTGGATACTGAGATAGATAATCTTGATGAAACATCGTTAATTGTTTTGAAATTAGCGGCTTGTTGTTCAACACTTCAAAATGATGCTACCGAAAATGCAATCAAAAAGGCTAATTTGGCATTTAATTCAATGAGCGAAGTAGACCTTAATAATTTAATGCCTAAGATTGCTCAAATTCCTTTTGATTCGGTAAGAAAATCAATGACGGTTATCACAATGATTAACGAACGCCCGTTTGCAATAGTTAAGGGCGCACCTGAGATTGTTGTGCCTAAGTGTAACAACTGCAACTGTGAAGAAATTTTAAAAACAAATGAACAGTTAGCGCTTGATGCTTTAAGAGTTGTTTGCATTGCAATGCGTCCTTTGGATGAAATTCCTGCTAATCCACAGGCCGACGAAATTGAAAACGGTCTAACATTTGTGGGGCTTTTAGGTCTTGTTGAGCCGTTGAGAAAAAGCGTTGTTAATGATATTAAACTTTGCAAAGATGCAGGAATTAAAACCGTAATGATTACGGGTGATAATCTTTTGACTGCAAAATCCATAGCAACAAAGATTGGTGTTTTAACTGATGACAGTCAAGCAATCACAGGCGCTGAACTTGAGAATATGACTGATGAAGAATTAGCCGAAAATATTCAAAATTATTCGCTTTTTGCTCGTGTTTCGCCCAACGATAAACTCCGAATAGTTAGGGCTTGGCAGGCTAATAATGCTATTGTAACTGTTACAGGCGACAGTTTACAGGATGCTGAAAGTTTAGCCGCCGCAGATGTTGGTTGCGCTATTGGTCAGTACGGAACTGATGTTGCAAAAGGCAATGCCGATGTTATTATCTTGAAAAATAATTTCGGTTCAATAGTTCGTGCAATTAAAGAAAGCAGAGGATTTTTTAGTAATATTAAAAAAGCGGTATATTATCTTTGCAGTTGCAATTTTGCGGAACTTCTTATAATATTCTTGGGCGTTTGCATATTTGCACAGCCTGTTCTTGCCGCTGTTCAGTTGGTGCTTTTAAATCTTTTAACCGATTGTGCGCCTGCTATTTCTTTCAGTATGGAAAGAGCAGAAAATTCTGTTATGAAGAGCAAATCTTTAAGTTCTGTAAGTAAAATTTTAGATTTAAAGGCTATAATATCGCTTTTACTTCAAAGTTTATTTATTGCGGTTGTAACATTGGTTTCTTTTGCTATCGGTAACGGACAGTCGGCTGTTGTCGCAACTACGATGGCTTTCGCAACTTTAGGTATCGCTCAGGCATTACATTGCTTTAACAGTAAATCGGTCGGAACAATATTCACAAAAGAAGTATTTTCTAATTCGTTTATGAATAAGGCTGTATTTTTGACTTTGTTTATAACTGTATTCTTAGTGTTGACACCTGTTGGTTTCACCTTTGGACTTACTATTTTAAACGGCTGGCAGTTAGCAGTTTCGTTTGTGCTTGCTTTGTTGGTGGTGCCTTTCAATGAACTTTTGAAATTTTTAAGAAAATAAAAAATAAGGACAGTTTTAAACTGTCCTTATTTAATAAAGATTTGCTTTTTTAAAGTCATTATCGTGGATGATAGTTATAAATTTAATACTGTTACCGCCGATAACGGTGGTGCAACAGTTTTGTTGGAGTTTTATAACCAAAAAATCTGCTCCGACTTCTAAGAGTGTACCAACCCGACATTCGAGTTTGTTTCCTATAAGTGCTTCAACTTTTACAAGTTTTCCTATGTGATTTTTAAGGTATGCAGGCAAGAAAACTGTATTTGTTAAAGTTTCAGGAACATAACTTTTAATAATAGGTTTCAGGTTTTTTTGGTTGTCTTTTTTAAGATAATCTTCATACACCCTCAAATCTTTATCATTCATAATGGGAATGGGAAAGTTATTTTCCATATTATACACTCCAAGATTTTGTTATACACTATATAATATGAATAAAAAATGGTTAGGTGATATTATGAGTAATACTCCGCATATCAAGGCAAATATAGGGGATTTTGCAAAAACTGTTTTAATGCCAGGTGACCCAAACCGAGCACGCTTTATTGTTGAGACATTTTTGGAAAATGCCAAACTTGTTAATAACGTGAGAGGTGTTCAAGGTTATACCGGCACCTATAAGGGAAAAGAAGTTTCGGTTATGGCAAGTGGAATGGGTATGCCGTCAATGGCAATTTATTCTTACGAACTTTTTAATTTTTTTGGTGTGGAAAATATAATACGCATAGGCTCTGCGGGTTCGTATAAAAAAGAGGTAAATGTGCGTGATTTGGTAATAGCATCAGGTGCTTGCACTAATTCCAATTATGCTTCTAATTACGGCTTGAACGGAACTTTTGCACCAATAGCAAGTTACAGTTTACTTGAAAAGTCGGTTAATATAGCACGAAGTATGAATATTGATTTTCATATCGGAAATATACTTTCAAGCGATACTTTTTATAGTGATGAAAAAGATATGGTTGAGTCTTGGTCGTAAATGGGTGTTTTAGCCGTTGAAATGGAAGCGACTGCACTTTATATGAACGCCGCAAGATGCGGTAAAAACGCATTGGCAATCTGCACTATTTCAGATTCATTGGTTACAGGTGAAAACCTCTCATCAGACGAGCGTGAAAAAACTTTTACAGATATGATGAAAGTCGCCCTCGAAACAGCAATAAGTCTATAGTAAAAAAAGACAGATTTCGTCTAAAAATCATATACTGAAACTATTATCTGGAAAAGTCGCTGATTGTTTAGAAAAGAGATAAGAGAGAATAGATAATAGATAAAAGAACAAAAAGAAAAGCCACACTATCGTGCGGCTTTTCTTTTTGGCAGGGGTAGAAGGACTCGAACCCTCACAAACGGTTTTGGAGACCGGTGTGCTACCATTGACACCATACCCCTATATTAAAGTTTATGCAGTATGTAAACTTTAGGTCAATGTTCATTTGCTTGGTTGAACATTAAGTCAATGCTCATTTGCTTGGTTGAACATTAAGTTATCGCTCATTTTGGTGGACCAGCAGGGACTCGAACCCCGGACCAACCGGTTATGAGCCGGTTGCTCTAACCAACTGAGCTACTGGTCCAAACGAGCAAGGTTAATTATATCAATAAAAATTTGATTTGTCAATACCAAAATCATAAATTAAAGTATAAAATTTCCTATTTGTGATTAGTGCATATTTTAAATTACAAAATAGTTAAAAAATGGTTACAAACTGCTTAAATGGTTGACATAATGGGTGATTTTTTGGTAAAATAATATGAATTATTATGGGGAAGTGTCGAAATTGAATTTGGTTCTTCCTAACTTGATTTGAAGGTGAATTGAATGGTTAGAAGTATGACCGGTTTCGGAAGAGCAAAATCTCAGATTGACGGACTTGATATTACAGTTGAAATTAAATCTGTAAATCACAGATATTTTGAGTTTTCTGCAAGAATGCCGAGAGCATATTCATTTTTGGAAGAAAAGTTAAAATCTTTTTTAGGGCAGAGTGTGTCACGTGGTAAGGTAGAAGTTTCGGTCTTGGTTGAGGACAATAATGAAAATGCTACAGTTGTTGAAATAAACCGTGAATATGCTAATGCGTATATCTCTGCTTTAAAACAACTTTCAAAAGAATATAATTTAAAAAATGATGTTAAGGTCTCTACTGTTGCAAATAATAACGAAATGTTTAAAGTTAGAAGACAAGTGCTTGATGACGAGGTTATAACCAATGCGGTTTTAACTGTGGCAAAAGAGGCTCTTGCAAACTTTATTGATATGCGAACTGTGGAGGGTGAAAGGCTCTTAAAAGATGTCAATTCACGTACGGCCTATATTTTAGAAAAAGTTGAGTTTATTGAAAAGCGCTCACCTGAAACAGTAAACAGTTATAAAGAAAGAATCGAGCAAAAGATTAAAGAGTTGCTTGGTGATACTACCATTGACGAACAGAGAGTTTTGACCGAGGTTGCAATTTTTGCTGATAAGGTTGCAGTTGCAGAGGAAACAGTCAGACTTCGCAGTCATATTAAACAGTTTGACAGTTTGCTTTCGAGCAATGAACCTGTCGGCAGAAAGTTAGATTTTATTGTTCAAGAAATGAACCGTGAGGCAAATACTATCGGCTCAAAAGCACAGGATATAGAGATTGCTCATACTGTGGTTGATATTAAATCAGAAATTGAAAAAATCAGAGAACAGATTCAAAATATGGAGTAAATATTATGAAGTTAGTTAATATAGGCTCGGGTAACTTGGTGTCAAGCGAGCGTATAGTTGCGGTGGTATCTCCTGAATCGGCGCCCATAAAGCGTATAATACAGGACGCTAAAGAGCGAGGAATACTAATTGATGCCACACACGGCAGAAAAACTAAAACCGTAATTATCACCGATAGCGGTCATATTATTTTATGTTACCTTGCTTGTGAAAAATTAGCAAACCGCATAAGTGACGGTGAAATTGTAAGTTTTGAGGAGGACGATGATGAATAAAGGCGGAGTTTTTATAATTTCAGGTCCTTCGGGTTCTGGCAAGGACACATTGCTGGTGGAACTTTTCAAAAAGCGTCCCGAAATCAGATTTTCCATTTCTTCAATAACCCGTCCGATGCGTGTGGGCGAAGTTGAAGGTCAGAAGTATAATTTCATTTCAAAAGAAAAATTTGAAAGTATGCTCGAAAATGACCAACTTTTAGAACATAATGTTTATGTTGGCAACTATTACGGAACACCAAAAGCGCCCGTTGTAGAAGCCAGCGAAAAAGGTTATGATATTATAATTGAAGTTGATGTGAACGGCGCTGAGCAAATAAGAAATAAATTGCCTGAAGCGGTTAGTATTTTTATTATGCCGCCGTCTTTCGAAGAATTAAAGAGAAGACTTTCGGGCAGGGGAACAGAATCTGAGGAAGTTATTGAAAAGCGTATGGAAAGTTCCCTTAGTGAGATTGCACGTGCTACAGAGTATGATTATGTTGTGGTTAATGACGATATTAATACTGCTGTTGACGATATAATCCAAATAATATCAGGCAGCCGCCTGATGCAAAAAAGACAAATACATATTATTAATGAGGTGCTTAAAAATGTTAAATCCTAATATTGGTAAATTGATTGCAGAATATCCTAACAGATACCGCTTGGTAATTGACGTTGCACATACTGCTCGTGATATTTCTAAAAAAATTGAGGACTCGGGTGAAATTTCTATTGAAAAACCCGTTAGCCTTGCTATAGATACTTTAGCAAATAAGGCAGAATAATTAGTTTAGTTTTTAGGGGGAATTTGTATGAAAGGCTTGGTGGCTGCGGTTGCCGTTCAGGGTACAACCTTTGCATTTGACAGGCTTTTTAGTTATGCAGTTCCTCTTGGAATGACTGTTTTTGCGGGTAGCAGAGTTTTAGTTCCGTTTGGTAAGGGCAATATAAAAAAACAGGGTATGGTGTTTGAGGTTTATGAGGATGAAACCGATAAACTCAAAAATATCATTTATTTAATAGATAAAGAGCCTGTTTTAAATGATGAATCGCTTAAAATGTGTGAATATATGCACGAAAATGTGTTTTGCACTTATTATGATGCGGTTCACGCAATGTTGCCGACTGGTATTAACCACCGTATAGTGAATTTTTATTCTGCTAATGATGATTTTTTGTCGCTTTCGCTTTTGGATGATAGTGAAAAGGAAATCTATTCTTTTTTGAAACAAAAAGGCGAAAAAACCGAGGAAGAATTAATATCAAAACTTTCTGTCACAAAAGAAATTCTTTTGTCGTTGTGTGACAGGGAAGTACTTATAAAAAATAGTGATACCAAACAAAAAATAGGCGATGCCACTCAAAAATGGGTGCGTCTTAACGAAGCGGAAATATCTGTAAAATTAACACCCCGTCAAAAAGAAGTGGTTGATATTTTAGAGGATATTGAAACCGCAAGTGTTAAGGAAATTCGATATTTTACGGGTGTTTCGCTGTCGGTTATTGAAAATCTTATTAATAAAGGCATTTTAGTTGCTTTTGAAAAACAGGTTTTCAGAACTCCTTATAAAAATAAAACCGTTAAAAATAACAGTGAGATTATTCTTACCGAAGAACAACAAACTGCATTTAACGGATTAAAGCAACAGTTGAATACCGAAAAAGGTGCAGTTTCTTTGCTTTACGGTGTTACAGGTTCGGGTAAAACACAGGTGTTTTTAAAACTTGTTGATGAGGTCTCTTCTAAAGGAAAAGGCGTAATCGTGATGGTGCCCGAAATTGCCTTAACACCCCAAATGATAGAAATTTTCACTAACCATTACGGCAATAAAATTGCGGTTTTCCATAGTGCAATGTCGGTCGGACAGCGTATGGACGAATGGAAACGGATTAAAAACGGTGATGCACTTATTGCGATAGGTACGAGAAGTGCTATATTTGCTCCTTTTACTAATTTGGGACTTATTATAATCGACGAAGAACAGGAGCATACATATAAGTCTGAAAAGACACCCCGTTTTCACACAAGAGATTTGGCTAAATTCCGTACAGCCTACCATAAAGGACTTTTGTGCCTGGCATCTGCTACACCCTCGGTTGAGAGTTTTACTAAGGCAAAGTCAGGTAAATATTCACTTTTCACACTTAAAAACCGTTACGGTAATGCAAGTTTACCGCAAGTAGAAACGGTTGATATGAAAAGAGAAATTTTAAGCGGTAATTCTTCTCCGATAAGTCAGGTTCTTTATGATGAAATAACCGAAGTTTTAAAAAATAAGAAACAGGCAATTTTACTGCTTAACCGCAGAGGGCATAACACATATATTTCGTGTTCGAGTTGTGGATATGTTGCAACCTGTCCTAATTGCAGTATTTCTATGACATATCATTCTGCAAAT
Source organism: Acutalibacteraceae bacterium (assembly GCA_045647405.1). GTDB lineage: Bacteria > Bacillota > Clostridia > Oscillospirales > Acutalibacteraceae > UBA737. Next base: position 25,933 of record JAZRMI010000002.1, on the reverse strand, counting down.
AACAGGCTTATGTGTCATTATTGCGGATATTCAGAGCCTGTTACAAATAAATGCCCCGAATGTGAAAGCGAACATATTAAATATATGGGAATTGGCACTCAAAAAGCGGTGGAGGAATTGCAGACACTTTTTCCCGATGCGAGAATCCTGCGTCTTGATGCTGACAGTACGGTTTCGCGTGAGTCGTATTCTACATATTTAAGTGACTTTGCAAAGGGTAAGTATGATATTCTTTTAGGTACGCAAATGGTTGCCAAAGGACTTGATTTCCCTAATGTCACATTAGTTGGCGTTTTGGGAGCGGACAGCGCTATGTATAGCGAAGATTTCCGCAGTTTTGAGAGGTGCTTTTCACTTTTGACACAGGTTGTAGGCCGTGCGGGCAGAGGTGATAATTCGGGCAAAGCGATTATACAGACTGTCAACCCCGAAAGTAATGTTATAAGCCTTGCAAATTCTCAGGATTACGATACTTTCTATGAACAGGAAATTTTAACAAGAAAATTAATGACATATCCGCCATATTGTGATATCTGTGTTATCGTGGCTCAGTCTTGTTTCCGTGAAGAAGCCCAAAATGCAATAAATGGCATTTTTGACAATATTCGGGAAATGCTAAAAGATGAATACCAAGATGTTAAATTGGTGATTTTGGGACCTGCACCGACAGGAGTGGCAAAGGTGAATAACCGTTACCGCTACCGAATGATTATAAAATGCAGAAATAATAAAAAATTCAGGGAAATGCTTAAAAAAGCATTGGATATAAAATTAGTTAAAGATGTTTCAGTTTCGGTTGATATTAATCCCGAAACGATAATTTAGGAGGATATTAATGGCTATAAGAAATATTGTTACATTGGGTGACGATGTTTTAAGAAAAGTTTGCCGAACTCAACTTCAGTTTGACGAGCGTTTGGCAACTGTGCTTGATGATATGAAAGATACAATGTATAAAGCCGAGGGTGTGGGACTTGCTGCGCCGCAGATTGGCATTTTAAGAAGATATTGCATTGTTGATGTTGGGGACGGACCAATCGAACTCATAAACCCTGTTATAACCGAAAAAAGCGGTACTCAGACTGGCAGTGAGGGTTGTTTGTCATTGCCCGGTAAATTTGATGAGGTAACAAGACCTATGAAGGTGACTGTCCGCGCGCAAGACCGAAACGGTAATAATTTTACTGTTACGGGTGAAGGCTTGTTAGCAAGAGCGTTGTGCCACGAAATTGACCACCTCGATGGTGTTTTATATATTGACAGAGTAAAAAAGTAACGGTGAATTTATGAAGATAGTTTTTATGGGTACACCCGATTATGCGGTTAAAACCCTTGAAGCATTGTTAAAAACTGAACACGAAGTTGCGGCTGTTTTTGCTCAACCCGATAAACCTGTCGGAAGAAAACAGGTTTTAACCCCGCCGCCTGTTAAGGTGTGTGCGTTGGATAATAATATCCCTGTTTATCAGCCAAATTCGGTTAAAGACGGCAAGGCTTATGAAATATTAAAACAACTTAATCCCGATGTGATTGTAGTTGTGGCTTACGGTAAAATATTGCCTAAAGAAATTCTTAATGTTGCAAAATATGGCTGTGTGAACGGACACGCATCACTCTTGCCGAAATACAGAGGTGCATCGCCGATACAGTGGTGCATTGTTCAAGGTGAAACCCAGACAGGCGTTACTACAATGCTTATGGATGAGGGTATGGACACAGGCGATATTTTAGAATCGGTTAAAGTTGATATCGGCGAGCAAGAAACGGCAGAGGAACTTTTTGAGCGACTGTCGCAAATCAGCGCCGAACTTATGGTTTCAACCCTCTGTAAATTAGAAAAAGGTGAAATTACACCTCAAAAACAAACTGGTGAACCGAGTTATGCGCCAATCATTAAAAAAGATATGGCAAAACTCGATTTTAATAAAACCGCAACCGAAATTCATAATGCGGTGCGTGGTTATTATTCCTGGCCTTGCGCTTACTTTATGTTAGGTGGCAAGAGGGTTAAGGTTATAAGTGCAAGAATAGGTGATAACACTGATAAACCTTGCGGTACTGTTATAGGAAATACTGACGAACTTGTGATTGCTTGCGGTAATGGTACATCTATAAGACTTTTAACAGTTCAGATGGAAGGTTCAAAGGCAATGAGCGCAAAACAGATGCTTTGCGGAAACCCAATACCTCTTGGAACTGTTGTGGGTGAATAATATGGCAAACCCAAGAAAGTTAGCGGTAAAAGCGCTTTTGAAAATTTTTGCTGATGGCTCTTATTCAAATATAACATTAAATTCTGTGTTTTCTGATAGCGATGTTACCAATGCAGATAAAGCGTTGGTTACAGCATTGGTTTATGGAGTGCTTGATAGGAAAATCACGCTCGACTATGTTTTGCAGAACTTTATGAAAACCCCTTTAAAAAAGGTGGCGCCGTTTAGTCTGCAAGTTTTACGTACCGCACTTTATCAAATAATGTTTATGGATAAAATCCCACAAAGTGCGGCAGTTAATGAGGCGGTAAAACTTATAAAACAGTCTAAAGAAAGCCGAAATTCAGGTTTTGTTAATGCGGTGCTTCGCAATGTCTTAAGAGCGGATAATCTTTTACCCGGTGGGGATACTGCCGAAGATTTAAGCGTGATTTATTCTTGCCCTAAAGAGATAATTGAGAGTTTTATCAAAGATTACGGTTTTGATGATGCGGTTGAACTTTTAAAAGAAAGTTTAAAACCCGCACCTTTGACAGTAAGGGTTAATACTCTCAAAACCGATGTCGAAACATTTAAAAATCAAATCGGCGGGGAATGCGAAGAAGAAAATATTAAAGGCGCTTTATCATTAAAAAGCGGAATAGATATCGCTAATAACGAATTATATAAAAAAGGTTATTTTTTCGTTCAGGATACTGCTTCGCAAACGGCAGTTTCGGTATTAAACCCGAAACCAAACGACCGTGTGCTCGATATGTGCGCAGCACCTGGCGGTAAAAGTTTTTCAATGGCTTTGCTTATGGAAAACAAGGGAGAGATAGTTTCCTGTGATATATATGACCACAAGATAAAACTTATTGAAAAATCTGCTAAAACTTTGGGTATTGATATAATAAAAACTAAGGTTTGCGATGCTACGGTTTATGATAACACTTTAGGAGAATTTGATTGTATTCTGTGCGATGTTCTTTGTTCGGGACTTGGTATTATAAGGCGCAAACCTGAAATTAAATATAAACCTTTCTGTGATTTTGATAATTTATGTGAAACACAGTTAAAGATACTCGAAAATGCTAAAAGATATCTTAAAAAAGGCGGTAAAATCTTATATTCAACCTGTACTTTAAGAAGAAAAGAAAATGAAGATATTGTTGAAAGTTTTCTTAAAAACAATAGTGACTTTTCGCTTGAGTACATCCACACATTTATGCCGCATAAAGATAATACAGATGGTTTCTTCTGTGCTTTGTTGATTAAGAATTAAAAAAAGGGGGGCTACTTTGGAAAAAATTGATATCCGTTCACTCGAAATAGACGAACTGAAAGATTTTATGGAAAAATTAGGGCAACCTAAATTCAGAGCGCCCCAACTTTTCAAATGGCTTCAGTCGGGTGTGGAAGATTTTGACCAAATGACCAACATACCGATTAGTTTGCGTGAAGTTCTAAAAGAAAAATGCTATCTTGCGAATGTTGAGATTGTTAAACGCTTTGAGTCACGCATTGACGGTACTGTGAAATATGTTTACAGACTTTTTGACGGCGAATATATAGAATCTGTGCTAATGAAGTATGAACACGGCTATACTGTTTGTATTTCAACACAGGTGGGATGCCGTATGGGTTGTAGTTTCTGTGCTTCAGGAATTGAGGGACTTTCAAGAAACTTAACCGCTTCTGAAATGTTAGCACAGGTTATGAAAGCCGCAAAAGATAATAACATAAGAATTTCTAATGTTGTTATGATGGGTATGGGCGAACCGCTTGATAATTTTGAAAACTCGGTTAAGTTTTTAAAATTAGTATCCTGTGAGGACGGACTTAATATAGGTTTAAGACATATTTCACTTTCAACATCGGGCGTTGTGAGCGGTATTGAAAAATTGGCGGAATATAATTTTCCGATAACCCTTTCAATATCTCTTCACGCACCTAATGATAAAATAAGAGATTCTATAATGAAGGTCAACCGCAAGTGGAATATAGAAAGTCTTTTAACTGCTTGCAAGCAATATCAAAAGGTTACAACAAGGCGTATTTCTTTTGAATATGCTTTGATAGAGGGTGTTAATGATACTGATGCTTGTGCTGACGAGTTGGCAAAAAGACTTAAAGGTATAATGTGTCATGTGAATTTGATACCTGCAAATCCTGTAAAGGAAAATACATTTAAAAAACCAAACCAAAACAAAATTCTGCATTTCAAAGACCGTCTTATCAAAAACGGTGTTAATGCAACTGTTCGCAGAACTTTGGGAGCGGATATTGACGCTTCCTGCGGTCAGTTAAGACGAAAAGTAAAGGAGGGAAAACTTCTTGAAAATTTACAGTAAAATTGATAAAGGCGTTGTTAGAAACAGCAATCAGGACGCATTTTTAGCGGGCGAGATTTCACCTAATGTTAGTTTTGCGGTGGTGTGTGACGGTATGGGCGGAGCAAACGCCGGTAATGTTGCAAGTGAAACTGCAGTAAAATGTATAAGTGAATATCTTTTGAAATCTTTCCGTGAAAATATGTCCAACGACGATATTGAAAAACTTATTAAAAATGCTGTTATAAGCGCTAATATAGAAGTTTTCGAAAAGGCTTCAAAAAATGAAGATTTAAAAGGAATGGGAACAACGGCAGTTGTTGCGGTTATAAAAAACTCGGTTGCAATAATTGCAAATGTGGGTGATAGCCGTATTTATCTTGTTAATGACAGTTTAACACAACTGACGACCGACCATTCCGTTGTGCAATCCCTTTTGGAATCGGGTAAGATTTCTTTGCAGGATGCAAAAAGCCATCCCGAAAAGAATGTGATAACAAGAGCGTTGGGCGCTGAAATTGATGTTGCGGTTGATACTTCCCAGGTGGAGTTACACCAAGACGATACATTGTTGCTTTGCACCGACGGTTTGACAAACTTTGTTAATGAAGCGGAAATACTTAATACGTTTAAAGAAAAAGACGCTTCGCTTGTGCCTGAAAGTTTAATTAATTTAGCAAATGAAGGCGGCGGTGGAGACAACATAACAGTTGTAACACTTGCTATGTAGTAGAAAGGAATGTGTTTTATGGATAAGTATTTAGGAAAACGTCTTGACGGCAGATATGAAATTAGAGAAATTATCGGCGTTGGCGGAATGTCTGTAGTATATAAGGCTTTCGACAATCAGGAAAACCGAATGGTTGCAATTAAGATTTTAAAGGAAGAATTTCTTTCAAATGAGGAATTTTTGCGCCGTTTTAAAAATGAATCTAAAGCAATTGCAATGCTTTCACATCCGAATATAGTTAATGTTTATGATGTTAGTTTTGGTGACCTTATTCAGTATATTGTTATGGAATATATTGAAGGTATTACTTTAAAGGAATTTATTGAACGTGAGGGAAGTCTTCGTTGGAAAGATGCTGTTCACTTTACAATTCAGATTTTAAAGGGGCTTCAGCACGCTCACGATAAGGGTATAGTTCACCGTGATGTTAAACCTCAGAATATTATGGTTTTAAGTGATGGTACTATTAAGGTTACTGATTTCGGTATAGCTCGTTTTGCCCGCAGTGACCAACGCACTATAACCGATAAGGCAATCGGCTCGGTTCATTATATCAGTCCCGAACAGGCAAGAGGCGAAAAGACAGACGAAAAGACCGATATTTATTCTGTTGGCGTTATGCTTTATGAAATGCTTACAGGCAAACTTCCTTTCCAAGCAGAAAGCGCAGTTTCGGTTGCTATTATGCAGTTACAGCGTGAACCCCAGTTGCCAACTGAAATTAACGGCTCTATTCCGCAAGGTCTTGAACAGATTACAATGCACGCTATGCAGAAAAGTCAGGAAAGAAGATATCAGTCGGCTTCTGAAATGCTTTGTGATTTAACCGCTTTCAGAAAAGACCCGACTTCGACTTTTGCGTATACTTATTTTGTTGACGATTCGCCCACAAAGTTTGTCGGCGGTGTTGAACCTGAAATAGAAGAAACAGAGGAAGTTAAGGAAAAGAATAATATTATACCGATTTTAACAGGTATTGCGGTTACGCTTATTCTTGCAATCATAATTCTTGCTGTAATTTTCATTCCAAAACTTTTTGCATCGACGGGTGCTGAACTTGAGTGTCCTAAATTTGTTGGTATGAAACTTGAAGAAGTTTATAATAATGCAGAATATAAAGAAAACTTTGAGTTTAAAGAAACTTGGGGACATAATAAAGATTTCGCTTACGGCTATGTTTACGAACAGTCTATTGCTGAGGGCCAAAAACTCAAAAAAGATGCAGAAATCACCCTTTTTGTTAGTATGGGTGAATCCACTAAAAAAGTTCCCGATGTTACAGGGAAGACAGAGTCATACGCTGTTTCAGAACTTAAGTCTTACGGTTTTGAAACAATCATAACTGAAATGGCAAGCGAAGATTATGAAGAAGGTTTGGTTATAAGAACTGAACCGCTTGCAACAACTGTTGTTGCAGAGGGCGAAACAATAACAATTTTCGTCTCCACAGGAAAAGCAAACAAGAATGTTGATGTGCCGAATGTTGTGGGTGAGCCTAAAGAGCAAGCAAAAGAAAAACTTGAAGAACTCGGTCTTACTGTTATCGAACAGGAAGTTCATTTAAGTGCAACCGATAAATATCAGCCTAAGGGCTATGTTTTAAAGCAAGACCCACAGGGTAATTCAAAAAAGGTGCCTGAGGGCAGTAAAGTTACAATTTATGTGAGCAGCGGTTTATATGAAACTGATGTTACGATTGATTTGCCTGCAAGTTTTTCTGAAACGGTTTGTTCTGTTTCACTTTGGTTAAACGGCAAAACAATCAAGACAAGCGAAAACATTGATTTAACTATGATTAACAGTTATACATTTAAAGATATAACATCTGAAAACAAAACTGAGAATTATAAAGTAAAAATCAAAGGCGAAAACGGTACATCTCGGGATTATTTGGATATTGCTGTTGATTTTACAAAGCAAAACAACGGTGTGACAGTAACTTATGAACACACATTAGAAGCAGAGGAAGCGCCGATAGAATGATAGGTGTAATCATTAAAGCACTTTCGGGTTTTTACTATGTAGAATCTGAGGGCAAGGTTTTTGAGTGTAAAGCAAGGGGAAATTTCCGCAAAAGCGGAGTTTCACCCTTGGTAGGTGATAGGGTGGAAATCGAGATTACTGATGATGCTCACGGAATTATTAATGCAATCTGTGAGCGGAAAAACACCCTTATAAGACCTAATATTGCCAATATTGATAAACTGTTTATTGTTTCTTCTTACTCAACTCCTGCGCCTAATGCGTTTATCATTGATAAAATCACTGCTATTGCTGAATATAATAATATTGAGCCTATTATAGTTTTTAATAAGTGCGATATGGGTGATTTCAGCGATTGGCAGAAGATATACAGCAATGCGGGGTTTAAGACTTATATTGTTTCTGCTTCGAGCGGAGAGGGTATGTCTGATTTAAAGGAAGAACTTAAAGATTGTATAAGCGCTTTCACAGGAAATTCTGGTGTTGGCAAATCAAGTATTCTCAATTTTCTATTGGGTGAAGATATAATCGTTACGGGTAATGTCAGCGAAAAATTGGGCAGAGGCAGACACACCACAAGACATAACGAGGCGTATAAACTGTCTTTTGGCGGCTTTGTTGTGGATACACCCGGTTTTTCTGCTTTGGATTATAACAATGACGATTATGAGTTTAAAGAGAAGTTGCCGTCGTTTTTCAGAGATTTCGGTGACAAGGTTTATGATTGTAAATTCTCATCTTGCACTCACACAAAGGAAAACGGATGTGCTATATTGCAGGCGGTAAAAAACGGCGAGATTGAAGAATCAAGACACAATTCATATATTCAATTATTTGAAGAAATGAAAGATTTAAAGCCTTGGGAAGCGGTCAATCGAAGAAAAAAGTAACATTTTTGTTTATCCCTTATATAATGGTACTGTAAGGGGGAAACAAAATGCGAAGAAGAGGTCACTTCAATAAAGGCTTTACCGCAATAGCGTTTGCAGGCGGGCTTTTAATCAGTTGCTTTTGTCCTCCTAAATTTTTAGTTTCGGTGCTTGCTATCTGGGTTATAGTGCTCGGTTGTTCAAACACTAAATGCTGACGGAGGTATTTTTATGAAAGTGGTATTATTTAAAAGTCCTAAGTTTTTGAATGGTATTTTGCGGATGATTTTCGGAATTAAGAAACAGAATATGGAAAATACATAATTTAAGGCGGTGGATGTTGCAGTCCACTGCTTATTTTTTATGTCAAATTGGAAGTTTCCGTTAAAAACGGGGACTTTTTTTATTTTTTTAAAAAAACTCTTGATTTTTGCGTGAATACCCATTATAATACATATTAGTGGTGCAAAGTGGAGTAAAAATCCATTAAAGTGTATCAAAGTGGTGTAAAAAGAGGTGAAAATCGTGCTTTTTGGTGGCTATCAACACAATATAGATAAAAAGGGTAGGGTTTTCATCCCTGCAAAACTTCGTGATGAACTTGGCGAAGAATTTATCGTTTGCCGTGGTATTTCGGGTAAACGTTGCTTATGCGTTTATTCAACTGAGGAATGGAATAACCTTGTTGAACAAATCAGCACATTGCCAAACACCAAATCAAGTGCGGTTAAAAGATTTTTATATGACGGTGCTTTCAGTGTTGAATTTGATGCACAGGGCAGAATTTTAATTCCTGCAGTTCTTCGTGAATATGCCTGCTTAGAAGAAACGGCACATATTATTGGCATGAACACAAATCTTGAAATTTGGAACACAGATTTGTGGGCAGAAGAAAATGCACAATATACACCCGAATCTATTGCATCTATTATGGAAGAACTTAATTTCTGATTATGGAATTTAATCATATTTCGGTTTTGCTTAACGAAACCATACAGTCGTTAAACATTAAACCCAACGGTGTTTATGTTGACGGCACTGCCGGCGGTGCGGGACATTCGTCGGAAATAGCAAAGAGGCTTACAAACGGCCGACTTATTGCCCTTGACCAAGACCCCGATGCAGTTGCAGTTGCTACCGAGAGATTAAAAGGCTATAACGCAACTGTGATTCAGAGTAATTTCAGCGAGATGGACAAGGTTTTGGAAAATCTCGGTATTGAGAAAGTTGATGGAATTTTGCTTGATTTAGGGGTTTCTTCTTATCAACTTGACAATGGCGAACGTGGTTTTTCATATCACAAAGAGGCAAGCCTTGATATGAGAATGAGCAAAAGCGGAATTTCTGCCGAAGATATTGTTAATGATTATTCTGAAACAGAACTGGCTGATATATTTTGGCGGTTTGGGGAAGAAAAGTTTTCAAGAAAAATTGCATTGAAGATAGTTAATGAAAGAAAAATTAACAGAATAACAACAACAACCCAGTTGGCAGAAATCATTGCAAATGCAGTACCCGCTGCTGCAAGAAGAGACGGACATCCTGCAAGAAAATGTTTTCAAGCAATAAGAATTGCAGTAAATGGGGAACTTGATAGGCTTAACGAAGTGCTTGATAAAGCGTTTGATTTGCTTAATAAAGACGGCGTGCTTTCAATAATAACTTTCCATTCTTTAGAGGATAGAATAGTTAAAAACCGTTTTAAAGAATATTGCACAGGTTGTACCTGTCCACCTGATTTTCCTGTTTGTGTTTGCGGTAAGACGCCGAAAGGGCATTTGCAAACCCGTAAACCGATAGAACCCTCTTCACAGGAATTACTTGATAATCCAAGAAGCAGAAGTGCAAAATTAAGGGTTATTGTTAAAAATTAAGATTTAAAGGAGAAAGAAAATTGAACAATTTGAAGTATTATAACGATAGTTTAGCATACGATTTCGATATGTTTATGCCTAAAACAAAACAAAATAATACCCGTGATAATATTGTTGTTATGCCCAAAACTGCTCAAAAGAGCAGACAGCGTTCACGCAGTGCGGCAAGAAGTCTTTCTCCGTCTGTTGCCGCTTTGATGTGTGTTGTGTTTGTTTTAGCAGGGCTGTGCGGAAATATCGCATTACGGCTTAAAATCAATGAGGTTAATTCCGAGGTTAACGATATGAAAGCCGCTATTGCAGAACTCGATAGCGAAAAGACAAGCCTTGAAGTTGAACTTCAAAGAAGAATTTCTTACGCTAATCTTGAATTAGAAGCAACACAGTTGGGTATGAAGAAACCCAGTAAAGAAGATGTAAAATATATTAGAGTTAATAATAAAAATGCCGCTAAAACTTCTGACGGAAGAATTGTTACCGCAGAGTAATAAGCGAGGATGTAAAATAATATAATAATTAGGGTACGAGAGTCAAGAATTTTGGCTCTCGTATTCGGGCATAAAAAGAGAGAAAAAGGGAGCGATGAAATGTCAATAAAACCAGGTAAAATGATGATTACCCGTATAGTTATAATTATGATAATAATGATTTTATCGCTTTCGATTGTTTCGGGTGCGAGCCTTGTAAATATTATGATAATTAACGGTGAGAAGTATCAGAATAAAGCATCCGAGCAACAGTTGTATGACAGTCTTGTTACGGCTCCAAGAGGGGATATCTATGACCGCAATATGCAGGTTTTGGCAACAAGTTCAACCGCTTGGACGGTGTATATAACACCTAACGGAATCAGAAAAATCACCGATGCTGACCAACGTGAAAAGGTGAGAACTGTTATCGCTAAAGGGCTTTCGGAAATACTTGATGTTGAGTATGACACAGTATATGAGGGCACTAATAAAAATTCTTATTATGTTATTGTTAAAAAGAAAATAGATAAAGCGTTAGCAGATAAAGTTAGACAGTTTATTGCAGATAATAAGGACCTTAACATTACAAAATATATCGGTCTTGATGAAACAACCAAAAGATATTATCCGAATGACAGTTTGGCATCGGTTGTATTAGGGTTTGTTGGCTCAGACGAACAGGGTCTTGCAGGTATTGAGAGTTACTATGATAACGAACTTACAGGCATTGCAGGGCGCATTGTTGCGGCTAAAAATGCCGCCGGCACCGATATGCCGTTTACTTATGAAAAGGTGGAAGAAGCCACAAAGGGTAATTCTTTGGTGTTGACACTTGATTCTTATATTCAGTATACTGCCGAAAAATATCTCGAAACCGCTATTGAGCAAAATCAAATTGCAGAACGTGGTGCGGCAGTAGTTATGAATGTTAATACTGGTGCAGTTCTGGCTATGGCGGTTAAAGGTGACTTTAATCCTAATGAACCTTTCGTGCTGTCAAGTGAAGACCAGAAAAAAGTTGACGAAGAAAAGGATGAAGAAGCAAAATCAAAACTTCGTAGTGAACTTTTAAACCGTCAATGGCGAAATAAGGCGGTATCCGACAGTTATGAACCCGGGTCAGTATTTAAGGTTGTTACCGCATCAATCGCTATAGAAGAAAACCTTATAAGCGAAAAGAACAGTTTTTTCTGTAATGGAAGAACAACGGTTGCAGGTCAGGGTTACGGCTGTTGGAAACACGGCGGTCATGGTACACAAGACCTTAAAAAAGCGATTGCAAACTCTTGCAACCCCGCTTTTATCACTATTGGACAGTTGGTTGGCGTTTCAACCTTTTCTAAATATTTTAAAGCATTTGGATTTGCAGAAAAAACAGGCATTGATTTGCCGGGTGAATCCCGTTCAACATACCATCAAGAAAGTAATATGGGACCTGTTGAATTGGCGTCATCTTCTTTCGGTCAGACATTTAACGTAACGCCTGTTCAGTTATTATCGGCGGTTTCTGCCGCTGTAAACGGCGGTTATCTTGTTCAACCGCATTTGCTTGAAAAGAAATTAGACCACAACAATAAAGTTGTTGAAACCACTACTACAGGTTATAAAAGACAGGTTATTTCAGAAACAACATCTGCAACAATGCGCACTTTAATGCAATTTGTATCTGAAAACGGCGCTAAGAACTCGTTAGTTTCGGGTTATAAAATAGGCGCTAAAACGGGTACTTCCCAAAAAGTGTCTAAAATACAGGCAACTGGAGATAAATATTTATATATCGGTTCTTGTATGACTGTAGCCCCTATAGAGAAACCTGAAATAGCAGTATTTGTAATGCTTGACGAACCTAAGGGAAGTAACTATTACGGCGGTGTAATTTCAGCGCCTGTAAACTCTAAAATTATGACAGATGTTCTTCCTTACTTAGGTTACGAGCCGAGTTATACCGAAGAAGAACTCGAAAAACTTTCTATTGAAGTTCCCGATACTGTTGGCGATGAGATTGCCAACGCTAAGGGTAAAGTTACTGCAAAGAAACTCGAATTTAAGGTTGTAGGCTCGGGTGACAAGGTTGTTCGTCAACTTCCCGAAGCGGGCAGTAAGGTTGTAAACGGCGGTGTTGTTATCCTTTATACTGACGACAGTAAGGATAAATCTGCAACCGTACCTGATTTTAAAGGTTTAACCGCTACCGAAGCCAACAAAGCGGCGGCAAATGCAGGGGTTAATATTGAGTTTTCGGGTAATACCGCTACAAGCGGACTAAAATCATACAATCAAAGTATAAAAAGCGGAACAAAGGTTGAAGCAGGAACTATTGTTACCGTATATTTCAGAGACGAATCTGCTGTTGATGGATAATTTTTTGGAGGCCCATAATGAAATTAGCACAATTAATAGAATGTGAAAAAAGATTGGCTGATTTAAAAATTAAAGGAATTACAAACGATTCAAGAAAAGTAAAAAAAGATTATCTATTTGTCAATACACAAAATAATCCCGAATTTGATTTTGATGCTGTGAAAAATGGCGCTTTAGCAGTAGTTAGTAAATTTGATTTTGGATTTTCAAATCAAATTACAGTTGAAAATACTTCCGATGCTTTTTCAAAAATTTCGGCAAACTGGTTTTCGAATCCTTCTAAAGATTTAATTCTTTTAGGTGTTACGGGAACTAATGGTAAAACCTCTGTAACCTATATGTTAAAGTCGATTTTAGAAAAAGCGGGGCATAAAGTCGGTGTAATCGGTACTATTCAGAATATAATCGGTGACGAGATTATTCCCTCAATTAACACAACGCCTAACGCATACTATCTTAACGAACTTTTTGCTCTTATGAAGAAAAAGGGTTGCGAATATGTTATTATGGAAGTGTCGTCACACGGTTTGTCGGCTGATAATGTTTTAAATCTTAATTTCCGTATCGCAATGTTCACTAATCTAACACAGGACCATCTTGATTTTCACGGAAATATGGAAAATTATTATTTAGCTAAGAAAAAATTGTTTTCAATGTGTGAAACTGCTGTTGTCAACATTGATGACGATTACGGAAAACGGCTTTTAAAAGAAATTAACTGCGATACTGTAACTTATTCACTTGAAAGCAATTCTGATTATATTGCAAAGGGTATTAAATACAGTCCGAAAGGTGTGGACTATGAACTTTTAGCTAAGGGACTTACCCACATAAAAGTTAATACAGCAGGTAAATTTTCGGTTTATAATTCGCTTTGCGCTATTGTTTGCGCTCTCAAAATAGGTATACCGCTTGATGTCATTACTGACGCTTTACTGCAATTAAACGGGGTAAAGGGAAGAGCGGAGGTAGTGCCGAATACTAAGGATTTTACAGTCATTATTGATTATGCACATACCCCCGACGGTTTAAAAAACATTTTAAGAACATTTAAAGAATGCAGAAAAAGCCGTTTGATTGTTCTGTTTGGCTGCGGTGGAGACCGTGATAAAACAAAGCGTTCAATAATGGGTGAAATCGCTTCGCATCACGCTGATTATGTTATTGTTACGAGCGATAATCCACGAACAGAAGATAAGGGTGAAATTATTAAAGATATCCTTAAAGGTGTTCAAAACGGTCAGACTGGGTATAAAGTAATCGAAGATAGACAAGAAGCGATAAAATTCGCTCTTTCATTTGCGGAAAAAGATGATATAATAGTTTTAGCAGGTAAAGGGCACGAAACTTATCAGATAATAGGAAAACAGAAATTTCCTTTTGATGAGCGTGAAATCATAAGACAGTACCTTGAATAAATCTGTCACAATAACATAAAAGAGGTATTAAAATGAAAGATTTAACTTCAGTAATCGTTGCAATAGTAGCCTTTTTGGTTACATTGGTTTCGGGTTATTTTGTTATCCCGTATTTAAGAAAATTAAAATTCGGGCAAACTATTCTTGAAATCGGTCCTAATTGGCATAAGGATAAACAGGGCACACCCACAATGGGCGGTGTTATGATTGTTGCAGGATTTATTATCGCTGTTATAATCGGTATTGTTTATTCGGCGCTTTTTAGCACAAATCTTTCTTTCGAATTAAAAGATTCTTATAAATTGACTGTAATGATTGCAGGCGTCTTAATGGCGCTTTGTATGTCGGCGATAGGTTTTATGGACGATTATGTTAAGGTTGTTAAAAAGCGTAATCTCGGTCTTACTGCACGGCAAAAGACATTCTTGCAGTTGCTTGTGTGTGCGGCATATCTTTCAACATTAGGTCTTGCAGGTATGAAAACCACAACCATACCCTTTATTGGTGATATCAATATCACAAGCGGTTGGGGATTACTTTTCTGGCCGATCGCCCTTGTGTTTATTTATGGTTTCACTAATGCTGTGAATTTGACAGACGGTATTGACGGACTTGCATCTTCGGTAACACTGGTGGTTGCTTGTGCTTTTATGCTGGCATCGGGATTTTTAAACATTGCCTCAAATAATGTGTTAGCCTCTGCTTTGGCGGGTGCTTGCGTAGGTTTTGTTTGTTGGAATTCACATCCTGCACGGGTGTTTATGGGGGATACCGGCTCAATGTTCTTGGGCGGTATGGTAGTTGCCTTATCGTTTGGTATAGGAAGACCTGTATTGCTTATTTTTGCAGGCATTATTTACTTACTTGAAGCGCTTTCTGATATTATTCAGGTTGCATATTATAAAAAAACAAAAAAGAGAATTTTCAAAATGGCACCGCTTCATCATCATTTTGAAATGTGCGGTTGGTCAGAAGATAAAATTGTTTTTGTTTTCTCGTTAGTTACATTAGTTGGATGTATTATTGCTTTATTACCTATTGTTTTAAGATTTTAATTTTTGGAGGAAAACCGCATGGCATCATCTGTTAAACGCAAAAAAAGCACTGCCAAACAGGGAAAGATAGACATAACATTTTTTTCCTTTGTGCTTATTCTTTTAACAATCGGTTTAGTTATGCTGTTTTCCGCAAGTTATGCTTATTCTTATGAATATTACGGCAACAGTTATAAATTCATATCCCGACAGGCATTATTTGCTGTGGTCGGTGTTGTTGTAATGTTATTAGTTTCTAAAATTGATTATCATATTTTCAAAAAATTCGCATGGCTTATATTTTTAGTCGTGATGGGAATGCTTGCGGTTTTATTGATTCTTCCGCCGATGGTTAGCGGAATGGATGTAAAGCGTTGGATTGCATTAGGACCAATCACTTTCCAACCGTCTGAACTTGCAAAATTTGCGGTTGTATTGCTTTTCGCTTCTTTGATATCAGCAAATTATAAGCAGATGCGTGATATTAAGTTTATTGGGTTGCTTGTTATAATTTTAGGTGTCAGTTGTGTTCTGATTGCACTTGAACCGCATCTTTCTGCTACTATTTTGGTTTTCTGTTTGGGTATTGTTTTGCTTATTGTCGGCGGACTTTCAAAGAAACTGATTTTCGGCGGAATTGCTTTAGGTGTTGGCGGTGTTGCGGCGATTATTCTATCGGGCGCTATCGGTTATGCTTCCGACCGTATAACCTATTGGCGTGACCCTTGGCTCGACCCAAGCGGAAACGGTTTCCAAACAATACAGTCACTTTTAGCAATAGGCTCAGGCGGAATTTTAGGTAGGGGAATAGGTCAGTCAAGACAGAAATACCTATGGGTGCCCGAACCTCACAATGACTTTATATTTTCTATAGTGTGTGAAGAATTGGGACTTATAGGCGCAATGGTTATAATTATTTTATTCTGTTTACTTGTTTGGCGTGGGTTTACTATTGCAATGCGTTCACCCGATAAGTTCGGTTCACTTTTGGCAATAGGACTTACTTTCCAAGTAGGCTTACAGGCAATGCTTAATATATGGGTTGTTACTAATACTATTCCAAACACAGGTATAAGTCTTCCGTTTTTCAGTTACGGCGGAACTTCGCTTTTGATTTTATTAGCACAGATGGGAATTGTGCTTTCGATATCACGAAGCGCGAATGTTGAAAAAACATAGAAGGTGTTATTTATGAAAATTTTATTTGCAGGCGGCGGAACGGCGGGACATATAAATCCCGCATTGGCAGTTGCTGATTATATTAAACAGAGACATCCCGATGCCGAGATTAGTTATATCGGTACAGCCGAAAAATTGGAATCAAAATTAGTGCCTTTAAAGGGATATGATTTTCATACAATAAAGGTTGCGGGTTTTAGCCGTAGTTTATCACCAAAATCAATTATCCATAATATTAATGCCGTTAAACTTGCGGCTCAGTCAACATTTGAAGTTAAGAAACTTTTAAAAAAAATCTCGCCTGATATCGTTATCGGAACAGGCGGTTATGTAAGCGGTCCTGTGCTTCGTGCTGCACAGCAGTTGGGCATTAAAACCGCTATACACGAACAAAATGCTTTCCCGGGCGTGACAACTAAAATGTTAGCGCCAAAGGCAGATAGGGTAATGCTTGCGATGCCTGAGGCTCAGAAATATTTGAAATTAAATAAACAACCGATTATCACAGGCAATCCGATAAGAACTGAACTTCTGTCTGTAACAAAAGAGCAAGCACGCAAAAAACTCGGTCTTGATAATCGTCCGTTAATATTATCTTTCGGCGGTTCTTTGGGTGCTAAACATCTCAATGAGGTCGTAAGCGAACTTATCAAATGGCATAATGATAGCGGTAAGTTTTATCATATTCACGGTACAGGTAAAACAGGGTATGATGATATGCTCGATAGCCTTAAAGATATTAAATTATCTGATAATATAAAAATTCGTGAGTATATAGACGATATGGATATCTGTATGGCGGCTGCTGATTTGGTGATATGCCGTGCAGGTGCAATCACACTTGGTGAATTGCAGTCTTGTTCAAAACCTTCGGTTTTGATTCCGTCGCCTTATGTTGCTGAAAACCATCAGTATCACAATGCTTTAACTTTGAAGAAAAGCGGTGCGGCTGAACTTATTGAGGAAAAAGACCTGAACGGTGAATGTTTGATTAAAACTGTAGAATACTTAATCGAAAATAAATCGAAACTTGAAAAGATGGCAACTGCCGCACATAAAAATGCAATTTTGGACGCAAATGAGAGAATTTATGAAGTTATAATGCAGTTATTTACCACAGCGTGACAAAAATCGCATTTTCGCATAGTATGAACTGTAATTCAATTCTGCTATGCGAGGTGCAACAATGGCTGAAATTATTATTAACGGTGACAGAAAACTTTCAGGTGAAATAACAATACAAGGTGCAAAAAACAGTGTGTTGCCCGTTCTTGCGGGCACATTGCTTTGTGACGGAGAATGTGTTATTGAAAATTGCCCGAATTTATCTGATGTCGAAACTTCTTTGAAAATCTTGTCACAAATAGGTTGTGAATGTGAATTTAAGAATAATTGCGCAAGGATATCTGCCACAAGTCCTAAGGGACATATCATACCTGATAATCTTATGCGTGAAATGCGGTCTTCCGTAGTTTTTTTAGGCGCTATAATCGGTCGTATGAAAAAGGCGGTTATAAGCAGTCCTGGCGGTTGCGAACTAGGACCCCGTCCCATAGATTTACACCTTTCGGCATTAGAGGCGTTAGGTGTGGAAATTACCGAAGAACACGGATATTTATACTGTGACGCAAAAAACGGACTGACAGGTTGTGAAATAAATCTCAGTTTTCCAAGCGTGGGTGCAACAGAAAATATCATACTTGCGGCGGCAACCGCTAAAGGTATTACTGTGATACATAATGCCGCAAGAGAACCCGAAATCAGTGATTTAGGTGATTTTCTCAACAGTGCAGGTGCAAGGATTTATGGTTGCGGTTCGGATACGATTTATATTCACGGGGTCAGTAAATTAAAAGGTGCAGTCCATACTATAATACCTGACCGAATTGTAGCGGTAACTTATATGGCTTGCGCGGCTGTTACAGGCGGTAAAATTAAGATTGACAATATAATGCCGTCTCATATGGTTTCCTGTCTTTCGGTTTTTAGGGAAAGCGGTTGTGATATCTGTCTTTCACGAAAGTCATTAACATTGTCAGCACCGAAAAGACTGAAAAGAGTTCCGACTATCAGAAGTCTTGTTTATCCGGGTTTTCCAACCGATGCAGGACCTATTTTGATTGCAATGCTTTCAAAAGCAAACGGAACAACAGTTTTCGTTGAGAATATATTTGAAAATCGTTTTCGTTATGTTGACGAATTAAACCGTCTCGGTACAAAAATAAAAACCGAGGGAAAAATTGCCGTAATTGAGGGTGTACAGTCACTTTCGGGCGCAAACTGTAAATGTACCGACCTTCGTGGCGGTGCGGCACTTGTTGTGTCGGCTTTAGCCGCAAAAGGCCAGACAAATATAAGCGAAATTTCACACATTTTAAGAGGGTATGATGATATTGTGTCGAATTTAAGAAATCTCGATGCTAATATTAGTATAAAGGAATGATTTTTTGAAGAACACTAATGTTAATGACGAATTTTTGCGAAAGCGAAAAGAACGTCAAAGAAAAAAGCGAAAGCGTAGACTTATAACTTCTTTCATTGTCTTTTTGGTTTTGGCTCTTATTACTTGTGTAATTCTTTCTTTAACCGTACTATTTCCGATAAATAATCTGAGTGTTAGGGGAAGTAAGATTTACACTTCAAAACAGATAATTAATGCAAGCGGTGTCTCATTGGGGGATAATCTGTTTACTGTCTCACAGACGGCGGTGTTAAATACACTCAAATCAAAACTGCCTTTTGTACAAGAAATCAAATTCAAACGAACTTTGCCCGATACGCTTGAAATTATAGTTACCGATGCAAAAGAATATGCTTGTTATAATGTTGACGGCAAATTTTATACCGTAAGTAAAGACGGTTGGGTGCTTGAAAGATATAATAAACAACCTAAAAATGTCTTTATCATAATATGTGAGGGTGTAAAATGCACTATCGGAAAACAAATCGAGTTTTCGAGCGAAACAGGACATTTGCAGGTGCAAGAAATCATAAATTTGCTCGAACAAAACAAAATTGAGATAAATTATGTCGATATAACCGATGAAATTAATTTAAAAGCAAAAATAGACGGAAGATTTGTCGTTAATTTCGGTACTGCTAATTCTTTAGAACAAAAGGTAAAACATTTGAAATCTATGTTTGAAAGTATCGAAAAAGGTCAAACGGGTAGGATAAATCTTAGTATGTGGAGCAGTCAAAATACCCAAGGAACTTTCGTAAAAGGCGAAATAAAATAAAAAATAACAAAATTGTAACAAAACTATTGAAATTTGTTTTAAGATGTGTTAATATCTATATGTATAAGTAAAATTGTGCGTAATATTTTCTAATTTACATAAATACGGAGGAATTTAAAATGCCATTTGAGTTTGCAGAAGAACAAGCAAATGTAGTTCAAATTAAAGTTGTAGGTGTCGGCGGAGGCGGCGGAAATGCAGTTAACCGCATGGTTGATGCCGGCGTTCGTGGTGTTGAATTTGTCGCTATCAACACTGATAAAGCCGCTTTACTTAAATCAAAAGCAAATGTTAAATTACAGATTGGTGACAAAACTACCGCAGGTATGGGTGCAGGCGGTAACCCCAATAACGGTAACGCTGCTGCTGAAGAATCACGTGATGAAATTGCTGCTTCAATCCGTGATGCAGATATGATTTTCATTACCGCAGGTATGGGTGGCGGAACAGGTACAGGTGCTGCTCCTGTTGTTGCTTCTATCGCTAAGGAACTCGGTATTCTTACTGTTGGTATTGTTACAAAACCTTTCGCTTTCGAAGGTAAAAAACGTATGACTCAGGCTGAAGCAGGTATCGCTGCATTGCGTGAGCATGTTGACAGTTTGGTTGTTATTCCTAACGAACGTCTTAAGTTCGTTTCTGAAGAAAAAATCACATTCAAGAATGCATTTGATATTGCTGATGATGTTCTTCGTCAGGGTGTTCAAAGCATTTCTGAACTTATCAATGTTACAGCACTCGTTAACCTTGACTTTGCTGACGTTAAGTCAATTATGGCTGACGCAGGCTATGCTCATATGGGTGTTGGCGTTGCTACAGGTCGTGATAAGGCTGAACAGGCTGCACGTGCTGCTATCAGCAGTCCGCTTATCGAAACCTCAATGGAAAATGCTCGTGGTGTAATCATCAGCATTACAGGTTCTGTAGATATCGGACTTGAAGAAGTTGAACTTGCTTCGTCAATCATTTCAGATATGGCTCATCCTGATGCAACAATCATTTGGGGTGCTCAACTTGATGAATCTATTGAAGATACAATCCGTGTAACTGTTGTTGCAACCGGTCTTGGTGACGATAAGAAAGACAATAAAGCAGATGTTTTAGGTTCACTTATGAACACATCTACTGACGAAGACGAAACTTATGATGATGTTATGAGTTTCTTCAAGAACGACTAATATTGATTTAATATTTCAAACCTGTGATTAAGAGTAGTAACATAACTAAAGATTTTTAGAGAGCAACTGTTGGTGGAAATGTTGTAATATACTGTTATGTGAATGGACTTATGAGGGCGACCGAAAGCGGTTTAACCGTTAGTAGCAGTCGACGGGGTTCCGTGCCCGTTAACAAATCGGCTTGCATATTTTGTGTAAGGTTGAGAGGCCTTTTGGCAACTCGGGTGGTACCGCAGGATTTTACCGTCTTGTCCCGAATATCTTCGGGGCAAGACTTTTTTGTTTAAAGGTGATAATATGTTTTTGTTGGTTAAACGATGGTGAATTTCAAATTTATTTAATAAATTTTGAAAGGAAGAAAAATTATGAATTTTAACAATGTGAATTTTGATACTTATTTTAAAAACTATCCTGATGAAAATGGTTTTTACGGAAATTACGGCGGATGTTATATTTCTGATGAACTTAAAGCCGCTATGCAAGAAATTACAGAGGCTTATTTTTCAATCTGTCAATCCCGTAAGTTTATAAACGAACTTCGCCGTGTTCGTAAAGAGTTTCAGGGCAGACCTACACCAATTAGCCATTTAGAGAGATTAAGCAATTCGCTCGGCAATGTTCAGATTTATGCTAAGCGTGAGGATTTGAACCATACAGGCGCTCATAAACTAAATCACTGTATGGGTGAAGCATTGCTTGCAAAATATATGGGCAAGAAAAAGGTTATTGCTGAGACAGGCGCAGGTCAACACGGTGTTGCGCTTGCAACTGCGGCGGCTTACTTCGG
Source organism: Acutalibacteraceae bacterium (assembly GCA_045647405.1). Taxonomy (GTDB): domain Bacteria; phylum Bacillota; class Clostridia; order Oscillospirales; family Acutalibacteraceae; genus UBA737. The sequence continues at coordinate 4,286 of JAZRMI010000002.1, read as the reverse complement.
TTTGGAATGTGATATTTATATGGGTGCTGTTGATATTAAGAAACAGGCACCGAATGTTGCAAGAATGAAGATATTGGGCGCTAATGTTGTTGAGGTTACTCACGGTCTTGCAACCTTAAAAGAGGCGGTAGACTCTGCATTTGAGGCATATAGCAAGGAATATAAGGATTGTATTTACTGTATCGGCTCGGTTTTAGGGCCGCATCCGTTTCCAATGATGGTTCGTGACTTCCAACAGGTTGTTGGTATTGAGGCGAGAGAACAGTTTGTTGATATGACAGGTCATTTGCCCGATGCTATTACTGCCTGTGTCGGAGGTGGTTCAAATGCGGCAGGCTTCTTCTCAGGTTTCCTTAATGACCCTGTTGATATTTACGGTGTTGAGCCTTTGGGTAAGGGCGAAAAGTTGGGCGACCACGCCGCAAGCCTTAAATACGGCGAAGAGGGCATTATGCACGGCTTTAAGAGCATAATGCTTAAAGACGAAAACGGTGAGCCTGCACCTGTGTATTCGGTTGCAAGCGGTCTTGATTATCCGTCTTCTGGTCCTGAACACGCATTTTTAAAAGACTTGGGCAGAGTTAAATATGATACCGTTGATGACGATGAGGCTATTGATGCGTTCTTTAAATTGGCACGTCTTGAGGGTATAATCCCTGCAATAGAAAGCAGTCACGCTGTTGCCCACGCAATCCGTCTTGCAAAGACTATGAAAAACGGCTCAATTCTTCTTAACCTTTCGGGCAGAGGAGATAAGGATATGGATTATATTATCGAGCATTACGGCATTAGATAATTTGTCCCAAATTTTAAAATAATTCTTGACTTTAACGGCGACATTAGTTATAATACTAAAGTCGCCTAAAGTTTACGCTGCTATGGCTCAGTCGGTAGAGCGCATCCTTGGTAAGGATGAGGTCACCGGTTCAATTCCGGTTAGCAGCTCCAGAAAAACTCCTTGTTCGAAAGAACAAGGAGTTTTTCAGTTATATTCGCCTATCGGCGAGTGATATTGAGCTTCGCTCAGTTATATTTGCTTCGCAAGTGATATTCGCTTCGCGAGTTTTAAAGGCGAATATAATATCACTTTTGCCAAAGGCAAAAATATCACTATGCCGTAAGGCATAATATCACTCTGCGCGAAGCACAGAATATCACTTTCCCTTGCACCACCCACGCTTTTGTGATATAATACACTCAAGGTGGTGAGGTTATGAGTGATATTTCACTTATCGACTCTAATTTTAAAATAGATTCACATATAAATGAAAACGGTATTAAGTTTTATGATGTTAATCAACCACCATTTCGAATTTGTGGCGTGTTTTATGAGTCGGGCAAATTCAGAAGGCTTCCCGAGGATATTGCTAAAACCGTGAATACGGGTGTATATGATTTGCATGCTAATACTGCTGGCGGAAGAGTGCGGTTTAAAACTGACAGTCCGTATGTTGCTATTCATACAAAAATGCCTGGCATAGGTAAAATGCCCCACTTTGCATTAACAGGTTCAGCAGGGTTTGATTTATATATTTGCGATGAGTCTGAAAGATATTTTAAAACATTCGTGCCACCATTTAATATTAAAGATGGTTACGAAAGTATAATTTATTTTGGTTCTTCAAATATGCGAGAAGTGACCATTAATTTTCCGTTATATAGCGAGGTTAGTGAGTTGTATATTGGCTTGAGTGACGGTGCATATGTTGGTGAGCCAAAAGGATATAAAACGGATAAGCCAATAGTTTACTATGGCTCTTCCATAACACAGGGTGGGTGTGCTTCAAGACCTGGTAACTCTTATGAAAGTATTATATCCCGCAGATTGGACGCCGACTATATAAATCTTGGCTTTTCCGGAAATGCTAAAGGCGAACTTGAAATTGCTGAATATATCTCGAAACTGGATATGTCGGTATTTGTGTATGATTATGACCATAATGCTCCAACAACGGAGCATTTAAAAAATACACACCAAAGAATGTATCACGTTATTCGTGAAGCAAACCCTGATTTACCTATTGTGTTGATGTCTCGGCCTAAATTTTGTTTATCTGATGATGAAAAGTTGCGTTTTGCTATCATCAAGAAGACATATGAAGATGCAAAGGCTGCCGGCGATACAAACATTTACTTAATTGACGGTGCTACGCTTATGGCATTGGCAAAAGATGAAGGCACGGTTGATGACTGTCACCCAAATGATTTAGGATTTGCATCTATGGCAAAAGCAGTCGGAGACCTATTGGAAAAAATAATATAGATTAATTAGGATTGTGAAGATAAAATCCATCTTTCACAGGACGGCATAAATGTATGTGCAAAATAGGCTGCGCAATTTATTAGAGAGGCTGAAAGGACTTACTTAATATAGACTGTTCGAACATTACCTTTAGATCGTGCTATGGAACTGATACATACTAATTATAAAATCGGTGAAGATGCAACACAGTTATTAGAAGTGACAAGTAATATTATTAAGGAGTTTTATGAAAAAGAAGTTCAGTTGAAAGACGGTGTCATGGAATGGCTCAGACACTGCAAAAACAATGGTGTGAAAATGTGTATTGCCTCTGCGACTACGCCTGATTTAATTGAAATTGCTTTAAAACACTGTGATATTGATAAATACTTTGAAAAGATTTTTTCGTGCGGTGTTATTGGAAAAGGTAAGGACCAACCCGATATATATTTGTTGGCGCAGGAATATTTAGGAAGTACGACTGATGAAATTTGGGTTTTTGAAGATTCGCTTTTGGCGATTGAAACTGCTACAAAAATCGGTATGAAAACAGTTGGCATTTATGATAAATATAATTTTGGTCAGCAACAAATTAAGAAAATTGCAACAGAATATATTGCAGAGGGTGAAAAATTAACAAAATTAATCTCTGAATAATGCTCTTTAAGTTGGTGAATACTAACGGAGAGGAAGGGGATTAATATGATAGAACAAGATACTATTAAATTGCTTCGTGAATGTGATGCAGGCATTAAAATGGGTGTTTCTTCGATTGATGAAGTGCTTGAATATGTAAAAGACGATGAACTCAGAAAACTTTTGTCTGTATGTAAAGACGAACACAGTAATCTTGACAGCGAATTGCAGGAATTGCTTGATAAATATAAGGACGAGGGCAAAAATCCTAATCCGATTGCTAAGAGTATGTCTTGGATGAAAACTAATATGAAACTTGTTATGAATGAATCTGACCATACTATCGCTGACCTTATGACCGACGGTTGCAATATGGGTGTTAAATCGCTTAACCGTTACTTGAACCAATATAAAGCGGCTGACGAAGTTTCAAAAGATATCTGCAAGAGACTTATTAATCTTGAAGAAGAATTAACTATAGATATAAGAAAATTTTTATAATTGACAATTTTTTGTTTTTTGTATAGAATAATTATGTAACTTAATGGTTGCATAATTATTTTTTTAGAGGTAAAAAGATGGAAGTAAATGCAAATCAAATTTCGAGACCGGTTGGACAGTTAAAAACAAATCGTGGGTTACTTAAATTGATTTTATTATCAATTATAACATTCGGTATTTTTCCTATTGTTTTTTACTCATCAATTTCTACCGATCTTAATGTGATTTGCAGTAGGTATGATGGCAAAAAAACAATGCATTATTGTTTGCTGTTCTTCTTGATTGGACCTATAACTCTTGGAATTGCTTATATTGTTTGGATACATAAAATTTCCAATCGCATTGGTAAAGAATTAAAACGCCGTGGTATTTCATATTTATTTGGTGCAGGTTCTTATTGGGGTTGGAATGTTTTAGGCTCATTTATCGTTGTTGGACCATTTATTTATCTTCACAAACTTTCAAAAGCAATGAATCTTCTCTGCGCTGATTACAATGTAAAAGGTTAAATAAAATTTTGAAGCCATACCTTTCGGTATGGCTTTTGTGTTAAAAAATAAAAACCACATCAAAAGATGTGGTTATTATTTGGCGCGCTGAAGAAGATGCAATCGCTACGCGTTTGCCGTACTCGGTGACCGTTCGTTTCACGAACAGTACCCACCTTCGCACTTCGTTACTAAAAAACAATTCCCCGAATTGTTTTTTTTACGTAACTCACCCTCTCAGAGTTCGAATCTTCTTGATATAAAAAATAAAAACCACATCAAAAGATGTGGTTTTTATTTGGCGCGCTGAAGAAGATGCAATCGCTACGCGTTTGCCGTACTCGGTGACCGTTCGTTTCACGAACAGTACCCACCTTCGCACTTCGTTACTAAAAAACAATTCCCCGAATTGTTTTTTT
>JAZRMI010000001.1:0-21557 GCA_045647405.1 Acutalibacteraceae bacterium | reverse complement strand
TTGCATGTTTTGCAGGATGCGGCGAAAAGGAAAAAGACAAATTAGTTATGGCAACCAACGCTACTTTCCCACCTTATGAATATGTTGAAGAAGGAAAATACGTTGGTATCGACGTTGAAATCGCAACACTTATCGCTGAAGAATTAGGTATGGAACTTGATATCAAAGACGTTGAATTCGGTTCTATTATCGGCGGTGTTCAATCAGGCAAATATGATATTGGTATGGCTGGTATGACAGTTACCGAGGACCGTTTAAAGAGCGTAAACTTCTCTACTACTTATGCAAACGGTATTCAGTCGGTTATCGTTAAAGAAGATTGCCCGTATGCTTCTTATGAAGATTTTTACACAGGCTTTGATGCTGACGAAAACCCAGTTGCTGTAAAAGATGGTATTAAAATCGGTGTTCAGCAAGATACAACCGGTGACATCTATTGTTCTTCAAAACCTGCTGAATGGGGCTTCGGTGAAGAAAATGTTATCCGTTATAAAAACGGTGCTGACGCTGTTCAAGCTCTTATTGAAGGTAAAGTTACCGCAGTTATCATTGATAACGAACCTGCTAAGGCTTTCGTAAAACTTAATGAAGGTCTCAAAATTCAAGAAACCGAATTTACAAACGAAGATTATGCAATCGCTATCAAGAAAGATAACGACGAATTACTTAAAAAAGTAAATGATGCTCTTGCAAAATTAACCAAGGACGGCAAAATTCAAGAAATCATTGACAAATATATTAAGTAATATTTAATAATATTTATACCTCATTCAAGGAAACTCGAATGAGGTATTTATTCGTAAAAGGAGAACCAAATGAACGAATGGTTTAAGAACCTTTCTGACGAATTTGTCCTTAATTTTATTAAAGACAATCGTTGGGAATGGATTGTGCAAGGACTTAAAAACACCTTAATTATAACCTTTTTTGCCACTCTTATCGGTATAGCAATCGGTGTTGTTATTGCTATTATCCGTTCTACATACGATAAAAATGCCGAAACATTAAAGAAAAATAAAAACTTAGGTTTCTATCTTCTTTCCTTCTTTAATGCAATATGCAAGGTTTATTTAACGATTATCAGAGGCACCCCTGTTGTTGTTCAGTTATTAATTATGTATTTTATAATTATGGCTTCATCCAACAGTGAAACCTTGATTGCAATAATTGCTTTCGGTATCAATTCAGGTGCTTATGTTGCAGAAATTTTCCGTGGCGGTATTATGTCGATTGATAAAGGTCAATTTGAAGCAGGCAGAAGTTTAGGCTTTAACTATATTCAAACAATGGTTTATGTTATAATTCCGCAAATGTTTAAGGTTGTACTCCCTACCCTTTGTAACGAATTTATCGTTCTTTTAAAGGAAACTTCAATCGCAGGTTATGTTGGTATTGTTGACCTTACAAAAGCGGGCGACCTTATTCGAGGCAGAACTTTCTCAGCATTTATGCCGTTAATTGCAGTAGCAATTATATATTTATTAATTGTTATGTTGTTTACTTGGCTTGTTGGAAAACTTGAAAGGAGGCTTCGTAACAGTGACCACTAAAGAAACACTTATAAAGGTTGAAAATTTAGAAAAAGCCTTCGGAAAAATCGAGGTTTTAAAGGGTATCAACACCGATATTAAAAAAGGTGAAGTTGTTTGTATTATCGGTCCTTCGGGTTCAGGAAAATCAACATTTTTGCGTTGTTTGAACCTATTGGAAGAACCAACCGGCGGTCATATTTATTTTGACTCGACTGACATTACAGACCCAAAAACCAATATAAATCTTCACCGCCAAAAAATGGGGATGGTTTTTCAACAGTTTAACCTTTTCCCGCATATGACTGTTCTTAAAAATATGACTATCTCCCCTATTAAAGTTTTAGGACTTTCTAAAACAGAAGCCGAAGAACGTGCAATGAAACTTTTAGAGCGTGTTGGTCTTGCTGACAGAGCAAACTCCTACCCCTCTCAGTTATCGGGGGGACAAAAACAGCGTGTTGCTATTGTCAGAGCGCTTTGTATGCAACCTGAAGTTATGCTTTTTGACGAGCCCACATCGGCGCTTGACCCCGAAATGGTTGGCGAAGTGCTTGAAGTTATGAAGTCATTAGCAAATGACGGTATGACAATGGCAGTTGTAACTCACGAAATGGGATTTGCAAAAGAAGTTGCCGACCGTGTATTCTTTATAGATGAGGGTATAATTATGGAAGAAGGCACGCCTAAAGAAGTATTTGATAATCCGAAAAGCCCACGCCTTAAAGACTTTTTAAGCAAAGTTATATAGAAAACTCTATGATGAGGCATACTTTCTTACGAAGTAAGCCTCATCTATATTCATATTAGGAGATATTATGAAAACACATAATAACATTTTAATTGCTTTTATTTTAAATCTGTTTTTTTCGGTATTTGAATTAATTGGCGGATTTTTTACGGGTAGTATTGCAATTATTTCCGATGCCATTCACGACATCGGCGATGCAATAAGCATCGGTATTTCATACTTTTTAGAAAAGAAAAGCCAAAAACAACCCGACAATATTTACACCTATGGTTATTCGAGATATTCGGTAATCGGCGGTATAATCACTATAATGATTTTATTGTTCGGGTCTTTAACTGTAATTATTAATGCTATCAAGCGAGTTATAACACCAACTGAAATCAATTATGACGGAATGATAGTATTTGCAGTTGTGGGTGTTTTAGTAAACATTGCAGCAGCCCACTTTACCCACAATGGCGACTCATTAAATCAAAAAGCCGTTAACCTACATATGTTGGAAGATGTGTTAGGTTGGATTGTGGTGCTAATAGGCGCAATTATTATGCGTTTTACTGATTTTTGGTTTTTAGACCCTATGCTTTCAATTTGTGTGGCACTATTTATAATTTTAAATGGAATAAAAAATTTAAAAAAATCAATAGAAGTGTTATGTGAAAAAATGCCGAGTGAATATACTGTTGAGCATATTTCCGAGCACTTAATGAAAATTAAAGGTATTATTGATATACATCATATTCATATTTGGAGTATTGACGGAAATTCAAATTATGCTACAATGCATATTGTGACCGCAGAAACACCTTCGGAAATTAAAACTAAAATTCGAAAAGAATTAGAAGAATTTAATATTTTTCATTCAACACTTGAGTTTGAAACTAAAAACGAAGTATGTAAAGAAATTAATTGCAAAATTAAAACACCTCACACACATTGCCATCATCACCATCATTAAAAAAAGAACTATGTTTTCATAGTTCTTTTAATTTTATACTGATTTCTGCAGAAGACAATAATTCTTCGTTACCGTCATCATATTTAACTAACAAACGGCATTCGTCATCAATACTTAGAGCAGTAGCGCTTTGAATTAAACCGTTTTTTATAACTTTAACTTTTTTATTTAACACACAATTTCGTGAGCGGTAAACTTCGAGAAAATCTTTTTTAGGTAAAGAATTATAAATCTCAAAAAAGTTGTCAATAACTTTTGCAGTTAATTTTTCCTTGATTACTTCATTTTCTTCTATATAAAGGTATGTTGCAATATCTTTAATTTCGTCGGGAAAATCTTCTTTTGGTTTATTAAAATTAATACCAATTCCAACAACCACAAATTCAGGCTTATTATTGTTTGAAAAAGCAGATTCACATAAAATTCCGCAAACCTTTTTATTTTGCAGCAAAACATCGTTTACCCACTTGATTACAGTTGTTTTACCGCAAATTTCTTCAATAGCATTACTGACTGCAACCGAAGTGAGCGAAGTAATTACTGTGGCATCAAAATTTTCAAAATCAGGACGGATAAGAACGCTCAAATAAATTCCGCCGTTTAAAGATATAAAACTTCTGCCTTTACTTCCCTTGCCTTTTGTCTGTTCATTCGCAATTACTATAGTGCCATCACTTGCACCTTTGATAGCCATTTGCTTTAAATAATCATTTGTGGAATCAACTGTTGATAAAATTTCAATATCAATATCGGGAGTTTTAATATAATTCTTAATCAAATTAATTTTCCTTAATTTTTAAATATTTTTTTAACTTTTGAATGTAATTTATAATAATAAAACTGTGACATTCTTGAAACTGCAATATCATAAACCACAAATACGATATTACCAAGCCCAAGTAAAATAATAACGCCATACTGAGCAAGAGGTCCAAAATCACCTAATGGCAACATAAAAAGTTTTGTGAGTATAAAATAAGCCAAAACAACCGAAATATTAAAATTCAAGAGTTTTAATATCCATTCAATAATCTGATTTCCGATTTTTTCAATAAGTGATTTAATAATAGGATAATAACCGAAAAGAAAAATATAAAGCAGTTTACTTTCAGTTTCAGCAAACATAAACACTAAAACACTTGATATTATATAGGAAAAAAACGCCCATTTTAAGTTAATTTCGATAACAACCGCCATAATGCAAAGTCCTGCAACTGCAGGTACGGCATAGGTTAAATACGGAAAATATGAAACCAACATTATAACCGTTGCTAAAGCGGACATTATGGCACAAAGGGTGATTTTATTAGTGTTTTTCATTAACAGCACCTTAAAAGGTCGCCGCCCATACATTCACAACAACAGTCAGCACAAATAAGACCTTGACAGACATCACAACCACTGCAACTGTTAGTGTTATATGTGCGGTAAGGGTTGTTAAACTGTCTTGCAGACTGTCTTTGAGCATTATTAACTGCATTGCGGTATTCGGGGTTAGAGGGGTCCATACGGGAAGCAGTAGCAAAACTTGTGTATGCTTGGTCAAACCAACCACGTCTGTAAAGCACAGTGCCGTTCAAGAAATACCACTCAGCATTTCTGCTCTGTGGCGGTACACCGTCAAGAAGTTCTTGCGCTTGTTCAAGTCTTCCCTGTCTTATTAAATTTCTAACTTCGGGAAAATCAGAATTTTGCGCAGAATAATCACTTCCGCTGTTCTTATTACCCTTTCGGGTGTTCATAATAGCATCATAAGCCTCGTTGATTTCTTGCATCTTTTCTTCTGCTAAATCAGAAAGCGGATTATCACCGTAATTATCTGGATGATATTTTCTTGCCAACTGTCTGTAAGCATCTTTAATTTCCTCATCGGTGGAATTTCTGTTTACGCCTAAAATCTGATATGGGTCTTTCATTCTTTAATCTCCTTTTTTGCGGTTTGCTCAAGACCTAAATAAATAATATTTCCAAGAATTGATTTATACTTCTTTATTTCTAAAAGTTCAAAAGCCTTTGCAGATTCATTGATACAGAAAAACAGTTGTTTTTCTATATAATCTTTAATTTCTTCTTTGGGTTTGTTTTTCAATACATTGTAAGAGCCTTTTTTAATATCTTCTTCCAAATCACAAAAGGCATCTAACAAGTATATGTATCTACCAAGACAATATCCTATCCGCTCTAAAACCCGTTTTTGCGAATTATCATCACTGCAAAGCATTAATATATTCGAAAGTGCCTTTGCGGTTGGGTCTGCAATACGGTCGATTTCATTACAATTACTCTTTTCAAGTAAAGTTTGTTCTTTTATATATTCAGACACAATTTCATCAATAATTGAATAATCTTTTTTTGCTTTTTTATAACTCGATTTTAAAATAGGTTTTAAAACAATATAACCTATTTTTTTAATACCTTTTTCATCCTCAATATTATCAAGCAATTTATAGTATGACATAATCATTGAAGCCGCCGCAGGCATTTTAAAAGCGGTATCATCTTTACAAAAATTACATTTTTTAAGAGGATTAAACGTGCAATGCTTTTTTTCAATTATATCACAACCGTCTTTTAAAGACAAGTTTAGTAATGCCAAAAAGGTGAAATCATAATTCAGCGTAAACCGAGACAGTAAACCATAATATTTACCCATTGCCTTACAAAGCGAGCAATAAACCGCCTTATAGGTCTCAAATTCTTTGATTTTCAGTTCACTTTTATCAGTTTTAATATACCCAAACAATATTTTCACCTCTTTAACATTTTATACTATTTTAAAATTCAATGGTGAATAATGTGTAAATTAAAGCATTTTCTTAAGAAATTTGCCTGTATAAGATTTATCACATTCTGCCACTTTTTCAGGAGTGCCGCTTACAACCACAGTACCGCCCATATCACCGCCTTCAGGACCTAAATCAATAATATGGTCGGCGGTCTTTATAACATCTAAATTATGCTCAATTACGAGCACGGTATTACCTGCATCAACAAAACGCTGTAACACCTCAATCAGTTTATGAACATCAGCAGTATGAAGTCCTGTCGTCGGTTCGTCAAGAATATAAATGGTCTTTCCTGTACTTCTTTTTGAAAGTTCAGTAGCGAGTTTTACACGCTGAGCCTCACCGCCCGACAAAGTGGTTGCAGGTTGTCCGATTTTAATATATCCGAGACCTACTTCATACAAAGTTTTCAGTTTGCGGTGAATTTTCGGTATGCTTTCAAAGAAATACATTCCCTCTTCAACCGTCATTTCAAGAACATCATATATATTTTTTCCCCTGTATTTTACATTTAAAGTCTCACGGTTGTATCTACTGCCGCCACACACTTCACAAGGTACATATATGTCAGGTAAAAAGTGCATCTCAATCTTTAAAATACCGTCTCCTTGACAGGCTTCACAACGTCCGCCTTTGACATTAAAGGAGAATCGGCCTGCATTATATCCGTGCATTTTAGCGTCTTTAGTTGAGGCAAAAAGTTCTCTGATATCACCAAATACACCCGTATATGTTGCAGGGTTAGAACGGGGTGTTCTGCCAATCGGCGCTTGGTCGATATTTATAACCTTATCAAGATTTTCAATACCTTCAACCGACTTATATTCACCTGCGAAAGTCTTAGCGTTATTAAGTTTATTTGCTAAAACTTTATAAAGAATATCATTTACAAGTGAGGATTTACCGCTGCCCGACACACCTGTAACACAAGTAAAAGTGCCAAGCGGAATTTTAACATTTACATTTTTAAGATTGTTTTCATTTGCGCCCTTTACTGTCAAATAACTGCCGTTACCTTTTCTTCTGTTTTTTGGTACGGGAATTGATTTTCTGCCGTAAAGATAATCGGAAGTCACCGATTCTTTGCAATCTTCAAAATTTTTCAATTCCCCTGAAAAAACAACATTTCCGCCGTGAATACCGGCACCCGGTCCGATGTCTAAAACATAGTCAGACGCACGCATTGTATCTTCATCGTGTTCTACAACTATTACAGTATTACCAAGGTCACGCAAACGTTTTAAAGTAGAAATCAAGCGGTCATTATCCCTTTGGTGAAGACCAATGCTTGGCTCATCAAGAATATAAAGCACACCCATAAGCGAAGAACCGATTTGGGTTGCTAATCGTATACGCTGACTTTCCCCACCTGAAAGCGTACCCGAAGAACGAGACAAATTAAGATATTCAAGTCCCACACTCTGCAAAAACGATAGCCTTTCCTTGATTTCTTTCAAAATCGGTTTTGCAATCATCTGGTCACGCTGAGAAAATTCCAAAGAATCAATAAACTCAAGTTCACGGCTTACCGACATATCACAAAATTCAATAATATTTTTGCCGCCCACTGTAACTGCAAGATATTCGGGTTTTAACCTATGACCGCTACAGTCGGGACATGGTAACTCTGTCATATAACTTTCAATTTCGTTACGGGCATAATCACTTGTTGTAGTTTTATAACGCCTTTCAAGGTTGTTTATAACACCCTCAAACTCGGCATAATATGTGCCGCCGCCATAATCAGTATTTCTTACAAGTTTGATTTTTTCGCCGTTAGTACCATATAAAACGGCGTTTTTAGCATTTTCGGGTATATCCTTAAACGGAAGATTAATATCAAAATCGTAATGCTCTGCTATACCTCTATAATACATTTCCGCAATGGTGGAAGCATCAGGATTAAGCCATGAATTAACGCCCCAGCCTGACGCTTTTATAGCACCGTCAAGCAAAGATTTTTCGGGGTCATTGATTACAAGTTTTGGATTAACTTTCATAAACATTCCAAGACCTGTGCAAGTTGGACAAGCACCAAAAGGACTGTTAAATGAAAACATTGTAGGTGTCAGTTCCGGAATACTTATTCCGTGCTCGTCACAAGCGTAGGTCTGAGAAAACTGCATCTCTTCCCCACCGATTACGTCAACTGCAATAAGACCACCTGAAAGATTAGTGGCGGTTTCAATACTATCAGTTAAACGTGAAATAATATCCTCTTTAATAACAAGGCGGTCAACAATAACTTCAATTAAGTGTTTTTTATTCTTTTCGAGTTTTATTTCTTCTGACAAATCATAAATCTGACCGTCGATTCTGACACGGGCATAGCCTTGTTTTCTAATGTTTTCAAGTTCCTTTTTATATTCGCCTTTTCTTCCCTTAACTATTGGTGACAAAACTTGTATTTTAGTTCCGTTTTCGAGTTTCATAACCGCATCAACAATTTGGTCGGTTGTTTGTTGTGTAATTTCCTTGCCGCATATCGGACAATGCGGAACACCAACTCTTGCATATAACAGGCGCAAATAATCGTATATTTCGGTTACAGTACCAACAGTAGAACGAGGGTTTTTAGAAGTGGTTTTTTGGTCGATTGATATTGCGGGAGAAAGACCCTCAATAACCTCAACATTCGGCTTCTCCATCTGACCTAAAAATTGACGGGCATAGGAAGAAAGTGACTCAACATACCGCCTTTGACCCTCTGCATAAATAGTATCAAATGCAAGCGAAGATTTACCGCTTCCCGAAAGTCCTGTAAAAACAATTAGTTTATCCCTTGGAATTTCAACATCAATATTTTTTAAATTGTGCTCGCTAGCGCCTTTTATAATAATCTTTTCGTTTACCAAGAGTATTAACCCTTTCTAAGTTTATTGATTTTATCTCGTAAAGTTGCGGCATATTCAAATTCAAGAATTTTAGCCGCCGCTTTCATTTCATTTGTAAGGCGTTTAATTTCTGCCTCACGCTCAAGTTTTGACATTCGTGAAATCGGCTTATCCTTAACCTTTGTGCCGATTTCCAATACTTCGTGGACATCTTTAATAATAGTTTTAGGTGTAATGCCGTTTTTCTCGTTATAAGATTGTTGGATAGCCCTACGACGCTCGGTCTCACGGATTGCTCTTTCCATAGACGGCGTCAAAGTATCGGCATACATAATAACTGTACCCTCAGAATTACGGGCGGCACGACCGATGGTCTGCACAAGCGAGGTTTCGCTTCTAAGAAAGCCCTCTTTATCAGCATCAAGAATTGCCACAAGCGAAACTTCGGGTATATCAAGTCCCTCTCTTAATAGGTTTATACCAACAAGCACATCAAATTCACCAAGACGCAAATCTCTAATAATTTCCATACGCTCAATAGTGTCAATGTCATAATGCATATAGCGGACTTTAATATCAATATTTGATAAATAATCGGTCAAATCCTCCGCCATTTTTTTGGTAAGCGTTGTGATTAAAACTCGCTCTTTTTTAGCAACTCTTTGATTGATTTCAGAAACCAAATCGTCAATTTGTCCATCAGTAGACCTTACAGAAATTAACGGGTCTAAAAGACCTGTCGGACGGATAACCTGTTCAACAATTTGTGTGGCTTTATCTTTTTCAAACTCTCCTGGTGTTGCCGAAACAAACACCGCTTGATTTATATGTTTGTAAAATTCTTCAAAATTTAAGGGGCGGTTATCGAAAGCAGACGGCAGACGGAAACCATACTGCACCAAATTTTCTTTTCTCGCCCTGTCACCGCCATACATACCTCTCACTTGCGGCAAGGTCACGTGCGATTCATCAACAAACAGCAAAAAATCGTCAGGAAAATAATCAAGCAAGGTTGATGGAACACTGCCGGGCGGTCTTCGTGACAAAACTCTCGAATAGTTTTCAATACCCTTGCAAGTACCTATTTCTCGCAACATTTCAATATCATATTCGGTGCGCTGACGGATTCTCTGCGCCTCAATCAACTGCTCATTTTCGATAAAATACTGTACCCTTTCTTCCATCTCGTTTTTAATGTCATTTATGGCATCTTCCATCTTGTCTTGCGGAACTATATAATGGGATGCGGGATAAATTGCAATATGAGACAAAAGGGTTTTTACTTCGCCAGTGACGGTGTTAATTTCGCAAATACGGTCAATCTCGTCGCCAAAAAATTCAACTCTAATCGCATTTTCCATACTATATGCGGGGAAAATCTCAACCGTATCGCCACGCACCCTGAACTTATTTCGGATAAAGTTTATATCATTTCTTTCATACTGCAAATCGACAAGTTTCGCAATTAAATCGTCACGGCCTTTTTGCATACCCGTCCGCAAAGAAATAACCATATTTCTGTAATCAATCGGGTTACCCAAAGAATAGATACAAGAAACAGATGCCACGATAATTACATCCCGTCTTTCAGACAAAGCACAGGTTGCTGAGTGGCGCAATTTATCAATTTCGTCATTAATCGATGAGTCTTTTTCAATATAAGTGTCACTTCCTGGTATATACGCTTCGGGTTGGTAATAGTCATAATATGATACAAAATATTCAACCGCATTCTCAGGGAAGAATTCCTTGAACTCACTACAAAGTTGTGCGGCAAGTGTTTTATTATGAGCGAGAACGAGGGTCGGACGGTTCACATTTGCGATAATATTTGCCATTGTGAAGGTCTTTCCCGAACCTGTTACACCAAGCAAAACCTGTTCCTTATCACCGTTATTAATTCCATCTACTAACTGTTCAATGGCTTGCGGTTGGTCGCCTGTCGGCTTGTAATTTGAATGTAAAATGAACTTGTCCGCCACGTTCTCACTCCTCTCATAGATATATAATTTACAAACAATGCGTAATTCGTAATTATTAAAGTTATTTTTATTTAGTATATCATAAAGTTTTTTTATAGTAAACATTTTATGTTGTATTTTAAGGACAAATGTGGTAAAATATACTAGCCAAACCAATTGAATATAAAAATAGGGGCAATCTTTTTATTTTTAAAGGGTTGTTATTTCTGTTTGTATAATCATATCTTAAATTTGATAAAAATGCAAATTCCTTAGATATGATTGTGCTTATTGCCCTTTATATTGAATTGGTTTGGCGACTATCGGAGTTTGCGTTTTTTATGCGGTTACTTCGGTAGCCGCATTTTTTATTTTTGGAGGAATGTAAAATGAAAAAATTTTTATCTGTGTTATTGGTGATCTTGATTACAATGTTTTGCTCTTCATGTGGAAACAAATCTACAACTAGCAACTCAAAATCAAATCAATATTCTGTTACTTTGTTTGATTATTGTCCCACATTAGATGCTTTTATAAGATTAATGGAAGAAAACGAAATTGATGTAATAGACTATAAAGAAAGCGAAGATAGTGCAACTTGGTTTACAAATAAAGAATTAACTGAATATATAATAGTACAAAAAAATAAAAAAAACCTTGTTTATAAAGTACAAGCAACTGATGATTGCGATGCTTTATATTCCTATTTAAGTTTAATTCCAAATGCTACTACGAAAAAGATAGACTTAAATAGTCTTTTTTCAAAAAATACAATCAGCAGTGATGATGTTGTTGACGGCAAGGTGATTTATACCGATATCTCAAAATTTGATGATAATGGTATTACATATGAAAAAATTATCAAAAGAACTTCTTCCGAAACATTACTGAGTTTTATTTCTGTTGAATGTAAAAATTTTAATATAGACCCTGTAAAATATCCTGACTTAATTCCAAACTTAAAAAACGAAGAATTTTATAGATATGCAACAAAAAGCTTTGATTCAAAAGATTTTAAGTCAGCGTTATTTTATTTTGACTGTGCGAAAGATTTCAAAGATTCAAAACAAAAAGCGAATGAATGTGCATATAAGTTAGCAGAAATAGCCTATCAAGAAAACGATTTAATTAACTCAGGTAAATATGCAAAGCTTGCAGAAGATTATAGTGGAGCAAAAGATATTTTATCAGATGTTACTCAAAAATTATACAACGAAATCAACAATGAATTTAATCAATATATCGAAAGCGGAAATACTGATAATATAAATGTTCTACGCGAAAAAATCAATGCCTGCGATATTGGATTTAAAGATATAGGAAAAATTGAACAAATTTTAAGCGCTTTACTAAACACTTATGACCATGAACTAAATAATCTGCTCAGTGATAGCAGAGTTTCATCGTTCGTGCAAAAATTTAGATTAGTTGAATTTTTAAAATTCGACTCAGTTAACCTGTATCCTGGTGGTTTTGCATTTTGGGCAACAATAGACAAACACGGCAATGCAAGCGACTGTCTTTCGATTCAATATGATGAATTGTATTTATCATATTATACCGGATTAGAGTTTGTAACGAGTTCGGATTATAATTACGACGAATATTGTGTACCAAATAAATTATCGGATTATTCAATTGATAATGGTTCTTTCAAAGTTAAAAATAAAGAAAAATTTAAAATCGAAATCAAATCTAAAGATGAAATTGTTTTTACACTAAGTTCAACTGGTGAAAAATGCACATTATATCGCACAAATTCTGATATTTATAACGAACTAACAAAGTCAGACCAAGAATGGTAATTATATTATTGAATGGAGAATGAATTCAAATGGCAATTTGGGGTATTGGAGCAAACTATGAAGGCAAAGACGTAACTGATTTATTTTTTGATAAAGAAGGTGCTTATGTTGGTTATAAAGAAGATGAAGCAACTAGTATATATCAAATGATTTATTCAATAAAACCCGGCGATATTATTTATATAAAATCTTTTTATAAACAAACACTCAATATAAAAGCAATAGGAATTGTACTTCCTGAAAAAGAACATTTTAAGCAAAATTATATTCAAGGATTAGGTTTTGGAGTTAAAGTTAAATGGCTTAAAACAATTGGACCCTTTACGATTGTTTTTGATGATGAAAAGAATAAAAACAATGTATATTGTAACGCATTATACGAAGAATATAATTTTGATATTATAAATCAAATTTTATTAAAAATAACCAACAATTTAAATTGACCTAAAAATGGCCTAAATTCATTTACACGAATTTAGGTCACAATTTTTTGTTTTTATATAGCTTTATTATGTGTTATTTAGTGTTGCGATGTACCAAAAACCCGCATAAAATTTAAGTTTTTGAGCCAAATCACATACTAGGAGACAAAATATTCCACCGCATTCTCAGGGAAGAATTCCTTGAACTCACTACAAAGTTGTGCGGCGAGTGTTTTGTTGTGTGCCAAAACGAGCGTAGGACGGTTTACTTTTTCAATAATATTCGCCATTGTAAAGGTCTTACCCGAGCCCGTTACACCAAGCAAAACCTGTTGCTTATCACCGTTATTAATTCCATCTACTAACTGTTCAATGGCTTGCGGTTGGTCGCCTGTCGGCAGATATTTACTATGCAAAACAAACTTGTCCATTCCCTCACCTCACAATGCAAATTTTTACAAATATATTATACCACAAAATTTTTTATAAGTAAACAAAAAGCAGATGCATTATAGCATCTGCTATCAAAAAATCAAGTTATAAAGTTCTTAACCCTTTTGGATAATGGTTTTTGGCAATACCGTTTACAACCTTTACACCGCCAAGCGCACAGCCATCAACCATAACAACTGCCCAACCGTTTTGACATTCACAAGCAATTTCTTCCCCGTGAAGATATTTTTTAACTTCTTCACTATTGGCTGTCAGTTCAATCCTCCGTTTAAAATATTTACCCATTGCCATAAAAAATTGATGGTGGGGTTGGATATAATTTTTTCGCACTTCTCCTATTGTTATACCGCACGAAAATGCCACGCCGTCTTTCACTTCAAAATCAGGTGTGAAATATACAGGATTTCCGTTATAAAGTCGTACATTTTCCTTATTGTAATCAACCAAAACATCATCCAAAAACTGAAATACTGTATTATCAATTTTTTGTGCGGTGTTTGATTTTTGTTTATTATAAGTTTCAGTTTGATTTGTGTTATGCAACACTGCCATAAACTGTCCCTCACCTTTTGATTTATGAGGGTAAAAACGCCTTGTAAAGTGTATATTTTCATATTTACAGCCATCGTAGAAAATACCGTCGCAAGTGTGATTTTTCACCGATTCCTTAACAGGTACTATTTCAAATTCAGGGTGATTTTGCAAAAACAAATCAATCACCTTTTCGTTTTCTTCCAAGGAAAAGGTGCAAGTGGCATAAATAATATAACCGCCGTTTTTAAGGCATTTTACTGCATTTTCTAAAATCTCGGTCTGCCTTTTAGCGCATTTTTCAACATTTTCAGGACTCCATTCGGTTATAGCAACTTCTTCCTTGCGGAACATACCCTCGCCCGAACAGGGCGCATCAACCATAATTAAATCAAAAGTGTTTGGGAAAGTTTTCGCAAGTTTTTCGGTGTCCATACAGGTTGTAACAGTATTTGAAAGACCTAACCTTTCAATATTGCCGGTAAGAATTTTACAGCGTGACGGGATAATTTCATTAGATACTAATACCCCATTTTCGCCGAGTTTATTTTTAATTTGTGTGCTTTTACCACCTGGGGCGGCACACATATCAAGCACCGTCCAGTCAGGGTTAATATCAATACATTCGGCAGGAGCCATAGCACCAGGCTCTTGAACATAAATCATTCCTGCGTGGTGATACGGATGGTTACCCACCTTTTCATAATCTAAGAAAAATCCGTTTTCAACATACGGTATCTTTTTATTTGAAAATATATTCAGTTTTTCAAAATCGACAAGCGTTATTTTATCGGTATTGACTCTAAAAGCCTTTACAGGTGGCTCATTTAATACTTCTTCATAATCACAATATTCATCGCCTAAAAGCGCTTTCATTCTTGCAATATATTCTTTTGGTAATTGTTTCATTATATTATTCCTTAGAGTTCATTTCAGCATTTAACATACACATTGCAACGCTTGTGATAGCGGCGGTTTCGGTGCGCAAGATACGCTTACCAAGAGAAATAATCTCTCCGCCCATTTCTTTAGCAAGCGCAATTTCATTTTCTTCAAAACCGCCCTCTGCTCCAATTAAAATTCCAACAGATTTGCAGTTTTGAAGTTTATTTAACACTTCTGCTGTTGCTTTCATTCCGTCTTTATTCTCATAAGGCACGATCAACAAATCAAGTTCGCTTGCCATATTTAACGCCTGTTTATATGACAAAACATCATAAATTTTTGGTATATAATTTCTTTTGCTCTGTTTAGCGGCACTTTCAGAAATAGACTGCCAACGGGAAATTTTTGATTTCTTTTTCTTGTCATCAAGTTTAACAACGCATCTGTTCATTTCAGTAGGAACAACCGCATAAACGCCAAGTTCAACCGCTTTTTGAATTATAAATTCCATTTTATCGCTTTTAGGCAAACCTTGGAAAAGATAGATTTTTATAGGAAGTTCGGTATTCTGATAGTTTTCTTCCAAAACTAAAGCCGTTACAGTTTCATTATCAAAACTTTCAATCTCGCACAAATCACTTTTACCATCAGCGCTTACAAGAAAAGTATCCCCCACACCCATTCTCAAAACATTTATAATATGGTTATAATCCGTTCCCGAAATTATGTAACGGTTATTTTGCTTCATACTGTTATCAACAAAAAAATTATGCATTGTTCCACTTCCTTTGGGTTTATTATAGCAAAAATTATTTATGAAAGCAATAAAAAGACGAAGTATTAGATAAGAATGAAGAAGTAATAGTCCTTGGAATTTTTGGCTGGGGTGGCAGGGTACTCTGCGCTGTGTATTTTTTCGAACACTGCGAATGTTACCGAAAAAATCCCACTGCTCGAGACTTTGCAGATTGCAAAGCCTAACGCGGCTTCACAACTGCTTCGACGAACCTACGGTTCTCATCCTGCTTTTTACTATATCAAATACAAAACCCAACCATAATGGTCGGGTTTTGTATTTGGCTGGGGTGGCAGGATTCGAACCTACGAATGCAGCAGTCAAAGTGCTGTGTCTTACCGCTTGACGACACCCCAATATTTAATTTTAACGTTTTAAGAATCCTGCCAGGTGGCAGGGTACTCTGCGCTGTGTATTTTTTCGAACACTGCGAGTGTTACCGAAAAAATCTCACTGCTCGAGACTTCGCAGATTGCAAAGCCTAACGCGGCTTCACAACTGCTTCGACGAACCTACGAATGCAGCAGTCAAAGTGCTGTGTCTTACCGCTTGACGACACCCCAAAGTGTCTATTAAATTTAAAATTTACGGTACGAAAAATCGTACCGTAAAATATGGGGTGGAAGATGGGACTCGAACCCACGGTCTCCAGTGCCACAAACTGGCGCTTTAACCAACTAAGCTACATCCACCATAGCGCAATGACTATTATACCATAATAATTTATTTTGTCAACAAAAATATTCAATTTTTTTAAAATATTTTCAAATAAAAACCTTGCAAGAATAAACTCGCAAGGTTAAAATTCATATTTCTTTTAAAAATTCGCCAATTCGTAGTATTGCTTCCTTTATATGCTCTACTGAATAACAGTAAGAAGCACGGATAAATCCCTCACCGCTTTGACCGAAAGCAGTTCCGGGAACAACTGCAACCTTTTTGGAATACAATAGCTTTTCACAAAATTCGTCACTCGACATTCCCGTGGACTTAATTGACGGAAACGCATAAAAAGCACCTTTTGGCTCTCTACACTCTAAGCCAATATTATTAAATCCCGAAACCATCATTCTTCTGCGCATATCATACTGTTTAAGCATATACTGCACATCTTCATCACAGTTTCGAAGCGCCTCAATAGCCGCATACTGACTGGTTGTTGGTGAAGACATAATTCCAAACTGATGTATTTTTGTGATTTGGTCAATTATCGGTTTTGGTCCGCAAGCGTAACCTAAACGCCAACCTGTCATAGAAAATGCTTTTGAAAAGCCGTTAACTGTAATCGTGCGTTCCCACATACCATCTATTGAAGCAAAAGAAACGTGCGGTTTGCCTGAAAAAGTAAGTTCAGCATAAATTTCGTCCGATAATACTAAAATATTAGTCTCTTTAAGCACATTCGCAATTTCCAAAAGGTCTTCCCTTTCCATAATTGCTCCTGTTGGGTTAGAGGGATATGGCAAAATTAAAACCTTAGTTTTAGGTGTAATTGCCTCTTTTAACTCTTGGGCAGTTAACTTGAAATCATTCTCTGCCTTTGTGTTTATAATAACAGGTTTACCGCCTGCAAGACTTGTGATAGGTTCATAACAAACATAACTCGGTTGCGGAATGATTACTTCATCACCACAACTTACAACCGCACGGATTGCCGCATCTATTGCTTCGCTACCGCCGACAGTTACCAAAATCTCATCATTAGGGTTATACTCAACACCGAATTTTCGCTTTGAATATTTTGAAATTTCTTCTCTTAACTGAATAAGTCCCCAATTAGAAGTGTATTTGGTTTTTCCTCTCTGCAATGAGTCAATACCTGCTTTTCTGATTGCCCAAGGGGTTTGAAAATCAGGCTCACCCACTCCGAGAGAAATTACATCGTCCATAGTAGCGGCAATATCAAAAAACTTTCTAATTCCCGACGGTTTAATATCGGTAACAGTTTTATTTAATATCTTGCCGTAATCTATCATACGAAGAGTTGCCCCCTGTCATCATTACTGCCCGAAATCAACTCAACATCCATTTCTTTATAACGGCGCATTACAAAGTGCGTAGCAGTTGAATTTACGGAATCAATAGTTGCAAGTTCCTTTGCAACAAAGCGTGCAATATCCTGTAAAGTCTTACCTTTAACAATAACATTAAGGTCATAGTCGCCCGACATAAGATAAACTGCTTCCACTTCTCTGTATTTCATAACCTTTTCGGCAACTTCTTCAAAACCGAGTCCCGCTTTTGGAACAACATTCAATTCAACGATAGCAGAAACATACGCTCCGTCCATTTTTTCCCAGTCAATAACTGCTTTATAACCACGAATCAAACCGTCTTTTTCAAGAGTCTTAACGATATTTTGAACTTCGTTTGCAGTTATTCCCAACATAGTGGCCATATCCTCATGGGTATACTTAGCATTTTGAGATAATAATTTTAAAACTTCATATTTCATAAATTTCACCTTACCTTAATAAAAATGATACTTTAAGTATAGTTATATGTCAAGTTAAACTTTGATTATATACGGCACGTTCGCCGCCTATAAACTTCGGGCGGCTTCGTGCCGCCAAAACAACAGCGTCGCCTATTTTGTTATTTTCAAGTCTTACAGGCACCGCAACTGCTTTTATGTGCATACCAATCATTGTAAAACCGATATCAATTCCGGCGTGTGCCTTTATATTCTCAACCGCAATAGGATTTTCAAAAGAATTATAAGCCGTAGTTGCAAATGAACCGCCCGCCTTGGCTTGCGGTATGACATTAACAATTTCAGCATTTGGCAGAGCGTCAGCCTCAATAATAATCGCTCTGTTCAGATGTTCACAACACTGAGCGGCAAGGAAAACACCTTTTTCAGTTGTAGCACGATATATACCGTCAAAAACCGCTTTTGCGGCTTGCGGTGAAGAATTGGTGCCAATTTCATCACCCAAAATTTCACTCGTAGAACAACCGACAACTAAAATATTTTTAGCCTTTAAATTGGCAAGTTTTATTATTTCCATAGCCGAATTAAAGGCTTGCAATTCCAAATTTTTAAACATTTTTTCTTCCTTTTTTATGATTTTAGACTATTATATCACATTTTAAACTAAATTTAAAGAAAAAATACTTGCAAATTATAAATTTTAGTGGTAATATATGTCTTGTAAATGCATTGACAAAGGAAAGTAAGTTCTTACCGCCTTTTAGAGAGTGTCCGTCAAGGCTGAAAGCGGATATAAGTGTTCGGTATTTTCTGAAGTTCCCTTTTGAGCAGCAGTGCTGAAAATTGCAGTAGGTACTGACGGAAAACTCCGTTATAGGTTACAAGAGTGTTTGCTTTTGGCAAAAATTACGGGTGGTACCGCGAAGATTTTTATGCTTCGTCCTGTTATGGACGGGGCTTATTTTATTTTTTGGAGGTTTTTTAATGAAAGCACAACTTGAAGCAATAAGCAATCAGGCGCAAACTGCGATTGCAAATGCTAAAGACCAAACTGAAATTGAAAGTTTGCGTGTAAAATATTTAGGTAAAAAAGGTGAACTTACCGCTATCTTAAAGCAAATGGGCTCGCTCTCTCCCGAAGAACGCCCCATTATGGGACAACTTGTAAACGAGGCAAAACAAACTGTAGAAAACCTTATTTCAAAAAAGGTTGACGAGATGAAAGCCTTGGCGCTTGAGCAGAAACTAAAAGATGAAACTATTGATATTACTATGCCTGCAAAACCTGTGAAAAATGGCAGACTTCACCCGTTAAACACAGTTTTGGATGATATGATTGACATATTCACCTCTATGGGATTTGATGTTGTGGACGGTCCTGAGGTGGAAACAGACCACTATAACTTTGAATGTCTTAATGTTCCTGCCGACCACCCTGCACGAGATATGCAAGATACATTCTACTTAGCAGAAAACATTTTGCTTCGCACTCAAACTTCTGCGGCACAAATCAGAACAATGGAAAACCGCAAACCGCCTATCCGTGTTATTTGTCCCGGCAGAGTTTTCCGTGCCGACGAAGTTGACGCAACACACTCACCTGTTTTCCACCAAATCGAAGGTTTGGTTGTTGACAAAGGTGTGACTATGTGTGACCTTAAAGGCGTTCTTGAAGAATTTGCGCACGAAATTTACGGAAAAGACACAGCAGTTAAATTCCGCCCCTCATTCTTCCCTTTCACAGAGCCGTCTGTTGAGGTTGATGTAACCTGTTCGGAATGCGGAGGAAAAGGATGCCGAGTTTGTAAAGGCAGTGGTTGGATTGAAATATTGGGTGCCGGTATGGTACACCCGAATGTACTTCGCAGTTGCGGGATTGACCCCGATGAATATTCAGGCTTCGCTTTTGGTATCGGTCTTGACCGTCTGACTACAACCCGTTATAAAATAAGCGATATCCGTCTCTTGTTTGAGAACGATAAACGTTTCTTAGACCAGTTTTAAGGAGGTAATATAATATGAAAATTTCACTTAAAACATTAAAATATTATGTTGATATAAATGTTCCTGTTGAAGAACTTTGCGATAAAATGGTTATGGCAGGTTTTGAGGTTGAAAGCATTGAAAAACAGGGCGAAAACCTTAAAAATGTTGTTGTGGCACGAATTGAGGAAATTGCACCTCACGAAAACAGCGACCATTTGCAAATCTGCCAGATGAATATCGGCAAAGATGAACTTGTGCAAATTGTGACAGGCGCACAGAACGTTAAAAAGGGCGACTTAGTGCCTGCCGCTTTAGATGACAGTTATCTCCCCTGTGGCGCTCATATTGTAAAGGGAAAACTTCGTGGTGTCGAATCTAACGGTATGTTGTGTTCAGGTGAAGAACTTTGCATCAGCGAAAGTGATTATGAAGGTGCATCAGTTAACGGCATTTTAATCCTTAAAGATACCGAAGTTATCGGTACTGATATGCGTGAAGTTTTAGGCCTTGATGATTATATTATTGATTTCAAGATTACTGCAAACCGTCCTGACTGCAACTGCTTCATCGGTGTTGCAAAAGAAATCAGCGTTGTTCTCGGCACCGAGTTTAAAGCGCCCGTCCCCGCTTATAAAACGGTTGGCGGTGATATTAAAGATTTTATTGATGTTGAGGTTAAAAACTACGATTTATGCCCAAGATACATTGGCAGAGTTGTTAAAAATCTTCGCATAAAAGAATCCCCCGACTGGATGCAAAAATCCCTTTTAGCATCAGGTATGCGCCCAATTAATAACATTGTTGATATTACCAACTTCGTTATGCTTGAAACAGGACAGCCTATGCACGCTTTCAATTACAATGATTTGGCAGATAAAAAAATCATTGTAAGAAATGCGAAACAGGGCGAAAAAATCACAACTCTTGACGGCAAAGATTATGAATTGAACGAAAGTATGCTCGTTATTGCTGACGGAGAAAAGCCATCTTGCCTTGCAGGTATTATGGGCGGTAAAGAAAGCGAAATTGAGAATGACACAACCGATTTATTCTTAGAGTCTGCTAAATTCCGCCGTGATAATGTGCGCCACACAGGTAGAACTTTAGGTATCCGTACAGAAGCCAGCGGAAGATTTGAAAAAGGTGTAGACATTATAAATGTTGAATACGCTATGGAGCGTGCATTACAACTTATATATGAACTTGATGCAGGCGATATTATCGACGGTGCACTTGACAGAAACTGCGGTTTACCTGAGGATAAGATTTTAAAGGTAACTACCGACAGTATCTTAGAACTTTTGGGTGTTGATATTCCAACCGACAAAATTGTTTCAATCCTTAATGCATTAGGATTGAAAACTACTATTGACGGCAATATGCTTACAACACAAGTCCCCTCAATCCGTGACGATATTGAAGGCAGAGC